>NZ_CP098401.1:0-600000 GCF_023674425.1 Sphingomonas donggukensis
CGGGGAGGAGTTGGAAGACGTCACCCTTACCGCGCATGTCTCCAAGGGCACCTACATCCGCTCGCTCGCGCGCGACATCGCCATCGCGCTCGGCACGGTCGGGCACGTGACGATGCTTCGGCGGACGAAGGCCGGGCCGTTCGAGCTCGACGCCGCAATATCGCTGGACAAATTGGCGGAAAGCTCTAAGGCGCGCACGCTTGAACAGGTGATCCTGCCATTGAGGGCGGGGCTGGACGACATCCCGGCTCTCTCCCTCGACCCCGACCAGGCAGGGGCGCTCCGCCAGGGGCGCGTTCTGGCCGGGATTGCCACGGACGACGGCCTTCGTTTCGCGCTGCTGGGTGACATACCCGTCGCGCTGATCGAGGTCGCAGGCGGGGAAGCCCGCGTCGTCCGGGGCTTCAACATTTGATACGATGTCGAGGACAGATATTCATGACGATTACCGCAGAGCGCAAGGACGCGCTGATCAAGGAACATGGCCGCGCCGAAGGCGACACCGGTTCCACCGAAGTGCAGGTCGCGATCCTGACCGAGCGCATCCGCAACCTGACCGAGCATTTCAAGGGCCACGCCAAGGACAACCATTCGCGTCGCGGCCTGCTGATGATGGTCAACAAGCGTCGTTCGCTGCTCGACTATCTGCGCAAGACCGATGGCGAGCGTTACCTCGCCCTCATCGCGAAGCTCGGGCTTCGCAAGTAAACGGACGCGGCGCCTTCGGGCGCCGTTTCTGCATTTCGGGCCCGTGCAATCCGGTGCGGGCCCGCCAGACGGACACATCCGTCGATACCGGGCCGCAGATGCGACCCGTCAATGGCCCCGGCCGGCATAGGGCCGCCGGAGTGAAGGAAACTACATGTTCGATACCAAAAAAATCAGCATCCAGTGGGGCGACCAGACCCTGACGCTGGAAACGGGCCGCGTTGCCCGCCAGGCCGACGGCGCGGTCCTCGCGACGCTCGGCGAGACCGTCGTGCTGTGCGCGGTCACCGCCGCCAAGTCGGTCAAGGAAGGGCAGGACTTCTTCCCGCTCACCGTCCATTACCAGGAAAAGTTCTCGTCGTCGGGCCGTATCCCGGGCGGCTTCTTCAAGCGCGAGCGTGGCGCGACCGAGCGTGAGACGCTGGTCAGCCGCCTGATCGACCGCCCGCTGCGCCCGCTGTTCCCAGAGGGCTTCTATAACGAGGTCAACTGCATCGCGCAGGTGATGTCGTATGACGGCGAGAACGAGCCCGACCTGCTGGCGATGATCGCGGCGTCGGCGGCGATGACGCTGTCGGGCGTGCCCTTCATGGGCCCGATCGGCGCCGCGCGCGTCGGCTATCAGGACGGCGAGTATATCCTCAACCCGTCCGACACGCAGGTTGCCGAGGGCGAGCTGGACCTGATGGTCGCCGCCACCCAGGACGCGGTGATGATGGTGGAATCGGAAGCCAAGGAGCTTTCGGAGGACATCATGCTCGGCGCCGTCATGTTCGCCCACAAGGCGTCGCAGGACGTTATCGGCGCGATCATCAAGCTCGCTGAGCAGGCCGCGAAGGATCCGTGGGAACTGAAGGTCCAGGACGACAAGGCCGCGGTCAAGGCGACGCTGAAGAAGCTGATCGGCAAGGACCTCGAGGCCGCGTACAAGCTGACCGACAAGCAGGCGCGTCAGACCGCCATCAACGACGCCCGCACCAAGGCGCGCGAGGGCATGGCCGACCTGAAGGACAGCGATCCGCAGGCGTATCTGGCTTCGCTGAAGCTGGTGAAGAAGCTGGAGGCGGAGATCGTCCGCACCGCGATCCTGAAGACCGGCCGCCGTATCGACGGTCGCGACACGAAGACGGTCCGTCCGATCGACGCGGAAGTCCACTTCCTGCCGCGCGCGCACGGTTCGGCGCTGTTCACCCGCGGCGAGACCCAGACCATCGCGACGACGACGCTGGGCACCCGCGATGCCGAGCAGATGATCGATGGGCTGAACGGGCTCAGCTACCAGCACTTCATGCTGCACTATAACTTCCCGCCCTATTCGGTCGGTGAAGTCGGTCGCTTCGGGGCGCCGTCGCGTCGCGACGTCGGCCACGGCAAGCTCGCCTGGCGCGCGCTGCACGCAGTGCTGCCGACGAAGGAGGAGTTCCCGTACACGATCCGCGTGACGTCCGACATCACCGAGTCCAACGGCTCGTCGTCGATGGCGACGGTGTGCGGCGGTTCGCTGGCGCTGATGGATGCCGGCGTGCCGATCAAGCGTCCGGTCAGCGGCATCGCGATGGGCCTGATTCTGGAGGGCAAGGACTTCGCCGTCCTGTCCGACATCCTGGGTGACGAGGATCACCTGGGCGACATGGACTTCAAAGTCGCGGGCACGTCCGAGGGCATCACCTCGCTCCAGATGGACATCAAGATCGCCGGCATCACCGAGGAGATCATGAAGGTCGCGCTGGCGCAGGCGCATGAGGGCCGCGCGCACATCCTGGGCGAGATGGCCAAGGCACTCGACCACACCCGCGAGCAGCTCAGCGAGCATGCCCCGCGCATCGAGACGTTCACGATCGACAAGTCGAAGATCCGTGAAGTCATCGGTACCGGCGGCAAGGTCATCCGCGAGATCGTCGCGACGACCGGCGCGAAGGTCGATATCGACGACGAGGGCGTCATCAAGGTGTCGTCGTCCGACACCAAGCAGATCGACGCCGCGATCGCATGGATCAAGGGCCTGGTCGAAGAGGCCGAGGTCGGCAAGATCTACACCGGCAAGGTCGTCAACCTGGTCGATTTCGGTGCGTTCGTGAACTTCATGGGCGGCAAGGACGGATTGGTCCACGTTTCCGAGATGCGCAACGAGCGTGTCGAGAAGGTGTCGGACGTCGTGTCCGAAGGCCAGGAAGTGAAGGTCAAGGTCCTCGAGATCGATCCGCGCGGCAAGGTTCGCCTGTCGATGCGCGTCGTCGACCAGGAAACCGGCGCCGAGCTGGAAGACACGCGTCCGGCGCGTGAGCCGCGCGAAGGCGGTGACCGTGGTCCGCGTGGCGATCGTGGCCCGCGTCGTGACGGCGGCGGCGATCGTGGCGGCGACCGCGGCGGTCGTGGTGGCGGCGACCGCGGCGGTGACCGTGGCCCGCGTCGCGAAGGCGGCGACCGCGATCGCGCACCGCGCGGCGAAGGCCGCGGGGATCGCGGCCCGCGTCGCGAGCGTGACGGCGGCAACGATGACGGCCCCGCGCCGACCTTTGCCCCGGCGTTCCTGACCGGCGACAAGGACTAAGCGTCAGGTTGTCATGACCGCGTGAAACAGGCGGGGCTCGGACGGTATCGTCCGGGCCCCGTTTGCGTTTCGGGCACTGCGATGTACCGGCTGCCCAAAATGCCGTGGGTTTTGTCGCGTTGATCGGGAGGCGGCGACGGCGCTGGGTGCGAGAAAATATGTCCGTCCCCGCTACTTGGCCCCTGCTATCCCGCCGCGCGCCGCGCGCCGCGTTCCGGCGATGGTGTGGGCGATCTCGTCCGCGGTAATGTCCAGCGAGGCGCCGGGGGTGTCCTCGAGATTGCCGGCGATCCGCGCAGCCATCGCGCGGTTGCCGCACTGGATCAGCGCGTCCTCCAGCACTTCGGTGCGCAGCAGCCGGGCAAGTTCCTCGGCCTGCTGGGTCCAGCGATCGAAATCCTGGAGCGCGACCGGGTGCCGTTCCAGCACCGCCGCATCGTCGGCAAGGCGTCCGCCGAGCGCCGCGAACTCGGCGCTCAGCCGGTCGAGCTCCAGCGCGATCGCCGCTTGCCACCGTTGCCTCACGCGCGTCCCTCCACCCCGTCTTCGTTGAGCGTCGAGTGGCCGAGACGCGGTGCAGCGGACAAGTGATGTGCATACTCACTTTGATCACCCGACGAATACCGACCGATCGTTTCGAGTTATCGATACGATAGCGTAGCGTCTTCGGGGGTAGTGTGCGTGCAGTCTCGATCTAAGGAAAGTCGGCTCATTGGCCGCGTGGCCACCGAGATGCAATTTGGCGCGCTGGTCGATACCAATATCACGTTACGCAGTCTGGACGACGCCCGGCCGATCACTATCGACCGGATCGTCTTCTTCGTCGTGGTGCTGTGCGAGACTGCCCGCGGCGAAGCCGTGCCCGCCGACGGCGGCGAGCGCGACGGCGTCAGCATCAATGCCGCCGCCGCGTCGCTCGGGCGATCGTTCGAAACGGCACGCCGCCATGTCAACGGACTGATCGCCGATGGCCTGTGCGAGCGCGTCGGGCGTGCGGTGCGGGTGCGGCCCGACGTGCTGGCCAGCGACCCGGTCCAGCGCCTGCTGACGCGTTTCCACGACCGGCTGGTGCGGATGGTGTACGAACTGGGGCGGCTGGGCGTGACGCCGCCGGCGAGCCGACCGGACGCGGCCTATGATCCCGCTCACGGCATCGGCATCGCGCTCGGCCTGGCGCTGTCGCCGTTCGAGCCCGAATGCGCAGGACGCGCGTCTTGGAACGAGATGGTGGTCCTGAACGCGATCATCAGCGCCAACATTCGCGCCGTCACCTTCGATCGCGAGATGGCGCAGCATTATGCCGGTATCGACGACGCGCCGCCCGACGCGGTGCGGCGCCCGGTGACTGCGGCGTCGGTCGCGCAGGCGCTGAACCTGCCGTATCCGACGGTGCGCCGCCATATCGGCGCGCTGGCCGCGGCGTCGCTGGTGAAGCGACGGGAGGGTGGGTATGTCGTCGCGCAGGCGACCGTAGAGACCGAGGCGTTCGTCCACATGGGGCTGGTGTCCGCCCGCAACGCGATGACCGCGGTCGAGCGGCTGGCGCGGGCCGGGTTCGACGTCGAACGCCCCGCGCGCCATTATCTGGTCGCGCCGATCGATCCAATTCCCTTCGCCGGGCGCCGCTGGTAGCGTCGTCGTCGAACGGGCATTTGGGGGCGAGACGATGCGGGAACTGCGATGGCTGGCGGCGGCAGTGGCGACCGCGACACTGGTCGCCGCGCCGACGGTTGCACAATCGGTCGCCCACACATCTTCGGCGCAGGTGGAGCGCGAGATTGCGCGCGTCGCCCGCATGCCTGCCGGCAAGGTCGGCGTAGTTGCGACCGACCTGGACAGCGGCGCGACGTTGTCGGTGAACGCCGACCAACGGTTTCCGATGGCGAGCGCGGTGAAGGTCGCGATCGCGGCGGCGTGGCTCGATGGCGTGGATCGCGGCGCGTGGAGCCTGACGACGATGTACCCACTCGACGAGGGGATGCGCGTGCGGTCGGACGGGATCACCGACACGCTGCCGCACCCCGGCGTCGCACTGTCGGGCGCGAATCTGGTCGAGCTGTCGCTGACGGTCAGCGACAATACCGCGACCGACATGCTGCTGAAAGCGGTCGGCGGGCCGGCGGCGGTGACGCGGTGGCTGGCGGCGAAGGGTGTCGCCGGGCAGCGCGTCGACCGCAGCATCGCGCGGCTGCTGATTGACGTGAGCGGCCATAAGCCCGACCCGGCACTCGCCGACGGGCCGGCGCTTGGCACCTTCATGCCGGTCGAGCCGTGGAAGTCGGACGATGAGAAATGGCCGGTCAACGCCGCGTTTGATGCCGACCCGCGCGACAGCACGACTCCCGCGGCGATGGCGCAGTTGCTCGTCGGGCTGCACAAGGGCGGCTGGCTGGAACCGGCGACGACGCGGTTCCTGTGGGACGTGCTGGCGCGGTGCAAGACCGGGGGCAAGCGGGTGAAGGCACTGCTGCCCGCGGGCACGCCATGGGCGCACAAGACGGGCACGCTGCCGGGGATTTCGAACGACGTGGGCGTGATGACGCTGCCCAACGGGCACCGCGTCGCGCTGGCGGTGCTGTCTTACGGCGAGGCCGACCCGGCGAAGCGCGACGCGCGGATCGCCGAGATCGGGCGGATCGTGTTCGACGGGCTGGCCCTACAGAAGTGAGGGCGTTGCTGCTCCTGCTCGCGCTGTCGGCGTGCGCGACGCGGCCGGCCGAGGTGCGGGTCGGGTTCGATACGCGCGGCATCACCGCGACGCACGCACGTGGGGCGGCGGATCGCGCGACCAGGCGGCGGGTGACGGTCGACGATCCGGTGCGCGTCGCCAGCATTTCGAAACTGGTGGTGGCGCTCGGCGTGATGCGGCTGGTCGAAGCGGGGACGCTGGACCTCGACGCCGATGTGTCCGACCGGCTCGGCTGGCGGCTGCGCAATCCGGCGTTTCCCGACACGCCGATCACGCTCAGGCTGCTGCTGTCGCACCGATCGAGCCTGACCGACGGGATCGACTATATCGTGCCGCTGGGCGTGCGGATGCAGGATGCCGTCGGCGATGCGAAGGCGTGGGACGGGGCGCACGCGCCGGGGGCGTATTTCCGGTATGCGAACCTCAATTTCGGGGTGGTCGCGAGCGTGATCGAGGCGGCGACCGGGGATCGGTTCGACCGGGTGATGGTGCGCGAGGTGATGGCGCCGCTGAAGCTCGACGCCTGCTACAATTGGGGCGCGGGGTGCAGCGAAGCGGCGGTGGCGCGCGCGGTGGTGCTGTACCGCGCCAACGGAGAGGTCGCGCGCGACGATCTCCACGGGCGACGCCCGGACTGCCCGGTGGTGGCGAAGGCAGGATGTGACCTGGCCGGATATCGTGCGGGTGAGAATGGCGCGATCTTCTCGCCGCAAGGGGGCCTCAGGATTTCGATGCGCGATCTCGCCACGATCGGGGGGATGCTGCTGCGGCGTGGCGACGGGTTCCTGACCCCCAAGTCGATCGCGACGATCGAGGCGGCGGCTTGGGTATTCGACGGCGCCAACGGGGACACGGCGCGGGGTTTCTACTGCCGCTACGGACTCGCCACGCAGACGCTGCCGACCCGCGCGCCGGGATGCGAGGATGACCTGTTCGCCGACGGCGCGACATGGGTGGGGCACGCCGGGGAGGCCTATGCGGTGCGCTCCGGCCTGTGGATCGACCGCGCACGCGGGCGCGGCGTTGCCTTCTTCGCGAGCGGGGTGACGGACGGCAGCAAGGGCCGGTCGCGATTTTCGAAGGAAGAGGAGCGGTTGGCGCGCGCCGCGCGTTGAGCGCGCGATGACCGACCCGATCGCCGACCTGCAGCGCCGCATGAACGCGGCCGCCGCCGCGCTCGATTTCGAGACGGCATCGCGGCTGCGCGACGAACTCAGCATCCTGCGCACAGCCGGGGGCGACTCGGCGGAGGCGATCGACACAGCGGGGCTGACCCGGCAGCAGCCGGGTGCGATGGGCCTGGGCACCAGCCAGCAGCGCATGGAGCCGCCGACCGGCTGGGTGAAGCCGAAGAAACCCGACCCGATGACCCGCGGGCGGTCGCGGCGACGCTGATCCTGCGCGTCGAACCCGTCCGCCCGCGTACCTATCCACAGAATTCCGCCGCCCGGCGCCCGAGTGTGGCCACGCGGCCACGCTGCCCGTGTTGACGCGGATTAAGGGTTTCGAAACACTGGTCGCTTCGACCGCGAGTCGCTGGGTCCACATCGGATCTTTCGCCGTCGGTGTCAGGGGGCGAGCGTGCAGCGTGGCGTGTGGCAGGCGTGGGGTTGGGCGGCGAAGCGTGCCGTCATCACCGCGTCACATGCCGCCGATACCGCGACGCCCGATCATCTTGCTTCATCACATCCCGGTGCCGCGCCGTGGGCTTCGTCCACGCCGGTACCGGTCGCTCATTGAAAAAGGACAGAGTGTTCCATGGCGCTTTCGCTGACGTCGGGTGCGGGCCTGAACCGTGCGCTGGGTTTGAATCACTCCGGCCTGGAGAGCGACACGATCGGTGACGGCGGCGGTTATGTCGTCTCGCCGATCGACTGGGACTTCCGGAGCGTCGCGGCCACGGCCGACAGTGCCTGGACGACCGGGATGGGGATGGCCGCCACCGCGCCGGCGGCAGTCGCGGCGTCGAGTGGCGGGACGGCGGCGCCGGTTTCGGCCAGCCAGACGGGCGGCAGTCCGGTCGCGGCGGTGTCGCTGACGTCGGGCGCCGGGCTGACCTACACGCAGAATTTCGACGCGCTGGGCACCGCGGGCGGCACAGCGGCGGCGGACCCAAATGGCGGCTATGTGCTTGGCATCGGTTGGTCTTTCTTGAAGTCTGCGCAGACGACGAGCGGAGTCTACGCAGCCGGGGCTGGCGGCGCGAACGGTGGCACGGTCTACAGTTTTGGCGCTGCGTCGGGCGGGGCTACCGGAGATCGGGCGCTCGGCAGTCTCGCCAGTGGAACGACCGGAACGATCTACTACGGCACCGGCTTCACCAACAGTTCGGGCGCGACCCTCGGTTCGCTCGCAATCTCTTATTTCGGTGAGTTGTGGCGCGCCGGTGGTCGGGTGGTGACGGACGGCGCCGACAAGCTGGATTTTCAGATCAGCTTCAACGCGACGGGCATCAATTCCGCCGGCGCGACCTGGATCGATCTCGACAGCCTCGATTTCACGTCGCCCTCCGTATTGCCCTCCACCGCCGGAGCTGTTGACGGCAATACGAACCGTGTCGGTGTTTCGGCGACCATCAGCCAGATCTCCGGCACGCCGCTTTCCATCGCAGCCGGCGCTACATTCTGGATCCGCTACGTGGATTCCAACGCTACCGGCACCGATGACGGTCTTGGCGTTGATGACTTCACGCTGACCGCGACCGCGTCGTCCGACATTCAGAACCAAGTCGTTGCATTTCAGGCGGGCAGCGTCACCGTCACGCAAGACGAAGGCAACACCGGCACGACCACCTACACCTTCACGGTTGAGCGTACCGGCGGTTCCTCGGGGCTGGTCAATTTCTCGGGCTTGTTCAATCCCGGCTCCACTGACGCCGCCGATTTTGCGGTGGCGAACGGGGCGCGCTTCTCGGGAACGATCGCTGCTGGCGCGACCATGGGTACCGTCATGATCACGGTCGCCGGGGATTATGTGATCGAGGGCAATGAGTCCTTCTCGCTGACGCTCGACACCGTCAGCAACGGCGCGGCGAACACCACGATCGCGCTGGGCTCCACCAACCTTACCGCGACCGGAAACATCACCAACGACGACAGCGCGGGCGTGTTTTCCGTCGCCAACGTCACGATCGCGGAAGGCGACACGAGCGCGACCGCGGGCGTCGTCACCATCACCCGATCGGGCGGCGCGACGGGTGCGCAGACCGTCGGCTACACGATCGCGCCGGGCACGGCGGGCGCGTCCGACTATGTCGCGGCGGCCAGCGGCACGGTCGATTTCGCCGAAGGCGAGACGAGCAAGACCATCCCCGTCAGCATCACCGGCGACTATCTGATCGAGGGGAACGAGAGCTTCACGGTGACGCTGAGCTCGGTCGGCGGGTCGTCGATCTCGGGCACGAACGGCATCGCGACGGTCACGATCACCGACAACGACCAGGGCGGGACGATCGCGTTCCAGGCGGGCAGCTATACCGTCAACGAGGCCGACGGCACCGCGACGCTGACGCTGGTGCGCTCCGGCGGCCTGGGCGAAGTGACCGTGCCCTACACGATCACCGCGGGCACCGCGCTGGAGGGCAGCGATTATACCGGCACCGGCGGCACCGCGACCTTCGCCGGTGGCGCGACGACCACGACGATCGTCATCCCGCTCGTCAACGACACCACGACCGAGCCGAACGAGGACTTCAGCGTGGCGCTCGGCACGCCGTCCGCGGGCACGCTCGGCACGACGACCAGCGCCACCGTCACGATCCTCGACGACGACGTGACGGTACCGGCGGGCAACGTCAGCATCGCATCGGCCAGCATCGTCGAGGGCAATGCCGGCACCTCGATCCTCGAACTGACGGTCACGCGCAGCGACGGCACCGCGCCGTTCTCTGTCCGCTACGACACGTTCGACGGCGGCGATCCCAGCCATGCGTCGGCGACCGCCGGCAGCGACTATGTCGGCGTGACCAACGGCCTGTTGAGCTTCGACGCCGGCCAGACCACGCGCACCATCCAGATCGTCATCAACGGCGATGCGACGCCCGAATTGTCGGAGGAATTCCGCGTCGTCCTGTCGAACCCGAGCAACGGCGCGACGATCACGAATGCGACTGCGGTCGCGACGATCGTCACCGACGATCCGCTGCCCGCCAGCACGCGCGTTTTCTTCGAGGATTTCAGCAGCTTCACCGCCGCCGGCTTCTCGCCGACGCCGACCGCAGGCCAGCTCAACTCGAACGTCTGGCGCATCACCGGCCTCAGCGACCAGCCCGCGCCGGCCTACGGCTTCACCGGCACGACCAGCGACTTCGCGAACGGCGGGCTGACGGGCAACGCCACCGGCGGCGGCGTCTATTCGCCGACCACGGCGCCGGCGTTCTACGTCCAGCCGACCGGCACCGACTTCCTGCCCGGCAGCTTCATCGAGGCGCGCGTGCAGAACACCAGCGGCGCCACGGCAACTGCATTCGACGTCGCGTTCGACTGGGCATATCGCAACAACGAGACGCGCGGCGAGGTACTGAACTTCAGCTATTCGACCGACGGCACGAACTTCACGACGGTCGCGCCCGCATCGATCACCATCGCCGATGCCGCCGATACCAACGGCTTCACGCTGGCCCCGCGCAGCGCAAGCCTGACCGGGCTCGCGCTCGCCGACCAGGGCTATCTCTACCTGCGCTGGACCTACACGACGAGCACCGGCTCGGGCAGCCGCGACGAGATCGGCATCGACAACGTCAGCATCAACCGCGTCGGCGGATCGTCGCTGCCGAGCGTCGCGGTTTCGGACGTCAGCGTGAACGAGGCCGCGGGCACGATGACCTTCACGGTCACGCGGACCAACGTCGCCTCGGGCGCCTTCAGCGTCGCCTATGCGACCGCCGACGGCACCGCGATCGCCGGCCAGGACTATAGCGCGATCAGCGGCACGCTGTCGTTCACCGACAACCAGGTCAGCGCCACCGTCACCGTTGCGATCACCAACGACAGCGTCGCCGAATTCGACGAGACGTTGTTCCTGAACCTGTCGAGCCCGACCGGCGCGGTCATCGTCGATGCGCAGGGGCAGGGCACCATCGTCAACGACGACGGAACCCCGATCCAGGTGTCGATCAACGACGTGTCGGTGACCGAGGGCGATGCCGGTACGGCCGTCCTGACCTTCACGGTCACGCGCAGCGGTGGCACCGGCGCGTTCGACGTCAGCTATGCGACCGCCGACGGCACCGCGACCGTTGCCAACAACGATTATGTCGCGACCGGCGGCACGCTGTCGTTCCTGGCGGGCGAGACCACCAAGACCGTCACCGTCACCGTGAACGGCGACACCGTGCTGGAGCCGAACGAAACGCTGTCGGTGGTGCTGTCGGGCGCGACCAACGGCGCGATCGTCACCGATGCGACCGGCGTCGGTACGATCCTGAACGACGAACTGACGTTCATCCACAACATCCAGGGCAACAGCTATTTCAGCCCGATCGTCGCTGCCGAGGGGCTGGGCTACAACGTCGCTACCACGACGACCGTCACGATCCGCGCGGTCGTGACCGTGCTCGATGGCGTCGGCGCGCGCCAGGGCTTCTACATCACCGAGGAAGCCGCCGACTGGGACAACGACAATTTCACGTCGGAGGGCATTTTCGTGATGACCCGCAACGACGCGAACGTCGGCAGCGACCTGGCGACGGCGGTGCCGGGGCTGGTCGTCGGGCAGATCGTGACGATCACCGCGCAGGTGATGGAATACCGTCCGTTCAACACCAACGCGCCGCTGACGACGCTGGTCAACGCCAGCATCGTGCTGGGCGCGACCGGCCAGCCGGTGCCGACGCTGACGCTGGACGGCGCGTTCAAGATTCCGAACAGCCTGCTGAGCGGTGTCGCGCCCAATTTCATGGACTCGGTCGATGACGCGGGCGACAGCTTCGACGCGTCCACCTATGCCATGTCGTTCTTCGAGACGATCGAGGGCATGCTGGTGACCGTGCCCGACGTGCGTGTCGCCGACGGCTTCGTCACTGCGGCGGGCGGCGGCCAGAATTTCAAGGTCTATTCGGGCGTCTCGGCCGACGCTGACCAGATCAACAGCCGTGGCGGCTATACGATCGCGGGCGATCCGGTCCGGTCGCTGCCCGACACGCCGGCGGGTGACGACAACGTCATCGGCGGCGGCCGCGGGGTGACCGATGGCGACATCAATCCGGACATTCTGGAATTCGACACCAGCGATTATGCAGTCGCGCTGCCGAGCAATATCACGACGGGCGTGAACGGCAACCTCTCGATGGGCGACAAGCTGGGGGACGTCAGCGGCATCATCGAGTGGAACTTCATCGACATGAAGTTGACGCCCACCGCGATTTTGGGCGCGAATTTCGTCGATACCACGCTGACGCGCGAGACCACGGCGATCACCGCCGGTCCAGACACGCTGACCTTCGCGACGTTCAACGTCGAGAACCTCGATCCGGGCGATGTCACCGCGACGCAGACCGCGAACCAGCAGGGCAAGTTCTTCGACCTCGCCCGCGCGATCGCCGGCAATCTGGGTGCGCCCGACATCCTGACGATCGAGGAAATCCAGGACAACAACGGTGCCGATTCCGGTGGCGTTACCGTCAACGGCGTCACCTATGCCGCCAACGACGCATCGATCACGTGGCAGATGCTGGTCGATGCGCTGAACACCGTATCAGGCAAGCATTACCAGTGGGTGGATGAGGCGCCGACGCTGAATGCCGAGGGCGGGGAACCGGGCGGCAACATCCGCGTCGGGTTCCTGTACAACACCGACCGGGTGCAGCTGGGCAACCTGGCCGCCGATGCACCGCTGGAGGAGCGCCGCAAGTTTACCGACCGTCTGGGCGACGGCGTGCGCGATGCGGGCGACCTGATCGCGTTCAGCGACAACATGATCGGCGGCGTCAACACTGCCGACTGGAGCGGGACGCGCAAGTCGCTGCTGGGCGAGTTCACGTTCAACGGCAACACCGTCTATGCGCTCGCCAACCACCTGCCGTCGAAGGGCGGATCGGGCACCTTCTGGGATGCCAGCCAGCAGGACGTGGGGGCCGGCACCCCGATCAACGCGGGCTGGGACAAGCGCGTCGCGATCGGCGAAGACGTGTACACGCTGATGAACTACATCCAGTCGAGCAACGGCGGCGCAAATGTGATCGCGGCGGGCGACTTCAACGACTTCTATTTCTATCGTCCGCTGGAAGCAGCGACCGGATACGTGAATGCCGACGGCAGCGCCCGCAACGACGGGGCCAAGCTGACCAACCTGGCGCTGACTCTGCCGGAGGCGGAGCGCTATACCTATGTCTTCGACGGGCGCAGCCAGGCGATCGACCATATCCTGGTGGGCGGGTCGCTGGCCACGGTGTCCACCACCGACGTCGTGCACATCAATTCGGGGTTCCAGAAAGACGACCGCCTGTCCGACCATGATCCGATCGTGGCGGCGTTCAATCTGGCGGCGAACCGCCAGACGCTGACCGGCACTGGCGGCAGCGACCTGGTGGACATCAGCGCGGGCGGCAGCGACACCGTGTCGGCGGGCGACGGCGACGACGGTATCTTCGTCGGCGCGGCGCTGTCGTCGGGCGACGTGATCGATGGCGGCGCTGGCAACGACCAGGTCGGGTTCCGCGGTACTTATTCAGGCTACACGCTGAGCGGCACCAATCTGGTCAGCATTGAAACCCTGGTGTTCCTGTCGGGCAGCGACACGCGCTTCGGCGGGATCGCGACCGACCGGTTCAGCTACGCCATCACCACGAACGACGCCAACGTGGCGGCGGGCCAGCAGCTGGCGATCAACGCCAACACGCTGCTGGCGGGCGAGAACCTGACCTTCAACGGCGCCGCGGAGCAGGATGGATCGTTCCTGTTCTTCGCCGGCAACGGCACCGAAACGCTGACCGGCGGGCAGCAGTCGGACGGGTTCTTCTTCGGCGCCGAGGGTCGCTTCGCAGTGACCGATCGTGTGGACGGACAGGGCGGCGCCGACGACCAGCTGGGGCTGCAGGGCGACTATGCGACGCGGATGCAGTTCACCGCCACGACCGTCACCAACATCGAGACGATCGTGCTGCTGTCGGCCAGCGATACGCGGTTCGCGGCGGCGGGTACGAACTACAGCTATAATCTCGCCACGCACGACGCGACGGTCGCGTCGGGCGCGCAGCTGGCGGTCAACGCCAACACGCTGCGCGTAGGGGAAAGCGTGACGTTCGACGGGTCGGCCGAAACGAACGGCAGCTTCCGGTTCTTCGGCGGGCAGGGCAACGACGTGTTCATCGGCGGCAGCGGCGCGGACCGGTTGCTGGGCGGCGTCGGTGCCGACACGCTGACCGGCGGCGGCGGCAACGACGTGTTCCTGTACACCAGCGTCGATCATTCGTTGCCGACCGCGCGCGACAGCATCCAGGACTTCGCGCTCGGCGACCTGATCGACGTGTCGGGGATCGACGCCAACACGACACTGGCCGGCAACGATGCCTTCAGCTTCATTGGCACGGGCGTCTTCACGGGCCACGCCGGCGAGCTGCGCTACCAGAACGTCAGCGGCAACGTGTTCTCGGTCGAGGGCGATGTCGACGGCGACGGCGTCACCGATTTTGCGGTGCTGGTGACGGTGACCGACAGCCACACGATCACCGCCGCCGACTTCGTGCTCTGATCGCGAACAGCCCCGGCGCGTTTCGCCGGGACTGCCGTGTCGCTGCGATCAGGCGACGCGGTTCGCGACCAGATCGTCGACGACCGCCGGGTCGGCAAGGGTCGAGGTGTCGCCGAGCGACGACGTGTCGCCTTCAGCGATCTTGCGCAGGATTCGGCGCATGATCTTGCCCGAGCGGGTCTTGGGCAGGCCGGGTGCGAACTGGATCGCGTCGGGCGTGGCGATCGGGCCGATTTCGGTGCGGACCCAGCTGCGCAGCGTCTGGCGCAGGTCGTCGGACGCCGCCTCTCCAGCATTCAGCGTGACATAGGCGTAGATGCCCTGGCCCTTCACGTCGTGCGGCATGCCGACGACGGCGGCCTCGGCGACCTTGGGGTGGAGGACCAGCGCGCTTTCGACCTCGGCGGTGCCCATGCGGTGGCCGCTGACGTTGATGACGTCGTCGACGCGGCCCGTGATCCAGTAATAGCCATCCGCGTCGCGGCGGCACCCGTCACCGGTGAAGTATTTGCCCGGATAGGTCGTGAAATATGTCTGGAAGAAGCGGTCGTGGTCGCCCCAGACGGTGCGCATCTGCCCCGGCCAGCTGCGCGTGATGACCAGATTGCCTTCCGTCGCGCCGTCCAGCACTGCACCCTTCTCGTCCACCAGTTGCGGGACGATGCCGGGCAGGGGCAGGGTCGCGCTGCCTGGCTTCAGCGACGTCGCTCCGGGCATCGGGGCGATCATCGCGCCGCCGGTCTCGGTCTGCCACCAGGTGTCGATGATCGGGCAGCGCCCCTCGCCGACGACGGCGTGGTACCAGCGCCACGCCTCGGGATTGATCGGCTCGCCGACCGTGCCGAGCAGGCGCAGACTGGAGCGATCGGTGGCGTTCACGAAATCGTCGCCGTCCTTCATCAGCGCGCGCAGCGCCGTCGGGGCGGTGAAGACAGTCGTCACCTTGTGCCGGTCGATCACCTGCCAGATGCGGCTGGCGTCGGGCCAGTTCGGCAGCCCTTCGTACATCACGGTCGTGATGCCGTTCGCGAGCGGGCCGTAGAGGATGTAGGTGTGGCCGGTGACCCAGCCGATGTCGGCGGCGCACCACCAGATGTCGCCGGGGCGCTGGTCGAAACACCATTCGTGGGTGAGCGCCGCCCACAGCAGATAGCCGCCCGAGGTGTGGAGCACGCCCTTGGGCTTGCCCGTCGAGCCGCTGGTATAGAGGATGAACAGCGGATCCTCCGCGTCCATCGGTTCGGCGGGGCAGCTGTCGGATACCAGCGCGGTGGCTTCGTCGTACCAGATGTCACGCGACGTCATCGGCACCACGTCGTGCGCGGTACGGACGACGATCACCGTTTCCAGGCTCGGCGCGCGTTCGGCGGCGGCGTCGACGTTAGCCTTTAGTGGGATGGTCTTGCCGCCGCGGCGGCCGATGTCGGCGGTGACGACCAGCTTCGAATCGCAATCGATGATGCGGCCGGCCAGCGCCTCGGGAGAAAACCCGCCGAAGACCACCGAATGGATCGCGCCGATGCGGGCGCAGGCGAGGACCGCGAAGGCCGCCTCCGGGATCATCGGCATGTAGATGGTGACGCGGTCGCCCTTCGCCACGCCCTGGTCCTTCAGCACATTGGCGAAGCGGCAGACGTGCTGGTGGAGTTCGAGGAAAGTGAAGCGCCGCGGGGTGCCGGCGGGATCGTCGGGCTCCCAGATCAGCGCGGTGTCGCCGCCGCGGCTGGCGAGGTGGCGGTCGGTGCAGTTGACGGCGACGTTCAGTCGCCCATCGCCGAACCAGCGGATGCCGAAATCGCCCTCGTCGAACGAGCTTTCGTCGGCGACGGTCGGCGGGACCAGCCAGTCGAGCCGCTGCGCCTGATCGAGCCAGAAGCGCGTCGGATCGGCGGCGGCGGCATCGTACAGCGCGGTGCGTTTCGCGGCGTCGATGCGGGCGTGGCGCGCCCATGCGTCGGGGACCGGATAGAGGGTGTCGTCGGTCATCGCTTGCGCTCCTCGTCGTCGCCGGCGACCTTGCCCGCCGGGCGCATCGCTGCGCAAGTCCCGCGGCCAAAGCATGACGCCTGCGACATTCTGCTACACAAATTGGCTGGACGGCTTGGCCCCGCGCCGCCAATCCTGTCGCGCATGATGCGTAGCCCTACAGCGATCCTGATCGGTACCGCGGCGATGCTCGCCGGTTGTTCGGTCGGGCCGGACTATCGCCCGCGGTCAGCGGAGGCGCTCGGCGTGCCGCCGGCGTGGTCGGTGCCCGCGAACTTCGGCACGCGCGAGGATCTGACCCAGTGGTGGACGCGGTTCGACGATCCGCTGCTCCAGCGGCTGGTAGCCAGTGCCGCGACGACCAACCTTGACGTCGCACAGGCGGTCGCCCGACTGCGACAGGCGCGCGAATCGCTGAACCAGTCGCGCGCGCAATTGCTGCCCAATGTCGGCGGGACTGCGGGCTATTCGCGCAACTTCAACCTGATCGGCGGCACGAGCACGGTGGTGCTGCCCGACGGCACCGTCACCAACATCGCGCGCGGCAATTCGTCCAGCTTCTCGCTCGGCAGCGACGTCAGCTATCAGGTCGGGTTGTTCGGGGAAGTGCGCCGCACGGTCGAAGCGTCGGGCGCGCAATATGCGGCGTCGGGCTACGACTATGCCTCGGTCGTGATTTCCAGCCAGTCGGAGATCGCGCGCAACTATATCCTGGCGCGTGCGGCGCAGGCGCAGCTGGCCAATGCGCGATCGTCGCTCGCTTTGCAGGACGACAATCTGGAAATCGCGGGCTTCCGCGTGCAGGCCGGGCTGGTGTCGTCGCTCGACCAGGAACAGGCGCGGTTGCAGCGTGCGCAGACCGCGGCGTCGATCCCCTCGATCGAAGTGAACTACAACGCGGCGGTGTCGCGGCTGGGCGTGCTGACCGGCCAGGCGCCGGGGGCATTGAAGGCGGAGATGGCGGCGGTGCGGCCGATCCCGAAGGGGCCGACGGCAGTCGGCGTCGGCATCCCGGCGGAGGTGCTGCGCCAGCGTCCCGACGTGCTGGCCGCCGAGCGCGGGCTGGCCGCGGCGACCGCGCAGATCGGCGTGGCGAAGGCGGCGCTGTACCCCGCGCTCGCGATCAGCGGTAACATTGCGACGAACGCGACCTCGCTGGGCAATTTGTTTGATCAGGTGACCGGCGGGCTGTTCGCGGGCCTGACCCAGCTGATCTTCGACGGCGGGCGCGCGAAGGCGCAGGTGCGGTCGAACGAAGCCGCCGCGCAAGGGGCGCTGGCGGCGTACAAGGGCACCGTGCTGACCGCGCTGGAAGATGTCGAGAATGCTGTCGTCGCCTTGCGCTCGGCGCAGACCCGCGCGCGGGAGTTTGCGACCGCGCTGGATGCCGCAAACAACACAGCGATCCTGTCGCGCAGCCAGTACCGCGCGGGGCTCACCGATTTCACCACGCTCAACCAGTCCGAAAGCGGTCTGCTGTCCGCGCGCAACGGCCTGACGCAGGCACAGTCCGACGAGGCGACCGCGCTCGTCCAGCTCTACCTTGCCCTTGGCGGCGGCTGGGACAGCGGCACCGTGCCGCTGGCGCCGGCACCCACCCCTTACCGACAGGACCGTTGATGGCCGACGCGACCGCAACCGACGAATTTCTGGGCGTGAAGACGGCGCCGGCCTGGCGCCGCTATGCGAAATGGGCGGCGATCGCGGTCGGCGTCGTGCTGCTCGCGCTGCTGCTGAAAAGCTGTTTCGCGGGCGACGCCGCGCCCGAATATTCGACCGAAGCGGTGAAGGCCGGAAACCTGACGGTCACCGTGTCGGCAACGGGCAAGCTGGCGCCGACCAACCAGGTGACGGTCGGGTCGCAGCTGTCGGGCCTCGTCACGCGCGTCGTCGTCGACGTCAACGACCGCGTCACCGCGGGGCAGGCGTTGGCGCTGATCGATCCCGAACAGATCGACGACCAGATCCGCGCAGGCCAGGCGCAGCTGAACGCCAATGTCGCGCAGGTCGCGCAGGCGCAGGCGACCGTCGCCGAGGCGCAGGCGCAGCTCAACCGGCTGGAGGAAGTGTCGCGGCTGTCGGGCGGGCGCGTGCCGGCGAAGGCCGAATTGCAGACCGGGCGTGCCAATTACCAGCGTGCCGTCGCCGCGGCCCGGGCGGCGCAAGCGAATGTCGCCGCCGCTCGCGCGCAGCTGGCGCAGAACCAGACGCAGCGTAACCGCGCGATCATCCGATCGCCCGTCGCCGGCGTGGTGCTCGCGCGGCAGGTCGACCCCGGCCAGACCGTCGCGGCATCGTTCAACACGCCGACGCTGTTCGTGATCGCCGAAGATCTGAGCAAGATGAAGCTGGAGGTCGCGATCGACGAAGCCGACGTCGGCCAGGTGCAGCTGGGGCAGAAGGCGAACTTCACGGTCGACGCCTTTCCGGGGCAGACCTTCCCCGCGACGATCAGCCGCGTCGATCTGGGATCGAACCTGACGGTATCGGCGGCGAGCTCCGCGGCGTCGACCACGACCGGCACGACCACCAACCAGGTCGTGTCCTATGCCGCCGACCTGACCGTCGCCAACCCGACGTTGCAGCTGCGCCCGGGCATGACCGCGACCGCCGATATCGTGACCAGCGAGAAGAACCGCGTGCTGCTGGTTCCGAACGCCGCGCTGCGCTTCAAGCCGGCGACCGCGAACGGGCAGCAGGGCGGTATCGCGGGGTCGCTGTTCGCACCACGCCGCCGCCCGGGTGCCGCGCGCACTGCGACGGTGGGGCGCGGTGCTCAACAGACCGTCTATGTGAAGGGCGCCGACGGCACGCCGCAGGCGATCCAGATCACGACGGGCGACACCAACGGCAGCATGACCGAGGTGACCGGCGGCGGCCTGAAGGCCGGAATGGAAGTCATCACCGGCCAGCTGTCGAGCGACGGCAAGGGCGGCGGCGGTGCGCGCAGTGGCGCCAGCGGCGGCGGGCAGCGGCGTCAGGGCGGTGGCCAGCGTGGCCAGTGACCCGATCATCGCGCTGCGCGGCGTCACCAAGACCTACGGCACCGGCGCGACCGCTTTCCAGGCGCTGAAGGGCGTCGACCTCGATATCGCGGGCGGGGATTTCGTCGCGGTGATGGGTCCGTCGGGGTCGGGCAAGTCGACGACGATGAACATCCTCGGCTGCCTCGACGTACCGAGCGCGGGCAGTTTCGTGTTCCGCGGCCATCATATCGAGCGACTGAGCCGCGACGAGCGCGCACTGCTGCGGCGCAAGTATCTCGGCTTCGTGTTTCAGGGGTTCAACCTGCTGTCGCGCACGTCGGCGCTGGAGAATGTCGAGCTGCCGCTCCTCTACCGCGGCGAGGACAAGAAGGCGCGGCACAGCCTGGGCATGGCGGCGCTCGACAAGGTGGGGCTGGCGGACTGGTGGGATCATACCCCCGCCGAACTGTCGGGCGGGCAGCAACAGCGCGTCGCCATCGCCCGCGCGATCGTGACCAACCCCGACGTGCTGCTGGCCGACGAGCCGACCGGCAACCTCGACAGCGAACGATCGGTCGAGATCATGGAATTGCTGACCGACCTCAACCGCCAGAGCGGCATCACCGTGCTGATGGTGACGCACGAAGGCGACATGGCGGCGTTCGCGCGGACCATCGTGCATTTCAAGGACGGGCTGGTCGAACGGATCGAAGCGGGCAAGGGCGCCGCGCTTGAGGTGACGGCATGAGCTTGTTCCGTCGCCGTGCTCCCGTGCAGGCGGGAGTCCAGAGCCACAAGCCATCCCCCCTGCTGCTCTGGGCTCCAGCCTGCGCGGGAGGACGGCTGGTCTGCGGGGAGCGGCGCTGATGTTCTTCACCACCTTCATCCTCGCGATCCGCTCGATCCGGCGGCACTTGCTCCGGTCGTTCCTGACGACCCTGGGCATCGTCATCGGCGTCGCCGCGGTGGTCGCGATGGTGACGCTGGGCAAGGCGACGACCGCCTCGGTCCAGAAGAACGTGGCGGCCCTCGGCACCAATGTGCTGCAGGTGCGCCCCGGACAAGGGTTCGGTCGCGGCGGCGGCGGGCCGCGTCCGCCCGATTTCAAGCAATCCGACGTCGACGCCATCGCGCGTCAGGTGGCGGGGGTGAAGGCGGTCGCCCCGCAGGCGCAGGCGACCGGCACGGCGATCTATGAAGGGTCGAACTGGTCGACCACGATCAACGGAACGACCGGCGCGTTCCTCGACGTCCAGCCCTGGCCGCTGCAGCAGGGGCGCTACTTCACGCCGGCGGAGGAAGCCGCGGGCAAGCTGGTCTGCATAATCGGCAACACCGTCTACACCAACCTCTACGCCGGCGGGCGCGCGGCGGGCACCCGCATGCGGATCGGCGGCATCTCGTGCGACGTGATCGGCGTCCTGACCGCGCGCGGGCAGGGCGGGTTCGGCGACCAGGACGACACCGTCATCATGCCGATCAAGGCGGTGCAGCGCCGCTTTTCGGGCAACCGCGATATCCGGCTGATGCTGGTCGGCGTCGATTCGAACTTCGCGACATCGACCGTGCAGGCTGGGATCGAGGATCTGCTGCGCGAACGGCGCAACATCACGGGCGGCAAGTCGGACGATTTCAATATCTTCGACACCAAGCAGATCAGCGACACGCTGACCGGCATCACCACGATGCTGACCGGAATCGTGTCGGCGGTGGCGGGCATCAGCCTGGTCGTCGGCGGCATCGGCATCATGAACATCATGCTGGTGAGCGTGACCGAGCGCACCCGCGAAATCGGCATCCGCCTGGCCATCGGCGCGGTGGCGAGCGAGGTGCTGATGCAGTTCCTGGTCGAGGCGATCGTGCTGTCGATGCTGGGCGGATTGATCGGGCTGCTGCTCGCGCAACTGGTCGTGCTCGGGCTGACGCCGGTGCTGCAGGTCGATTTCCTGTTCGATCCGCAGATCAACGTAATCGCCTTTGGCATATCGGCGCTGATCGGGGTCGTCTTCGGCTATTTCCCGGCACGGCGGGCGGCGGCGCTCAACCCGATCGACGCGCTGCGGCACGAATAGGCGGGCGGCTCAATCGATCCGCGTCGCGTGGGGTCGGGTGAGCGCCTCGGGCGCGTGGACGAGGGCGCGGAGCTTCTCCAGATCCTCGGGCGTGTCGATGTCGATCAGTTCGGCGGGCGCGGTGACAACGTGCTTGCCGCCGCTGACGAGGTCGCGGGCGCCGGCATCGCCGGTCAGCGACAGGAGGAAATCGAACTGTCCCGCGCCGAACAGCGCGGGCGGACGCGGGCGGACGCCATCGCTGGAGGCGACCACGGCATCGGCGGAATCGGCGGTGTCGAGCAGGCGGTAGATATGCGCCGCGGTGACGCGGGGCATGTCGGCGAGCGCGATCAGGACAGCCTTGGCCCCGGCGTCACGCGCGGCGGCGACGCCCAGCTTCACCGACGCCGCCATGCCCGGTTCGCTGCCGTCGTTGCGGATCACATGATAGCCGCGGAAATCGAGCGCACAGCCGTCGACCACCACGAAGCGCGACTGGAAGCGGATCGATTCCAGCGCGGTGACGACGTGCAGGCCGACCGGCTTGCCCAGAAATTCCGCCTCCAGCTTGTTGCCGGTCCCGAACCGCGACGACTTGCCCGCCGCGAGCAAGACGAGGGCGGTGTCTTCAGCGGCGATCATTAAACGCTCCTGTCATGGCCGCGGCGATCGACAGCGCGATCTCCGCGGGGCCGATCGCGCCGATATCGAGCCCGACCGGCGCGTCGATACGCTCGATCGCGTCCGCCGACACGCCCGCGGCGGCAAGGCGTTCGCGGCGTGCGGCGTGGCTGCGGCGACTGCCGAGCGCGCCGACGTAGGTGGCGTCGGACGCGAGCGCGGCGATGAGGGCGGGGTCGTCGATCTTGGTATCGTGGCTGAGCGTCACGATCGCGGTCGAGGGGCCGGGACGGTACGCGGCGATCGCTTCGTCGGGCCAGCGATCGTCGAGGGTGACGCTGGGAAACCGCTCGGGGGTGAGGAAACGCGCGCGCGGGTCGATGACGACCGTGTCGATGCCGAGCGTCGCGGCAAGCCCGGCGAGTGCCTGCGCGATCTGCACCGCGCCGACGATCAGCAGCCGGCGGGGCGGGTCGTAGCGGTTGAGGAACACCTCCCCCGTATCCTGCGGGCGGAGATCGCTGTGGCCGGTGGCGAGATCGGTCGCGACGACGATGCCGCGACCGTCGGCGCGGGCTTCGTCGATGCGGTCGAACACCTCCGGGTCGAAACCTTCGGCAGACACCGGCTGGACCAGCACCGCGATCTCGCCGCCACACGGCAGGCCGACTTCCCACGCCGCAGCATCGGCGACGCCGTAGGTCTTCACGACGGCGGGCGCACCGGCGATGACCTGTGCCGCGGTCTCGAGGATGTCGGTTTCGACGCAGCCGCCCGATACCGAGCCTTCGAACCGCCCGTCGGCGTGGACGAGCATGTGGCTACCGCGCGGACGGGGGGCAGAGCCCCAGGTCGATACGACCGTGGCGAGCGCGAGTGGGGCGCCCTTCCACTGGCGGGCGGCGGCGAGGACGGAATCGTTATCGGCCATGATTACCCTGTAACGTGCTCCCGCGAAGGCGGGAGCCTAGAGCCGCAAACGTTGGCGCTCGCAACGCTTTGCTCCCACCTGAGCGGGAGCACGAGCGGAAAAGGCCTCACCGCTCCGGCAACCCCGCGAGCAGCTTGTCGAGGGTGATGGGCAGCTCGCGCACGCGCACGCCGGTGGCGTTGTAGATCGCGTTGGCGACCGCGGCGGCGGCGCCGGAGATGCCGAGTTCGCCGATGCCCTTTGCCTGAAGCGGATTGGCCCACGGATCGCGCTCGACGAGGAAGTCGACCCCGAGCATCGGCACGTCGGCGTTGGCTGGCACGTGATATTCGGCGAGGTCGTGGTTGACGACCTGGCCGGTGCGGGGGTCGTGGACCATCTCCTCGGTCAGGGCCGCGCCGATGCCGAAGACGATGCCGCCGAAGCATTGCGAGCGCGCGGTCTTTTCGTTGAGGATGCGGCCCGCCGCAAAGGTCGAGTGCCAGCGCGAGACGCGAGTTTCGCCGGTCGTGGCGTTAACGCGGACTTCGCAGAAATGCGCGCCGTAGGCGGCCTGGGTGTGGCTCTGGTCATTCTTGCCGGGCTTGATGACGCCCTCCGCCACCATGCCGTCGCCGACCAGATCGGCGAGCGGAACGCTGCGATTGTTCGCGATGGCGAGGCCGTCCTTCAGCGTCAGTTCGGTGGCGTCGCAGTCCATCGCCTTCGCGATGTTCTCGCGCAGCTTTTCGGCGGCGAGATAGACCGAGCTGCCCGCGGAGCCCGCCCCCCACGACCCGCCCGAGCCCGCGCCCGGCGGCATGTCGGTATCGCCCAGCCGCACATCAACCTGCGGCATGGCGAGGCCGAGCAGTTCGCCGGCGATCTGCGCCAGGATGGTGTAGGTGCCGGTGCCGATGTCGGTCATGTCGGTTTCGACGATCGCGGTGCCGCTGGGGGTGAGCGTGATCCGCGCCGACGACGGCATCGTCAGGTTGGTGCGCGCGGACGCGGCCATGCCGGTGCCGACCAGCCATTCACCATCGCGCGTGGTGGCGGGCTCGGCGGGTGCCCAGCCGAACACCTTCGCCCCCTCCTCCATGCACCGAGTGAGGTTGCGGGTGGAGAACGGCACGCCCTTTTCGGGATCGACGTCGGGTTCGTTGCGGCGGCGCAGCTCGATCGGGTCCAGACCAGCGGCTTCGGCCAGTTCGTCCATCGCGCATTCCAGCGCGATCATGCCGACCGCTTCGCCGGGCGCGCGCATCGACCCCGACAACAGCCAGTTCATACGGACAAGGTCGTGGTTCACGCGGCGGTTGTCGCCGGAGTACATGAAATGGGTGGCAAGGCCCGCGGGTTCGAAGAAGTCCTCGCCCGGCAAATTGCTGGTGATCGTATCGTGGATGATCGTGGTGAGCTTGCCATCGGCATCGGCGCCGAGCGCCACGCGCTGCGACGTGTTCGACCGGCGGACGGTGGCGTCGAACACCTGCTGGCGCGCCATCACGACCTTGACCGGGCGGCCGAGCTGTTGCGAGGCGATGGCCGCGGCGATGCCCTCTGTCGACACGCCCAGCTTCGATCCGAACCCGCCGCCGACGAAGCGCGCGACGATGCGGACCTCGTCCGCCTTCAGGTCCAGTGCCTTCATCATCTGCTTCTTGTCGGACGCCGGCATCTGCAACGCGCTGTAAAGCGTCAGGCGATCGTCCTGCCAGTCGGCGATGGTGGCGTGTGGCTCCATCGCCGCGCTGTGCTGGCTGGGGGTGGTCCAGACATGGTCGATGCTGACCGCGGCGGCGGTGAGCGCAGCGTCAGGATTGCCGCTTTCGCTGTGCGCAGGGATCATGCTGTCGGCGGGCTTCTCGGCGTCGTCGAGGCGGCCGTCGAAATCGACGTCGGGGGTGCCCTCCGCAATGTCGAGCACGACCGCGGCGGCGCCTTCGCGTGCGGCCTCGAAACTCTCGGCGACGACCAGCGCGACGTGCTGGCCCCAATAGTCGATATCCTTGACGCCTTGGGTCGGGGCGGTTTCCTCGCCGCCCTGCTGCGGGTTGCGGGCGAAGCGATCGAGGTCGACGACGACGTCGATGACGCCAGGCACCGCGCGCGCAGCAGTGTCGTCGATGCCCTTGAGCTTGCCGAGGCCGACCGGCGCACCGACGAGCACGCCGTAGGCCACGTCGTTCAGCGCATATTCGGCGGCATAGGTCGCACGACCGGCGACCTTCAGCGGGCCGTCCTTGCGGTCGAGCGGGAGGCCGATCAACCCTTGCGTTGCGGTGTCGAGCAGGCTCTTCTCGACGGGTGCGCTCATGCGCAGCGTCTGGGTGTCGGTCATGCGGGCATCTCCGTCAGCTCGCGCAGCACCGCGATCAGCGTGCGACGGGCGAGCGGGATCTTGAAGTCGTTGTCGCCAAAGCCGCGCGCATCGGCGAGCAGGGCGTCGGCGGCGGCGGTAAAGGCGGCGTCGCCGGGAATCTGGCCGGCCAGGGCCGCCTCGACCGCGGGGTCGCGCCACGGCATCGGGCCGAGCCCGCCAAAGGCGAGGTTGGCCGAGGTGATCGTATCGCCCTCGACCGCGACAATTGCGGCGACCGAGACGAGCGCGAAGGCGTAGGAGGCGCGGTCGCGGACCTTGCGATACGCCTGCCGCCCGGCGGGGGCAGGGGGCAGGGCGACCTGGGTGATGAGTTCGCCCGGTTCGAGAACCGTCTCGATCTGCGGGGTGTCGCCGGGGAGGCGGTAGAAGTCGCCGAGCGCGATGCGGCGGCGGTCGCCGTCGGGCTTCAGCGTGACGACGCTTGCGTCGAGTGCGCGCATCGCCACTGCCATGTCACTGGGGTGGGTGGCGATGCAGGCGTCCGACGTGCCGAGCACTGCGAGGATGCGGTTGAAGCCGCCTTGCGCGTCGCAGCCGCTGCCGGGATCGCGCTTGTTACAGGCGGAATGGACGTCGTAGAAATAGCCGCACCGCGTCCGCTGGAGCAGATTCCCGCCGGTCGATGCCTTGTTGCGCAATTGCCCCGAGGCGCCGGCAAGCAGCGCGCGCGACAGCACCGGGTAGCGATCGCGGATGCGAGGGTCGGCGGCGAGGTCGGAATTGGGCACCATCGCGCCGATCGTCAGCCCGCCGTCTTCGGCCTCCTCGATACGGGCGAGGTCGAGGCGGGAGATGTCCACGAGCTTAGCCGGCGTCTCGATCTGCAATTTCATCAGGTCGAGCAGGTTGGTGCCACCGGCGATGAAGCGGGTGCCGCCATCGACCGCGGCCACCGCCGCCTCCGGGCTGTCGGCGCGGACGTAATCGAAGGTCTTCATGCGCCCGCCTCCGCAACCTGGCGAATGGCGTCGCGGATGTTGGGATAGGCGGAGCAGCGGCAAATGTTGCCGCTCATCCGCTCGGCGATTTCGTCGTCGCTGAGGGTGGCGTCACCGTCGAGCGTCTCGCTGACATGGCTCGGCCAGCCCTTCGCAGCTTCGTCGAGCATGCCGACTGCCGAGCAGATCTGGCCCGGGGTGCAATAGCCGCACTGAAATCCGTCGTGGGAGACGAAGGCGGCTTGCAACGGGTGGAGCGCATCGGGCGTGCCCAGCCCCTCGATCGTCGTGATCTCGTCGTCCTGGTGCATCACCGCCAGCGTCAGGCAACTGTTGATGCGGCGCCCGTCGATCAGGACGGTGCAGGCGCCACACTGGCCGTGGTCGCAGCCCTTCTTCGTGCCCGTGAGGCGAAGGTGCTCGCGCAGCACGTCGAGCAGCGATGCGCGGATATCGGGATCGGCCTGATGCCGCGTGCCGTTGATCGTAAAATTCATGGTTCTGGCCCCGATGATGCTGGTCCGCTAACGCGTGGCGGCGGGATGGTTTCCGCCGAAAGATTGGTGATGATGGCGCGCTTGATCTGCATCATGATGTTGCTGGCGGGGAGTGCGGTGGCGGAGGCTAGGATGCAGGACGAACGCCCGATCGTGATCGCCCACCGCGGCGCGAGCGGCCTGCGCCCCGAACACACCATCGCCGCCTATACGCTCGCGATCGAGCAGGGCGCCGACTTCATCGAACCGGACCTGGTGCCGACAAAGGACGGCGTGCTGGTGGCGCGGCACGAAAACGAGATTTCGGAGACGACCGACGTCTCCACGCATCCCGAGTTCGCCCGCCGCAAGGCGACGAAGACGATCGACGGCAAGGCGGTGACGGGCTGGTTCACCGAGGATTTCACGCTGGCCGAACTGCGCACGCTGCGCGCGAAGGAGCGCCTGCCGCTGCTGCGCGGGACCGCGCATGACGGCGAATTTGCGATCCCGACCTTCGACGAGATCGTCGCGCTGGCAAAGGCGCGCGGGGTGGGGGTGTATCCCGAGACCAAGCATCCGACCTATTTCGCCTCGATCGGGCTCGGCACCGACGCGCCGCTCGTCGCCGCTTTGCGAAAAGCCGGGTGGGACCGCGCCGATGCGCCGGTGTTCATCCAGTCGTTCGAGGTCGCGAACCTGAAGGCGCTGCACCGCGTGACGAAGGTGCGGCTGATCCAGTTGATGGATGCGAGCGGCGCGCCTGCCGACGGCGAGGCGCCGAGTTATGCGGCGATGGCGACTGCGGACGGATTGAGGGCGGTGGCGACCTACGCCTATGGAATCGGCCCGGCCAAGGCGTTGATCCGCGACGGCGATGCCGTGCCTTCCCGGCTGGTCGCCGACGCGCATGCCGCGGGACTGAAAGTGCATCCGTGGACGTTTCGGGCGGAGAATTTCTTCCTACCCAAATCGTTGCGCTCCGGCATCGATCCGCGCGCGCACGGGCGACTGCAGGACGAGATCGCGCGCTATCTGGAGCTGGGCGTCGATGGATTCTTCACCGATTTCCCGCTAGACGGCGTGCGGGCGCGCGACGCCCGGCGTTAGGATATGTGCCATGCGTAAGCTGTTGTTCGTGCTGCCGGTTCTGGCGCTCTCGGTGGGCGGGTGCATCGCCAAGACCGCGGTCGATGTCGTGACGCTGCCGGTGAAGGCGGTCGGCAAGGGGGTCGACTGGGCGACGACCAGCCAGGACGAATCCGACCGCAATTACGGCCGCAAAATGCGCAAGGCCGAGGCGCGCGAAGGCAAGGAACGGCGCGAGTGGGACAAGCGCTGCCGCAAGGATCCGGACTGTGGGCCGTATGACGGCTATGTCGCCGCGCGGGATACCAGCTTGCGGTGATGTAATCCCGCCATCCGTTCGTTTCGAGCGAAGTCGAGAAACTGCACGCGGCGCTTGCGGCCTTGTTTCTCGACTTCGCTCGAAACAAACGGGCTTTGGGCGCGACCCTAGATCGAGGGCGATTGCTGCTCCCCCAGCACCCGAGCCACCGCCACCAGCACGTCGGGATGCAACTGCACCCCCAGATGCCCGCTGACGACCTCGACGGACTCGCAGTCGTCACCGCGGCAGCCGTGGCCGGCGACCAGGCCGTCCGATGCGCTCCAGATCGCGGTGGCGGGGACGGGGAGGGGGGCGGAGACTTCGGCGCGGAGAGCATCGACGCGGGGGCCGTCGACGCGCTCGCCGGTCAGCCATTGAAAGATCCGCCAGACATGGGTCGCGCGGGGATGAGCGGCGTAGGGACTGCTGATCGTGACTACGCCGCGGACCATGTCGGGGCGGCGATGCGCGACCAGCCGCGCCACGATGCCGCCGAGGCTGACGCCGATCAGCGTCGCCGGCGTGCCCTCCGCCGCGACGATCGCCTCGATCTGCGCGATCAGCCGTCGGCGTCGTCGCCGATGGTGCGCGTGCCGAAGTTGCGGCCCAGGCCCCAGCCGTGGGCGCGGTAGCCGATCCGGTCGAGGAAGCGACGCAGGACGATGTTCGAGCGGTCCGAATTGAACAGCCCAGGCAGCACGATCACCGGATGCCCGTCGCCGCTTGCCCCCCGCAGTGACCGCCAGCGCAGTGCGAGCCGCGCTACCGTCCACCCCGCACGCGGCCATTCGCGCAGCAGGTGGCGGAGCGGCGGGGCGCTCAGTTCAGCCATGTCATTACGGTGGCGGGGAAGGGAGTCCAACGACCCATCTTCAGCCCGGCGTGGCGCAGTGCCTCCCCGGTCCAGGCGTTGCAGGTCCGCGCCGCGCTGTAGCGCCCGGTCGCGGGGTAGAAGGCATCGTAGGCGCCGTAGCCGCGGACCGGCGCACCCGGCGCGAAGCTGGCGCGGATGAACGCGGTCAGCCGGGCAAATTCGGCGGGCGTGACGACGACCATGCGGACGCGCGGGCCGACCTGTGGTTCGGGGATCGCATCGACGTGAATCACCGTGTCGTCCGACCCGGTCGCGCTGCGCAGGACGGTCAGCGGGTTCACGTCCCACCATGTCGGCGTGCCGATGTAGAACGCACGGTCGCCCCAGCCGAAGCTGCGCCAGCGGTGCCCGGCATAGCGCGGGTCGGCGAAATGGTCGGGCCGGACGATGTCCTCCCAGCCCTCCGCCGGCAGGACGATGCCGGTGTGGATTCCATTGTCCTCGACGTAGATGCGGATGCCCTCGGTCGGGGTGGCGCGCCCCGTGTTGACGGGGATCAGCCCGCCGATCATCCCCGCGGCGCCGTACAGGTACAGCAGCAGGACGGGCAGGGCGACGATCCAGCGGAGGGCATATCGTAACATTCGCGACTATGCTAACCCGCGATCATGGCCGACGAAACCCACGTACTCGACCGCCCGCCGGAGGGCGCGAACCCCGACTGGACGGTCCCGCAGGACTGGAATCACTATACGCCCGAGGAACATGGCGTGTGGGATACGCTGTTCGCGCGGCAGGCGAAACTGCTGCCGGGCCGTGCGTCGGAGGCGTATCTGCGCGGGCTCGATGTGTTGAAGCTGTCGAAGCCCGGCATTCCGGATTTCGAGGAATTGTCGGAGCGGCTGACGAAGCTGACCGGGTGGAGCGTGGTCGCGGTGCCGGGGCTGGTGCCGGACGACGTGTTCTTCGACCACATGGCGAACCGTCGCTTCGTCGCCGGCAATTTCATCCGCCGCCCCGACCAGCTCGATTATCTGCAGGAGCCGGACGTCTTCCACGACGTGTTCGGGCACGTGCCGATGCTCGCCGATCCTGTGTTCGCCGATTATCTCGCCGCCTATGGCCGCGGCGGCTTGCGCGCGCTGGAGCTGGGGGCATTGAAGCAGCTGTCGCGGCTCTATTGGTACACGGTCGAATTCGGGCTGATCCAGGAGCCCGAGGGCCTGCGCATCTATGGCTCGGGCATCGTGTCGAGCTATTCCGAAAGCCAGTTCGCCCTGGACGACCCGAGCCCGAACCGGATCGGCTTCGACATGAAGCGGGTGATGCAGACCGATTACCGGATCGACGATTTCCAGCAGACGTATTTCGTCATCGACAGCTTCGACGACCTGCTCCGCCAGACGGTAGAAACCGACTTCGCGCCGCTGTATGCGGAGATCGTGGGGAAGCCGGATATTGCGGTCGATGCCGTGCTGGAGAGCGATGCGGTGGTTACGCGGGGGACGCAGGACTATGCGCGGCGGAAGGGTTGAGAAGCGCAACACTTTGGCCTTAACCAGTATTCGCTACTCGGTTGGTCGTTTACAGGTTTCCGGCTGAATTTTGAGCGCCAGTCCTTGCTCGGTTGCTTTCACTAAGTCTCCGATTTTGCACCGCAGGACGCGAATGTTCACGTTGGCATAGCCGGTCCGCCTATCTGGTGCTTCGGCGGTGACGGTGACCAGATCGGGCCCGAAACTTGGCTGGCTGTACGCAGCAATGCTCACCACTGTTGCCGTTGTATGACGAACGGGTTGGGGCGAACAATTTGTGCACAATACGCTCATCGCCGTGATGCTCGTATTGATCAGGCTCGTTCTACTCACGCTGACAAATGAGCGCATCCGACAAACGTCCGCAAGTGACCGGGTGCCGCCCCTCAAATATCCAGCGCCCAGCCGTCGCGGCCCTTGGGATCGGGCGGGGTGGTCGGCACGTAGCGCGTCTTGCCTGCGATCAGGTGGAGGATCGTCCAGTCGCCGCGGCGATCCATGCGCTCTAGCGTGCAGCCGCAGGCGGCGAAGGCTTCGACGACGGTGCTGCGCTGCGTTTCCAGCAGGCCGGCGAGGATGATGGTCGCGTTCGGCGCGGCGATCGCGACGACTTCGGGGGCCATCGATACCAGCGGGCCGGCGAGGATGTTGGCGATCAGCAGGTCGTAGGGCGCGCGCGCGGTGATCGCGTCGTTGAGCGCGCCGTCTGCGACGATCAGGTCGAGCGGGGGAATCGCGTTGAGCGCGGCGTTCTCGCGAGTGACGTCGACCGCGGCGGGATCGATGTCGGTCGCGACGATCTCCGCCGCGGGCCACAGATGCGCGGCGGCGAAGGCGAGCAGTCCGGTGCCGGTGCCGATGTCGATGATCCGCGCGAAGCTGCTGTCGGCGAGGCCGTCGAGCATCGCCAGGCAACCGCTGGTCGTCGCATGGTGGCCGGTACCGAAGGCGCGGCCCGCGTCGATCAGGAACGCGCGGCCCCCCGGCGGCGGTGCGACCGGATGCGCGCTGGTGTGGACGACGAAGCGCCCCTCGGCGATAGGCTCCAGCCCGTCTTGGCTCATCGCCACCCAGTCCGCGGGGGTCAGAGGTTCGATGACCGGGGCGGTATCGGCGGCGCTCGGCACGAGGGCGCGCAGCTGGGCGATCATCGCAGCGGTCGGCTCGCGCTCGCTATAGGCGTCGAGCCGCCAGCGGGTGACGTCGTCCTCGACCTCCTCGGTCGTCATCAGCACCGCGTCGATGGCGAGATCGTCCGCGGCGTCGATCGCTTCGGCCTCCGCGCGAGTGCAGGGAAGGGTGGTCTTCCAGCTGTCCACAGTCTCAGCGGACATAGGAAGCCCCATTCACGTCGAGCACCGCGCCGGTCATCGATGGCGGTGCGTCGAGCGCCAGCCAGCGCGCCATTTCGGCGACTTCGTCGGGCATCGCCACGCGGCCGAGCGGAATGTCGACGAGCAGCGCGTCGCCGCCGCGGCTGGAGAGATAATCCTCGGCCATGCCGGTCATGGTGAAGCCGGGGCAGATCGCGAAGGCTAGGATGCCGTCCTGCGCATACCCGCGCGCGATCGATTTGGTCATGCCGACCATGCCGGCCTTCGACGCAGCGTAATGCCAGTGCGCGGGGCTGTCGCCGCGGTAGGCGGCGCGGCTGGCGACGTTGACCAGGCGACCCCCGCGCCCGTCCGCCTGCCAGTGGCGAACGGCGAAGCGGGAGAGTTCGGCGGAGGCGGTCAGGTTGATCCGCATCGTGCGTTCCCACTCGGCGACCCATGAATTGTCGTCGCGGTCGATCGGGTTGGCCTCGAACACGCCGGCGTTGTTGATGAGGACATCGATGCGCCCGCCCAGCGCATCGAGCGCCTGGTCCCACAGCGCGCGCGGGGCGGCGGGGTCGGCGAAGTCGGCGGCGAGGCGCACGGTCGCGCTGGTCGCGGTCGCCTGGCCGATGGCGGTGACGCCGGGAACGTCGAGCGCGGCGAGGATGGCGGCGCCGATGCCCCGGCTCGATCCGGTAACGAGGATGTTGGTCATGCGCCCCGCCTACCGCGGCGGGGACGATCTCGCAAAGGCGTTACGCCGCGACCTTGGTGACGAAATCGCCGGCGTTGGTCTTGAGCGCGCCCAGCTGCCCGTCGAGCGCGGCGAAGCCGTCGCCCACGCGGGCGATGTCGGCGGCGACCGTCTCGGTATCCTCGCGGATCGCGGCGATGGTCGCCGACATCGAATCGGCGGCAAGCGCGGTTTCGTCGACCGACGCGGTGATCGCGGTGACGGTAGTGGCCTGCGCCTCCATCGCGCGGCGGATGCGGTCGGCGGAATCCTGGACCTCTGAAACGGTGGTCTTGATCGAGGCGTTGGTCTCGACCGTGGAGCGCGTCGCCTGCTGGATCGCGGCGATCTTGTGAGCGATGTCGTCGGTGGCGCGCGCGGTCTGGTTGGCGAGCGATTTCACTTCCTGCGCGACGACCGCGAAGCCGCGCCCGGCGTCGCCGGCGCGCGCCGCCTCGATCGTGGCGTTCAAGGCGAGCAGGTTGGTCTGGCCGGCGATGTCGCGGATGAGGCCGAGGATCGATTCGATCGACTTGGCGTGTTCGGAAAGCGTCTCGCTCATGCCGACGGCGTGGCCGGCCTGGCCGCTGGCGCGGGTGGCGATCTCGGCGGCAGCCTCGACCTCCATGCGCGCATCCTCGATCGCGCGGATCAGTCCGGCGGCGGTCTGGGCCGCTTCACGCATGGCGACCGCGGACTGTTCCGCGGCGGCGGCGACTTCGCTGGTCTTGCCGAGCATGCCGCGTGCGGCGAGCGAAGCGGCGCCCGCCTGATCGCGCAGCGCCGCGCCGTCCTGCGATGCCGATTCGACCGAAGCCGAGATGGTGCTGCGGAAATCGGAGGCGAGGCGGTCGCGCTCGGTCTTTTCGCTGTGCTGCTGGAACATGCGATAGATCGATCCGGTGATGTCGCCCTCCAGGCTCGACAGGCGCATCAGCGCGTCGATCATGTCGGGCAGGCGCGGATCGGTGGTTTCGATCTTGCGCAGCAGCACCTCGAATGCGACGCGGTCGCTGGCGCAGATCATCGATCGCAGCGCCATCGGCTGGATATCGGCGAGATAGGCCGCGGCGACCGAGCGTTCCACCGATTCGACCCATTCCATGCCCGATGTTTCCATGAAGCGGTGGCGCAGAAAGGTGGCGCCCAGCTCGACCATCTTCTGGGTTTCGTGCGGTGCCCAGTCGCGCTCGCTGGCGAAACTGAGCAACCACTGCTGCCAATAAGCGCCGGCAATGGCGTCGGCATCCGATTCGACCGCGGTCCACACTGCGCGCGCATTGTCGAGGACGCGGGCGTCGAAGCCGAAGGCGCGCAGGCGCCGCGACAGATCGATCTTTGCGGCGAGCGTACCCGGCGGCGGCATGTCCTTGGTCAAGTCGGTCTCCAATCGCGGGAGAAAGGCCCCGTGTCGCCACCGACCTAGCGCGCGAGTGGTTAAGCCGGGGTTATCCCTGGCGCGATGGTGCCGCCGGAAACGCCGAGCCGCGTGGCGTCGCCGGGGAGGTCGGCGAACAGCGCGGCCTCGGTCCCGGTCATCCAGACCTGGCCGAGCCCGGCGAGCGCCGCGAAGAGCGCCGCGCGGCGCGACGGGTCGAGATGGGCGGCAACCTCGTCCAGCAGCAGGATCGGTGCGCGATCGGTGCGTTCGGCGACCAGCGCGGCGTGGGCCAGGACGATGCCGAACAGCAGCACCTTCTGCTCGCCGGTCGAACACAGCGCGGCGGCCTGTTGCTTGTCGAGGTGGGTGACGATCAGGTCGTCGCGGTGCGGGCCGACCAACGTCCGCCCGGCGGCGGCGTCGCGGCGGCGGCCCTCGGCCAGGGCGCGGGCGAGGTCGGGGACGCTGCCGCTGGCGAGCGCGAGGCCGGCGCGCCCGAAGCCGGCGCTGCCGATCGCGGTACACTCCGCCAGTTGCGCGACGGTCGCGGCGCGGGCGGCGTCGATCGCGGCGCCATGTTCGGCCATCGCCGTCTCCAGCGCGGACAGCCATTCGCCGTCGGGCGGGGCGTCGTCGCCGAGCAGGCGGTTGCGCGCGCGCATCGCCGCGTCGTACCGGGCGCTGTGATGGGCATGGCCGGGGGCGAGGGCCAGCGTCAGCCGGTCGAGGAAGCGCCGCCGCTCCGATGCCGGCTCGACGAACAGCCGGTCCATCGCCGGGGTCAGCCACAGCACGCTGGTCCAGTCGGCGAGTGCGGTCGCGGGGGCGGTGGCGCCGTTGACGCGGACGATCCGGCGCTCGGGTGCGGTTGCCTGTGTCCCGGTGCCGATGCGGACGTCGCCGGCGAGGGTAGCGGCGACGCCGAACCCGCCCGCGCCGCCCTGACGCACCATGTCCGACAGCGGCGCGCGGCGCAGCCCGCGTCCGGGCGCGAGCAGCGACACCGCCTCCAGCACGTTGGTCTTGCCCGCGCCATTGTCGCCGCTCAGCACGACGAAGCCGCCGCCCACATCGATCGATGCGTCGGCATGGTTGCGGAAATCGGTGAGGATCAGGCGGGTAAGCATGGGGCGCGCCGTTCTTAGCGCGCCTCTGGAACCGCGCACAGTCCACCCCCATGTCTCATCCGGATTTGGGGGAGGGGACGATGGTAACGGCGGCGGCGATGATGCTCTGGGCGATCCTCTGCCTGGCGCCGCAGACGCCGATCGGGCGCGCGCTCCATCGCTGGACGGTCGCTGCGCCCGCCGCGCGGCTCAATCGCATCACGCGGGGGCAGGTGTTGCTGGCGATGCTGCTGGTGTCGGGGGCGAGCCTGGTCGGGTGGCTGATCGGGCACGAAGCGGTGCGGCTGATCGCGATGGGACTGCCCGACCTGGCCGGTATCGTGGCGACGTTCGAGGTGACCGCCTATCTCGACGCGCTCGCCGCGATCGTGACCGCGGCATCGGCGGCGCGGTTCGGGGCGGTCAGGACGTGGCTGGCGACGGTTTTCCGTCCGCGCCGGGCGACTTCTCGCACTCCACGGACCGCGTCGAGGCCCGTTTCTAAGGCAACCGCCAACGACGACGAGGACAGACGATACGCGCTGGCCGCATGATGCCTCAGATCGCCTGCACGCCCTTGGCGGCGAGCATCGCCTGCGCCTTGCGATACAGCACCGGCTCGGCGATGTTCAGGCGGCGGCGGGCCTGGTCGAGCGGCTCGGCGAGCAGCGCGACATAATCCTCCGCCGAGAGCCATTTCGCGCGCTTGCCGTGGCGATAGCCCTCCAGCACCGCTTTCAGCACGTCGGTGCCGCGGGTCATCTTCAGGCTTTTCAGCGCGCCCATCCCGCCGATCGCCGCCCAGCCGAGCCCGCCGGTCTGCGCATAGGAAAAGGCGACGAGACACAATTCGCCCAGATGCTCCTCGGCGGTATAGCCGGTCAGCGTGTGCCAGATGTCGTGCATGTCGCGCTCGCGCCGTCCGAACCAGGTGTACGGGTGGTCGTGGACGATGGCGTCGGGATCGTAGTCGTTCATGCTGATGTCGGCGAGGCCCTTAGCCGAAAAGCCGGTGCGGTCGAGGAAGCTGCGGTAGGCGGCGCCGACCGTCCCCTCGGGCAGCGCATCGAGCCACGCGCGGTCGCTGAACCGCTCGGCCAACTCGACCCGCTCATAGGCCAGCCGCCCGCCCTCGCGCGTGGTGATCAGCTTGCGAAACCCGCGCTGGCTGGCGTCGGCGTTCAGCGCGCGCATGATGCGGAACACTTGCACCGTGTCGTCGCCGTTCGCCATCAGGCGGCGGAGCGCAGACCACGCGGTGCGCCAGTCGCGCTTCAGCGGCTCGCCGGGGTTGTAGGGCGCAACCTTCGGCGCTGCATCCGCCACCCGCACCATATCCATCGCCTGCGTCGCCATCGGTGATTCCTTACTGACAGTTGTGTCAGTATGGCGGGAAGGGGTTAAGAAATCAAGAGCGGATGCGGGGGCGCGGCGGCGACCACGACACGGTGAGGCGCTTGTAGCGGTAGCCGACGGTGCCCCCCTGGGGGCAATTGCACCACGCGACGACCAGGGTGCCGCCCTGCTGGCTGAAGAAAACGCCGGCGTCGTCGTCGGCGCTGGTGCTGTCGATCACTTGCGGCGCGTGGCCTGGATCGAACACGGCCAGAAAGCTGCCCTCGCGCGCCTCGCCCGTGGCGGTGTCGCCGATCTGCCAGAAGCCGGTGCGATAGGTTTCGGCGATGCCGTCACTGTCGAGGTCGCGCCTGGCGACGAAGCCGGCGCGGTCTGCTTTCATCTGGGCCAGCTGCGCGGGCGAATATTGGCGGCGGATACCGGGGTCGCCGAAATAGCCGAATCTTGCGCCGCCGAGAACTGCTGGTCTGGGCAGCGATCGGGCGGGGCTGTTGGGGGCGAACCTCAGGTCCGGCGACACGTAACTCCAAGGAAGGGCGCCGTCGGCCGTTGCGACGTTGTCGAGGATCGCCGTCGCATCGGTCGTGGCGGCGGTCATGTTGTCCGCCGGCTCATTGGCGGTGGAGCAGGCGGTCAGGGTAAGGAGGATCGCGAACGTCTTGGCGGCGCGGACGTGGGCGAAGCCCACGTCGTCGGTCGGTATGGATGCCGCCGGCCGGTTTTTCGCGTGCGCTTTGCGCACCGGCGGATACGGTGTCGTATCCGCCTCGCTCAAACTCGCATCGGCATCAGCACGTACAGCGCCGGCGCCTTGTCGTTCTCGCGGATCAGGGTCGGGGCGGCGGCGTCGGCCAGGTGGACTTCGACCATGTCCCCTTCGATCTGGTTCAGGATGTCGAGCAGGTAGCGGCTGTTGAAGCCGATCTCGATCGGGATCGACGCATAGTCGCCGGGCACTTCCTCGACCGCGGCGCCGTTTTCGGGGCTGGTCACCGACAGCGTGATCTTATCGCGATCAACCGCCATCTTCACCGCGCGGGTCTTTTCGCTGGCGATGGTCGAGACGCGGTCGACGCCTTCCTCGAAACTGCGCGGATCGAGCTTCAGCAGCTTGTCGTTGCCGGTCGGGATGACGCGCGAATAATCGGGGAAGGTGCCGTCGATCAGCTTCGACGTCAGGATCGCCTGGCCGAGATCGAAGCGGATCTTGCTGCCCGACAGCGACACGCCGACCGAGCCGTCGACTTCGTCGAGCAGCTTGCGCAGTTCGCCGACGCATTTGCGCGGCACGATCACGTCGGGCATCGCGTCTGCGCCGTCGGGACGCGCAACGGTGACGCGGGCGAGGCGGTGGCCATCGGTGGCCGCGGCCTTCAGCACCGGCTGGCCGGCATCGTCGCTCACGTGCAGGAAGATGCCGTTGAGGTAATAACGCGTCTCCTCGGTCGAGATCGCGAAGCGGGTCTTGTCGATGATCTGCTTGAGCGTCGCGGCGGGCAGCTCGAACTGGGTCGGCAGTTCACCCTCGGCGATGACCGGGAAATCGTCGCGCGGCAGCGTCGGCAGCGTCGAATTGTAGCGGCCCGCGCGGATCGCGAGGCGACCGTCGGCGGCGGACAACTCGACTTGGCTGCCCTCCGGCAGCTTGCGGGCGATGTCGAACAATGTGTGCGCGGATACGGTGATCGCGCCGGGCTGGTCGACCGCGGCGGCGACCGTCTCGTCGATCTGCAGGTCGAGGTCGGTCGCCATCAGGCGGATCGTGCCCTCTGCCGATGCCTCGATCAGCACGTTCGACAGGATGGGAATGGTGTTGCGGCGCTCGACCACCGACTGGACGTGGCTCAGCCCCTTCAGCAGGGTCGCGCGTTCGATCGTCGCCTTCATGTCTTCAAACCCCCGGATGCCCGGCGCGCCCCGCGATTCGTCATCCGGCGGCCAGGCAGTTTCGCCCACCCGTTCTAGCCGCAAAAAGGGCCGGGGCAAGCACCCCGACCCTCTCGGCCCCAGTTGGTTTACGAGGGGTTAAGCAGCGTCAGAAACGCACGCCGATCCCGCCCAGCACCTGATGGCGATCGAGGTCGATGTCGTAGCCGTCGACCTCGCTGTAGTTCGAATAGCGATACTCGCCCTTCAGATACGCCTTGGGCGACAGCTGATATTCGACGCCCGCACCGACGCGGAAGCCGTCGAGCTCCGCCTTGTCGCGCGCGACCGCGGTGCCCAGGCGATATTCCGATTCGATCTGGAAGTTGGTGTAGCCGCCCTTGGCGTAGATCATCGCGGTCGGCGATACGGCCAGGCCGACGCGCGCACCGGCATAGAGATCGCGCCCGGCATCCAGCGTGAAGCGGTCGCCGGTGGCGAGCAGGCTGTCGGCGCGGGTATCGGTGGTCGAGCCCGAAATCTCGCCCTCGATCCCCAGGATCGCGCGGCCCGCCTGGAAATCATAGCCGAGCTGGCCGCCGTACAGCACGCCGTCGCTCGATCCCGAATCCTGGCCGCTGCCGTCGCTCAGCCGGTCATAGCCGACGATCCCCTCGGCGCGCAGGCCGGTGAAGGGGGCCGGCTCCTGATCCTGCGCGAAGGCAGGGGTGGCGACGGTGGCCGCGAACAGTGCGGCGAGTGCAAGCTTACGCATTGGAAAACTCCATCAGTCATATCCCCGAAAACGGCGGGGATGGCTCAAATAGGCGGGCGCGGCGGGGGTTGCATGAACCTTGGATAAACGGCGAAAATCGTTGCTTTCGCGCCACAGGGGGTTGAAACCGCGGGCGATGGAAACCACCGCGCACCGCCGCCGGGGCCGCGACTTCGTCGCCCGCCACGGTGAGACCGTCTACAATCTGGCGCAGCGGATGCAGGGCGATCATCCCCACACGCCGCTGACCCGCGCGGGATTCGCGCAGGCCGACGCGATGGGGGCGGCGCTGCGCGAGGTGCTGGGGCCGAAGCCGAAGCTGACCCTGTGGTCGTCGAGCGCGGGGCGCGCGCTGCAGACGCTGGCGGTGATCGCCGAATACCTCGAGCTCGACTGGCATCAGGTGCGGACCGACGACCGGCTGGTCGAGATCGGGATGGGGACGTGGAGCGGACGCTATTACCGCGACGTGATCGCCGAGGTCGGCGATTTCGTCGACCGCGGGCACGGCCTCTACACGCGCCCGCCCGACGGCGGCGAGTGGTACGACGCGATCGCGGCGCGGGTGTCGTCGTGGCTCGCCGATACCGACGACGACCCCGGCGACCGGCTGGTCATCATGCACGGCATGTCGAGCCGCGTGCTGCGCGGGGTGATGACGGGCCGCGACGTGCTGCCGCAGTTCGACGCACCGGTCGCGCCCAACCTGCCGCAGGGGTCGGTGGCGATGATCGAGCGCGGGGTCGAGACGATCGTCCACACCGGCACCGGCCAGGGCGAGACGCCGACATGAGGGCTGCGGCGTGAGCGTGCTGCTGGCGCTGGCGATCCAGGCCGCCGCGGACGGGCGCCAGTCGCTGGGCGTGTTCCAGCGCTGGGGCGCGTTTCGTGATGCCGCGCCGGTGCGCTGCTTCGCGATCGCCGAACCGCTCGGGCGCCGCACCGGCGCCTTCGCCAGCGTCGCGACCTGGGGCCGGGGCGGCGCGCGCAACCAACTGCATCTGCGCCTCAGCCGCGCGCATGCCGCGACTGCACGCGTGACGCTGTCGATCGGCGAGCGCCGCTTCGAACTGGTCGCCGGCGCGCAGGACGCCTGGTCCCCCGACGCCGCCACCGACCACGCCATCGTCGCGGCGATGCGCGGCGGGCGGAGCATGAGCGTCGAAAGCCTGTCCGACCGCGGCACGCCGTTCGCCGACACCTATGCCCTGACCGGCGCCGCGACCGCGATCGATGCGGCGGCAGTGGGGTGCGCGGGGCGGTGAAATCTTGACTTTTTGCGGCGTAAGAACGATATGTCAGCGATCCCGTCCCCGGCAGTACGCTTTGAGGCGCTCGCAAGAGCAGACATCATCTCAAGGCCGATCCCGGGGACAAAATTTATCGGCAGGTAGATGGCAACCGCTATCGTAATAGACGGCGCGTATTTTCTGCGCCGGTTCCGTTGGAGCTTTCCTCATCGCGACGCTGGCGACCCTGCGGAAGTAGCACGCGCCGTCGAGTGGATGACGTTCTGGCATCTCCATCACCGCTTGCGACCTAAATTGATGGACCGGGCGCTGGATCACGCAAATTTCAGCCCTGCTGAAGACGCGGAGTTGTACCGCATCTTCTTTTACGATTGCCCACCGCTCACGAAAAAGATGCACCTGCCGATTTCGCGCAGGCCCATCGACCTCGCGAAGACACCGGAAGCGAAATTCCGGTTCTCGGTGCATGACGAACTGCAGAAAATCCGGAAAGTGGCTCTTCGATTGGGGCGTCTGAACGACGATTCCGAATGGCGGCTCCGGCCTGCCGTAACGAAGAAACTGATTACCGACGGCATGCCCGCTCTCAGCGACACGGATTTTGAGATCGATACCAAGCAGAAGGGTGTCGATATGAAGCTTGGCCTCGACGTGGCGGCGATGGCGTTCAAGCAGCAGGTCAATCAGATCATATTGGTGGCGGCGGACGGCGATTTCGTTCCCGCCACGAAACTTGCACGCCGCGAGGGTATCGACGTCGTGCTTGATCCCATGGGCGGGTCCCCCGCCAGGGATCTGGTGCAGCACGTCGATGGCATTCGTCACTGCAAACAGGAAGTATAGAACAAATGGCTGTCCTCATGCCCATTCCCGGGCACATCGATCCCGTGCCCGTTCCGCGCAGCTTCGCGCCCCGCTCCGACGGGCGCATCGACCTGCTCGGGCTGTCGAAGGCCGATCTGCGCATGGCGCTGGAGACGTCGCAGCTGGAGCCCAAGCTGGCGAAGCTGCGCGCCAAGCAGCTGTGGCACTGGATCTACAATCGCGGGGTCACCGACTTCGCGCTGATGACCGATATCTCGAAGGTGATGCAGCCGTGGCTCGCCGCGCGCTTCGTCGTTTCGCGGCCGCAGGTGGTGCAGGCGCAGGTCAGCGAGGATGGCACGCGCAAGTGGCTGCTGCGCTCCGACGACGGCCAGGATTACGAGGCGGTGTTCATTCCCGACGCCGACCGGGGCACGCTCTGCGTCTCCTCGCAGGTCGGTTGCACGCTCAACTGCCGGTTCTGCCACACCGGCACCATGCGCCTGGTGCGCAACTTGACCCCGGCGGAGATCGTCGGGCAGGTGATGCTGGCGCGCGACGCGCTCGGCGAATGGCCATCGAGTCCCGAGGGGCGGATGCTCACCAACATCGTGATGATGGGCATGGGCGAGCCGCTGTACAATTTCGACAACGTCCGCGACGCGCTGAAGCTGGTGATGGACGGCGATGGGCTGGCGCTCAGCAAGCGGCGGATCACGCTCAGCACCTCGGGCGTGGTGCCGCTGATGGCGCGTGCGGGCGAGGAGATCGGGGTGAACCTGGCCGTCTCGCTGCACGCCGTGACCAAGGAAATCCGCGACGAGATCGTGCCGATCAACCGCAAATACGGCATCGAGGAACTGCTGCAGGCCTGCGCCGACTATCCCGGCGCCAACAACGCGCGGCGGATCACGTTCGAATATGTGATGCTGAAGGACAAGAACGACAGCGACGCCGACGCGCGCGAGCTGGTGCGGCTCATCAAGCACTACAAGCTGCCCGCCAAGGTCAATCTGATCCCGTTCAACCCGTGGCCGGGCGCGCCCTATGAATGCTCGACGCCGGAACGGGTGAAGGCGTTTTCGTCGATCATCTTCGAAAGCGGCATCTCCGCCCCCGTGCGCACGCCCCGCGGACGCGATATCGACGCGGCGTGCGGGCAGCTGAAGACGTCGTCGGAACGCAAGTCGCGCGCGGAGCTGGACCGGCTGGCAGAGGAAAAGCAGGCGGCCCTTGGGTAGTCTGTCCGCGCGCGGGCGATCCTCGTGACCGTTGCGGGCGTCGAGCCTTTATCCCTGCTGTTCGCCCTCGCCGCCGGCATCGTGGGCGGGGCGATGAACGCGCTTGCGGGCGGAGGCACGTTCGCCACGATGCCGACGCTGATCGCGCTGGGCCTGCCGTCGCCGATCGCCAATGCGACCTCGAACGTCGCGTTGCAGCCCGGTGCGATGGCGAGTGCGTGGGCGTATCGCGCGGGGCTCAGGCCATTGGGCGGGCTGTCGGTGCGGTTGCTGGCCGCGATTACCTTTGTCGGCGGGCTGGCGGGTAGCGCGCTGCTGGTGGCGACGCCGACGCAGGTGTTCGATCGGGTCATCCCGTGGCTGCTGCTGATCGCCACGCTGGCGATCGCGGGGGGCAAAAGGCTGGCGGAGCGGTTTGCCGACCATGCGACGCCGGGGCCGAAATCCTTGTTCGGGATGCAGGCGGTGCTGGGCGTCTATGGCGGCTATTTCGGCGGCGGCGTAGGATTGATGATGACCGCGGCGTGGGGGCTGCTGGCGGGGGAGCCGCCGCATAAGCTGATGGCGCAACGCACGCTGATGCTGGCGGTGGCCAATTCGGCGGCGACGATCATCTTCATCGCGCTCGGCATGGTGCGCTGGGTCTATTGCCTGCCGATGCTGGCGGGCGCGATCATCGGCGGATGGGCGGGGGCGGCGCTGGGCAAGCGGCTGTCGCCGGCGGTCGTGCGCGGCTGGACGATCGCGGTGACCGCAGTGACGACCGCGGTGTTCTTCTGGCGCGCGTACGGCTGACGCGTAACCATTTCGCCTTCCGCTGCGAAGGATAGGGATGTCCCTATCCCGGTCGCCGCATCTGGAATTTCTCGCCCGGTTGGAAATAGTCGCCCGGCCCGCCCCCGCGCAGGATCGGGCGCGCGCGTTCGGTGCGGTATATGCCGCCCTCGAGCAGGGCGGTGTCGATATGGATGCCGATCGCCTCGCCAAGCACCAGCCAGTGGTCGGTCGCGGCTCCGGCCCGATTCTCGAGACGGACGATCTGGGTCAGCACGCATTCGAACTGGACGGGGCTACCGACGACGCGGTCGGGACGGACCAGGCGAGAGGGGGCGGCTTCGAGGCCGGCGAGCGCAAATTCGTCGCCCTCCACGCCCGCAGACGTGGCGTTCATCGCCTCGGCCTGCGGGCGGGTGGCGAGGTTCCAGACGAATTCGCGCGTCGACGCGATGTTCGCCACGCTGTCCTTCCACCCGGTCGAGCAGAAGCCGATGATCGGCGGGCGGTAGGCGAACAGGTTGAAGAAGGAATAGGGCGCGAGGTTGCGGACGCCGGTGCCCGAGACGCTGCTGATCCAGCCGATCGGGCGCGGCGCGACGATCGCGTTCAGCGGATCGTGGGCGAGGCCGTGGCCGGCTGCGGGTTCGTAGAAATGCCATTCCGTCATCCGGCGAACCCGTGGTAGTTTGCGCGCAGATGTCCAGCCCCCCCGATCATCCCGCAGCCCCCGGAACCCCGATCCGCCGCCACCGACTGGCGACGCGGGCCTGGCATTGGGTGAACGCGGTCGCCGTCATCATCCTGCTCGGCAGTGGGCTGATGATCCTGAACGCGCACCCGCAACTCTACTGGGGGCAATATGGCGCGAATTTCGACCAGCCGTGGTTCCGCGTGGCGTGGGTGTTCGAAGGCGGGCGGGTACCGGGGTGGCTGACGATCCCGTCGAGCTACAACCTGGCGATCGCGCGGCGCTGGCATCTGTTCTTCGCGCTGGTGCTGGGGTTCGGGCTGCTGGCATTCATGGTCGCGAGCCTCATCAACCGCCATTTCCAGCGCGACCTGCGCATTCGTGCGCGCGAGGTCGCGCCCGCCGAGATCGCCCATGACGTACGCGAGCATCTGGCGTTCCGATTCCACGACGCGCGCAATCCGGGCGCGTACAATGTCCTCCAGAAACTGAGCTACGCGCTCGTCATCTTCGTGCTCATCCCGCTCATCATTCTGACCGGCCTCACCATGTCGCCGGGCATGAACGCGGCGTGGCCGTGGCTGCTCGACCTGTTCGGCGGGCGGCAGTCGGCGCGGTCGATCCATTTCCTGGTGGCGATGGCGCTGGGCGGGTTTATCGTCGTGCATCTGGTGCTCGTGATCCTGGCCGGCGTCGGCAACGAGGTGCGATCGATGATTACCGGCACTTGGCGCGTACCGGAGGAGCCGCGATGATCCTTACCCGCCGTGCCGCGCTGGTCGGGGGCGTCGCGAGCGGCGCGGGGCTGGTGCTGTCGGGCTGCGACGCGGTCGGATCGAGCGATCTCGGGCGGCGCATCCTGTTTTCGGGCGACGACGCGCACCGCATCCTCCAGCGCGGCATCACCGATCGCACCGCGCTGGCGCGTGAATTCGGCGCCGACCAGATGTCGCCCGTCTTCCGATCGAACGGCACGCGCGACCCAGCCACGCCGGATTATGCCGCGCACGTCGCGAGCCGCTTCGCCGACTGGCGGATCGCGATCGACGGGCTGGTCACGCGCCCGCTCAGCCTGTCGATGGCGGATTTGCGGGCGATGCCGGCGCGGAGCCAGATCACGCGCCACGACTGCGTCGAGGGATGGAGCGCGATCGGGAAGTGGACCGGCCCGCGGCTGCGCCCGTTGCTACAGCTCGCCGGACTGAGGGACAGCGCGAGGTATCTGGTGTTCCACTGCGCCGACCGGATGCGGGGGGGCGTACCCTATTACGAGTCGATCGACCTGGTCGACGCCTTCCACGCACAGACCATCCTCGCCTGGCTCCTCAACGACCGCCCGCTTGACGTCGCCCACGGCGCGCCGGTGCGGCTGCGGGTGGAGAAACACCTCGGATACAAGCACGCGAAGTACGTCCACCGCATCGAGGCGGTGGCATCGCTCGACCGCATCGGGCAGGGGAAGGGCGGCTATTGGGAGGATGTCGCCGATTATGACTGGTACGCGGGGATCTGAATGACCGCGCGGCGCTTGCGGTCGCTGCTGTTCGTGCCCGGCGACCGGCCCGACCGGATGGAAAAGGCGCTGGCCTGTGGGGCGGATGCGCTGATCCTCGACCTGGAGGATGCGGTCGCGCCGGAACGCAAGGCCGCGGCCCGCGCCGACGTGGCGGCGTTCCTGCGCGGCGCCGCGCGGGAGGTTGCGCTGTTCGTGCGGATCAATCCGCTCGACGGCGGTTTGGCGGACGCCGATCTCGATGCGGTGGCGGTTGCTCGGCCCGATGGGTGGGTGCTGCCCAAGGCCGAGGGCAGCGCGTCGGTGCGCGACCTGATCGCGCGGCTGGAGGCACGCGGCGACACGAGCGCGCCGATCCTGCTGATCGCGACCGAGACGCCGGCGGCGATGTTCCGGCTGGGCGAATATGCCGCGGTGCCCGAACGGCTGGCCGGCATCACCTGGGGCGCCGAGGACCTGCCCGCTGCGATCGGGGCGGAAACCAGCCGCGAGGCCGACGGCAGCTATACCGCGCCCTATCATCTCGCCCGCGCGCTTACCCTGTTCGGCGCCGCCGCCGCCGGGGTCGCGCCGATCGAGACGGTATATCCGGCGTTTCGCGACCTCGAGGGATTGGCCGATTATGCCGCGCGCGGGGCGCGTGACGGCTTCACCGGCATGATGGCGATCCACCCCGCGCAGGTCGCGGTCATCAACGCCGCCTTCACGCCCTCCGACGCCGCGGTCGCCCATGCCCGCGCGGTGATCGCCGCGTTCGAGGCCAATCCGGGGGCGGGGGCACTCAGCCTCGACGGGCGGATGATCGACGGCCCGCACCTGAAGCAGGCGCAGCGCCTGCTCGCGCGGATCTGACAGCGTGGCCCTGATCGACCGGTTCTTCGCGCGCGCCTTCACGCGGGGTGAGCTGACCGTCATCCACCCGGGCGGCGCGACGCGCGTGTTCGGCGCGCCCGATCCCGCGCTGGCGCCGGTCACGATCCGGCTGGCACGCGGCGCCGCCCGCCAGATCATGCGCGACCCGGCGATCGGCGCGGCGGAAGCGTTCATGGACGGACGGCTTACGATCGAGCGGGGCGACATCCTCGCCCTCCTCAGCCTCGCCGCGGCGGGCAACATGTGGGAACGCGGCAGCCCCGCGCTCAACGCCACCGCTTTGGCGCGCGCATGGTCGGCGCTGCGCTTCCGCTTCGACCGGGTGAACATGGCGCGCCGGTCGAAACGCAACGTCGCGCATCATTACGACCTGAACGACCGGCTGTACGACCTCTTCCTCGATGCCGACCGGCAATACAGCTGCGCCTATTTCGCCGATCCCGCCAATTCGCTGGAACAGGCGCAGGCCGACAAGAAGGCGCATATCGCCGCGAAACTGGCGCTGGAGCCGGGGATGCGGGTGCTCGACATCGGCTGCGGCTGGGGCGGCATGGCGCTGTATCTGCATGCCAAGACCGGGGCCGAGGTGCTGGGCATCACCCTGTCGGAGGAACAGCTGAAGGTCGCGCGCCGCCGCGCGGAGGGGGCCGGGGTCGCCGACAAGGTGCGCTTCGAACTGATCGACTACCGCGCGGTCACTGGGCAGTTCGACCGGATCGTGTCGGTCGGCATGTTCGAACATGTCGGCACGCCGCAATACCGGACGTTCTTCGCCAAATGCCGCAACCTGCTGAGCGAGGACGGCGTGATGCTGCTCCACACCATCGGTCGCGCCGGCGCGCCGGGGGTCACCGATCGGTTCACCGCCAAATACATCTTTCCGGGCGGGTACATCCCCGCGCTGTCGGAGATCGCGCAGGGCTATGAGGGCTTGCGCATGTATTGCACCGACGTCGAGGTGCTGCGGCTGCACTACGCCTACACGCTCGATCACTGGTACGCGCGCACCGTCGCCGCGCGCGAGCAGATCGTCGCGCTGTACGACGAGCGTTTCTACCGGATGTGGACCTTCTACCTCGCGGGGTCGGTGATCGCGTTCCGCTATGGCGGGCTGGTCAACTATCAGCTGCAGTTCGCGCGCAACCGCCACACCCTGCCGATCACCCGTGATTACATGGCGGCGGCGGAGGCGCGGTTTCAGGCGGGGGGATAGGCCGCGTCGGTATGCGCGAGCGAGGCGGCGACCAGGGCGCGGAGCACGTCCATGTCGATGTCCGACAGCCGCTTGATATAGACGCAGGCGACGCCCGCCCGGTGCTTGCCGAGCCGCGCCAGCATCTCCGCCCGTCCGGGGAAGGCGTCGGCCAGGTACAGCACCGTCTCGGCCTTGCGCGGGGAGAAGCCGACCCGCGGCGCATCGCCTTCCCGCCCGCTGTCATAGCGGTAGTGATAGCTGCCGAAGCCGATGATCGACGGCCCCCACATCCTCGGCGCTTCGCCCGTCGCGGCTTCGAGCAGAGGGACCAGTGCCTCGGCATCGCCGCGGCGCACCGGATCGGGCACCGCGGCGATGAAGTCGGCGACCGGAATCGCGGTCGGCTGCGTCTTGTTCTCGGGCATCAGCGAGTCCTCCGGATGGCGACCCGCACATAGCATATCGCGGCGGCTTATTTGGGTTCGGCCGCCTTTTCCTCTGGCGTGACCTTGCCGTCCTTGTTTGCGTCCATCGCGGCGAAGCGCGGCATTTCGGTGGCGACGGCCTCCGCCACGGTCACCTTGCCGTCGGAATTGGCATCCTTCTTCGCCAGCGATTTGCGTACCGACTCGATCGTATAGGCCGTGCCGTCCATCCGGGTGGGACGCGCCTTCAGCAATTCCTCGGGCGTCAGCGTGCCGTCGGCGTTCAAATCGTACCGCTGGTATTTCCTGGTCTGCTGCGTCTCGAAATCGGCGCGCGTCATCGTCTTGCCGCTCTGGGCGGTCGCGGGCGCGGCGACCAGCACGGCGGCGGCGAGCATCAGGGCCTTCATCACTCTCTCTCTCCTGTCGTTGACACCGCTAGCATAGCGACGACCCCGCCTCCCTCCAGCGCAAAGTTGCGAGAGCGCGCGCGCCGCCGTAAGGCGCAGCCCCATGACCGATTCCAGCATCAACAGAGTCGTCCTCGCCTATTCGGGCGGGCTCGACACCTCCGTCATCCTCAAGTGGCTGCAGCAGACCTATAATTGCGAGGTGGTCACCTTCACCGCCGACCTGGGCCAGGGCGAGGAGCTGGAGCCCGCGCGCAAGAAGGCGGAGATGGCCGGTGTGAAGCCGGAGCACATCTTCATCGACGACCTGCGCGAGGAATTCGTGAAGGATTACGTCTATCCGATGATGCGCGCCAACGCGCTGTACGAGGGGCTGTACCTGCTCGGCACGTCGATCGCCCGCCCGCTGATCGCCAAGCGCCAGATCGAGATCGCGCGTCAGGTGAACGCCGACGCGGTCAGCCACGGCGCGACCGGCAAGGGCAACGACCAGGTCCGCTTCGAGCTCGGCTATTACGCGCTGGCCCCCGATATTAAGGTGATCGCGCCGTGGCGCGAATGGGATCTGACCAGCCGCACGAAGCTGATCGAATTCGCCGAGGCTCATCAGATTCCGGTCAGCAAGGACAAGCGCGGCGAGGCGCCGTTTTCGACCGACGCAAACCTGCTCCACACCTCGAGCGAGGGGAAAGTGCTCGAGGATCCGTGGGACGAGGTGCCCGACTATGTCTATTCGCGCACCGTCAACCCGGAGGATGCGCCCGACACGCCCGAAGTCATCACCATCGATTTCGAACGCGGCGATGCGGTCGCGGTGAACGGCGAGGGGCTGTCGCCAGCCAGCCTGCTGGCGAAGCTCAACGACCTCGGTCGCGCGCACGGCATCGGGCGGCTCGACCTAGTCGAGAACCGCTTCGTCGGCATGAAATCGCGCGGCATGTACGAGACGCCGGGCGGCACCATCCTGCACCTCGCCCACCGCGGGATCGAGCAGATCACGCTCGACCGCGGGGCCGCGCACCTGAAGGACGAGCTGATGCCGCGCTATGCGGAGCTGCTCTACAACGGCTTCTGGTTCTCGCCCGAGCGCGAGATGCTGCAGGCCGCGATCGACCACAGCCAGGCGAAGGTCACCGGCACGGTGCGGCTGAAGCTGTACAAGGGCAGCGTGATCGTGACGGGCCGCAAGTCGCCGCATTCGCTGTACAGCGAAAAGGTCGTGACGTTCGAGGACGATCAGGGCGCCTATGACCAGCGCGACGCGGCGGGCTTCATCAAGCTGAACGCGCTCAGGCTGCGGTTGCTCGGGCGGCGCGACGCCTGAGGTAGAGCCGCGTTAACCATCGCGCCCTAGACCGGCGCGATGGATCGCAGCGCGTTTCGATTGCAGTACCTGGCCGCGCTGGCACTTGCCTGCCTGCTGACGGCGGCATGGTGCGTCGCCGACTGGGGCAACCTGTCCGCGCTGCGTCTGCCCGACACCGACGATGCGATGCGGCTGGCGCAGGTGCGCGACTGGATCGCCGGGCAGGGCTTTGCCGATGTGTCGCAGCACCGGCTGGCGGACGGGCTGGCGATGCACTGGTCGCGGATCGGCGACGTGGTGCCTGCGGCGATCATCCTGACGCTCAGGCCGATGATGGGTCAGCACGCGGCCGAAATTGTCGCGGTCGTCGCTTGGCCGCTCGCACAGTTCGTCGCCCTTCTCGCGATCGTCGCGAGCATCACGCGGGTCGTGGCGCCGCGCGCCGCGGGTACCGCGATCGTGCTGGCGGCGCTCGCCTATCCGACCTCCGCCCTGTTCCTGCCCGGACGCATCGACCACCACGCGCTCCAGATCCTGCTGGTGCTCGGCCAGATCCGCGCGCTGCTTGCGCCCCCCGACTGGCGGAGCGGTGCGGTGGCGGGCGCGCTGGTCGCACTGGGCGCCGCGATCGGTTTGGAGACGCTGCCATTCGCGGTTGTGACGGGCGCGATCGTGCTGTTGGGCTGGTGGCACGGGGCGGGCGCGCGGCAGGCAGGGTTCGGGCTGGCGCTGGCCGGCGGACTGCTGCTGCTGTGGCCGATCGCGGCGCGGGGCGGGGTGTGCGACACGGTCGCACCGCTGCTGCCGACCGCGATCGCCGCGGCGCTGGCACTGGCGGCACTTGCGCGCGTCGAGCGGCATCGATTGGTGTGGCTGGGGGCGGCGGGGGTGGCGCTGGCGGTAATCGGCTGGCCGGCTGTGCAGCCATGTCTGTCGGGTCCATATGGCGCGGTCGATCCGCTGGTCGCGCGGCTGTGGCTGGCGAACGTGTCGGAAGCGCAGCCGCTGTTCGCGGTGTCGTTCGCCAATGCGTTGGCGTTCGCGGCACTGGCGACGGCTGGCCTTGTTGCGGGTAGCGTCATGGCGTGGCGCGCGCGGGGCGGGTGGCTGGTGCTTGTCGCGTATCAACTGGCCGGCGCCGTGCTAACGCTCAGCCAGCTGCGCGGCGTCTATCTGGGAACCGTGTTGGCGGTGATACCGATCGCGGCGCTGATCGCCGAGCAGCGCGCGCGGGGACGATTGCTCAACGTGCTTGGTCTGTGGGTCGCTGGCGCGGGGCTGACGTGGCCGCTCATCGCCGCGGCCACGGCACCGGCGCGAAAAGGTGCGGACGCGCCGTCGTGCAGCTCGCCATCCGCGCTTGCGACGCTCGGCGCGCTGCCGCCGGGGCGGATGATGGCAGGGATCGACGCCGGCGCCTATCTGGTCGCGGGCACGCCGCACACGGCGATCGCCGCGCCCTATCACCGCAACAATGCCGGCAACGCCGCGATGTACCGGTTTTTCCTGGGGCCGCCCGCCGCCGCGCACGCGATCGCCACGCGCTGGCGGGTCGATTACGTGGTGCGTTGTCCGGGCGATTTCGGAACGGTGCGGGCGCCTTCGGGATCGATCGGCGCGGGTACGGTGCCGGGGTGGCTGACGCCGCTCACCCGACCCGGCGCGGTGCCGGCGATCTACCGCGTCGATCGCCGCTTGTCGGACCCCGCCCGCGCGCGATAGACGCGGGCGGATGAACGGGGGACCGGACCTTTCGCTGCGCTGGTGGCAGACTCGCAGTTTCGTGCTGCTGGTCGCGATCGTCACCGCGATCCCGCTGCTGATCCCCGATGTCGCGCCGCTGGTCGACCTGCCCGGGCACATGGCGCGCTACCGCGTGCAGCTCGATCACGGGACCGTCCCGTGGTTTGCCGACTGGTATCATTTCCAGTGGCAGCTGATCGGCAACCTCGGCATCGACCTGCTGGTCGTGCCGCTCGCCCCGGTCTTCGGGCTGGAGCTGACGATCAAGCTGATCGTGCTGACCATCCCGCCGCTGATCGCGGTCGGGTTCCTGTGGATCGCGCGCGAGGTGCATGGCCGCATTCCGGCGACCGCGCTGTTCGCGCTGCCGCTCGCCTACAGCTATCCCTTCCAGTTCGGGTTCGTGAATTTCGCGCTGTCGATGGCGCTGGCGCTCAATGCGTTCGCGCTGTGGCTGCGGCTGGCGCGGACCGGGCATCTGCGGTTGCGCGCGGTGGTGTTCGTGCCGATCGGCGCGATCATCTGGGTGTGCCATACCTTCGGCTGGGGGACGCTGGGCGTGCTCGCCTTCTCCGCCGAGCTGATCCGCCAGCACGACCTGCGCCGCGACCGCAGCGACGTGCTGGGCGCGTGGGTGGTGCCGTGGTTCAAGGCCGCGCTCCACTGCCTGCCGCTCGCCCCGCCGGCGCTGCTGATGGTGGCGTGGCGCAGCGGGCACGTCAGCGGCCAGACCGGCGACTGGTTCAACTGGCGCGCCAAGGTCAACTGGCTGACGATGGTGCTGCGCGATCGCTGGATGGCGTTCGACATCGCCTCGGTCGCGGTCCTCTACCTGATCCTGTTCAAGGGATTCCGCGATCCGAACATCCAATATTCCCGGCACCTCGGGCTGTCGGCGGTGTTCCTGCTGATCGTGTTCATCCTGTTGCCGCGGATCGTGTTCGGATCGGCCTATGCCGACATGCGCCTGGCGCCGTTCATGATGGGGATCGCAGTGATCGCGATCCGCCCGCGCGCCGGGCTGTCGATGCGCGGCGCCGCGACGCTGGCGCTCGCCGGGCTCGCGTTCTTCCTGGTGCGCACCGCGGGCACGACGATCAGCTTCTGGCAGTATGACAAGGCCTACGACCGCGAGCTCGCCGCGCTCGATCACCTGCCGGTCGGCGCGAAGCTGGTGAGCTTCGTGGGTGAGACCTGCTATAACGAATGGACCATGACGCGGCTGCAGCACCTGCCCGGCATGGCGCTGGTCCGGCGGCTGGCCTATACCAACGATCAATGGTCGATGCCCGGCGCGCAGATGCTGACGGTCAAATACCGCGCCGCCGCCCGTTTTGCGCATGACCCGTCGCAGATCGTCACCAGCCAGCAATGCCCGCGCGAATGGTGGCGCCCGGTCGCGCTGTCGCTGGCGACCTTCCCGCGGCATGCGTTCGATTACGTGTGGCTGATCGCGCCGCCCAAATACGACCGGCGGCTGGAGCATGGGCTGGTACCGGTGTGGCGGTCGGGAACCAGCGCGCTGTTCCGCATCGACCACGACCAGCCCGCGGCCAAGCTGCTGCCCGAGGATCTGGGCCCCTTCCGCGAGATCATGCTGCAGAGGTGGGCGGCCCGCCGTCGCGCTTCCTGAACGGCGCGAGCTCGCCGAGGAATTCCTGCTCCTGCTCGACCGCGCGGCGCTCGCGCACCAGGAAGTCGGCGATGGCGCGGCGGAAGCCGGGGTCGGGGATGTAGTGCGCCGACCAGGTCGGCACCGGCACATAGCCGCGCGCCAGCTTGTGCTCGCCCTGCGCGCCCGCCTCGACCGTCGTCAGCCCGCGCGCGATGGCGGCGTCGATCGCCTGGTAATAGCACAGCTCGAAATGCAGGTAGGGCACGTCCTCGCTGCACCCCCAATAGCGGCCGTAGAGCGTGTCTTCGCCGATCAGGTTGAGCGCCCCCGCGATCGGGCGACCGTCGCGTTCGGCGAGGATCAGCAGGCAGGCGTCGCCCATCGTCGCGCCGAGCCGCGAGAAGAAGTCGCGGGTGAGGTAGGGCCGCCCCCATTTGCGGCTGCCGGTGTCCTGGTAGAAGGTCCAGAACGCGTCCCAATGCGCTTCGGTAATGTCGGCGCCGGTCAGGTGGCGGATCGTCAGGCCCGCGACGGCGGCAGCGCGTTCCTTGCGGATCGCCTTGCGCTTGCGGCTGGCGAGCGCGGTCAGAAAATCGTCGAACGTGGCATAGCCGGCATTTGACCAGTGGAATTGCGTGCCCTCGCGGATCAGCCATCCCGCGGCTTCGAACAGCGGTACCTGATCGGGCGCGACGAAGTTGGCGTGGGCGGAGGACAGCTCGTGCTGGTCCGCGACCGCCTCGATCGCAGCGATCAGAGCAGGCGCCGCGGCAGGATCACGCAGCAGCAGGCGCGGGCCGGGCACCGGCGAAAAGGGAGAGGCGACGAGCAGCTTCGGATAATAGCGGCCTCCGGCGCGCTCCCAGGCGTCGGCCCAGCCGTGGTCGAAGACATATTCGCCCTGGCTGTGGCTCTTGGCATAGGCCGGTGCGATTCCCGCAGGGGTGCCATCGGCGCCATCGACGATGATCGGCACCGGCTGCCACCCCGCCTCCGCCGTCGCCGAGCCCGATGCCTCCAGCGCGGACAGGAAAGCGTGGCTGACGAACGGATTGGCGGTGCCTGCGCAGGCGTCCCACTGGTCAGCGGGGACGGCGGTGACGCCGGGGGCAATGCGGGCGGTGACGGGGGATGAGCTCACGCGCGCCTATCTAGGGGCTCGCCCGCTCAAGCGGAACCTTGCGCTTGTCCGCCGGGCTTCGCGACCTCGACCAGCCGCACGTCGCGCTGCGGCACCGGGATGCGGATGCCGTGGTCGCCGAACAGCGTCCACAGGCGCTTCAGCACGTCGGCCTTGACGCTGCCGATGCCGCCTTCGGGGTCGCTGATCCACACCCGGACCTCATACTCCAGCGCATAGTCGCCGAAGCTGGTCATCCAGACGGCAGGGGCCGGCGTGTCGAGCACGCGCGAGCTTTCGGTGGCGGCGCGCATCATCAGGCGTTCGGCCAGCGCGACGTCGCTGTCATAGGCGATCTTCACGGGGATGCCGACGCGCACGTTGCGGTCGGAGAAGGACCAATTCTCGACCTCCTGCGTCATCAGGATCTCGTTCGGGATCAGATGTTCCTTGCCCTCGCGCGTGATGACGCTGACCGCGCGGACGCCAATCTTGTTCACCCAGCCGAACGAATCGCCGACCGCGATGACGTCGCCCGGCTTGATCGAGCGATCCATGAGCAGGATGATGCCGGCGATCAAATTGCCGACGGTCTTCTGCAGGCCGAAGCCGATGGCCAGCCCGAAGGCGCCGCCGAACACCGCAAAGGTCGTCAGGTCGATGCCGAGCGCGTCGATGCCGAAGAAGAAGGCGGCGATCAGCAGCGCGATGCCGGCGAGCTTCTGCGCCAGCAGCCGCTGGGTCGCGTCGAGCCCGCGGGTCTGCGCGAGCGCATGGCCTACCGCGCGATTGGCGATGCGCACCACCGCCAGCAGCACGACGATGGTCAGCAGCAGGGTGAGCCCGGCGAGGAGCGACACGCGGCGGCGTCCGACGTTGAAGCCGATCGCGTCGAGCGTGTCGGTGATCGGCTGGAGCCCGCCGACCGACTGGCTGAGCAGCGCGACGAAGACGAGCGCGGCGACGGTCCAGGCGATCCACCGGGCGAGGTGAACGCCGCGCAGCAGCTGGACGACGAGCGCCGCCGCCGCCGCGCCGAGGGCGATGCCGATGCCGAGCGCGGCGAGCGGTGGCCACGGCCAGGCGCGGGCGAGGATGGCGAGCAGCAGCGCGGCGGTCGCATGGCGGACGACGGTGGCGACGCGGCCATGAAACCCCTCGGCATGCTCACCGATGCGGGTGCGCCACGTCTCGGCGAGCGGCGGGCCGAGCCAGCGCCCGGCGATATGCCCCGCGAGCAGCGAAAGCATCACGAAACCGAACGCGACCGCGGCCTCGATCAGGTCATAGCGCCCGCGCGTCAGCAGCCCGATATCGGCGAGCCAAGCCTCGACCGGCGTCATCCGCGCGCGGCGCGCCAGGCCGCGAAACCGCGCTCGAGGTCGGCGATCAGGTCGGCGCTGTCCTCAAGCCCGATGTTCAGGCGGACGAGCGGGCCCTTGCCCTCCCACGGCACGGCAGTGCGGTGGCGGGCGGGGTCGACGGGAATTGCGAGGCTCTCGAAGCCGCCCCAGCTGTAGCCGATGCCGAACAGGTCGAGCGCATCGATGAACGCCGCACGCTCCGCCTCGCCGCCGCCGGCCAGTTCGAATGCGAACAGCCCGGCGCCGCCGGTGAAGTCGCGGTGGAAGATAGCGCTGCCGGGGCAGTCGGGCAGGGCTGGGTGGAGGACGCGAGCGACTTCATCTCGGGTCTGGAGCCATTCGGCGACGGCGAGCGCGCTGCGCGCGTGGTGATCGAGCCTGAGCGCCATCGTCCGAAGGCCGCGCGATCCGAGCCAGGCATCGTCTGCGCCGACCGTCTGGCCAAGCTGGAAGCTGGTGTCGCGGAGCGCCGGCCATGTCGCTTTGGTGGCGGTGACCGACCCCAGCATCACGTCCGAATGACCCGAGATATACTTCGTACAGGCCAGGATCGACAGGTCGATGCCGAGCGCCATCGCCGGCAGGCGCAAGGGGGTCGCCCAGGTGTTGTCGAGCAGGGTGACGACGCCGCGCGCCTTTGCCGCGGCGACGATGGCGGGAATGTCCTGCACTTCGAAGGTCAGGCTGCCGGGGCTTTCGAGGAAGACCGCCTTGGTGGCGGGCCCGATCAGGTCGGCGATGCCGGCGCCGATCATCGGGTCGTAGAAGCGGGTGGCGATGCCCATGCGTTTGAGCAGCCCGTTCGCCAAATTGCGGGTCGGGTCGTAGGCGCTGTCGACCAGCAGCAGTTCGTCGCCCGGCGACAGGACGCTCAGCAGCGCGGCGGCGATGGCGGCGACGCCGGACGGATAGAGGAAGGTCGCCTCGGCCCCCGGTTCCAGCTCAGTGAGCGCGTCGGCGAGGCTCCACTGGGTTGGGGTGCCGCGGCGTCCGTAAAACAGGCGGTGGTGGGTGTCGCGCCCGCCGCTCGCGCGCAGATCGGCGACAGAATCATAGAGGATGGTCGAGGCGCGCCAGACCGGCGGGTTGACGATCCCCTGCGTCCATTCGGGGCGGCGGCCGGCGCGGACGACCCTGGTGCCGTCGCCGCTCATGCCCCCAATTCCTTCGGCGTCGTGGGATCGCTGCCCCACTCGGTCCAGCTGCCGTCGTAGAGTGGCGCATCGCGGTCGAGCAGGTCGAGCGCGAAGACGAGGTTGGCGGCGGTGACGCCCGATCCGCAGGTAGTGACGATCGGGCGGTCGATATCGACCCCGGCGTCGGCAAAGGCGGCGGCGAGGTCGCTCGGCGATTTCCACGTGCCGTCGGCGGCGAACATGCGGGCGTAGGGCAGGTTGATCGCGCCGGGGATGTGGCCGGAGGCGACGCCGGCACGTGGCTCGGGCTCGGTACCGGTAAAGCGGCCTGGACCGCGGGCGTCGACGACCTGTTCGGTGGCGCGGCGCATCTGGGCGAGGTTTCGCGAGGCGGCGGTGTCGCGCTTCGCGGTGAATACCGTCGGGGTGGGTGTCGAAACGCCCGTTTCGGTCGGGTGACCGGCGGCAGTCCATGCCGTCAGGCCGCCATCGAGGATCGCGATGTTGCGCGCGCCCATCGTGCGCAGGGCCCACCATGCCCGCGCCGACGTGTGAAGCGGCGAATTGTCGTAGAGGACGATCGCGTCGCTCTCGCGCACGCCGAGTGCCCCCATCCGTGCGGCGAAGGCAGCGGGGTCGGCGAGGTTGCCGTCGGCGCCGTTCAGGCTCGGCAGGTCGAGGAACAGCGTGCCGGGGATATGTGCCGCCGCGTGTTCGGCGCGGGCGTCGCGGCCATGTTCGGGCAGGAACCACGTCGCATCGAGGATGCGGACGTTCTGGGCTGCGGCCAGCTGATCTGGGGTGACGAGCGGTCCCATCACCGCCCCCGGATGAAAGCGCGGATGTCGCGGGTCAGCTTGGCGCGATCCTGGTCGCGGACGTACATCATGTGGCCCGCGTCGTAATATTCGAACTGGATGCGCGCCGGGTCGTAGCCGGTGCGCGACAGGGCATATTCGGCGGCGAAGAACGGGGTGGCGAAATCATACCAGCCCTGCCCGACGAAGATGCGCAGGCCCGCGTTCTCGCGCAGCGCCTTCCCGATATAGGGCGCGACGTTCATGTACACGTCGTTGTCGCGCCCGCCGCCCAGCCGCCAGTCCCAGCTACCGCCCAGGCTGCCGATCGTCACATAGCTGCGGTCAGTGCGATAGTTCAGGTCGCCGCGGGCATAGGCGTTGATCGCGGCCGTATAGCCGCCGTCGATGCCATAGAAGCTGGGGTCGTTGTCAGGCGTCTCGCCGGCTGCATCGAAATCCTTGCCCGTATAGCGGCTGTCGAGGCGCCCAACCGTCAGCCCGCGGTCGCGCAGCAGCTCCTTGTAGAAGCGCCCCGGCGTGACGCGCAGGTCGGCCTGCTCCAGATAGCCTTCCGATATGCCGGTGTAGCGCGACAGGTCGCGGCGGATGGCCGTGCGCTCGGTGGCGGGCAGCGCGTTGCCCTTCAGCAGCGCGGCGGCATAGGGGCCGGTCGCCCAGGTCCGTGCCTGCGCAACGACGCTGGCGGCGGGCTGGCCCGCGAAGCCGCCCTTGCCGTGAAACGCCGCGGTCGCCGCCATCGACGGCAGGTTGAGGATGTACGTCATCTCGTTGCCGGGCGTGTCGGCGCCGGCGGCGAAATCGAGGACGGTGGAAATCAGGATGACGCCGTTCAGCGAGACGTCGTTGTACGTGCCCTCCAGCTGGTTGAGCACCGCGGCGGACCGGGTGGTGCCATAGCTTTCGCCGCCCAGATATTTCGGCGCGTTCCAGCGGCCGTTCTCGTTCAGCCAGAGTCGGATGAACTGCGCGACCGACTTCGCATCCTGGGTGACGCCGTAGAAGTCCTTGGCGTCTGTCTTGCCCAGCACATGGCTGAACCCGGTGCCGACGGGGTCGATGAACACCAGATCGGTAACGTCGAGCAAACTGTCGGGGTTGGCGACGATCGGATAGGGCGGCGCGCCGTCGTCGCGCGCGTCGCTGGGGATCGCCACGCGCTTCGGCCCGAACGCGCCCATGTGCAGCCAGACCGAACCCGATCCGGGACCGCCGTTGAACAGGAAGGTGACCGGGCGATTGGGATCGCGACCATCCTTCACATAGGCGACCGAGAAGATTGCCGCGCGCGGCGTGCCGTCGTCGGCCTTCAGATACGTCTCGCCCGCGGTCGCGGTGTAGGCGACGCGTTGGCCACCGAACACGCCGGTGTGGCGGGTGACCGAGACGTTGGGCGGCGGAATATCGTCCGCTTTGGCCGCGACCTTGGGCGCGGGTGGCGGGTCCTGCGCAATGGCGGGGGCGGCGATGAGGGCGAGTAGCAGCAAGGCGTGGCGCATGGCGACGCACCCTAGCGGGCGTGCCGACACGTGCAATCCGGGAACGACGCGCCTATGTGGCGGGGCATGACCCCGATCCATCTTGGCCAGGCGAGCAGCCTGCCGGCATCGCCCGAGGCGGCGGTGCTCGATTATGTCACCAATCCCCGCGCTGGCACCCGCTATCTGGTGCGGTTCGCGGTGCCCGAGTTCACGTCGCTGTGCCCGGTCACCGGCCAGCCCGATTTCGCGCATCTCGTCATCGACTATGTGCCCGGCGACAGCATCGTCGAGTCCAAATCGCTGAAGCTGTTCCTCGGCGCATTCCGCAATCACGCCGCCTTCCACGAGGATTGCACGGTCGGCATCGGCCAGCGGCTGGCGGACGAGATGGCGCCGGTCTGGTTGCGCATCGGCGGCTATTGGTACCCGCGCGGCGGCATCCCGATCGACGTGTTCTGGCAGACCGGCGTGCCGCCCGCCGACGTCTGGATTCCCGAACAGGGCGTTCCATCCTACCGCGGTCGCGGCTGACCGCAAATATCATGTTGCGGCGCAGCACGACCGCAACCATGTTGTTCATCTGGCGTTGTCAAAGAGTAAGCCGCCTCGTGGCTTGATCTATGTTGCATCGCGAAGGAACGTCATGGAGCAGTCGCAGACCGCCACGCCCGCTCGTTCGACCGGGATCGAGCATGTCGCATTGATCGGTAATTATCTGCCGCGCAAATGCGGGATTGCGACCTATACCACCGACACGCGCAACGCCTTGGTCGATCGGCTTTCCGGCATCCGGGTCGATGTTTATGCGATGGACGACCATCCCGGTCGCTACGATTATCCGGAAGCCGTCACCGCGGCGATCCCACAGAACGATCGCGGCGCCTATCTCGACGCCGCCCGCGCGATCGAGGCGAGTGGTGCGCAGGTGCTGTGGATCCAGCATGAATACGGCATTTTCGGCGGCGCGGCCGGCGATCATATTCTGGCGCTGATGGACCGGGTGTCGATGCCGATCGTCGTCACGCTGCACACCATTCTGGAAAAGCCGAGCGCCGATGAGCGCCGGGTGCTCGAGGCGATCCTGCGTCGGGCATCACGGGTGATCGTCATGGCCGAATTGGGCCGCGAGATCCTGACGCGCGTTTATGGTGCCAACCCGCGCACGATCGCCGTCATCCCGCACGGCGTGCCCGACCGCCCGCTGATCGACCCCGACACGTTGAAGGGCGCGTTCGGCTGGGTGGGGCGCAAAGTCGTGCTGACGTTCGGGCTGCTCGCTCCGAACAAGGGGATCGAAACGATGATCGCGGCGATGCCCGCGGTTGTCGCGAAGCATCCGACCGCGCTGTATGTCGTGCTCGGCGCAACCCATCCCAATCTCGTCGCGCATGAGGGCGAGGCGTATCGCGACCGGCTGAAGGCGCAGGCCGAGGAACTGGGCGTCGGCGACGCGGTGTGCTTCATCGACGCCTTCGTCGAACATGACGACCTGCTCGACTATCTCCAGGCGGCGGACATCTACGCGACGCCCTATTCGAACCCGTGGCAGATCACGAGCGGGACGCTCAGCTACGCGGTCGGCGTCGGCAAGCCGGTGGTATCCACGCCCTACGTCCATGCCACCGAAATACTGGCCGACGGGCACGGCGTGCTGGTCGACTTCGGCGATGCGGCGGCGTTCGCGCGCGAGATCGATGCGCTGCTGTCGAGCGATCGCAATCGCCAGCGCCTGGCGGCACGCGCCTATGCCCGTGGCCGCACGATGATCTGGTCGCGCTATGCCGAACGCACCGGTGAGGTTATGAGCGCGGCGCTCGCCGAGCGTCCGCGCCGCCTTCCGTCGCCCGCCACAGCGCTGTCGCCGCTGGTGCCAGACATCACCGCGGTCGAGCGGATGAGCGATTCGACCGGCATGCTCCAGCATTCGATCTTCTCGGTGCCCGATCGCCGCCACGGCTATTGCATCGACGACAACGCCCGCGCGCTGCTGCTGATGACGCAGGTCGATCCGCTCGACGCCGACCTGCGCGACAAATGGACGACGGTGTACGGCGCGTTCGTCCAGCACGCATGGAATCCGGACAAAAGGCGGTTCCGCAACTTCATGAACTTCGACCGGACATGGTGCGAGGACGTGGGGTCGGAGGATTCGAACGGACGCGCGCTCTGGGCGCTGGGCGTCACAGCCCGCGATGCCCGCATCCACAAGCACCGCGACTGGGCGGGGCGGCTGTTCGACGAAACCGCGAGCCTGTCGTTCGAACTCGGCAGCCCGCGTGCGCATGCCTTTGCAATGCTGGGCGCCGCCGCGATGCTGGAGGCGCATCCCCAGCACAGCCTGTCGCGCCAGATCCTGTCGCGGTTCGGCGACGAGCTCGTGACGCTACTGGCCGCCGCGCGCCGGCCCGAGTGGAGCTGGTTCGAGATCGTGCTGGCCTATGACAATGCGCGCCTGCCCGAGGCGCTGATCCGCGCCGGCATGGCGCTCGACCGCCCCGATTTTGTTCAGGTCGGCGTCGAGACACTCGAATGGATTTCGGCGCAGCAGTCTGCACCCGATGGGCGGTTTCGCGCGATCGGGTCGGACAGCTTCGGTCGGGAATATGCGGCGCCGTTGCCCTTCGACCAGCAGCCGCTGGAGGCGCAGGCGCAGATCGATGCATGTGCGGCGGCGTTCGACGCGACCGGCGACCGACGCTGGCTGACGGAGGCGGATCGTGCGTACCGCTGGTATCTGGGCGCCAACGACCTCGACCTGCCGCTGGCGACGATTGCTGATGGCGGCTGTTTCGACGGATTGCAGCCGACCGGGCTCAATCGCAATCAGGGCGCCGAGTCGATTCTGGCGCTTCAGCTGGCGTCCTGTGCGATTTCGGCCCTTTCAAAACGGGCGGAAACCGTGGCAGGGCGGGCGGACGTAGCCGCCTGATCCCTTCGGGCGCATGCCCGACAACCCACGTTCCGGGGGGAACGCATGCTCGATCTTCACGTCCACGCGCTGCGGCTGCATGCCGATCCGTCCCGCGTCGTGGTGCGCCCGTTCCACATCGCCTGGGCCGGCGCCAACGGTGGTGCCCCCAGCCGGACCGAGCGGCTGGTCCGCGAAGTGCTGGAGATGAATCCGGGAGAGGCGCACGTCCAGCTGGAGGCGGTGCTGAAGGATTTCGAGGCGCGCCACTGGCAGACGCGGCGCGTGTTCATGACCCGCTATGACGAGATCGAGGCGATGCTCGGCCTCGACGGGCGCGACATCGGGGATGAAAAGCGGCAGCTGATCGGCGCGTATTTCTGCCACGAATACAGCTATGCTGCCGCCGCGCTGATGAACCCCAGCGTCGTGCCGCATTTCGACCAGTCGGGCATGCCGCGGGGCTCGCAGCGCATCCTGATGTCGATGCGCGCGGTGGGGGAGGGGCACATTAGCTCGGTCGCCTTCCGCGAGGGTATCATCACCGATCGCAACGAATTGAAGCTGGCGCCCGAGCCGCCGTTCGCGACCGCGGCGGACGCGGTCGGCGACGAGACCGAGATGCCCGAGGGGCCGGTGACCGTCTATCGCCACCGCGATTCGACGCTGTCGGGCACGGTCATCTTCCCGATCACGGCGCAGCAGTCGAAGGGGCTGGAGGACCTGCGTCTGGTCCAGTTCACGCACGACGACGGCGAGAAGGAGTGGATCGGCACCTACACGGCCTATAACGGGTCGGCGATCCAGTCCGAACTGATGCGGACCAGGGACTTCCGCGCGTTCGACCTGGTGCCGATGTCGGGCAGCGCGAGCCGGAACAAGGGCATGGCGCTGTTTCCCCGCAAGATCGGCGGCAAGTACATGATGATCGGGCGGCAGGACGGCGAGAATATCTTCGTCATCGCCAGCGACCGGATCGATCACTGGGACGAGGGGCAGTTGCTGTTGCAGCCCGAATACCCGTGGGAACTGGTCCAGATGGGCAATTGCGGCCCGCCGATCGAGACCGACGCGGGCTGGATATTGCTGACCCACGGCGTGGGCGCGATGCGGAAATATTCGATCGGCGCCGCGCTGCTCGACAAGGACGATCCGACCAAGGTGATCGGACGGACCAAGGAGCCGATCCTGGCCGCCGCCGACCAGGATCGCGAGGGCTATGTGCCGAACGTCGTCTATACGTGCGGCGCGGTGAAGCATGGCGAGCGGTTGTTTATTCCCTACGGGATTGCGGACAGTTCGATTGGGTTTGCTTTTGTCGAGATCGAAAAACTGCTCAAATTGATGTGACGCTTACCGATACGTCGCCACATCCTCCGCCGGTGTCTCCGGACTCGATACCGCCGCTGCCTGCTGCCCTGAGCGCAACGTCGTACGGTAGAGCAGTGCGACACCACCCGCGAAGGCGACGATCGCCAGCGGGATCGTCAGCCCCTCGCCCAGTTCCGCGATCGCCAGCGGGGCGTCGCTGCCGGTGGCGGCGACGATGCCGGCGAAGGTGACGCCGAACAGGCTTTCCCCGACGATCAGCCCGGTCGCGGCCAGCACGCCCATGCGGCTGACGAATTCGGGATTGCGGCTCTTCGCGGCCTGTTTCTCGTACCAATGGCCGATCAGCGCACCGACCGGGATGAGCAGGGTGAGCGCCATCGGCAGGTAGATGCCCATGCCGACCGCGAGCGGGGGCAGGCGGTGGCGGGTCGATTTGCCGAGCAGTTCGTCGATGACGACCACCGCGACACCGATGCCAGCGCCGATCCCGATCAGCCCCCAGTCGATGTCGCCGCCAAGCACGCCCTTTGCCAGCGCCGAAATCAGCGACGCCTGTGGGGCGGCGAGCGCGTTCGGCCCGGCGTTCGGCGCGCCCTGGAAACCGAAGGCGACGTTCAGCAGGTCGAGGACGGGCGGGATGATGAGGCTGCCGAAGATGACGCCCAGGATCAGCGCGAACTGCTGCTTCCACGGCGTCGCCCCGACCAGCTGGCCGGTCTTCAGATCCTGGAGGTTGTCGTTGGAAATGGTCGCGATCGAGAAGACGATGGCGGTGGTGAACAGCGCATAGGCGACGAGCGCATCGACCCGCGCCGGATCGCCGCCGTGGCCGAAGACCATCGCCAGCAGCAGAGATGCGCCGATGACGGCGAGGATGCCGACCCCCGAGACGGGCGAATTGGACGCACCGATCAGCCCGGCCATGTAGCCGCAGACCGCGGCTATGACGACGCCGATGACGAGGACATAGGCGAGCGTTCCGCCGATCACGAGCCACGGATGCTCGGCGACGGGCCCGCCGCCGGCGAAGTCCCAGAGCAGCCAGGCGATCGGGATCAGCGAGAAGAGGACGGTGCCGCCGACGATGCCGATCGGCAGGTCGCGTTCGGTGAGTTCGAGCACCGCGCCGCCCTGACGCGCGCGCGCCGCGACCATCGCCGAGCGGATGCCGCCGATGATCGGCCCGAGGATTTTCAGGAGCGTCCAGATCGCCGCGACGCCGATCGTGCCGGCGCCGATGAAGCGCACTTCGGAACGGAAGACGGTGCCGACCACGGTATCGACCGGGTCGAGCGTCGGCTGATAGCTGGTGAGGATCGGCATCAGCACCCCCCACGCGATCACCATGCCGATCGCCATCGCGACGCCGACGGTCAGGCCGACAAGGTGACCGACGCCGATCAGCGCCATCGAGAAACTGGTCGAGACGCCCGAAGCGGCGCCGGTACCGATCTTGAAGTTCTTCGCCGCCTCCGCCGCGACGAGGCGGAGCTGGGTGAGCAGCGCGAAGCCCGCCGAGACGAGGCTGCCGATCAGGATCACGCGCAGGCCGCGCATGTTTTCTTCACCGCCCTCTCGCGATTCCGCGCCCACCTTCAGCACTTCGGCGGCGGCGACGCCTTCGGGATAGGGGAGGTCCGACCCGGTCACGAGCGCGCGGCGCAAGGGCACCGAGAACATGACGCCCAGGATGCCGCCGACCGCGCAGACCGCCGCGGTGATCCAATAAGGGAAACCGGTCCACCAGCCGACCAGCACCAGCCCCGGCAACACGAAGATGATCGCCGCCAGCGTGCCCGCGGCGCTCGCGATCGTCTGGACGATGTTGTTTTCCAGGATCGTGCCGGTCTTGAACAGCCGCAGGATCGCCATCGAGATGACCGCGGCGGGGATCGAGGTGGCGAAGGTCAGCCCGACCTTCAGCCCCAGATACACGTTCGCGGCGGTGAACAGCACGGTGATGATCGCGCCGAGGACGATGCCGCGCAGCGTCAGTTCGCGCAGGTGGGGGGCGGGGGCGGTGCTCATGCCCGGACCGCCTGCACACTCGCGAATGTTGACAAAGTTGACGCCCGATTGGGGGTCTCAAGGCGCGGGGAGGGTGCGGGGCGTGCGAACGCGAGCGAGGAAGCCGTCATGGGCGCGAGCCTAACCGATGCTTCGCGTGTAGGACAGGGGTGGAAGAATCAGGGGCGTACCGGACTGGCGCGGTCGGCGACCATGCGCTCCCCATCGATCACGATCGGGCTGGCGACGCCGGGCAGGCCGTCGAGCATCACCGCCATGCCGCGGGCCATGACCTGGGGATCGGCGAACACCTCGTCCACACTGTTGATCGGGCCGGCGGGGACGCCCACCACCTCCAGTGCGGCGGCAAGCTTCGCCTTGGGCCAGTCGAGGATCGCGCGGGCGAGTGGCGGGATCAGCGCGTCGCGATTGGCGACACGGCCCGGATTGGTGGCGAACCGTGGGTCGGTGGCGAGCGGCAAAGCGAGCACGTCGCACAGCTTGGCGAACTGGCCGTCGTTGCCGACAGCGACGATCAACTCCCCGTCCGCACAGGCGAACGCCTGATAGGGCGCGAGGTTGGCGTGGCCGTTGCCCATGCGGTGCGGCACCACGCCGCTCGCCATCCAGTTGAGCGCCTGATTGGCGATCACCGCGACCTGGGTGTCGAGCAACGCCATGTCGATATGCGCGCCGGCGCCGGTCGCGTCGCGGCGGCGCAGCGCGGCCAGGATCGCGACCGCGGCATAGACGCCGGTGAAGACGTCGGCGTAGGCGATGCCGGATTTCTGGGGGTGCCCGTCCGGCTCCCCGGTCAGAGACATCGCGCCGCCCATGCCCTGAATGATGAAGTCGTAACCGGCGCGGTGGGCATAGGGGCCGGTCTGGCCGAAGCCGGTGATCGAGCAGGTGACGAGCCGCGGGTTGATCGCGGCGAGGCGCGCGTGGTCGAGGCCGTAGCGGGCGAGGCCGCCGACCTTGTAATTCTCGATCACGACGTCGGCGTCGGCGACCAGTGCGCGAACGGCGGCCTGGCCCTCTGGCGTGGCAATGTCGATAGCGACGCTGGTCTTGCCGCGGTTGGTCGAGTGGAAATAGGCGGCGTCGCGGTTCGTGCCGCCCGCGTCGTGGAGGAACGGCGGGCCCCAGCTGCGCGTGTCGTCGCCGGCGCCGGGGCGTTCGACCTTCGTCACCTCTGCGCCGAGATCGGCGAGCAACTGGCCGCACCACGGGCCGGCGAGGATGCGGGCAAGCTCGACGACGCGGATGCCGGCGAGCGGCTTCACGCCGGTTGCTTTCCGGGGCGGCGGATCTCGTAGATGACGTGAGGCTTCTGCTCGCCGGCCATCAGCCGCAGTTCGGTGCCGGGGCGCAGGCGTCCGCCGATCTTCTCCATCGCGCGGCGCGAGCGGTGGTTGCTCTCGCCGACCGTGAAGACGACGGTTTCGACATGAGCGTGGATGTGGGCGAGCATCAGCGCCTTGATCTCGGCATTGTAGGCGCCGCCCCAATGGCTGCGGGCGAGGTAGGTCCAGCCGATCTCGATCTCGTCGGCGTCAGGCTTCCAGTGATCGTAGCGGCTGGACCCGATCACCGCGCCGGTCGCGCGGTCGAGGATCGTGAGCGCGCCGCCGCTCGCGAGGCCGGCGTCGAAATAGGCGCGGAAGACGTCCTCGCGCCAGCGGTCATGGGCGGGGTGGACCTCCCAGATCAGCGGGTCGCTGGCGACGGCGTAGAGCGCGGGCCAGTCGTCGGGGGTGGTGGGACGAAGGACGACAGTGGGGCCGGTGAGGGTCGGTTGGCGGTCGTGTGGGGTCATTCCTTAAATCCGTTCGTTTCGAGCGAAGTCGAGAAACATGTGTCGGGAAAAGGCTTCTCGACTGCGCTCGAAGCGAACGGAGGGTGGGGATAAGCCGCTCAGAACGCCGCGATGCCCGTGATCGCGCGGCCTAGGATCAGGCCGTGGACGTCGTGCGTGCCTTCGTAGGTGTTGACCGTTTCCAGGTTGATCGCGTGGCGCAGGACGTGGAAGTCGGCGGAGATGCCGTTGCCGCCGTGCATGTCGCGCGCGACGCGGGCGATATCGAGGGCCTTGCCGCAATTGTTGCGCTTGATGATGCTGATCGCCTCGGGCGCCAGCGTGCCTTCGTCGAACATGCGCCCGCAGCGGAGCGCCGCCTGGAGGCCCAATGCGATTTCGGTTTCCATGTTGGCGAGCTTCAGCTGGACGAGCTGCTTGGACGCGAGCGGCACGCCGAATTGCTGGCGGTCGAGCGTGTATTGGCGAGCGGCGTTCATGCACGCCTCCGCCGCACCCATCGTGCCCCAGGCGATGCCGTAGCGCGCGCGGTTCAGGCAGCCGAACGGGCCTTTGAGCCCTTGCGTCTCGGGCAGCAGTGCGTCCTCGCCGACCTCGACCCCGTCCATCACGATTTCGCCGGTGATCGAGGCGCGCAGCGAGAGCTTGCCCTCGATCTTCGGCGCCGAAAGCCCGGCCATGCCCTTTTCGAGCACGAAGCCCTTGATCCCGCCGCCGTGGGCGTCCGATTTCGCCCACACGACGAAGACGTCGGCGATCGGCGAATTGGTGATCCACATCTTGGAGCCGGTAATGCGATAGCCGTCGGCGGTCTTTTCGGCGCGGGTGCGCATGCCGCCGGGGTCGGAGCCGGCATCGGGTTCGGTCAGGCCGAAGCAGCCGACGAGTTCGCCCGAGGCGAGGCCGGGGAGGTATTTGCGCTTCTGCTCCTCCGAGCCGTAAGCGTGGATCGGGTACATCACGAGGCTGGACTGCACGCTCATCGCGCTGCGGTAGCCGGAGTCGACAGCCTCCACTTCGCGCGCCACCAGCCCGTAAGCGACGTAGCCGAGGCCGGCGCCGCCGTATTCCTCGGGGATGGTCGCGCCGAGCAGGCCAAGCGCGCCCATCTCGCTCATGATCTCGCGGTCGAAATGCTCGTCGAGATAGGCGCGGGTGACGCGCGGGAGCAGCTCGCCCTGCGCGTAATCGCGGGCGGCGTCGCGGACCATCCGCTCCTCGTCGGTCAGCTGCGCGTCGAGCGCGAACGGATCCTGCCAGTCGAACCGGCCCATCTGTGCCATTGTCAGTCCTTCAATTGCCGGGCAGCTGGCCGGCGGGGTTCTGCGCGGGCGCGGGGCCTGCGTCCATGATCGGGCCGACGGTCGGCGGGGCTGCCATGATCGGTCCCGCGGTCGGCGCGACGGGGGTGGTGCGTCCGCTGATCGCGGCAAGTTCTATGGTATTGAGCGCGCGGCGGGCGGCGTTGTAGCGTTTCGCCGCCTCGATCCAGCTGGTCGCCGACGTCGCGCCGGGCATCCGCGCGACCTCGGCCAGCGCAGCCTCGACATTGCCGGCGTCGATCAGGCGGCGGGCGCGTTCCAGCCGATCGGCGGGGCGGGGCGACGGCGTCGATTCGCGGCGCAGCACGACGAGGTTCGACAGCTCACGCCCGACCGAGCGGAAGAATCCGTCGCGCAGGCTGCTGCCGCTGAGCGTCGGCGCGATGGTGTCGAGCGCGAGGCGCAGATCCTCGCGCGTTACCGGGGCATGGGCGGCGGCGATGACGGTGGCGACGGCCTGCGGCTCGTCGGCGTCGAAGCGGCTGCGCAACTGACCCTCGACATAGCCGAGCGCGAGGCCGCGATCGAGCGCGCGGCGGGCGGCGAAGGCGATCATCAGCCCCTCCGCGCGGGTCGCATAGCCGGCGGCGGTGCGCGATGCGGCGTCGGTCGCGGCCATCCGCCCCTCGACCCCGCGGAGCTGTGCGTCGAGCGCGGCGGCGCGGATGGCGAGCGCGTCCAATGTCTGCGGCGCGGCGGCGGTGATCGTCGGCTGCGCGACCACCGCGGCGGGCGCGGGCGTCGGCTGGGCGGCGGGCGTCGCCTGGCGGTCGCGCCATTTCTGCACGACGGGCAGCAGCGCGGCGACGGTCGCGATGCCGAGCAGGAAGGCGACGACGATCGCCACCCACGAAATGCGCGTCGGCGCCTGAGCGGCGGGGGCGCTGGCCGGGAAATCGGACGCGGGGGGCGGGGTGTCGCCTGTCATCCCCGCGTTATCCGCGCGCGCGCCCGGCGCGTCAATCATGGAGCACGGCGGCAAGCGCGACGAGTGCAGCGTCGCTCGGGCGCGCGGCGACGGCGACGTGGCGCCACCCGGTGCCGGCGGCGGCGGCGGCGGCGGGGCTGATCGCGGCGAGGGTGATGGTCGCGCGCGCGGTGACGAGCGCGGCTAGGCGGGCGGCGGCGCGGGGGGAGTGGACGAGGGCGATCGCGCCGGCGAGCGGGGCGAGATCGGGCGTCAGCGGATCGCTGGCGTAGACGACGACCGTTTCGACGCCCGGCAGCGCGTGGTGCTCGCGCCCGGCGAGGTGGAGCAGGCGACCGTGACGCGGCACGTCGGCGACGCCGCCGGTGCCGACCGATTCGACGCGGAAGCCGGCGGCGCGGGCGGCGGTCGCGGTGGCTTCGCCGACGGCGCGCACCGGCAGTGAGTGGAGCGCGGCGAGGCCGGCGCCGCCGTGGCGGATGGCGTTGGCGCTGGTGACGAGCAAAGCGTCGAACTGCGCGGGGTCAGGCGGTGTCCAGTCGCACGCGCGGACTTCGAATAGCGGGAGGCGGACGGGCGTGAGGCCGGCGGCGATCAGCCGCGCGGCGGTGGCGGCGTTGCCGGGTTCGGGCCGGAGGACGCCGACGCGCGTCACCCGGCGAACAGCTGGCGGATCGCGGGCGGCGCCAGTTCGAGCAGCTTGGCGGCGAGTGCCTGCGATACGCCCACGTCTTCGGGGGCGCCGGCCTGTTGCGCGGACACGCTTTCGCTGCCGTCCTCTGCGTACAGCGTCGCGTCGATGGTCAGCACGCCGCCTTCGATCCGGGCGAGGGCGGCGACCGGCGAGTGGCAGTCGGCGACCAGCGCGGCGAGCAGCGCGCGTTCGGCGCGGACGCAGGCATGCGTCTGCGGATCGTCGATCGCCGCGAGAAGTCGCGTCGCATCCTCATCGGCGGCGCGACATTCGATGCCGACTGCGCCCTGCGCCGGGGCGGGGAGCATGACGGTCGTCGGGATCGCGACGCCGACATCGTCACGGCCGAGCCGCTCGAGCCCCGCGGCGGCAAGCAGCGTGGCCTCCGCTTCCCCGGCCGCCAGCCGCGCGAGCCGTGTGTCGACATTGCCGCGGAACAGGACGGGCGACAGGTCGGGGCGGAGCGAGCGGACCTGCGCGGCGCGACGTGGGGAGCTGGTGCCGATGCGGGCACCGGGCGGCAGCGCCTCGATCGACACCGCCCCGACCAGCCGGTCGCGGACGTCGGCGCGGGGCAGCATCGCCACAATGGCGATTTCGGCGGGGCGGACCGTCTCGACATCCTTCATCGAATGGACCGCGCAGTCGATCTCGCCGGCCAGCAGCGCGCGGTCGAGCTCCTTGGTCCACAGCGCCTTGCCGCCGATCTCGGCGAGCGGGCGATCCTGAACGCGGTCCCCGGTGGTGCGGATGACGACGATCTCGACCGACAGGCCGGGGTGCGCCGCGACGAGCGCGTCGCGCACAAGGCCGGCCTGGGTGAGCGCCAGCGGCGAGCCGCGCGTGCCGAGACGGAGGGTCTGCATCGCGCGCCCCTAGGCCGAAGTACCGCCCTTCGACAAGCGGCAGGCGAGTGGCTAGGGATGCCGCCATGCTGATCCTGGGCCTTGAATCGAGTTGCGACGAGACGGCGGCGGCGCTGGTGACCGGCGACCGGCGGGTGCTGGCGCACCGGCTGCTGGGGCAGGAAGCCGCGCATCGCCCATATGGCGGGGTAGTGCCCGAAATCGCGGCGCGCGCGCATGTCGAGGCGCTGGGGCCGCTGGTGACCGCAGCGCTGGACGAGGCGGGTGTGACGCTTAGCGAGGTCGATGCGGTCGCGGCGACGGCGGGGCCGGGGCTGATCGGCGGGGTGATGGTCGGGCTGGTGATGGGCAAGGCGCTGGCGCATGCGGCGGGAAAGCCGCTGGTCGCGGTCAACCATCTGGAGGGACATGCGCTGTCGCCGCGGCTGGCCGATCCGACGCTGGAATTTCCGTACCTGCTGCTGCTCGTCTCGGGCGGGCATTGCCAGCTGCTGCTGGTCGAGGGCGTCGGGCGGTATCGGCGGCTCGCCACCACGATCGACGATGCCGCGGGCGAGGCGTTCGACAAGACCGCGAAGCTGCTGGGGCTGGGCTTTCCCGGCGGGCCGGCGGTCGAGCGCGCGGCACTGGAGGGCGACCCGTACAGCGTGCCGTTGCCGCGGCCCTTGCTGCGATCGGGCGAGCCGCATTTCTCGTTCGCCGGGCTGAAGGCGGCGGTGGCGCGCGCGGTGGGCAGCGCAACCCCTGAGGATCTTGCCGCGTCGTTCCAGCAGGCGGTGGTCGATTGCCTGGTCGATCGTACGCGGCTGGCGCTCAGCCGTGCACCGCAGGCGACCGCGCTGGTCGTGGCGGGCGGGGTCGCCGCGAATGCAGCGGTGCGCGGCGCGCTGGAGGCACTGGCGTCGCAGCACGACCTGCGCTTCGTCGCGCCGCCGCTGTGGCTGTGTACCGACAATGCCGCGATGATCGCCTGGGCGGGGGCTGAGCGGTTCGCCGCCGGGCTGACCGATCCGCTCGACACGATGGCGCGGCCGCGCTGGCCGCTCGATCCTGAGGCGGAAGCGGTGCGCGGGGCAGGAGTGAAGGCATGAGGATTGGCGTGATCGGGGGCGGCGCCTGGGGCACCGCGCTGGCGCAGGTGGCGGCGCGCGGTGGGCAGCCGGTGACGCTGTGGGCGCGCGAGAGCGAGGTGGTCGCGTCGATCAACGACGCACATGAGAACGCGGTGTTCCTGAAAGGCGTGGCGCTGTCCGACAGCATCCGCGCGACCGGTCGGCTGGACGATCTGGCCGGACACGACGCGCTGCTGGTGGTGGCGCCGGCGCAGCATGTCCGCAGCGTGCTGATGGCGACGCCGGTCGGCGCGACGCCACTGGTCCTGTGCGCCAAGGGGATCGAGGCGGGGACGCGGATGCTGGTCGGCGAAGTCGCGCGCGCCGCCGCGCCGGGCGCGCCGATCGCGGTGCTGTCCGGCCCGACCTTCGCGCATGAAGTGGCCGCGGGGCAGCCGACCGCGGTGACGCTGGCGTGCGAGGATGCCGACCTGCGCACGCGGCTGGCCGATCGGCTCGCGAGCCCGGCGTTCCGCCCCTATGCCAGCGGCGACGTGGTCGGCGCCGAGATCGGCGGGGCGGTGAAGAACGTGCTGGCGATCGCGTGCGGCGTGGTCGAGGGCGCGGGGCTGGGGCTGAACGCGCGCGCCGCGCTGATCGCGCGCGGCTTTGCCGAGATGACGCGGTTCGGGCTGGCGAAGGGCGCGCGGAGCGAAACGCTCGCCGGACTGTCGGGGCTGGGCGACCTGGTGCTGACGTGTTCGTCGACCAACTCGCGCAATTTCTCTCTGGGCGTCGGGCTGGGTCAGGGACGCGCGGCGGCGGAGCTGCTCGCCGACCGGCGGACGGTGGCGGAGGGCGCGCATACCGCGCCGGTGCTGCGCGAGGCAGCGGCGGAGGCGGGCGTCGACATGCCGGTCGTCGCTGCGGTCTGCGACCTGCTGGAGGGGGCCGACGTGCGCGCGATCGTCGAGCGGCTGCTGGCGAGGCCGCTCCGGGCCGAAGTATGAAGCGTTGGGCGGCGCTGCTGAAGGGCGTCAACGTCGGCGGCAACCGCAAGCTGCCGATGGCCGACCTGCGCGGGTTCGTCGCAGCGCTGGGGTATGGCGAGGTGCGGACGTTGCTGGCGTCGGGCAATGTCGTATTCGATACGCCGGAGACGGACGGCGCCGCGCTGGAGGCGCGGCTGGAGCGCGAGGCGGCGAAGCGGTTGGGGCTGACGACCGATTTCCTGGTGCGCAGTGCCGATGACTTGCGCGCGGTGATCGCCGCCAATCCGTTTGCCGAACAGGCGAGGGTGCGACCGAGCCACTTGCTGGTGCATTTCCACCGCGATCCGGTGCCGCAGGATCTGGTCGCGGCCATGACCGCCGCGCATGACGGGCCGGAGACGCTGTTCGCCCACGGGCGCGAACTGTACGTCGATTATGCCGAGGGGATCGGGACTTCGACGCTGCCACAGGCGATGGCGCGGGCGAAGTTTCCGAAGCTCAACACCGCGCGGAACTGGAATACGGTCGGGAAGCTGCTCGCGATAGTGAAGGGGTAGGGGCACCTCCCGCCACAGCCCGTTCGCCTCGAGTAGCCGTCGAGCCGGCGTATCGGGAGGTGGATGCCTCAAGAGGAGACTTCTCGATACGGGCTCTCGACAAGCTCGATCCCTATTCGAAGCGAACGGTTTTTTTGGGGGGGCGTACGTTGCGACATTCGGATCAGGTGCTTCGACTTCGCTCAGCACGAACGGGACTTTTCACGCCCGGCCCGCTCCAGAAATCCGTTCGCCTCGAGTAGGGATCGAGCGAAGTCGAGAGCCCGCATCGAGAGGGCTATCTTGTGGCATCGACCTCTCGATACGTCGTCTCGACAAGCTCGACGACTCCGCGAGGCGAACGGGTGGGGGCGGAGGAGCGGGGCGCTTACTGTCCCTCACCGCCCGATCGCGCGCCGGCTCAAGCCCGCGCAGTCGGCGTCCGTGGCGGTCGGGCCCTGTTTGCCGGTGATCGCGCGACCGATGCCCTTCAGGATGTTGCCGACCGACTTCACCTCCTTCGGCACCACCACCTGCGGGTCGCGGATCGTGCCGGTAGCGGTGACCGATCCGGGGATGCGGAGCACCGAATCGCGCTTGGGCGCGCCGGTCAGCGTTGCTGCGATCGCTTCGGACGGGAAGCTGACGCCGCCTGTCCCGCGGGTCTGGCTGGCGCTGGTGTCGACGATCAGCGGCGCGAAGGTGCCACGGCCGTTCGCCACCGCGAGGCGCACGACGGCGCAGCGCAGAACCGCGCGCTTGTCGTCGTCGGTGGTGAGCGCGCGGCCGGCGTCGAAGCCGAGCATCGCCGCCATCTTCGCCGGCAGCGCGCCGTCGCGCGCGACGATGCCTATGCTGCCGTCCGACGCGCCGACCGCTTCGCGCAGCGTGCTGCCGATGCCGGCGAGGCGCACGCGGGCGTCCAGCCGCCCGCTGACGTCCCCGCTGCCGGCGAGTGCTGAGATGCTGCTGCCCGTCATGTCGAGCGCCAGCGTCACCGTCGGCACGCGCCGCTCGCCGCGCTGGTCCACCACCACCCGCCCGGTGATCGCGCCGCGCGTCAGTCCGACGGCCAGCGGCGCCACCGTCAGCAACTGGTGATCGAGCGTCATCACGCCGCGGATGCCGGTCAGCGAGGTGGGCCCCCGCGCGCTGGCGATGCGGTCGATGCGAAAGGCGATGCGCCCGTCGGTCCTGTCGATCTTGCGGATGTTGATGCGCGTCGGCGGCACGATCTTCGGCCCCTCCGCGCGCAGCCGGGCGGCGGCGGCCGCCTGCCCGCGATCGTCGGCGAGGTCGGCGAAGTCGAGCCGGGCGAAGCGCACGTCGCCGTCGAGTTTCGTACGTCCATCCTCCTTCGTCACGTCGAGCCGGCCCGACAGCGGCGAGCTGCCGATCGTGCCCTTCAGCTCGGTGATGACCCATTTGGGATCGTCGTGGCGCACCTTTGCCGACAGGGTGACGGGCTGCGTCCCGAACAGCCCCGCCTCGATGATCGCGTCGATCAGCTTCAGGTCGTCGGCTTTGGCGGTGACGGTAAGCGCCATGTGGTCGGCGTTCAGCGGGCTGTCCATCGTGCCCTGCGCGTGGAGGGTCAGCGCCGCGCCGTCGATCGCGACCCGGAACGGCCACGGCTTGTAGGCGTCGCCGATGCCGGGGCCGGAGGCGGCGACCTTCACGGGCGCGCCGCGGACGAGGCCGGTGCCGGCGACGCGGATGCCCTGTGCCTGGTCGGCGGCGACGGTGACGGTGAAGCTGCGCCCGCGTTTCGCGTCACGGTAGCGGACGACGGCGTTCTCGACGCGCAGGCCGTCCAGCTGAGGCGCGTCGCCGCCGGCGGTGTTGGCGCTGTCGGCCTTGTCCCAGTTGCGCCGCCCGTTCGCGTCGCGGACGAGGTCGAGGCGGACATCGCGGGCAAGGATGGTCGAGGGACTGAAGCTCCCGCGCAACAGCGACAGCGCGCGCAGCGTGGTCCGAATCTCGCCGATGTTGGCGAGATCGCCGGTGCCCGCCCAGGCGGCCTGCGGCACGCGGACGTTGCGGACGATGATGGTCGGGTGGAAGGAAAACGCCTCCTGTCGCTCGATCGACCGGATCGTCACGGGCCGCCCGAACCGCGCCGACAGCCGGTCCTCGGCCACCCCCTTCAGCGATCCCACCGGGAAGGCCGCGACGAACAGCAGCGCGGCTGCGACGAGCAGAGCCAGAACGATCAGGGTAATGCGGAACCACCGCGCGCGAAGAAATGCCATCGCGGCGGGACGTTTCGGAAGCGTTTTGGTTCCTAGAAGTCGATGGCGATGCCCTTGCTCTCCCAATCGCCGTAGCGGACCGGATCGAGCCCCATCGGGTCGTGGTCGGGGCGGACCAGGGGTTCGGGCTGCGGCACCGGCGGACTCGGCGGCATGTCTGCGGGCGGTTTCACATGGGCGGGGCGCTGACCCATCACCATCTCCTGATTGCTACGCGGCACGATAGCGGCCACATCGGCGCGATGGCAGCCCCCGACAAGACCCGACGCGACGAAACCACCCAAGATGCGCCCGGAGTCCCCGCGCGGCGGGCGGCGCTGAAGCTGCTCGATGCGGTGCAGCGGCGCGGCCAGCCGCTGGAGACGGCGCTGCACAACGCGACGCAGGGGCTGAACCATCCGCCCGACCGCGCGCTTGCGCATGCGCTTGCGGCGGAGGTGCTGCGGCGGCTGCCCGATCTCGATGCGCTGATCGATTCGGCGACGCGGCTGGTGCTGGCGGAGGATGCGAAGGCGCGGGCGGTGCTGCGCATCGCGCTGGCGCAGGCGCTGGTGCTCGGCACGCCCCCGCATGCGGCGATCGCGACCGTGCTGCCGCTGGTCGACGGAGGGCCGCGCAAGCTGGTCCACGGCGTGTTCGGCACGCTGATGCGTCAGGGCGCGACGCTGCCCGAGCTGCCGACGTTGCCCGCGCCGATCGTCGAGCGGTGGACCACGCAATGGGGCGCGGGCGTGGCCGAGGCGGCGCGCCGGTCGATCGCCGCGCCGCCGCCGCTCGACCTGTCGCTGAAGGCCGACGATGTTGCGCATCCCGACGGCACCGCGCTGTTGCCGCGCCACATCCGCCTGCCCGCGGGTGCGCCGGTGGTGGCGGCGGAGGGCTTTGCCGAGGGTGGCTGGTGGGTGCAGGATCTGGCGGCATCGATCCCCGCGCGGCTGATCGGGGCGGGCACCGGCCGCGTGCTCGACCTGTGCGCGGCGCCTGGGGGCAAGACGCTCCAGCTGGCGGCGGCGGGGTGGCAGGTGACCGCGCTCGATATCGCGCAAAGCCGGATGGGGCGGCTGAACGAGAATTTGGCGCGCACCGGGCTGGAGGCCGAAGTGGTGACCGCCGACGCGCTGAAGTGGGAGGCGGAGGCGCCGTATGACGCGGTGCTGCTGGATGCGCCGTGCAGCGCGACCGGGATTTTCCGCCGCCATCCCGACGTGCTCCATCGTTCGGGCCCGCGCTTGATCGCCGAAATGGCGGAGTTGCAGGCGCGTATCCTGGCGCGCGCCGCCGATTGGGTGCGGCCGGGCGGGCTGCTGGTCTATGCCACCTGTTCGCTTGAACCTGCGGAAGGCGAGGCGCAGGTCGAGGCGTTCCTAACCGCGCGCGGTGACTTTGCGATCGACCCGGCGCTGCCCGACGAATTGCCGGACGGCCTGCCCGCCGCCTCGCGCGGCTGGGTGCGGGTGCTGCCGGGGATGCTGGCGGACGTGGGCGGACTCGACGGGTTCTTCATCTGCCGGATGATGCGGACGGGGTGAGCCTGCGCGGGAGCACGGCGGCTAGTTTGGCGGGGGACGGCTCCGCGCGCTTGCCCCGCCGCCCGGCCATGCTAAGGCCGCGCGCATGGCTATCCGCATCGCGCCTTCGATCCTGTCCGCCGACTTCGCGCGCCTGGGCGAGGAGGTCCGCGCGATCGATGCGGCGGGGGCGGACTGGGTGCATGTCGATGTGATGGACGGGCATTTCGTGCCCAATATCACGATCGGGCCGGCGGTGGTGAAGGCGCTGCGCCCGCACACGACGAAGCCGTTCGACGTCCACCTGATGATCGCGCCGGTCGATCCGTTCCTGGACGCCTTTGCCGAGGCGGGGGCCGACATCATCACGGTGCACCCGGAGGCCGGGCCGCACATCCACCGGACGGTCCAGCGCATCAAGGGGCTGGGCAAGCGCGCGGGCGTGGTGCTGAACCCAGGCACGCCCGCCAAGATGCTCGATTACCTGATCGACATGGTCGACCTGGTGCTGGTGATGAGCGTCAATCCCGGTTTCGGCGGGCAGAGCTTCATCGACAGCCAGCTGAAGAAGATCGCCGCGATCCGCAAGATGATCGAGATGAGCGGGCGATCGATCGACCTGCAGGTCGACGGCGGCATCGACGTCGCGACCGCGCGCGCCTGCGTCGATGCGGGTGCCGACGTGCTGGTCGCGGGCACCGCCACCTTCCGCGGCGGGGCGGAGCACTACGCGGCGAATATCCGGGCGCTGCGCGGCGAATGACCGCGCGACCGGGGATCGACCCACTCGCCGACGAGCCCGGCGCCGACGGCATCGACGAGGGCAAGCGGCTGATCCGTGTCGGCGGGGACAGCGGGCGCTCGCTGGCCGAGCGGCTGGCCGAACGGCTGCATTTGCTGGCGTGGCGGACGCCGTTTCACGGGCTGAGGCTCGGCGGGCGGTATCCGCTGAAGCTGCTGACGGTTGCCGACGATCCGTTTGCGGGCGATGTCGCGCGGGGGCGCGCGCTGCTCGACGGGACGCTGGTGTTTCGGGGCGAGCGGCGGGCGGTCGTCGGGCTCGACCTGAAGGCTGCCGACTGGTCGCGCGCGTTTGGCGATCACCTCCACAGCTTTGCGTGGCTGCGCGACCTGTCGACCGTCGCGACCCGCGCCGATGCCGCGCCGGTCGCGGAGCATCTGACCCGTGCTTGGCTGGCGGCGCACGGCGATGCCGTCGCCGACCCGGCGTGGCGCCCCGATCTGTGGGGACGGCGCATCCTGGCGTGGGTGGCGCACGCGCCGCTGATCCTGTCGTCGACCGACCTGATCTATCGATCGAAGCTGCTGACGACGCTCGCGCGCGGGGCGCGGCATCTGGAGCGCACTGCCGACCGCGCGCCGGCGGGTCCGGGGCGGATCGCGGCCTGGTCGGGCGTGGTCGCGGCGGGGCTGCTGATCCCCGGCGGCGACACGCGGCGTGCGCTGGGCGAGGCCGGGCTGGCGCGGGCGCTGGATGCATCAATCACGTCGGACGGCGGCATCGTCGGACGTTCCGGCGCGGGGCAACTCGATGCGCTGATGCTGCTCGTGGCTCTGCGCGCGGTCTATGCCGCCCGGCGGATGGACATGCCCGACGCCGCCGAGATGGCGGTGAACCGGTTGGTCCCGCCGTTGCTGGGCCTCGCCCACGGCGACCGCGGCCTGAGCAGCTGGCAGGGCGGCGGGCCGATTTCGGGCGACACCATCGACGCGGTGGTGACGGCCAGTGGCGTGCGCACCCGCCCGCTGCGCCAGGCGCGCGAATGGGGGTATCAGCGGCTGTCGGCGATGGGCACGTTGCTGGTGATGGACGCCGCCCCGCCGCCGGTCGCGCGCGCGGTCGATGGCGGATGCGCCTCCACGCTGGCGTTCGAGCTGTCGGACGGGCCGAACCGCATCGTCGTCAATTGCGGCGGCGCGCGGATGGCGAACGCGACTCTGCCCGCGGCGCTGTGCGAGGGATTGCGCACGACCGCGGCGCATTCGACCCTGGTGCTGGGCGACGCCAATTCGACGGCGCTCCAGGCCGACGGGTCGCTGGGTCGCGGGGTCGGCGAGGTCGAATTGGCGCGGGGTGAGACCGACGCCGCCAGCCGGATCGAGGCGAGCCACGACGGCTATGTCCGGCGCATGGGGTTCCTCCACCGCCGCACGATCGCGCTGGGATCGGACGGGCGCGACGTGCGCGGCGAGGATTCGCTGATCCCGTCCGGGCGTACGCGACCCAAGGCGAAGGGTTTCGCGATCCGCTTTCACCTAGCCCCCACGGTCGAGGTCGCGGCGACCGCGGACGGGCAGGGCGCGGTGCTGAGGCTGCCCGGCAACATCCTGTGGCAGTTCCGCTGCAAGGGCGCGGTGCTGGCGCTCGAGGAAAGCCTGTGGATCGACGGCGACGGGCGCCCGCACCCGACCGAACAGATCGTCGTCTCCGGCGAGGCGACGCCCGGCGGGACGAGCGTCAGCTGGTGGTTCCACCGATCGAAATAAGGGAATGGACATGGATCAGGTGAAGGTCGCCCGCGCGCTGCTGTCGGTGTCGGACAAGACCGGTGTGGTCGAACTGGCGCAGGCGCTGGCGCGGCACGGGGTCGAGCTGGTGTCGACCGGAGGTACCGCCGCGGCGCTGCGCGATGCCGGGCTCGACGTGCGCGACGTCGCCGACCTGACCGGTTTCCCGGAAATGATGGACGGGCGCGTGAAGACGCTGCACCCGGTCGTCCACGGCGGGCTGCTCGCGCGGCGCGACGCGCCGGAGCATATGGCGGCGGCGGACGCGCACGGGATCGGCATGATCGATCTGGTGGTCGTCAACCTCTATCCCTTCGCCGCGACGGTCGCGAAGGGCGCCGACCGCGACACCATCATCGAAAACATCGACATCGGCGGGCCGAGCATGGTGCGATCGTCGGCCAAGAATCACGCGAGCGTCGCGATCCTGACCGACCCGGCGGATTATGCCGCGGTCGTCGCGGAGATGGACGCGGGGGGCGGCGCAACCACGCTCGCGACGCGGCGGCGGCTGGCGGCGAAGGCCTATGCCGCGACCGCAGAATATGACGCGATGATCGCGTCGTGGTTCGCATTCGCCGATCAGGGCACGATGTTCCCGCCGAGCCTCAGCGTGCCGCTGAAGCTGGGGCAGGAATTGCGCTATGGCGAAAATCCGCACCAGTCGGCGGCGCTGTACCTGCCCGCGTTTGCGCCGCAGGGATCGCTCGCCGACCACCGCCAGATCCAGGGCAAGGAGTTGAGCTACAACAACCTCAACGATGCCGATGCCGCGCTGGAGCTGGTCAGCGAATTCCGCGACGGGCCGCCGACCGTGGTGATCGTCAAGCACGCCAATCCGTGCGGCGTCGCGACCGGAGCGACTCTGGTAGAGGCGTATGAGGCGGCGCTGGCGTGCGACAGCGTGTCGGCGTTCGGCGGGATCATCGCGGTCAATCGGCCCCTCGACGGGCCGACCGCGGAGGCAATCAGCGGGATATTTACCGAGGTCGTGGCGGCGCCCGATGCCGACGAGGCGGCGCTGGCGGTGTTCGCGCGCAAAAAGAACCTGCGGCTGATCCTGACCGGGCCGCTGCCCGATCCGGCGCGCGGCGGCATGATGCTGAAGACGATTGCCGGCGGCGCGCTGTTGCAGGCGCGCGACAATGGCCGGCTGGGCGAGCTGAAGGTCGTGACGAAGCGTGCGCCAAGCGACCGCGAGATGGCCGACTGCCGCTTCGCCTGGACCGTCGCCAAGCACGTCAAGTCGAACGCGATCGTCTATGCGCGTGATGGTGCGACCGCGGGCGTCGGCGCGGGGCAGATGAACCGGCTGGAAAGCGCGCGCATCGCGGCGTGGAAGGCGAAGGATGCAGCGGAACGCGCCGGGTGGCCTGAGCCGCGCACGATCGGTTCGGCGGTGGCGTCTGACGCGTTCTTCCCATTCGCCGACGGATTGATGGCGGCGGTAGAGGCCGGGGCAACCGCGGTGATCCAGCCGGGCGGATCGATCCGCGACGACGAGGTTATCGCCGCGGCGGATGCAGCGGGCCTGGCGATGGTGTTCACGGGAATGCGCCACTTCCGGCATTGAGCATCCTGTTCCCCGGCGAAGGCCGGGGTCCAGTTGCGGCACGCGTGTTACTTCGCGCTACCCGTCGCCATGATCGTCCCCCCAACTGGGCCCCGGCCTTTGCCGGGGAACAGCTCTGGGGACGGGTCGTCACGCTCGCTCCAGCAACCCCTCGCCCGGCACCGCATCGTCCGCTTTTGGCATCTTGCGGAACAGCGCGCGGTCGTCGTCGCGGAACGCCCATTTCCACAGGATCAGGCAATAGGTGCCGGCGATCGCCGGGCAGCCGATGATGAGTTCGGCCCACTCCAGCCGCTTGGGCAGGGTAGTGAATCCCCAACCGACCAGTCCCGCCGCCAGCGCGGCCCAGACGAGCGGCCAGCGCAGGGGGTTCACGCTCGCCCCCAGCAGCCGCTTCGCCAGCCACGTCTTGGCAAGCGATCCGCCGAGCAGCGCGAGCATCAGCGCGACCGCGACGCCCGCGGCCTGGAAATTGACCGGCCACCCCGCCCAGCGCATCGCGAGGATCAGCGCGAAGCTCAAGGCAATCTGGAACAGCAGCACGCCGACCGAGATCATCAGGTTGCGGTGCCGCGCGACATAGACCAGCGCCGATTCGCTGACCGCGCCGGGCGAGGCGAACACCTCCGCCACCAGCAGGAAGGCGAGCGCCGCGGTGCCCGCCACGAACTGCGGCCCGACGACGCCCATCACCGCTTCGCCCGGCACCGAGCCCATCAGCGCGAGGCCGCCTTGCGCGGCGACGATCCAGAAGCCGACCTGCGCGACCTGATGCGCGACGGCGGCGCGGTCGCCGTCCTTCAGGCTCTGGGTGATGACCGGCCCGAGGACGGGATCGAAGCTGGTCTTCAGCTTCTGCGGCAGCGACGCCACCTGCTGCGCCATGTAGTAGATGCCGACGATCGCGGGCGTGAACAGGATGCCCAGGATGAAGCGATCGACGTTGCGCGTCGCCCATTCGAGCGTGTCGGCCCCGGCGAGCGGCGCGTTGCGGCGGGCGAGTGCGAACAGCGGGCGGACCTGTGGCCGCCATCCGCGCGGCAGGCCGTAGCTGCGGATGAAGGGAATGAGCGACGCGGTGAGCGCCGCCGCCATCGACAGGACATAGGCGATGATGAGCCCGTCGCGCGACGACACGTAATACAGCGCCCAGGCGGCGATGCTGATCGTCCACGGCTCGACCACCGCGCGCGCGGTCACCGTCGCCTTGACGTTCAGGCGGTACGCGAGCGCGGCTAGGCTGACGTCGGACCAGGCGATCGCGAACACGATCGTCGGCAACAGCCATTCCAGGCCCGAGACCCGGCTGTTCGGGAACATCGCCTGCGGGAACACGAACAGCAGTGCGCTCGCCACCATCGACGCGACGAAGGCGACGACCATCGCGTCCCACACGACATGGACATGGGGGCGGTCGGTCGAGGTCAGCGCCTGCGCGAGGCCGCGCTTCAGCCCCAGCGTCGCGACCAGCGCGGCGAATTCGACGACGACGACCGCGAGCGCGAACCGCCCGACGATCTCCGGCCCGTACAGCCGCCCGGCGATGAACAGGAAGGGGAGGCGCGCGGCGAGGCGCAGGAAGAAGCCGAGGATGTTGGTCCGGCCCCCCTTCGCCAGCGCGGCAATGTCCTGCTGGGCCGGCTGTGCGGCGGTATCGGTCATTTGGCCGGGCGCCCGAACGCGCGGTCGAGGCGGCGCATCGCCGGCGTCACCGTGACGCCGTGGACCAGGATCGACAGCAATACCACCAACGCTACGATCCCCCACAGGCGCGCCGGCGTCTCGAACCCGGCGTGGTTCAGGGCATAGGCCAGGTAATAGATCGATCCCAGCCCGCGAATCCCGAAGATCGCGACGACCGCCCGCTCGCCCGCCGGACGACCGCTGCCGATCAGCGCGAGCCAGCCGACGACCGGGCGCACCAGCAGTAGCGCGACGACGGCGAACACGACGTCGCGCCACCCGATCGCGCCAAGCAGCCCCGCGGCGGTCAGCATCGCGCCGAACCCGACCAGCAGCACCATCATCAGCAGGCGTTCGAATTCGTCGGCGAAATCGTGGAGCTTCTGGTTGAAATCATGCCCCTCGGCCATGCGGCGCAGGGTGAGCCCGGCGACGAACACCGCGACGAAACCGTAGCCGTGGAGCAATTCGGTCGCGCCATAGGTGGCAAGCGTGCCGCCGAGCGCGACGAAGCCGTCGCCGGTGCGGGCAAGGTCGGTCTTGCCGGGGACGTGGTAGATCACCCAGCCGAGCAGCCGCCCGCAGGCGACGCCCGCGACCAGCCCGACGGTGATGCGGATCGCAACCGCGTCGATCGCCCATTCGGTGAGCGCCGCACCGGTCGCGCCCGCGGTCGCGAGGGCGATGGCGAGGTGGATGAAGGGGAAGGCAGCCGAATCGTTCAGCCCCGCCTCCGACGTCAGCGCGAAGCGGGCCTCGTCGTCCTGGTCGGTGGTCGGATCCTCGATCTGCACGTCACTCGCCAGCACCGGGTCCGTCGGCGCGAGCGCGGCGGCGAGCAGCAACGCGGTCGCCCAGCCGAAGCCGAGCAGGGTGTGGCCGAGCAGCGCAAAGACGACGATCGTCAGCGGCATGGCGATGCCGAGCAGCCGCCACGTCATCTGCCAGCATCGGAAGCCGAACGGGCGGCTGATCTTCAGACCCGCCCCCATCAGCGAGACGATGACGACGAGTTCGGCCAGCTTCTCGACCGCGGTCGGTGCCTCGACCGGGTTGGGGATCAGCGCCCCGACAGGCGGCCACAGCGCGACTGCCGCACCGATGGCGACGCACACGATCGGCAGCGACAGCGGCAGCTTGCGGATGACGAGCGGCAACCAGGCGACGAGCAGGATCAGCGCGCCGCCACCCAGCAGCGCGGGGATATACAATGATTCGAGGGTCATGCGGCAATACGGGTCAATGCGCGGCGCCCCAGCTCTTGCCGGTGCCGACGTCGACACCCAGGGGTACGGAAAGCGTGACGGCGGGTTCTGCGGCGGTCGCCATCACGTGGCGGATGACCTCGGTCGCCCGGGTCACGTCGCCCTCTGGCAGTTCGAACACCAGTTCGTCGTGAACCTGCATCAGCATGCGTGTATCGGGCAGGCCGGCCGCGGCGAGCGCCGGGCCCATCCGCGCCATCGCGCGTTTGATAATGTCGGCGGACGTGCCCTGGATCGGGGCGTTGATCGCGGCGCGTTCGCTGCCGGCGCGTTCGTTGGGATTGGGGGACTTGAGCCGCGGGAAATGCGTCTTCCGCCCGAACAGGGTCTCGGTATAGCCGCGCGCCTTCGCCTCGGTCAGCGTGTCGGCGATGTAGCGGTTGATGCCGGGGAACCGCTCGAAATAGCGGTCGATCATGCCCTGCGCCTCGTCGGCGCTGACGTCCAGCCGCCCGGCGAGGCCCCAGCGGCTGATTCCGTAGAGGATTGCGAAGTTGATCGTCTTGGCACGCCCGCGGGTGTCGCGATTGACCTCCCCGAACAATTCCTGCGCGGTCATGTTGTGGATGTCGTCGCCGCGCGCGAATGCGTCGCGCAGCTGCGGCACGTCGGCGATGTGCGCGGCCAGGCGCAATTCGATCTGCGAATAGTCGGCGGCGAGGATGACGTTGCCGGGCTCGGCGACGAAGGCGTCACGGATCTGGCGCCCGATCTCGGTGCGGATCGGGATGTTCTGGAGGTTGGGGTCGGTGGAGGACAGCCGCCCGGTCTGCGCGCCGGTCAGGCTGTAGCTTGTGTGGACGCGGCCGGTAGCCGGGTTGATCTGCGCCTGGAGCGCGTCGGTATAGGTCGATTTCAGCTTCGACAGCTGGCGCCATTCCAGCACCTTCGCCACCATCTCGCGGCCCGGAGAATCCTTGTCGGCGGCGATCCGCTCCAGCTCGTTGACGTCGGTCGAATAGACCCCCGACTTGCCCTTGCGCCCGCCCTTGATCCCCATCTTGTCGAACAGCACGTCGCCCAGCTGCTTGGGGCTGCCGATGGTGAACTTGAACCCGGCGATAGCGTGGACCTGTTCCTCCAGCGCGGCGATCTGGTGGGCGAAGTCGGTCGACAGGCGGGCGAGCAGATCGGGATCGACCTTGACCCCCGCCGACTCCATGCCGGCGATGACCGCGGGGAGCGGGCGGTCGACCATCTCGTACACGCGCGTCCCGCCCTCGAACGTCAGCCGCGGTTTCAGCCGTCGCCACAGGCGCAGCGTCACGTCGGCATCCTCGGCAGCGTAACGGGTCGCCGATTTCAGGTCGATCTCGCCGAAGCCGAGCTGTTTCTTGCCGGTGCCGACGACGTCCTTGTACGCGATGCAGCTGTGCGCGAGGTGGGTGGCGGCGAGTTCGTCCATGCCGTGGCCGTGCAGCCCGGCGTCGAGATCGAAGCTCATCACGATCGTGTCGTCATAGGGGGCGACCGCGATGCCTAAACGCCCGAGCACGATCATGTCGTATTTCAGATTGTGCCCGATCTTTAGGACGCTGGGGTCTTCGAACAGCTCCTTCAGCTTCGCGACGACGACGGCTCGGTCGATCTGCTCGGGCCGTTCGGCGAACATGTCCGACCCGCCATGGCCGACGGGAATGTAGCAGGCGAGATTGGGGTGCAGCGCCAAGCTGACTCCGACGAGATCGGCGCGGGTGGCATCGAGGCCGGTCGTCTCGGTATCGATCGCGACGAAGCCCTGGTGGCGGGCGATCTGGATCCAGTGATCGAGCCGCGCGGCGTCCGTCACCGTCTCATAGGCGTCGTGGTCGCAGGGCGGATCGGCCTCCGCCTCCGGTGCGCCCGGAACGGCGGGGGTCGCGACCGGTGCGTCGGCGACCGCGGACAGTTTTGCCAGCAGCGACTTGAACCCGTGATGTTCGAGGAAGGCGCGCAAGGGGGCGTCGGGTATCCCCTGCAGCTCCATCTCCTCCAGCGCATGGGGCAGCGGCACGTCGCAGGCGAGCGTCACCAGCTTGCGCGACAGCCGCGCCATGTCGGCATGTTCGATCAGATTGTCGCGCAGCTTGCCCTTCTTCATGTCGGGCGCAGCGGCGAGCACGCCCTCGACGTCGCCATGCTCAAGGATCAGCTTGGCCGCCGTCTTGGGGCCGACGCCGGGCACGCCGGGGACATTGTCCACGCTGTCGCCCATCAAGGCCAGCACCTCGCCCAGTTTCGCGGGCTCGACCCCGAATTTCTCGATCACCGCCTCGCGCCCGAGGCGGCGGTTGTTCATCGTGTCGTACAGGTCGAGGCTACCGTCCTCGACCAGTTGCATCAGATCCTTGTCCGAACTGACGATCGTCACCTGCCACCCCTGCGCCAGCGCCGCCTTGGCGTAGCTGGCGATCAGATCGTCGGCCTCCCACCCTTCCTCGTCGATGCACGGCAGCGAAAAGGCGCGAGTGGCGTCGCGGATCATCGGGAACTGGGGGACGAGGTCCTCGGGCGGCGGCGGGCGGTGCGCCTTGTACTGGTCGTACATCTCGTTGCGGAACGACTTCGACGATTTGTCGAGCACAACCGCCATGTGCGTAGGGCCATCGGCGGTGTGGAGCTCGTCCACCAGCTTCCACAACATCGTCGTATAGCCATAGACGGCACCCACCGGCTCGCCATGCTTGTTGGTGAGCGGCGGCAGGCGGTGATAGGCGCGGAAGATATAGCCGGAGCCGTCGACGAGGTAGAGGTGGGGCATGCCGCCCGCGATAGCAGGGGGCGGGGCAGGCTCAAACCCCGTGCGGGTATGGGCGGAACGGGAGACGACAGCGATGTGCAACGAACAGGCGAACCGCGTCGCCGCCGGGCTGATCCGCGACGACCTCCACGATCTGCGCATCCCGCTGCATTTCCCCGACGGCATGCCGAACCTGGAACCGCGCGCCAGCATCCGCATCACCGATCGCAACGCCATCCTGCGCGCCGCGGGTGAGGGCGGCGCGGAACTGGTCGTGCGGCGGTGGAGCTGGCCGGGTGCGCACGGCAAGCCGGTGTATAATTTCCGCTCGGAGGGGCGGCGGTTCGCCAGCCACCGCTGCCTGATCGTCGCCGACGCCTTCTATGAATTCACCGATCCGCCCGCCGATCCGGCGCTTCCGAAGAAGGGGCGGCGCAAGGACAAGTGGGCGTTCACCAAGGCGGGGGAAGCGTGGTTCGCGATCGCCGGCATCTGGCGTGCGCATGCCGAGGTCGGGGAGGCGTACACCATGCTGACCTGCGAGCCCGGACCCGATGTCGCGCCATACCACAGCCGTCAGGTGGTGGTGATCGAGCGGCGCGACTGGGGGGCGTGGCTCGATCCTGCCACGCCAACCCCCGAAAGCCTGTTGCAGCCGTCGCCGGCAGGGATGTTCGACGTCGCCCGCGCCTAACGGTCGGCGTAGCTCGCCGTGCTGCGGTGGTTGGCGACGACCTGCGCCACCACGCCCTGCATCAGCAACTGTCGTTGCTGGATCGGGCGGCGGGTGTCGCCGATCATGATGGCGAGCGCGTAGCTGCGGCCATCGGGCGCGATCAGGAAGCCGACGTCGTTGTAGCCGGCGGTGCGGCCGAGCAAATCCTGGCCGGTGCCGGTCTTGTGCCCGAAGCTCCACCCCGGGGGCACGGCGCCGCGCATCCGGTACTTGCCGGTTTTCGACGATTCCATCGTGCGCATCAGATAGTCGGTCGAGGTCGGGGACAGGATCATCCCCTTCTTCAGCCGCGCCAATGCCGAGGCGATCGCGGACGGCGAGGCGCCGTCGGGCGGATCGCTGACATAGCTCTGGTAGGCGGTCTGGCGCACCTCGGCGGGCAGGCGGGCGCGTGCCGCCTCGAAGGCGCGACCCATCGCCATGTCCTGGCGCCAGGTGAGCCCGGCGGTCTTCGACTGGAGCAGGCGCTCGCCCGGGCCGAAGCGGATGTTGCCCAGGCTCTTCTTCGTGATGAATGCGCGCACCGCGGTCGGCCCGCCGACGGTGCGCAGCAGGCTGTCGTTGGCGGTGTTGTCGCTCTGCGTCATCGCGCGATTGAGCAGGTCGCGGACGGTCGTGTTATACACCCCGTCCTTCGCGACCAGCGAGGCGACCGGCTGGTGGAACAACGTCAGGTCGGTCGGGCGGATCGTCACCGGCGAATCGAGCGTCAGGCGCCCGCTGTCGATCTGGTCGAGGACCGTCATCGCCACCCACAGCTTCGACACGCTCTGCTGCGGCATGCGCCGGTCGGCATCGACGCTGTCGATCGCCCAGCCGTCGTCGATCGAGCGCACCGCGACGCCGGCGAGCCCGTCGAACTGGTCGCGCAGCGCGTTGATCCCGGCCTGGAGTGCCGCGGGTGCCGGCGTGCGCGGCGCCGCCTGCGGCACCGGCAGCAGCGACTGGTAGGTCGGCTGCGGCAACAGGTTCTGCTGCGCTACCGACGTGTGCACGCCCGCGCCGATCAGCGCGAGCGGGGCGAGCCCGGCCAGCGTGATGCTGCGTTGGCGGGTGGAGAAACTCGAAAGGAAACTCACTGGTTCGAAATGCCCTTGCCCCGTGGTGTGATGTGGCCGCGCCGCCCGCCACCGGGCAACCCGTTGCCGCAACCCATTGCGACGAAACGACTCATGGTAGCGGTGGAAAGGTGAACGGCTACGGAACGAGCACGGTATCGACGGGCTCCGCCAGCGTTTCGGGATAGTCGAGCGTGTAATGCAGTCCGCGCGACTCGTGCCGGTGCAGCGCCGATCGCACGATCAGGTCGGCCGCCTGCAGCAGGTTGCGCAGCTCGATCAGGTCGGGGGTGACGCGGAAATGGCCGTAATAGTCGGCGACCTCCTCGTTCAGCATCTTGATGCGGTGGGCGGCGCGCTCCAGCCGCTTGGTGGTGCGGACGATGCCGACGTAATTCCACATGAACCGGCGGATTTCGGTCCAGTTCTGCTTGATGACGACTTCCTCGTCCGAATCGGTGACGCGGCTTTCGTCCCACGCGCGCACCGGCGGGGCGGGCGGCAGTTCGTCGAAGCGCGCCGTGATCGCCTTGGCCGCGCTGTCGCCGAACACGAAGCATTCGAGCAGCGAATTGGAGGCGAGGCGGTTGGCGCCGTGCAAGCCCGACTGGGTGCATTCGCCCGCGGCATAGAGGCCGGGCAGGTCGGTGCGCCCGTCGCGGTCGATGACGATGCCGCCGCAGGTATAGTGCTGGGCGGGGACGACGGGGATCGGCTGCGTCGTCATGTCGATGCCGAGGCCGAGCAGCTTTTCGTGGATGTTGGGGAAATGCCCCTTCACAAACTCGGCGGGCATGTGGCTGATGTCGAGGTGGACATAGTCGAGGCCGTACCGCTTGATCTCCGCATCGATCGCGCGGGCGACGACGTCGCGCGGGGCGAGTTCGGCACGGGGATCGACGTCGGTCATGAAGCGGTGGCCGGTATTCGGGTTCTTCAACTGCCCGCCCTCGCCGCGCACAGCCTCGGTAATCAGGAAGTTCTTGACCTCCAGATTGTAGAGGCAGGTCGGGTGGAACTGCATGAATTCCATGTTCGAGATGCGCGCGCCCGCCCGCCACGCCATCGCGATCCCGTCCCCGGTCGCGCCCCGCGGCGCGGTGGAGAATTGGTAGGTGCGGCCCGCTCCCCCCGTCGCGAGGATGGTGGCGCGGGCGGTATAGGTCTCGACCCGCCCGGTCCGGCGGTTGAAGGCGTACACGCCCCAGACGTTGCCCGCGCCCGAATAGCGTTCCTCATGCCGGCTGGTCGCCAGGTCGATCGCGACCATGTCGGGCACCATCGTGATGTTGGGATGCGCCTTCGCCGCCTTCAGCAGGGCCTCCTGCACCGCCCAGCCGGTCGCATCGGCGACATGGACGATGCGGCGGTGCGAATGCCCGCCCTCTCGCGTCAGATGCAGCGTGCCTTCCTCCTGCGCGAAGGGCACGCCCAATGCCTGCAACCGCGCGATCGCGGCGGGGGCGCCCTCCACCACGAATTCGACGATCGCGCGGTCGTTCAGACCGGCGCCGGCGACCATCGTGTCCTCGATATGGCTTTCGAACGTGTCGCCCGGCTCCAGCACCGCGGCGATTCCCCCCTGCGCCCAGGCGGTAGATCCTTCGTCGAACCCGCCCTTTGCCAGCACCGTGACGCGGTGGCTTTCGGCAAGGTTGAGCGCGGCGGTGAGCCCGGCGGCGCCGGAGCCGATGACGAGGACGTCGGTGTTGTTGGGATCGGTCATGCCCCGCGGTCTGCCACGGTCGCCGCGCCGGGGACAGGGGGGGTGCGACACATATCGCCTACGGAACAATTCGGGCGGCGAGGGTTTGTGTCCCTTGGCTTTCCGGCCTTTCAGAACAGGGATATCCCACATGAAGAAGATTTTAGCTCTTGGCCTCGCGGCCGGCCTGGTGTCGCTCGCAGCGTGCAACAACACCCCGCGCGAGCAGGCCGCCGACAATATCGAGGCGAACACCGAAGCGGTCGCCGACAACCTCGAGGACATGGCCGACGACGCCACCACGACGGCTGCGGAGAACAACCTCGAGAACCAGGCGGACGCGGTCCGCGCGACCGGCCAGAACCAGGCCGAGGACATGCGCACCAACGATCCCGACACCAACCTGGCGAACGGAATGTAATTCGCGCACCCGCGCGTTTACCGAGACAGCCGAGCCGCTCCCAAGCACGGCTCGCGTTGGAGGGGCGTTCGAGGTGACTCGGACGCCCTTTTCGTGGGTGGGGCTTCGTGGGCTAGGCTTATGCGGTTCCCACCGCACCCCATGCCGTTCGCTTCGAGTAGGGATCGAGCTTGTCGAGAGCCCGTATCGAGAAGCCTTCTCTTGGGGTACCCACCTCTCGATACGCCGTCTCGACAAGCTCGACGGCTACTCGAGGCGAACGGGTGAGGGGTAGAGGTCGGCCTAAAGTTGCGTCCGCCCGAGGCAGATCCTCAGCCCATCCCGCCCATTGCTACCCGTTCGACGCCCGCGTGAGGCTCAGGAACACGTCCTCCAGGTCCGGCTCCTTGGTCGATACGTCGACGATGCCGTAGCCGTCGCGCGTCACCGCGGCCAGGACTTCGCCGGCGTTGGCGACGTCCTTGCGATACGTGATGGTCAGTACCCGGCCCGCAGCCTCGACCTTTTCGAAACAGCTGGCCGCGGGGGCGGTGGACAGGTCGCGGTCGACGGTCACCTCGACCACCTTTTCCTGCGCGCGCCCGACCAGCTCCCGGGTCGGCTCGTTGGCGACCAGCCGACCGTGGTTGATGATGGCGATGCGGTCGCAGAGCTGCTCGGCTTCCTCGAGGTAATGGGTCGTCAGCACCACCGTCACACCGCCGGCATTCAGTTCGCGGACATAGGCCCACAGCTGCTGGCGCAGTTCGATATCGACGCCCGCGGTCGGCTCGTCGAGAACGAGGACGGGCGGCGTGTGGACCAACGCCTTGGCGACCATCAGCCGGCGCTTCATGCCGCCCGACAGCGTGCGGGCATAGGCGTTCGCCTTGTCCTCCAGATGCACCGCGCGCAGCAGCTCGAGCGAGCGGCGCTTCGCCTTTGGAACGCCGTACAGTCCGGCCTGGATTTCCAGCGTCTCGATGGGGGTAAAGAACGGATCGAACAGGATTTCCTGGTTGACGATTCCTATCGCCGCCTTCGCGTTGCGGGGATGCGCGTCGATGTCGAACCCCCAGATCGACGCGGTGCCGCTGGTCTTGTTCACCAACCCGGCGAGGATGTTGATGAGCGTCGATTTCCCCGCGCCATTGGGGCCGAGCAGCCCGAAGATCTGCCCACGTGGCACGTCGAACGACACATCGTCGAGCGCGCGCTTGCCCCCGGCGTAGGTCTTGGAGAGGCCGGAGATGGCGATGGCGGCGTCGGTCATGGGGCGCGTGTAGGCCGGCGCGATGGCGATTCCAATCCTCCCCGCACGCGGGGAGGTGGCATGCGCCTGCGTGACGGAGGGGGCGGGCCTCTGGACGCAGGGCCCGTGGCGGCCCCCTCCACCATGCTGCGCACGGTCCCCCTCCCCGCCGAGCGGGGAGGATTGTTTCGCTCGACGGCGCACGCTAATCGCACCCCATGATCGCTCCGCCCGAAACCACCCGCGTCTCACATACCCGTGTCGCCTGCGATGGCGCGCACGACGGCCTGCCCGCGGCGCTCGGGCATCCGCGGGTGTGGCTGGAGATCGACGAGACCGGCTACGTCGACTGCGGCTATTGCGATCGGCGCTTCATCTTGATCGGCGGGCCGGCTGATGGCGCGGACCAGAGCACATTGTCCGATCACGGGGACGGCGCCGGGCGCTGACGCAATCGGGCGCTTTGCCATGACGCGGCGGCCCCCTATCTAGGCGCGATGGCCACGCTCCCCGATCCTCGCTCGTTCCTCTACCGCGACGGGCTCGACCCCGATGCCGCGCAACGGCTGACCGCCGACGCACTGGCACGCGCCGACGATGGCGAACTCTACCTTCAGTATCGCAAGTCGGAGGCGTTCGGCTTCGACGACGGGCGGTTGAAGACCGCGAGCTATGACACCCACGCCGGCTTCGGGCTGCGCGCGGTGTCGGGCGAGATGACCGCCTTCGCCCACGCCAACGAGCTGTCGCAGGCGGCGATCCGGCGCGCGGGGGAGACGATGGCGCTGATCGATCCGGCGACGGGTCCGAAGGCGGCACCGCCGCGCGCCACCAACCGCCACCTCTACACCGACGCCGATCCGCTCGACCTGGTGCCGTTCGCCGACAAGGTGAACCTGTGCCAGACGATCGACGCCGCCGCCCGCGCCCGCGATCCGCGCGTCCGCCAAGTGTCGGTCGCGCTGATGGGGTCGTGGAGCGTGGTCGAGATCGTGCGCCCCGACGGCTTCGTCGCGACCGACGTGCGCCCGCTCGTCCGCCTGAACGTGTCGATCGTGGTCGAAGCGAACGGGCGGCGCGAGACCGGCAGCTACGGCACCGGCGGGCGCACGACCTATGACCGGCTGCTCCAACCCGCGACGTGGAACCGCGCGATCGACGAGGCGCTGGCGCAGGCGCTCGTCAACCTCGAATCGGTCGACGCGCCGGCGGGAGAGTTCGAGGTGCTGCTGGGCGCAGGGTGGCCGGGGATCATCCTGCACGAGGCGATCGGCCACGGGCTGGAGGGCGATTTCAACCGCAAGGGCACGTCGGCCTTCTCCGGGCGGATCGGCGAGCGGGTCGCGGCGCCTGGGGTGACCGTGGTCGACGACGGCTCGATCCACGACCGCCGCGGGTCGCTCAGCATCGACGACGAAGGCACGCCGACGCAGGAGAACATCCTGATCGAGGACGGCATCCTGAAAGGCTATATCCACGACCGGCTGAATGCGCGGCTGATGGGGGTGGAGCCGACCGGCAATGGCCGGCGCGAAAGTTTCGCCCACGCGCCGATGCCGCGGATGACCAACACCTTCATGCGCGGCGGCAGGGACGATCCCGCCGAGCTGCTGTTGCGCGTGAAGAATGGCATCTTCGCCAAGTCCTTCGGCGGCGGGCAGGTCGATATCGTGTCGGGCAAGTTCGTGTTCTCGTGCACCGAGGCCTATCGCATCGAGAACGGCCGCATCGGCGCGCCGATCAAGGGCGCGACGCTGATCGGCGACGGCCCCAGCGTGCTGACCAAGGTGACCGGCATCGGCAACGACTTCGCGCTGGACGAGGGCATCGGCATGTGCGGCAAGGGTGGACAGAGCGTGCCCGCAGGCGTCGGCCAGCCGACGCTGCTGGTCGCGGGGCTGACGGTCGGCGGGACGGCGTGAGGGGTTAGAAGCCGGAAATCAGGAAATCGAGGGCGGACTTGATCGCAAAATCCTCGTCCGAGAGCGACGCCTGAAGCGGGCCGAGGTCGCGACGGGCAACCGCCCCGGCAAGGTGGGTCGCTACCAGATAGGGTTTGCCCAGCACCTCGACGACGGGATGCAGCCGATCCATCGCTTGAGCATCCTCACCGGGCGGCACCAAGGGGATCACGAGCCGTGAGGTGAGCGTGGACAGCAGGTCGGACTGCACGTCCACGACCATCGCTCCGTCTCGCAGGCGGTGCACATCGAACTGCGCCATCAGAACAGGCGATACCGATCGAGCGGTAACCCGTTCTCCTCGACCCATTTGGCCCAACCTGCCGCCTGAGCGCGGGTTTCCTCACGCCAGCGTCGTTCGCGCTCCTGCTTGATCGCGGCGGCGATGCCGGCCTCACTGATCTGAGACAGGTTGAGACCGGCTTCGCGCGCCGCCTCGACGATGCCGGTGTCGAGCGACAGATTCACCGGCTTGCGCTTGCCGGACGCGATCGGACGATGTTCCATGCGCACAAGTTATGCGCATTGTAATCAGAGGTCAAATTGCCGCGGGTGGCGTGGGCAAAGCCAGTTTCAGGTCGGTCATGCCCCCGGCATGACCTGCGCAATGCGGGGCATTGCGCACCTGAAACTCGTCGGTCGCGGCTTTGGCCGCGCCGGCCGTAGCGCCGCTTTTTGCGCGGTTACAGCTTTGCTCGACCTTGCTAGGCGCTCAGTACACCCGCTTCTTCGGCTTGATGTAGTCGATGTCGTCGGTGAGCGTGTAGTCGTGCACCGGGCGGTAATCGATCTTCACGCCGCCATTATGGTTCCACAGCAGCGTGTGCTTCATCCATTCTTCGTCGTGCCGCTCGGGGTAATCTTCGTGCATATGTGCGCCGCGGCTTTCGTGGCGGTTGGCGGCCGCATGCATCGTCACCTGGGCCTGGGGCAGCATGTTGTCGAGTTCGAGTGTCTCGATCAGGTCGGTGTTCCAGATCAGCGAGCGGTCGGTGACCTTCACGTCGGCCAGGCGCGCGGCGACCTTGTCGATCTTTTCCATGCCCTCGCGCAGCAGCGCGGTGTCGCGGAACACCGCGGCGTGCTTCTGCATGGTGTGTTGCATGTCGGCGCGGATCTCCGCGGTCGGCGCGGCGCCGTCGGCGTTGCGGAAGCGGTCGAGGCGAGCGAGCGCCTTGTCCGCCGAGTCCTCCGCCAGCGGTTTCTGCGCGCCATCGCGGGGCGTGATCTCGGCGATGCGCTTGCCGGTCGCGCGGCCGAACACCACCAGGTCGATCAGCGAATTGGAGCCGAGGCGATTGGCACCGTGGACGCTGACGCAGGCCGCTTCGCCGACCGCGAACAGGCCGGGGACGACGTGGTCGGGGTTGCCGTCCTTCAGCGTCACGACCTCGCCGTGATAGTTACACGGGATGCCGCCCATGTTGTAGTGGACGGTCGGCGTCACCGGCAGCGGCTGGCGCGTCAGGTCGACGCCGGCGAAGATCTTGCCCGTCTCGGTGATGCCGGGCAGCCGCTCGGCGAGCACCGCGGGATCGATGTGGTCGAGGTGGAGGTAGATGTGGTCCTTGTTCGGGCCGACGCCGCGCCCCTCGCGGATTTCCGCTGCCATCGAGCGTGAGACGACGTCGCGCGAGGCCAGGTCCTTGGCCGAGGGGGCATAGCGTTCCATGAACCGCTCGCCCTCCGAGTTGGTCAGGTAGCCGCCTTCGCCGCGCGCGCCCTCGGTGATGAGCACACCGGCGCCGTAGATGCCGGTCGGGTGAAACTGGACGAATTCCATGTCCTGCATCGGCAGGCCGGCGCGCAGCACCATCCCGCCGCCGTCGCCGGTGCAGGTGTGGGCGGACGTCGCCGAGAAATAGCAGCGCCCGTAGCCGCCGGTCGCCAGCACGACGTGGTGGCTGCGGAAGCGGTGGATGCTGCCGTCGTCCATGCACAAGGCGATGACACCGCGGCACACCGGGCCGTCGGGCGTATCCTCCATGATCAGGTCGAGCGCGAAATATTCGATGTAGAAGTCGGTGTCGTACTTCAGGCTCTGCTGGTACAGCGCGTGGAGCATCGCATGGCCGGTGCGGTCGGCGGCGGCGCAGGTGCGCTGCGCGGGCGGGCCTTCACCCATGTTCTGCATCATGCCGCCGAACGGGCGCTGATAGATCTTGCCCTCTTCGGTGCGGCTGAACGGGACACCGGCGTGCTCCAGCTCGTACACCGCCTGCGGCGCCTCGCGGCACAGATATTCGATCGCGTCCTGGTCGCCCAGCCAGTCCGACCCCTTGACGGTGTCGTACATGTGCCAGGTCCAATGGTCCGGCCCCATGTTGCCGAGCGACGCGGCGATGCCGCCCTGCGCCGCGACCGTGTGGCTGCGGGTCGGGAACACCTTGGTGATGCACGCGGTCTTCAGCCCGCTTTCGGCGATGCCCATCGCCGCGCGCAGGCCCGATCCGCCGGCGCCGACCACCACCGCGTCATAGGTGTGGTCGATGATCTTGTAGGCGCCAGTCGTGTTGTCAGCAGCCATTACTTGGGCATCCCGGTGAAGGCGATCTTGAGGATCGCGAAGACGGCCACCGCCCCCGCGCCGATCGTGAAGAGGTTGAGCGCGATCAGCATCGCGACGCGGCTGGCGTCGTGCTGGTAATCCTCGATCACCACCTGCAGCCCCAGGCGGAAATGGTAGAAGACCGAGAGGATCAGGAGCAGCATCGGCACCGCCGCCCACGGGCTCGCCAGCCAGTGGGTGACGCCGGCGTAGTCATAGGCGGGCATCCGCGCGATGCTGATGATGAACCACAGCATGAGGAGGATGTTGGCGCCCGCAGTCAGCCGCTGGTGCCACCAGTGATGCGCGCCTTCCTTGGCGCTGCCCAGACCGCGGACGCGGCCGATCGATGTGCCCGACCCCATCTCAGCGCGCTCCCACGATATAGGCCCAGAAGGCGATGGTGGCGACGACCGAGAAGGCGATGGTCGCGATCGACGAGGCGCGATTGCCCTTCAGCTCGAAATTCGCGCCGAGGTCCATGAACAGGTGGCGCACGCCGTTGGCCAGATGCTGGAAGAATGCCCAGGTGAGGCCAACGCCGAGCAGATAGCCGACCGGAGCAAGCGGCCCGGTGAACCACGACAGGAAATACGCATAGCTCTCCGGCCCCGCGGCGGCGGCGGCGAGCCACCAGACCAGCAGGATCGTGCCGACCGTGGCCATCCCCGATCCGGTCGCCCGGTGGAGGATCGAGACCAGCATGTGCGGGCCCCATTTATAGACCTGGAGATGCGGCGATCTCGGGCGGGAAGACGTGTGCGCGGTGGCCAAGGGAATTCCTTCGTGCGTGTGCGCTGCGTCATTGGCGCGCACCGGCGTGGGATGCAAGCCGTCAGGAACTTCGCGCGCCGCGCACACGTTATGCCGCCCAGTGTCATTTCAGGAGTGTAATGTCATGCGTACCACCGGATTCATCGCCCTGTCGGCGATCCTGCTCGCCACCAGCGGCCCCGCTTTCGCCCAGGGGAAGGCCGACCGTGCCCGCATCGCCGTCGCCGAGGCGCGCGCGAAGGTCGAGGCTGCGGCCAAGCTGACCGGCGACGGCGAGATGCCGCGTATCCAGGCCAACGCCCAGGCGATGCTGCGGACCGCCGAGGAAGATCTGGCGGGCATGAGCAAGGACAAGGCCATCGCCAGCGCGAACGAGGCCTCGCGCCTGGCCGACACTGCCATCGCCCTGTCGCAGCGCAACCGTGCGGTGAGCACGCAGGTTCAGGCCGACGTCGCGGTCAATGCGCAGGCCGATGCCGCGCAGGCCAACGCCCGTGCCGAAGCCGCCGAGCGCGCCGCCGCCGACGCGCAGGCCGCTGCCGCCTCCGCACAGGCGGATGCCGCCGCCGCGCGTGCCGCACCGGCGCCCGCCGCAGTGACCACCGTCACCACCGAGACGGTGAAGGCGACCGCGCCGGTCGCCAAGGCGCCGGTGCGCACCGCCACGCGCAAGGTCGTGCGCCGCACGGCGAAGAAGCCGGTTCGCACCACCACCGTCACCCGCCGCGCGCCGAGCGTGACCGAGCGGACGACGACCACGGTCACCACCCGCCCCAACTGATCGCGCGCGTGCGCCGCTTCCCGCATTTGTGGGGAGCGGTGCCGCCGCATTCCCGTGCGTGAACCCCAGCTGTCCCCCGCGTCCACGCCGCGTTCAACCCGGCCCATGCAGGGACCGGCGCAGCGCCGGGGGGCGTGTATCGGAGTAAGGACTATGACCCGTTTTCTCGCCATCGCGTCGCTCGGCGTCGCTACCCTGTTGTCGGCGGCCCCCGCGACCGCCCAGTCGAACTGGAACTGGACCGGCGGGCGCGCCGACGGGCGTGACTATCGCCTGGCCGGGCCCGGCGTGCGCCTGCTGTTCCCCGAATTGCGCCAGACGCGCCGTGGCCGCGCCTGGGTAATGCTGAACTTCGACCGCAATCGCGACGGCTACATCGGCCCGCGCGAGGCCGAGATGGCCAACCGCGCCTTTGCCAACGTCGCCGGTCCGCGTCGCGACCGGTTCGACTGGGACGCGCGCGACGTGGTGATCGTCGAGCAGCGCGGCGGCGGCTGGGACCGCGGCGCGATGCGCGGCTATGGCTTCCGCCAGACCCAGCGCGGCGCGACGATGACGATGCAGGAAGACGTGCTGTTCGCCACCGACAGCGCGGTGCTGCGCCCCGGCGCGATCGAGAAGCTGCGTCCGCTTGCCGGCTACCTGCGCGCCAACCCGGGGGTGCGCGTCGCCATCGACGGCCATACCGATTCGCGCGGCACCGACGCGCACAATCAGGCGCTGTCGCTGCGCCGCGCCGACAGCGTGCGTGCCGCGTTCGACCAGATGGGCGTCGTCCGCGCGCGCTTCTCGGTGCAGGGTTACGGTGAAAGCCGCCCGGTCGCGACCAACGCGACGCCGCAGGGAATGCGCCAGAACCGGCGGGTCGAGGTGACGTTGCTGGGCCAGCGCGCGGATAGCTTCGCGCGGTAACCGCCTGATCCAATCCGTTCGCCTCGAGTAGGCGTCGAGCTTGTCGAGACGATTTATCGAGAGGGCGTGCCCCAGGAGGGGACTTCTCGATACGGACTCTCGACAGGCTCGATCCCTACTCGGAGCGAACGGTTTTGGGGTTGGCGGAAAGCTACCCAGGCTGCCGCTCGACCGGCACCGGGGTCAGCTCATAGACGTCGAGTGTGCGCTCGTCGCGGCTGGGGACCACCAGCCGCCAGCGGAACGGGGCGACGCGCTCGATCACGCCGCCGACGTCGCGGGTGCGGTCGGTGGCATAGGCCAGCGAGGTGTCGCCGGCTTTCCTTTGGTTAGCGCCCAGGAACACGTAGCGTTTGTCGCCGTAAGGGTGCAGGCGTCCGGCGGGCAGGTCGCTGCCGGTCTGTTTGCTCAGCGTCAGCGTGCGATCGCCGGCGGCACCGACGTAGCAGAAATTGGGCTTGAACGCGCGCAGGCGCAGCGGCCCCGCCCCGTCGCCCAGCCGCAGGACGCGGCACGAATAAGACCCCGGCGGCAGTTCGGGATGGTCGAGCGCGGCGTCGGCGGTAAGCAGCGGCCCCTCTGCGGTCGCCTCCTTGCGCGACCGCGCCGGCAACCGTGCGAGGACGCGCGTCCAGGTAGCGGGCAGGCCGTCGATGCGCAGCGCGTCCTCGGCAGAGGCGGTCTCGCGCCACGGCTCGCCCGGCTCGACCGCGACGATGGCGCGCTTTGGCGCGGCCGGCTGCATCATGCACGCGGTGAGCGGGCACAGCAGCAGGGATGCGCAGATGACGTGTCGCATGGGGTGTTTGGTCCAGCACTCGGGGTGTGAACTAACCGTCACGGAAAATGGTTAACGAAAAGTAAACGTCATCAACCTGTGCGACAGGTGGCGGGACGGGGCGAGCGTTTCGGGCGACGGGCCATTTCGCTTCCGTTCGCGCCCGTCGCTGCCTATATGCTGGGCATGGACGAGACACCCGCAACCACCCCCAACAGCAACGATTACGGCGCATCCTCGATCAAGGTCCTGAAGGGCCTGGACGCGGTGCGCAAACGCCCCGGCATGTACATCGGCGACACCGACGACGGGTCGGGCCTCCACCATATGGTATTCGAGGTGAGCGACAACGCCATCGACGAGGCGCTGGCCGGCCACTGCGACCGCATCGTCATCCAGCTGAACGCCGACGGCTCCGTCAGTGTCGAGGACAATGGCCGCGGCATCCCGACCGGCATCCACCCGGAGGAAGGCGTGTCGGCGGCGGAGGTCATCATGACCCAGCTCCACGCCGGCGGTAAGTTCGAGAATACGTCTGACGACAATGCCTATAAGGTGTCGGGCGGCCTGCACGGCGTCGGCGTGTCGGTAGTCAACGCGCTCAGCGAATGGCTCGACCTGACGATCTGGCGCGATGGCGAGGAGCATTACATGCGCTTCGCCTATGGCGATGCGGTCGCCCCGCTGAAGGTCGTGGGCCCGGCGGAGGGCAAGAAGGGGACGCGCGTCACCTTCCTCGCCTCTCCCTCTACGTTCAAGATCACCGAATACGACTTCGAGAAGCTCGAGCACCGCTACCGCGAGCTCGCGTTCCTGAACTCGGGTGTCCGCCTGTTCCTGCGCGACGCGCGGCATGAGGAGGTGAAGGAAGTCGAGCTCTATTACGAGGGCGGCATCGCCGCGTTCGTGAAGTATCTCGACCGCAACAAGACCCCGCTGATGCCCGATCCGGTCGCGATCGCGGGCACCCGCGACGACGTGACCATCGACGTCGCGCTCGAGTGGAACGACAGCTATTACGAGAACGTCCTCGCCTTCACCAACAACATCCCCCAGCGTGACGGCGGCACGCATATCGCGGCGTTCCGCGCGGCGCTGACCCGGACCATCAACAACTATGCCGACAAGTCGGGCATGTTGAAGAAGGAGAAGGTGACGCTGACCGGCGACGACATGCGCGAGGGGCTGACCGCGATCGTGAGCGTGAAGCTGCCCGACCCCAAATTCTCGTCGCAGACGAAGGACAAGCTGGTCTCGTCCGAGGTCCGCCAGCCGCTCGAAAGCCTGATGGCCGACAAGATGGCCGAGTGGCTGGAGGAAAACCCCGCGACCGCCAAGGCGATCATCCAGAAGGTGATCGACGCCGCTGCGGCTCGCGAGGCCGCGAAGAAGGCGCGCGAGCTGACGCGGCGGAAAGGCGCGATGGACATCGCCTCGCTCCCCGGCAAGCTCGCCGACTGTCAGGAGCGCGATCCCGCCAAATCCGAACTGTTCCTGGTCGAGGGTGACTCGGCCGGCGGATCGGCCAAGCAGGGCCGCGACCGCCATTACCAGGCGATCCTGCCCCTGCGCGGCAAGATCCTGAACGTCGAGCGTGCGCGCTTCGACCGGATGCTCTCGAGCCGCGAGATCGGCACGCTGATCCAGGCGATGGGCACCGGCATCGGCCGCGACGACTTCAACCTGGAAAAGCTGCGCTACCACAAGATCGTCATCATGACCGACGCTGACGTCGACGGCGCGCACATCCGCACGCTGCTGCTGACGTTCTTCTACCGCCAGATGCCCGAGATCATCGAGGCCGGGCACCTCTACATCGCCCAGCCGCCGCTCTACAAAGCGACCAAGGGGCGGTCGGAAGTGTATCTGAAGGACGATGCCGCGCTCGACACCTATCTGGTCGAGGCGGGAGTGGCGGGCACGATCCTCGAATCGCCGTCGGGCACGCGATCGGGCGAGGACCTGCGCGACCTGGTCGACCATGCGCGGCGGATGCGCACGCTGATGCGCTACGTGCCGCGCCGCTACGACGCCTCGATCATCGAGGCGCTGGCGATGGGCGGTGCGCTCGATCCCGAGGCAACGCGCGACGTGCGGGCAGAGCGCCTCAGCGTCGTCGCGGCACGGATGGACCAGACCGACAGCGACGCGCGCTGGACCGCGCGCGTGACCGAGAGCGGTGGCTATCATTTCGAGCGGCTGTGGCGCGGCGTCACCGACCACCACATCATCGAGGCGACGTTCCTCGGCTCGGCGGAGGCGCGCCGCCTCCACACGCTGACGCAGGAGAATATCGCCAGCTATTCGGGCATCGGCAAGCTGGTGTCGTCGAAGGCTGCGGCCGCCGCCGCCGAGGAGCCGGTCGAGACGGACGGCGAGGGCGAGGAGAAGCCCGCGCCGGTCGCCAAGGGCGAGACTCTGATCGCGCGCCCGAGCCAGCTGCTCGACGCGATCCTGGCGGTCGGGCGCAAGGGCCTGTCGATCCAGCGCTACAAGGGACTGGGCGAGATGAATGCCGAGCAATTGTGGGAAACCACGCTCGACCCCGCCGCCCGTTCGATGCTGGTCGTCGCGGTCGACCAGGCCGACGTCGCCGACGCGATCTTCACCCAGCTGATGGGCGACGTGGTCGAGCCACGCCGCGAATTCATCCAGGAGAACGCACTGACCGTCGCCAACCTCGATGTCTGAGGTAAACGACAACCGCGCGGAGCACCGCTACGAACTGGTCGAGGACAGCGAGATGGCCTTCGCGGCGTACGAACTGGCGGGCGACACGATCACCTTTACTCACACCATCGTACCGGAGGCGATCGGCGGCCGCGGCGTCGGCAGCCGGCTGGTGGCAGCGGCGCTGGCGAATGTGCGGCAACGCGGGCTGAAGGTGGTGCCGCGGTGCGCGTTCGTGGCTGCGTATGTGGCGAAGCACCCGGAGTGGCGAGAACTACTGGTCTGATTTGCTGCTGTTCAATAAATGCACCTCCGCCGACATTACGAAGCGATAGTATCGTCCAGTTCCCGCAAGCGAGCCTCGATCTGCGGCGTAAGTTGATAGATGCCCGTCAACTCCGGCATGAGATGGCGCGTTTCTTCTTTGCCCGCGAAAGTGCCAAAATAGCGGGTCGTAGGTGAATTAAACCACATCCTTGCGACAGTTTTGCGATTATTGTCATCCAACAGGATGGCGCAATATGATTTGCTGTCACGAATGACTATTCGCTTAGGTTCGACGAGCCGCGAAGCGATGGCCTGGACGATATGAAAGCCACTCAATTCCTCTTGAGTGGTGATGATTGCTTCTTCGGGAAGCGTTGGATTCGATTCATCAGGTTCTGCCATCGCAGGTGTGGTTGCATTAAGCGCAGATGCAAGTCGATCGTTTACACCGTCACGAATGATAGCCGCTATGGTATTTGGGACCATTCGCGATATGGTATCTTTAACAGCTGGGGTCAGGCGCCCCTCGACGACCTTTGCCGCAAAAATTCGAATCAAATCGTCGCTGGGTTCAGAAAATTCATGTTCGATTGTTTTTCTAAGCAAAGACTGCAGCTTCAAATTCCCTGCTTCTAAAATAATCTGATTTATGTCAAAACCCGCCTTGGCAAATTTTTCTAGTGTTCGGACATCGGAAGGTTTGATTGCGTCCATGCTGAACGTAAAAAATGGCCTCTCGTCCATTTTGTTCGCATTCTCGACATCTGAGTAAAATTGATAGTTTACCCCATTTGTCAAAATTGCGAGTCTGCCGTCAGTCACACTGAAATAGCGAAATAACTGTGAGGCGTGTTTTACATTCAACTCTGAAGTTGACGGCTTACATTCGATTAAAATGTTGACTCTACCGTCTTGGCAGATTGCGTAATCCACCTTCTCGCCTTTTTTTATGCCGACGTCGGCGGTAAATTCCGGCACCACCTCTTTCGGATTGAAGACGTCATATCCGAGCGCCTGTAAAAATGGCATGACAAGTGCGGTCTTGGCGGCTTCCTCGGTCAGCAACACCTCTCGGTGCTCGATGGTGCGCTTTTGGAGCTCGGCCAAGCGTGTCGCGAAATCCATGTCGGTAACCCCTCTCGATGCCAAAGTTACTGGAAAATCAATGACGGGCAAGACGACTTCTCACAAAATGGTCCGGCATGGGTATTCTCGCTAGGCGGAGCTGAATCCCAGCGTCCAATTGAGCTTTCGTGCGGGCGCATGCGCGCATTAGCTGCACCTCACCAAAAAAGGGCCGGCAGCTTATCGCTACCGGCCCAGTCGTCCGCAGGAGGAACCTCTTTAATAATTATAGGCGCGCTCGCCGTGTTCGCCGAGGTCGAGGCCTTCCATCTCGACGTCCTTCGATACGCGGCCACCGGTGACGGCGCGGGCGATGTAGAAGGCGATGGTGGTGCCGATCGCGGCCCAGACGATGGTGGTGCCGACCGCGGCGAGCTGGACGATCAGCTTCGCGCCGATCGCGTAGTCCTCCGGTCCTGGCCCGCCGAGCGCGGGGGCATAGACGATCGCGGTGCCGAGCGCGCCGACGATGCCGCCGACACCGTGGATGCCGAACGCGTCCAGGCTGTCGTCATAGCCGAGCCGCGGCTTGATGATCGTGACCGCGACGAAGCAGATGATCGCGGCGACCGCGCCCAGCACGATCGCGCCGAACGGCCCCGAATTGCCCGCCGCCGGCGTCACCGCGACCAGCCCGGCAATGATGCCCGAGCAGAAGCCGAGCGCCGATCCCTTGTGGCCCGACACCTTCTCCGCCAGCATCCAGAACAGCCCGGCGCTGGCCGTCGCGACGAAGGTGTTGATCATCGCCAGCGCCGCCGATCCGTTCGCCTCCAGCGCGGAGCCGGCGTTGAACCCGAACCAGCCGACCCACAGCAGCCCGGTGCCGACCATCGTCAGCGTCAGCGAATGCGGGGCCATTCGCTCGGCGGGGAAGCCCAGCCGCTTGCCGAGGAGCACCGCGGCGACCAGCGCCGAGACGCCGGCATTGATGTGGACGACGGTGCCGCCCGCGAAATCGAGCGCGCCCATTTCGAAGAACAGCCCGCCCGCCGCCCACACCATGTGCGCTACGGGGAAATAGACGATGGTCAGCCACACGGCGGCGAACAGCATCACCGCGCTGAACTTGATCCGCTCGATCACCGACCCGAGCACCAGCGCGACCGTGATCGCGGCAAAGGTCATCTGGAAACTGACGAAGACATATTCGGGGATCTCGACCCCCTTGGTGAAGGTGGCGGCCTGCGAGGCGGGGGTGATGCCGGCCAGGAACGCCTTGCCGAAGCCCGAAATGAACGGCTTCAGCCCGTCCGACGCATCGGGGCCGAAGGCGAGGGTGTAGCCGTACATCACCCAGATCAGCATCGCGAGCGCCGCGACCGCGCCGATCTGCGTCATCACCGACAGCATGTTCTTGGTCCGCGCCAATCCGCCGTAGAACAGCGCGAGGCCGGGCAGGATCATCATCAGCACCAGGATGGTAGATGTCATCATCCAGGCGGTGTCGCCCTTGTCGACGGTCGCGACTACCGGCGCCGCGGGGGCCGCCAGCGCCGGGTGCGACAGCAGCGCCGCGCCCGCCACCCCTGCGCCGATTGTGATAAGCTGCTTCATCTGTTTCCCCCTCACGGTCCGCATCACAGGGCGGTCTGGTCGGTTTCGCCGGTGCGGATGCGCACCGCTTGCCCCACGTCGAGCACGAAGATCTTGCCGTCGCCGATCGCGCCGGTGTTGGCCGACGCCTGCACCGCCTCGACCACGCGGGGGGCGACGTCGCTGGCGCAGACGACCTCGATCTTGATCTTGGGCACCATGTTCGTGCTGTATTCGGCGCCGCGGTAGATTTCGGTCTGGCCCTTCTGGCGACCGAAGCCCTTGACCTCGGTCACGGTCATGCCCGCGACTCCGATATCGGTCAGCGCCTCGCGGACCTCGTCCAGTTTGAACGGTTTGATGATGGCGATGACAAGTTTCATGCGCGCCCCCCGGATGTCCGGAACCAGCTTCGCAAGCGGCGTGCCAGTCGTGTGGACAGCGCAATTTCAACGGCTTGGCGCGAGCCGTCGATCGTTACGCCTTGTCATTTTTTGTGCAGCTGCGAACGGATGCCCGAAAATCAGGCAGATGCGATGATCGCGCTGGCCGCCGCCACGTCCCCGTCGTCGACCATCACGCGAACCGGAATGAACAGCCAGCTGCCGTCGGCAATGCTCGCCCCGCCATCGAACGCGACCGCCGGGATGCCCTCGCTCTCGAGCCGCCCGACCAGGATATTGGCGAGGTTTCGATCGACCCGCGCGACTTCCACCAGCGCCATCAATCGTGCGCCGGCATGATCGTCTGGACGCGGGTCGGCAGGCCGTCGATGCTGCGGTCCCGCGTCGCGATCTTCGCGAGCCGCTCCGCCGGATCCTGCTGGGCGTGGTATTTGACGAGCGTCTGGCGCTCCTTCTCCAGCGTCATCCGCGGCACGCCCCAGCCGCAACTCGTCTGCACCGCATCCACCGCGATCACGAACACCTGCCGTACCCCCGGCAGCCGCGGGAACCGCGCGGCGAGCGTGTCGAAGCCGTCGTCCTGCGGCAGCACCGCGACGCCCCGTCCGTAAATCCGCAGGATCAGCGCCGGGTTGTCGAACGCGCAGAACATCATCGTGATGCGCCCGTCGGCGGCGAGGTGCGCGTGAGTCTCATTGCCCGACCCGCCGAGATCGAGCCACGCGACAGTGCGATCGTCGATGATGCGAAAGGCGTCATAGCCCTTGGGGCTGAGGTTGATCCGCGCGCCCTCCGCTGCGGTCGCGACGAAGAACACCGGCTGGCGCGCGATGAAGGCGCGGTGGTCATCGTTCAGCGCGTCGAAGAAGTCCATGACGCCGGAGAGTGTAGCGTGCGCGTCGCCCCGTGACTATGCCCGGATCATGTCGATCCTCGCCCTGCTGCTGGCCGCCGCCGGACCGGTCACCGCGCCCCCCCCGGCGCTGAAGGCCGACCCGTTCTACACCCGGCATGTCGACGCCGGCGGCATCCCGATCCTGTCGTCGGCGCGGGTACCCGATGCCGCACTGCTGGCGGCGCGATCGATCGTGCGGGGCATGACCGCGCACCGCCGGGACTTCGCGCGCTATCTGGCGAAGAGCGGCTACCGCGTTGCGATCATGGCGTCCGATGAGGCGACGACCGACCTGCCCGAACAGCGCCACTGGACGCGCCCCACCCGCGACGACCCGCGTCTCACCCGCTGCGAGCGCAAGCATTACGACGCCCGCATCGGCGCGATGACCGATCGCGCCTACTGGAATGCCCGCGCGCGCGGCATGTCGGGCCGGCTCACCAGCGGCGCGGTCGAGGATGTGCTGGGCCTGCGCTCCTCGCGCTATTGGGGGGAGACGATCCTGGTCCACGAATTCGCCCACGATATCTTGTTCGCGGCCTATGCGGTCGACCGCCCGCTATACGCCGCGGTCGCCGCCGCCTTCGAAGCGGCGCGCGCGAGTGGACGGTGGAAGGACGAATATGCCGCCACCAACGTCGGCGAATATTGGGCGGAGGGGACGCAATTTTGGTTCGAGTCGAACCGGCTGGCGGCGTTCGACGGGCGCCGCATCCTGAGCCAAGACGACCTGAAGGCGTATGATCCCGCGCTCTACGCGACGTTGCAGCGCGCGTACGGCTCCAGCCACCGGCTGGCGGGCGACCCCTTCCACCGATCGCCCGCCCGCGTGCCGCCAGGACCGCCACCGGTGAACACCGCCGAGGTTTGCTGAAAGCCCCGTGCTTTACCCTCACGCGCGGTTGACGCGGGCGCGCTACCCTCACGCGCGGTTGACGCGGGCGCGCTGCCCTGCTTTCGGATGGCCAACACCTGCGAATGAGCGCGAAGGACGTTGTGATGGCCGAGTTCACCCTGCCGAAGAACAGCAAGATCACCGGCAAGGCCCGCAAGCACGCCGCGCCGGTGGGCGCCAAGCGGGTCAAGAATTTCAAGATCTACCGCTACGATCCCGACACCGGCGAAAACCCGCGCTACGACGAATTCGCGATCGACCTGGACGATTGCGGGCCGATGGTCCTCGACGCGCTCATCAAGATCAAGGGCGACGTCGATCCGTCGCTGACCTTCCGCCGCTCGTGCCGCGAGGGCATCTGCGGATCGTGTTCGATGAACATGGACGGCAAGAACGGCCTCGCCTGCACCACCGCGATCGAGGATATCAAGGGCGAGGTGAAGATCACACCGCTGCCGGCGATGGACGTCATCAAGGATCTCGTCCCCGACTTCACCCATTTCTACGCGCAATATGCCTCGATCAAGCCGTGGCTGCAGACGGTGACGCCGCCGCCCTCGGGCAAGGAACGGCTCCAGTCGCCCGAGGACCGCGCGAAACTCGACGGGCTGTACGAATGCATCCTGTGCGCCTGCTGCTCGACATCGTGCCCCAGCTACTGGTGGAACAGCGACAAGTTCCTGGGGCCGGCGATCCTGCTCCAGGCCTATCGCTGGCTCGCCGACAGCCGCGACGAGATGACCGGCGAGCGCCTCGACGAGCTCGAGGATCCGTTCCGCCTGTATCGCTGCCATACGATCATGAACTGCGCCAATGCGTGCCCGAAGGGCCTCAATCCGGCGAAGGCGATCGCGGAAATCAAGAAGATGGAAGTCGAGCGGATCGTTTGATCCCAACCTGACCGTTCGTTTCGAGCGAAGTCGAGAAACGGGTTCGCGCGCCTGACCAGCGTTTCTCGACTTCGCTCGAAACGAACGGAATGGATGTCTTGACCACCACCGCCCCCCTGTTCACCTACGTCGACGACCCCGACAATCCGGGGTGGAAGCTGTGGCAGGCGACCGATCCGACGCGGTTCAACACGATGCTGGGCGCGCTGTCGGTGCGCGTCGATGGCGGCATCGCACGGGTGCGGATGACGCCCGAGCATCGCCATTCGAACCTGCGCGACCATGTCCACGGCGGCGCTCTGCTGGGCTTCATCGACGTCGCGATGTTCGCCGCCTGCCGCGGGTTCGGCGTGCTGACCGCGGGCGCGGCGGTGACGCTGGACCTCTCCACCCAGTTCATCGGCGGGGCGGAGATCGGGCGCCCGATCGAGGCGCAGGTCGAGCTGCTGCGCGAGACCGGGCGGATGCTGTTCGTCCGCGGGCTGGTGGTGCAGGACGATACCAAGGTCGCCGCGTTTTCCGGCACGCTGCGCAAGAGCACGCCGCCCAAGGGAATCGTCTGATGCTCCCCTCCCCGGAAGGGAGGGGCTGGGGGTGGGTCGGCCCGCGTGGACGCGGATCGATCGCTCCATACCTACCCACCCCCGACCCCTCCCTTCCAGGGAGGGGAGTTTTGATGATATGAACCGCGTCCTCGCCCGCTACGAAGCCCTCGTCGCGTCGGGCGAACTCCGCCCCGACCCCGCGCAGGCCGCCGCCGCCGCGCGGCTGCAGCAACTCGCCGACCAACTCGAGGCAACGCCCAAGCGCGGCAGCATCCTGTGGCGGGCGCTTGGTCGTGCGCCCGAGGCACCGCGCGGGCTGTACCTCTGGGGCGGGGTGGGGCGCGGCAAGTCGATGCTGATGGACCTGTTCTTCGGCTGCCTCGATATCCGCCGCAAACGCCGTGTCCACTTCCACGAATTCATGGCCGAGGTGCACGCGCGCCTGCACGTCGAGCGGCGCAAGGAAGCCGGCGACCCGATCCCGCCGGTCGCGGCGGTGATGGCGGCGGACGCGCGGCTGCTGGCGTTCGACGAACTGGTCGTGACCAACATGGCCGACGCGGCGATCCTGTCGCGGCTGTTCGCCGAATTCTTCGCCGCCGGCGTGACCGTGGTCGCGACGTCGAACCGTGCGCCTGCCGATCTCTACAAGGACGGGCTCAACCGCCACCTGTTCCTGCCCTTCATCGACCTGCTCGGCGAAAAGCTCGACGTGATGCCGCTGAACGGGCCGACCGATTACCGGCTCGACCGGCTGGGTGACGGGGAGACGTGGCACGTCCCGAACGGGGAGGAGGCGACCGCGGCGGTGTCCGCCACCTTCTTTCGCCTGACCGACTTCGACCCCGCCGACCGCGCGCATGTGCCGAGCGAAGACCTGGACGTCGGCGGCGGGCGGACGCTGCACGTGCCCAAGAGCCTGAAGGGCGTCGGGGTTTTTTCGTTCAAGCGCCTGTGCGGCGAACCGCGCGGCGTACCCGACTACCTCGCCATCGCGCGGCATTTCCACACCGTCATCATCGTCGGCATCCCGCGCATGGGACCGGAGAACCGCAACGAGGCGGCGCGGTTCGTGACGCTGATCGACGCGCTGTACGAACACAAGGTCAAGCTGATCGCCAGCGCCGATGCCTCCCCGCAAGACCTCTACGTCGCCGGCGACGGCGCCTTCGAATTCGAACGCACCGCCAGCCGTCTGATGGAGATGCGGTCGGTCGACTATCTGGCGCTGGGGCACGGGGTCGATTGAGCTTATCGCTACTGCGAACAAGTTGCAGTAAAATCCTTAATGCCCTCGCGTTACGTGGTTGCCCTCACGCCGGGTTGCGCCTATGGCCCCTCCCGACTTCGCGCGTCTGTTGAACGGTTTTCGGGGCGCGCCCGACGATCAACTGAACGGAGAGACGATTTTGGCTCGCAAGAAGATCGCGCTGATCGGCGCCGGCAACATCGGCGGCACGCTGGCGCACCTCGCCGCCCTGAAGGGGCTGGGCGACATCGTCCTGTTCGACGTGGTGGAGGGCGTGCCGCAGGGCAAGGCGCTCGACCTCAGCCAGTGCGGACCGGTCGAGGGCTTCGACGCCACGATCACCGGCACCAATGATTACAACGACATCGCCGGTGCCGACGTCATCATCGTCACCGCCGGCGTCGCCCGCAAGCCGGGCATGAGCCGGGACGACCTGCTCGGCATCAACCTGAAGGTGATGAAGGCGGTCGGCGAGGGCATTGCCGAGCATGCCCCCGACGCGTTCGTCATCTGCATCACCAACCCATTGGACGCGATGGTGTGGGCGCTGCGCGAATTCTCGGGCCTCCCGCATCACAAGGTCGTCGGCATGGCCGGCGTGCTGGACTCGGCGCGCTTCAGCCACTTTCTCGCCGAGGAATTCAAGGTTTCGGTGAAGGACGTGACCAGCTTCGTGCTCGGCGGCCACGGCGACACGATGGTACCGGTCATCCAGTATTCGACCGTCAGCGGCATCCCGGTTCCCGACCTCATCAAGATGGGCCGGTCGAGCCAGGAGAAGATCGACGCGATCGTCAAGCGCACTCGCGGCGGCGGCGGCGAAATCGTCGCGCTGCTGAAGACGGGCTCCGCCTACTACGCCCCCGCGACCAGCGGCATCGCGATGGCCGAAGCGTACCTCTACGACCAGAAGCGCGTCCTGCCTGCGGCGGCGCACCTGACCGGCCAGTACGGCATCGACGACCTGTATGTCGGCGTGCCGGTGGTGATCGGTGCCGGCGGCGTCGAGCAGGTCGTTGAGATCGCGCTGGACGACGAAGCCAAGGGCAACCTCGCCGTGTCGGTCGACGCGGTCAAGGAACTGCTGGTTGCCTGCAAGGGGATTGACGAGAGCCTTAAATAATTTCCCTCCCCGGCGAAGGCCGGGGTCCAGTAGCGGGGCCGAGCGATGGAAGATCAGGCCTGCGTCTACGTCATGGCGAGCGCGAGAAACGGAACGCTGTATCTCGGCTCGACAGTGAACCTGGCCCGACGGGTGTGGGAGCACCGCAACGGGGTCGTTGATGGGTTCACGAAGACACACGGCTGCAAGCTCCTCGTCTGGTACGAGGTTGTCGGTAGCTGGGAAGCCGCACGGCAGCGCGAGCTGCAGATGAAGGAGTGGAAGCGCGCGTGGAAGCTGCGAGAGATCGAAGGGCTCAAACCCGATTGGGATGACCTTTACGATCGTATCGTGCAGCCATGACCGTGTTCCCGACTGGACCCCGGCCTTCGCCGGGGTGGTAAGGATTGAGATCGAATGAGCATCCTCGTCGACAAGAACACCAAGGTCATCACCCAGGGGATGACCGGCGAAACCGGCAGCTTCCATACGCAGGCGGCGCTGGCCTACGGCACGCAGATGGTCGGCGGTGTCACGCCGGGGAAGGGTGGGACGACCCACCTCGACCTGCCGGTGTACAATACCGTTGCCGAGGCCGTGACCAAGACCGGCGCCGATGCGTCCGTCATTTACGTCCCGCCGCCCTTCGCTGCGGACTCGATCCTCGAGGCGATCGACGCCGAAGTGCCGCTGATCGTGTGCATCACCGAGGGCATCCCGGTGCTCGACATGGTCAAGGTCAAGCGGGCGCTGAGCGGCTCGAAGTCGCGGCTGATCGGCCCGAACTGCCCCGGCGTGCTGACGCCCGGCGAATGCAAGATCGGCATCATGCCCGGCAGCATCTTCTCCAAAGGCTCGGTCGGCGTCGTCTCGCGCTCGGGTACGCTGACCTATGAGGCGGTGTTCCAGACGACCAACGCCGGCCTTGGCCAGACCACCGCGGTCGGGATTGGTGGCGATCCGGTCAACGGCACCAACTTCATCGACGTGCTCGAGCTGTTTCTGGCGGACGAGGCGACCCAGTCGATCATCATGATTGGCGAAATCGGCGGCGATGCCGAGGAGCAGGCGGCGCAGTTCCTGATCGACGAGGCGAAGCGCGGGCGCTCGAAGCCGATGGCGGGTTTCATCGCTGGTCGCACGGCGCCTCCGGGTCGTCGCATGGGCCACGCCGGCGCGATCGTGTCGGGCGGCAAGGGCGATGCGGAATCGAAGATCGCGGCGATGGAAGCGGCGGGAATCAAGGTGTCCCAGAGCCCGTCGCTGCTCGGCGAGACGCTGCTGGAAGTGTTGAAGGGTTAAAGCCTTCTCCGGAGGGAGAAGGATACTAGGCTTGGCAGCATGCTGCCTAGCGGAAGTTGGATGAGGGGAGCCGCTCTCGACAGGGTGATCCCCTCACCCAGCTCCGACTAAGGCCTTTCAGGCCTAAGTCTGCGCAACCCTCTCCCGACGGGAGAGGGGAGGAGTTGGTAGATGGGCTACGAAGGCCAGGATTTCTCGGACATCGCCGGCGGCGTTTCGCCGGCGTTCGTGGACACGCTCTACGCGAAGTTCAAGGCGGCGCCCGACAGCGTCGAGGCGGGCTGGCGCGCGTTCTTCGAGGGGCTCGAGGGGTCGACGTCCGGCCCGTCTTGGGCGAACCCGACCTGGCCGCCAAAGGACACCGACGCGCTGACCGCAGGCCTCGACCCTACACAAATGGAGCCGGCGCCCAAGCCCGCCAAGCCGGGTGCAACGCCCGCCGCCGCGCCATCCGCGGCGGCCTCCACCGACGCCATCCGCAAGGCCGCCGACGCCTCGATCCGCGCGATGACTCTCATCCGCACCTATCGTGTGCGCGGGCACCTCGCCGCCAATCTCGATCCGCTCGGCCTGATGAAGCGCGAGCTGCCCGAGGATCTGAAGACCGAATATCACGGCTTCACCGACGACCAGATCGATACCCCCGTCTATCTCGGCGGGGCGATGGGCCTCGAAACCGCGACGATCCGCGAACTGATCGACATCCTGCGCGCCAATTACTGCGGCAACGTCGGCCTGGAATATATGCACATCGCCGACGTCGAGGAGCGGCGGTTCCTGCAGGACCGGATGGAAGGCAAGGACAAGGCCATCCAGTTCACGCCCGACGGCAAGAAGGCGATCCTGTCGAAGGTGATCGCCGCCGAGGGTTACGAGAAGTTCCTGGGCCGCAAGTATGTCGGCACCAAGCGGTTCGGCCTCGACGGCGGTGAGAGCATGATCCCCGCGCTCGAAAGCGTCATCAAATACGGCGGCCAGATGGGCGTCAACGAGATCGTGTTCGGCATGGCCCACCGCGGACGGCTGAACATGCTGACCAACGTGATGGGCAAGCCGTACCGCGCGGTGTTCAACGAATTCTCGGGCGGCTCGGCCAACCCGGAGGACGTCGGCGGATCGGGCGACGTCAAATATCACCTCGGCACCAGCACCGATCGCGAATTCGACGGGATCAGTGTCCACATGTCGCTGGTCGCCAACCCCAGCCACCTCGAGGCCGAAGACCCCGTCGTGCTGGGCAAGGCGCGCGCGATCCAGACGATCGCCGGCGATCTGAAGGAGCACAAGGCGGCCTTGCCCGTGCTGATCCACGGCGACGCCGCGTTCGCGGGGCAGGGCATCGTGTGGGAATGCTTCGGCTTCTCCGGCATCCGCGGCTACAATACCGGCGGCTGCATCCATTTCGTCGTGAACAACCAGATCGGTTTCACGACCAGCCCGCAGTTCGCGCGATCGTCGCCCTATCCGTCCGACGTCGCGAAGGGCGTTCAGGCGCCGGTGTTTCATGTGAACGGCGACGATCCCGAGGCGGTGACCTTCGCCTGCAAGATGGCGATCGAGTTCCGCCAGACCTTCCACCGCGACGTCGTGATCGACATGTGGTGCTATCGCCGCTTCGGCCACAACGAGGGCGACGAGCCGTCGTTCACCCAGCCGCTGATGTATGCCGCGATCAAGGGGCACCCGGGCGTTGCCGAGCTTTATGCAAAGCGGCTGGTGGGCGAAGGCGTGGTCGACCAGGCCTGGGTCGACGAGCAGTGGAAGCAGTTCGACACGCTGATGGAAGGCGAGTTCGAGGCCGGCGCCTCTTACAAGCCCAACAAGGCCGACTGGTTCGCCGGGCGCTGGTCGGGCCTGCACGCCCCCGCCGACGCCGAAACCGCGCGCCGCAACGTCGAGACGGGCGTCGACCGCAAGCTGTTCGACAGCCTGGGCCGCACGCTGACCACAGTTCCCGACAGCGTGAAGATCCACAAGACGCTCGCCCGCGTGCTCGATGCGAAGGCGAACATGTTCAAGTCGGGCGAGAATTTCGACTGGGCAACCGGCGAGGCGCTCGCGTTCGGCGCGCTGCTGTCCGAGGGCTACGGCGTCCGGCTGTCGGGCCAGGATTCGGGCCGCGGCACGTTCAGCCAGCGTCACGCCGTCTGGGTCGACCAGACCGACGAGCATAAGTACATCCCGCTGTGCGAAATCGAGCATGGTCGGTTCGAAGTGCTCGACAGCCCGCTGTCCGAATATGGCGTGCTCGGCTTCGAATACGGCTACGCGCTCGCCGATCCGAAGACGCTGGTGCTGTGGGAGGCGCAGTTCGGCGACTTCGTCAACGGCGCGCAGATCATGATCGACCAGTTCATCACGAGCGGAGAATCGAAGTGGCTCCGCGCCAACGGCCTCGTGATGCTGCTGCCCCACGGGTACGAGGGGCAGGGTCCGGAGCATTCGTCTGCGCGCCCCGAACGCTTCCTGCAGGCGTGCGCGCAGGACAATATCCAGGTCGCCAACTGCACCACCCCGGCCAATTACTTCCACCTGCTGCGCCGGCAGATGCACCGCACCTTCCGCAAGCCGCTCGTCATCATGACGCCCAAGTCGCTGCTGCGGCACAAGCTGGCGGTGTCGAAGGCCGCGGACTTCCAAGGCGACAGCCACTTCATGCGGATCCTGTCCGATCCGAAGGCCCCGGCGGATACGGAGACGAAGCGGCTGGTGCTGTGCACCGGCAAGGTCGCCTATGACCTGATGGAGGCGCGCGATGCCGCGGGCGACACCGCGACGCAGATCGTGCGCGTCGAACAGCTCTATCCTTTCCCCGGAGAGGCGCTGACCGCGCGGCTGAACCGCATGCCCGCGCTGGAGGATGTGGTGTGGGCGCAGGAGGAGCCGAAGAACAACGGCTACTGGTTCTTCGTCGAGCCGCTGATCGAGGAGGCGCTGGCCGCGTCGACCTGCGGGATCGGGCGCGCGCGCTATGCCGGGCGTGCCGCTTCGGCCTCGCCCGCTACCGGCCTGATGAAGCGCCACCAGCTCGAACAGGGCGCGCTAGTCGCCGAGGCGCTCGGCCACAACGTCCGCGAGGAAATCCGCCGCGCGCAGAAGACCGAAGATCCGAAGACCGCCGGCAAGGCGGGGGCGTGAAGCATTGCCCTTCCTGTTCACCGGCGAAGGCCGGGGTCCAGTCGGGCTGGATCGACTGAAGATGCGCGGCGTTCGCCAATGTACGTTTCGCAACTGGGCCCCGGCCTTCGCCGGGGAACATGAGGGTAGAATATGAGCACCGAAGTCAAAGTCCCCGTCCTGGGCGAATCGATCACCGAAGCGACGCTCGGCGAGTGGCTGAAGCAGCCCGGCGACCCGGTGAAGGCCGACGAGCCGATCGCGAGCCTCGAGACCGACAAGGTCTCGATCGAGGTGCCGAGCCCCGTCGCGGGCGTGATGGGTGCGCACGGCGTGAACGTCGGCGACACCGTGTCGGTCGGCGCGACGATAGGGTCGATCGAGGCCGGCGACGGGGCAGCGGCCACGCCCGCTCCGGCTGCGACGCCCGCACCCGCACCCGCCGACACCGCGGGCCAGCAGGCACCGGCATCGGGCGATGCCCCCGCCGCGCTCAGCCCCTCGGTCCGCCGGGCGGTGCTTGAAACCGGCGTCGATCCCGCGACGATCAAGGGCACTGGCAAGGACGGTCGCCTGACCAAGGACGACGTGCTGTCGGCCAAGGCCGCGCCGACGGCAAAGCCGCCGTCGGACGGGGGCGCTGCCCCCGCCGGCCGTGCGGACGCTGCGCCCGCCGCCGAACCTGCGGTTCGTCGCGAAGAACGCGTCCGCATGACCCGCCTCCGCCAGACGATCGCCAAGCGCCTGAAGGATGCGCAGGACACCGCCGCGATCCTCACCACCTTCAACGACGTCGACATGACCGCAGTCATCGAGGCGCGGACGAAGTACAAGGACCTGTTCGAGAAGAAGCACGGCGTGCGCCTCGGCTTCATGGGCTTCTTCGTGAAAGCCGCCTGCATGGCGCTGAAGGACGTGCCGAGCGTCAATGCGGCGATCGAAGGCGACGAGATCGTCTATCACGACTATGCCGACATCTCGGTCGCGGTGTCGGCGCCGGGTGGCCTCGTCGTCCCCGTAATCCGCGATGCCGACCAGCTGTCGGTCGCGGGCGTCGAGAAGACGATCGGCGATTTCGGCAAGCGCGCCAAGGACGGCACGCTGAAGATGGACGAGATGAAGGGCGGCACCTTCACCATCTCGAACGGCGGCGTCTTCGGCTCGCTGCTGTCGACGCCGATCATCAACATGCCGCAGGCCGCGGTGCTGGGCCTCCACCGCATCGAGGACCGCCCCGTCGTCCGCGATGGCCAGATCGTGGTGCGTCCGATGATGTACCTCGCGCTCAGCTACGACCACCGCCTGATCGACGGGCGCGAGGCGGTAACGTTCCTCGTCGCGCTCAAGAACGCGATCGAGGATCCGACGCGGATTTTGATCGACCTGTAATTTGATCGTCACCCCAGCGCACGCTGGGGTCTCAGGCCGCTTGAGATGCCAGCCTTCGCTGGCATGACGTGGAGAAAATGAAATGGCTGAATACGACTTCGACGTCCTCGTGATCGGTGCGGGCCCCGGCGGCTATGTCGCGGCGATCCGCGCGGCGCAGCTGGGGCTGAAGACCGCGTGTGCCGAGGGGCGCGAGACGCTGGGCGGCACGTGCCTGAACGTCGGGTGCATCCCGTCGAAGGCGATGCTGCATGCGTCCGAGCTGTACGACCACGCCGCCAATGGGACGATGGCGAAGCTCGGCATCAAGGTGACGCCGGAGCTCGACCTCGACACCATGCACGGCCAGCGCCGCGATGCGGTGAAGCAGCTGACCGGGGGCATCGAATTCCTGTTCAAGAAGAACAAGGTCGAGTGGCTGAAGGGCTATGCGGCGTTCACGTCCGGCGACACGGTGCAGGTCGGTGACCGCACCGTGCGCGCGAAGAATATCGTCATCGCCACCGGATCGTCGGTCACTCCGCTGCCCGGTGTTGCCATCGACAACGACGCGCATGTCGTGGTGGACAGCACCGGCGCGCTCGAGCTGCCAAAGGTGCCCGAGCATATGGTCGTGATCGGCGGCGGCGTGATCGGGCTGGAGCTCGGCAGCGTCTGGCGGCGGCTGGGAGCCAAGGTCACGTGCGTCGAATTCCTCGACCAGATCCTGCCCGGCTTCGACGGTGAAATCCGCAAGGAAGCCAACAAGATCTTCAAAAAGCAGGGCATCGAGTTCAAGCTGTCGACCAAGGTTACCGGCGTCGCGGTGGACGGCGGCAAGGCGACGCTGACGCTCGAGCCGGCGCAGGGCGGTGACGCGACCACGCTCGACGCCGACTGCGTGCTCGTGTCGATCGGGCGCAAGCCGAACACCGACGGCCTCGCACTCGACAAGGCGGGCCTGACCGTCAACCAGCGCGGGCAGGTGGAGATCGATCATGATTTCCGCACGTCCGTGCCGGGCATCTGGGCGATCGGCGACGTCGCACCCGGCCCGATGCTCGCCCACAAGGCCGAGGACGAGGGCATCGCGGTCGCCGAGAATATCGCAGGGCAAACCGGCATCGTGAACCACGATATCATCCCGAGCGTCGTCTATACCTGGCCCGAGATCGCCGGCGTGGGTCTGACCGAGGAAGCGGCCAAGGCCAAGCTCGCGGAAACCGGCGGCGAGGTGAAGGTCGGCAAGTTCCCGATGATGGCCAACAGCCGCGCCAAGACGAACCACGAGCCGGACGGCTTCGTGAAGATCATCTCGGACGCGAAGACCGACCGCGTGCTCGGCGCGTGGATCATCGCTGTGCCCGCCGGCACGATGATCGCGCAGGTCGCGCAGGCGATGGAATTCGGCGCGACGTCGGAGGACATCGCCTATACCTGCCACGCGCATCCGACCCATTCGGAAGCGATCAAGGAGGCCGCGATGGGCGTGCGCGGCAAGGCGATCCACATCTGACCGCAGCGGCAACCCCCACCGGCCCGACCGCCTGAATGGACCGCCACAGCTTCGTCGCCGGCACGTCGCCCTATGACGCGCCCGACATGCCGGCGGGCACGCGCGTGCGCTATTTCGCGCCGGCGCCGGCACTGGCGGGGTCGATCACCGCCTACAATGCCTACGGCGCGATCGATGCCGCGCCGCGGGTCGATCCGTTCCTGCCGATGATGATGATGGTCAACATCCTGATCGACGCCGGGCCGGTGTCGGTGCGGATTCGCAACCATCGCTATGACGACGTGCCCGCGGTCGCGCTGTACGGCGCGATGACGCGGCCGCTGGTGGCGACCACGCAGGGCGGGATCATGATCGGGGCGGGGATCAGCCCGGTCGGCTGGGCGCGGCTGTCGCGCCGATCGGCTGTCGATTTTCACAACCGCGTCGCGCCGCTCGGCGGATTGTTCGGGCCGCACTGGGGGGAGCGAGTGCGCGCCGACTTGGCCGCGGCGAAGGACGATGCCGACATCCCGGCGATCCTCGACCGGCATTTCGCGCCGCTGCTCGACACGCCGCATCCGTACGAACCCGTCATCGCCGGGCTGGGCGCCGCGATCGCGAACGACGCGGAGGTCGATATCGTCACGATCGCGGCGCGGCTGGGCGTGACGACCGCGGCGCTGCGACGCATCGCGCACAGCTATTTCGGGATGCCGCCCAAGCTGCTGCTGCGCCGCGCGCGCTTCTTCCGCTCGTTCCTGCGAGAGCCGGGGCTGGTCGGCGGCAACGGGCCACGCACCATCGAGCCCGCCTATTACGACAGCTCGCACTACCTGCGCGACGCCGGCAGCTTCCTGGGCACGACGCCCCGCCGGTTCCTGAAGCAGCCCGCCGACTTCCTCCGCGGCTCGCTCGCCAGCCGGGCGCTGACGCTGGGCGTCGCGGCGCAGGTGTTGCACCACGTCGATCCGGCAGCGCACTGAGCTTTCAGACCCGCCGCACGCGCCCTTCACGTGCCGTCGCCAGCGCCACCGCGACGGTTAGCGCCGCCGCTGCCACTGCCGCCACTGTGACCGCCGACGCGAGCGACTGGCGGCTCGCCACCGTGCCCAGCACCGCGCCGCACACGAAGCCCGCCCACAGCAGCAGGTACGGCACCCATCCCCCGCGCGGACCGCTGCCCATCAGGCCGTTCGCGAAATGCTGCGCGGCGCGGACCAGCGTGCCGGTCATGTAGGTGACGCCGATCGACACTTCGCCGTCGCGGTTGAACACGCCGTTCTCCGCGCCCATCGCGAAGGCGAGCAGCAGCAGCGCCGCCATCGACAGCCCCTGCCATGCGCAGCCCGCTGCGACCGCGATGGCAAGCGTCACCACCAGCATCACCGCGACCTTGCGCCGCGGTTCCCAGCGCGCGGCAACGACGCTCGCCGCGATCACGCCAGACAGGAACATCATCACGAGCGCCGCCGCGATCCGCAGCGCGCCCCAGTCGCCGTTCGCGATGCCGATGCCCATACGCGTGCTGTTCCCGCTCATGAACGATGCGAAGAACCCGCCTAGCTCGATCCACGCGATCGCATCGACGAAGCCGGCAAGCGTGGCGAGGGCGGTGGCGATGCCGATCATCGCGGGCGGATAGCGGGTCACGGGCCGGATGATTGCCGCAGTGCGGACGCCCGCGCCAGCGGTTTTGCGGCGAGCCGAGATATGGTCATTGCGCGCGGCGGCGGCTAACCGGTCGGGCGTGACCCCGCTGCCCATATCCCAGATCGGCCCCGTGCTGCCGTACCTCGACCTGTTCGGGATCGCGGTGTTCGCGACGTCGGGCGCTTTGGCCGCGACGCAGCGCGCGCAGACGTTGGTCACCGCGGCGTTCTTCGCGCTCATCACCGGCGTCGGCGGCGGGTCGGTGCGCGACCTGCTGATCGGCGCGCCGGTTTTCTGGACGCACGATCCGTGGGTGGCGGCGGTGTGCCTCGCCGCCGCGGCGCTGATCTGGGTCACGCCGCAGCACTGGTGGGCGGGCAAGGCGCTCGACTGGCTCGATGCGGTCGGTCTTGCGGTCTATGCGGTGTTCGGCGCCGCCAAGTCGCTCGATTACGGCATCCCCCCGGTCCCCGCCGCGCTGATGGGAGTGGTGACGGCGTGCGTCGGCGGCATCATCCGCGACGTACTGGCGGGGGAGCCGTCGATCCTGATGCGCCCCGAACTCTATGTGACGGCGGCGGCGCTGGCGTCGGGCCTCTACATCGGCCTCGACGCGCTGGGCGTAGCGTCGTTCGTCGCCGCCCCGGTCGCGGCGATGGCCGGCTTCGCACTGCGCGCCGCGGCGATCGCGTGGCAGCTCAGGCTGCCGGCGTATCGGGGGATGCGGTGAACTGGCGGCGGACCTATCTCGGCATTCGCTGGATGGTCGACCGGGATATCGGAGCGAACAGGCGACCGTTATCCTTGTTCATTCCCTTCTTCCTTCTGCTCCTCGGCGTTGGCGACCTTGCCACGGTGCGATGGCTGTGGCTGCCCGTCGTGATCCCAATCACGATCTTTGCCGCCCTCGCACTGGGGTTCGCCTTGTGGCGAATGTGGCGGGTGATGAAGGCCTTCAGTCGTCATGGCGATCGTAACTACGACAAGCGTGCGAAATTCGGGCTGCCGTGCGAGTATCGTCGATCGGAAAGCGCGAGCAAAGCCCTCTTCCGCCGCCGCGCTACCCCCGCACCACGCCCACCGCGCTGAACGGCTTCGGCTCGACCGGCGGCACGCGGCTGTCGTTCAGCAGGCATTGCCAGTAGCCGACATCGATCCAGCGGCCCTGTTTGAAGCCGACCTCGCGGAACACGCCCGCGCGGCGGAAGCCGACGTGTTCGTGCAGCCGGATCGAATGGTCGTTGGGCAGTGACAGCACGCCGATCGCCTGAGTGAAGCCCTGCGCGCGGAGCGTGTCGACCAGCGCCTCGTACACCAGTCGCCCCGCGCCCTGGCCGATCATCGGGCCGGCGACGTACACCGACGTCTCGACCACGTAGCGGTACGCTGGGCGGTCCCGAAAGCGGGTGGCATAGGCATAGGCCAGAACGCCGCCGCCTTCGCCGTCCGCATCGCCGTTGGTCGCGACCAGCCACGGGTAGAAGCCGTCCGACGCCGCGATCCGCCCGCGCATCGCCCGTGCGTCCGGCGCCTCGGTTTCGAAACTGACCGTGCCGCCCAGCACATAGGGTGCGTAGATCGCGGCGATGGCGGCGGCGTCCTCTGCCCGCGCGGCGCGGATCGCGATCATCCGAACAGCTTTGCGTAGAGCAGGTCGGCGAGGCTCAGGTCGCTCATCTTCGCCGACGGCGGCGCGAGCGCGGCGCATTCGAGACAGCGCACCTGGACCGCGGAGCCGGTCGCGAGGCGCCGCGCATCGGCGATGGCCTGCGCGAACACCGCGCGGCGATCGGCGGCGATGCGGCTGATCGGGTCCAGCCCGGCCTGGTCGACGCGGTCGTCCTCCTCCTCGGGCGCGGCCCAGCTTTCGGCGAGCTTCGCGGTCCACGACGGTTCCTTGTCGAGGTACACGGCATGGACCTTGGCCGGGTCGAGCTTCGCGCGGCGCGCAGCCTCGGCGATGGCGTCGGGCAGGCCGCCGAACCGGTCGACCAGCCCGATCTGGCGCGCGGTGCCGCCGTCCCACACGCGACCCTGGCCGATTTCATTGACGCGCTCGGGCGTCATCTTGCGCGCGCCGGCGACGAGGGTGATGAAGCGGCGATAGCCCTGTTCGATCCCCGACTGGATCACCGCGTCGAGCTCTGGGGAGAAGCCCTTGAACACGTCGGGCTGGCCGCTGAGCGGGGTCGTCGCGACGCCGTCCGCGGTCACGCCGATCTTGGCGAGCGCATTCTCGAAGCTCGGCAGGATGCCGAAGATGCCGATCGACCCGGTGATCGTGTTCGGCTCGGCAAAGATCGTGTCGCCCGCGGTCGCAACCCAATAGCCGCCCGACGCGGCGAGCCCGCCCATCGACACGACGACCGGCAGCCCCTTGGCCTTCGCCTGCAGCACCGCCTGGCGGATTTCCTCCGACGCCAGCGCCGATCCACCGGGCGAATCGACCCGCACGACCAGCGCCTTCAGCGATTTCTTGGCCAGCCCGTCGAGCAGCAGCTTCGACACGCTCGCGCCGCCGGCGGTGCCGGGGCCGGCCTTGCCGTCGACGATTTCGCCCGCGACGGTGATGACGCCGATCGCGTCGCCGGTGGTGGGAACGGGGTTGGCGCCGATCCAGTCGGCGAGGCGGATCGCGTTGAAGCTGCCCGCGGGCTTCGTCGCGTCATGCCCGGCGATCTCGGCGACGCGCTTGCCGAACGCCACGCGATCGCCCAGCTTGTCGACCAGCCCGTAGGCGAGGTTCATCTTGGCAAGGTCGCCGCCCGCCGCCACCGTCACGGCACCCGGCCGCGCGATGACGTCGGCGATGCGCGCCTTGGGCCGCGCCTTCGCGACATTTTCCTTCCAGCGTTCGAAGATCGCGCCGTAGAGCGCGACGTTGGCGGCGCGTGCCGGTTCGGACTGGCCGGTCAGCGTATAGGGCTCGACCGCCGACTTGAACTGGCCGACGCGGTACACGTGGACGTTGACGCCCAGCTTGTCGATCAGCCCCTTGTAATAGAGCTGCGACCCGCCCGGCCCCATGAACAGCGTGCCGCCCATCGGATTGACCCAGACTTCGGACGCGTTGGCGGCGAGCAGGTAGCTCGCGTCCATGTAACCCGTGGCATAGGCGAGCACCGGCTTGCCCGATGCGCGGACGCGGCCGACCGCGTCGGCGACTTCGGCCACGGTCGAGGGATAGCCGCCGGCGAAGCGATCGAGGTCGAGGACCACGGCCTTGACGCGGGTATCGGTGCGGGCGGTGTCGAGCGCGCGGACGACGTCGCGGGCGCGGATTTCGCGCAGCACCTCGCCGCCGCCGATGCCGGCAAACGGATCGACTTCCTGCGGCTGTTCCACCAGCCGCCCGTCGAGCGCGACCAGCAGCGCGCCGTCCTTGATCGCGCGGGCATTGGGGCGGGCGTTGAGCGCCGCGAACAACACGCCGAAGAACAACAGCATGAAGGCGAGGACCAGGAAATCCTTGATCCCGACCAGCAGCTTCCAGGCGCCCCGAACCAGCTTCACGTCATACCCCGCAGGAAATGTGTCGATGCCGCCGGTGCTAGAGCATGGCGCGGGGGGAGGCAACGGCCTGTATTACGGGGGCAATACAGGCCGTTGCCTCTTGGGCGCCGCGCGGGGGACGGGGGGGGCGAGGGTCGCGCGGCGCCCTATCCGGTCACCTGCCGCCGATCTTCGGCAGCGTGAAGGGCAGGCGGCTGAGGCCGGGCAGGCCGGTCCAGCCCGGCAGGCCGACCGACAGCGGGCTGCCGCCCGATGCGACGCCGATGCTGGCGTCGCTGCCCTGCGGCGGATTGGCCTGCGCAACGCTCAACGTGATCGCGCTGTTGCCGTCGTTGGGGTTGGTGACGTTCAGCGATCCCACGCCGATGCCGATCACGTCGGCCACCTGCGTCCGCCGCCCGGTGCTCGATTCGGAAATCGCGACGTCGGTCAGCGCGAACGGGCCGAGCGCCGACACGGTCGCCAGCTCGCCGCGCTGGCGCTGGGTCTCGCCGACGTTGACCGCCACGGTGGAGCTGCCGGTGTCGGGGCGCAGCGACACCGTGCCGATGCCGATCCCGGCGATGCCGGCGGCGGGGTTGGGAACGGACTGGGCATAGGCCGCGGGAGCGACGATGCCCGACGCGAATGCGGCGGCGGTCATGACGGGACGAAACCAGGTCGGCATGTGCGGTCTCCTTCACCTTGGACGCGACGGGGGTGTCGCGGAGACATCAGAAGCGCCCCGAAAGCGTGAACCAAATCTTGCCGGTCGGGGTGCGATCGCCGCCGCTTCGGGTCCATGTACGCGCCGTTAAGCAGCGCGCGTCCGGCGCGTGCGTGCGCGGTGCGGTCGCGCGCGCTCGGTCCGTTTCGGAAGCGGTTGGCCGCGGGATCCGTCGCCGGTGCCCGGCGGTCGGTCGCTCCCGCACGGATCGGCGCCGCTCGGGGCCTTGACGACTCACCGGACGCTTCACATATGCGCCGCACTGGCACTCGCCACAGGGGAGTGCCAACCTGTCTTTCTGTCACGAAAAAAGGGACCAAGCTCCATGAACTTTCGTCCGCTGCACGACCGCGTGCTCGTCCGCCGCGTCGAGGCCGAGGAAAAGACCTCGGGCGGGATCATCATCCCCGACACCGCCAAGGAAAAGCCGCAGGAAGGCGAAGTCGTCGCCGCCGGCGCCGGTGCCAAGAACGACAAGGGCGAAGTCTCGCCGCTCGACGTGAAGGCCGGTGACCGCATCCTGTTCGGCAAGTGGTCGGGCACCGAGGTCAAGGTGAACGGCGAGGATCTCCTCATCATGAAGGAGAGCGACATTCTGGGGATCATCGGCTGAGCCGACCCCCCAATCGGCTCTCAACTTTGTCAACATTCGCATTTGAAAGGTCAGCCAGATGGCAGCCAAGGACGTGAAATTCAGCCGTGACGCGCGTGAGCGCATCCTGCGCGGCGTCGACATCCTCGCCGACGCGGTGAAGGTGACCCTGGGCCCGAAGGGCCGCAACGTCGTCATCGACAAGAGCTTCGGTGCGCCCCGCATCACCAAGGACGGCGTCACCGTCGCCAAGGAAATCGAGCTCAAGGACAAGTTCGAGAACATGGGCGCGCAGATGGTGCGCGAAGTGGCCTCGAAGACCAACGACATCGCCGGCGACGGCACGACCACCGCGACCGTTCTGGCGCAGGCGATCGTGCGTGAGGGCATGAAGTCGGTGGCCGCCGGCATGAACCCGATGGACCTGAAGCGCGGCATCGATCTTGCCGTCGTCAAGGTGGTCGAGGACGTGAAGGCGCGCTCCAAGCCCGTGTCGGGCTCGAGCGAGATCGCCCAGGTCGGCATCATTTCCGCGAATGGCGACAAGGAAGTCGGCGAGAAGATTGCGGAAGCGATGGAGAAGGTCGGCAAGGAAGGCGTCATCACCGTCGAGGAGGCCAAGGGCCTCGAATTCGAGCTGGACGTCGTCGAGGGCATGCAGTTCGACCGCGGCTATCTGTCGCCCTACTTCATCACCAACCCGGAGAAGATGGCGGTCGAGTTGAACGACCCGTACATCCTGATCCACGAGAAGAAGCTCAGCAACCTGCAGGCGATGCTCCCGATTCTGGAAGCCGTCGTCCAGTCGGGCCGTCCGCTGCTCATCATCGCCGAGGACATCGAGGGCGAGGCGCTCGCCACCCTCGTCGTCAACAAGCTGCGCGGCGGCCTGAAGGTCGCAGCGGTCAAGGCACCGGGCTTCGGCGATCGTCGCAAGGCGATGCTCGAGGACATTGCCGTCCTGACCAAGGGCGAGGTGATCTCCGAGGATCTCGGCATCAAGCTCGAGACCGTGACGCTCGGCATGCTCGGCACCGCCAAGCGCGTGACGATCGACAAGGATAACACTGTCATCGTCGATGGTGCCGGTGAAGCCGATGCGATCAAGGGCCGCACCGATGCGATCCGCCAGCAGATCGAGGTCACGTCTTCGGACTACGACCGCGAGAAGCTGCAGGAGCGTCTGGCCAAGCTTGCCGGCGGCGTTGCCGTCATCAAGGTCGGCGGCGCGTCCGAGGTCGAGGTGAAGGAGCGCAAGGACCGCGTCGATGACGCTCTCCACGCGACCCGCGCCGCGGTCGAGGAAGGCATCGTTCCGGGCGGCGGCACCGCGCTGCTGTACGCGACGAAGGCGCTGGACGGCCTGAAGGGCGACAACGACGACCAGACGCGCGGCGTCGACATCGTCCGCAAGTCGCTGACCGCATTGGTCCGCCAGATCGCGGCCAACGCCGGCCAGGACGGTGCGGTCGTCTCGGGTCGCCTGCTCGACGGCAACGATTCGTCGATGGGCTTCAACGCTGCCACCGACACCTACGAAAACCTGGTGCAGGCCGGCGTGATCGACCCGACCAAGGTCGTCCGCACCGCGCTCCAGAACGCAGCGTCGGTCGCGGGCCTGCTCATCACGACCGAAGCGGCCGTGAGCGAGCTGCCCGAGGACAAGCCGGCAATGCCGATGGGCGGCCACGGCGGCATGGGCGGCATGGGCGGCATGGACTTCTGATTTTCGACCGGGCGAGCGAAGGCTCGCCCGGACAGAAAATCGGAACGGCCGGCGGAGCCGACAGGCTCCTTCCGACGTCCAGGCAGCGGCTTTGCCGCTGCCATACCTACGCAAAACAAGAGGCCGGCGGAGCGATCTGCCGGCCTTTTTTGCGCGCCGAAAGTGCTGCGCCAGCTACCGGTTAAACACGACCTTAACCCTTTGCGCCCAAGTGAGAGCTACAGTATTTCAGGGCGTTGACGATGACACCTCATCAAATCGAATTGGTCCAGGACAGCTTCGTCCACGTCGTGCCCCTGTCGGAGGAGACGGCGGCGGCCTTTTACGAACGGCTGTTCCAGATTGCGCCGGGCGTCCGCCGGATGTTCGCCGACGACCTGACCGAACAGGGTCGCAAGCTGATGCTGACCCTGACCGTGATCGTCGACGGGCTCGACCGTATCGACCAACTCCTGCCGATCGCGCGCGAACTGGCGGTGCGCCATGTCCGCTACGGCGCGCGCGAGGCGCATTATGATGCGGTCGGCATGGCGCTGCTCGACACGCTGAAGGTCGGGCTCGGCCCCCGCTGGACCGAGGAGCTCGCCGCGGCCTGGGGCGCGGCGTACCAGCTGCTGGCGGGCGCGATGATCGAGGCTGCCCGCAAGGCGGCATGAACGCGTCCCCGACCCCGAAGATCGCGACCGCGGCGGCGAACCTGCGTGCCGTGGCGGGCAGTCTCGAATCGATCGCCGACGCCGTCCGCACCGACGCCGCGGCGGCGACCGAGGTCGTGCGCCAGCTGGAGGACACCGCGGGCGAAACCGCACTGCTGGCGACCGCGCTCGCTACCGCCGCTGCGCAGATCGAACACGCCGTCGCCGCGCAGGCCGCGCTGCTCCGCGATGTCGCCCGCAACACCGGCGACAGCCTGGCGATGGTCGAGGCGCTGGCCCAGGCCGGGCAGGGCATCGATTCGATGTCGGCGACGATCGGCGCGATCGCCGGGCGCGGGCGGATGCTGGCGCTGAACGCGCGGATCGAAGCGGCGCGGGCGGGGGCGGTGGGCCGCGGCTTCGACGTCGTCGCGCACGAAATGGGGGCGCTCGCCCAGTCCACGCTGGCCGCGACCCGGGATATCGAGGATCGCACCGGCACGATCGAACGCGGCGTAACCGCGACGCGCACCGCGTTCGAGGGCGTCAACAGCGCGGTCGAGAACGAACGCCGGCTGATCGGCGACATCGTCGCGGCGATCGAGGAGCAGAAGGGCATCGCCGCCGAGGTCGCGCGGCTGACCGACACCACCCGCGCCGAAATTTCCTCGTCGGCGGAAGCGATCGGGCGGGTCAGTACCTCGGCTGCCGCGGTCGGCGTGCTCGCCCGCCAGGTGAAGCGCACCGCCGCGGCGCTGGAAGCCGCCGCGAGCGATTGATCGCTTCGCCGCTCCGCGCGTTCCATTCCCGAACCGCATTGGAGCGAGCCCATGAAACTCTATTATTCCCCCGGCGCGTGCAGCCTGGCAGACCATATCGCCCTGCACGAGGGCGGCTTTGCCTTCGAGCATGAGAAGGTCGACCTGAAGACCAAGAGGACCGAAACCGGCGCCGATTTCGCGGCGATCAATCCCAAGGGCTATGTGCCGGCGCTGGTGCTCGACAGCGGCGAGACGGTCACCGAGAATATCGCGATCCTGTCGTGGATCGCTGCCGAGAAGCCTGATCTCGCTCCCGGCGGCGCGATGGGCCACACCCGCCTGCTCGAGACGCTCGCCTATATCTCGACCGAGGTGCACAAGAGTTTCAAGCCGTTTTTCACGCCGGGCGCGAGCGATGCCGACAAGGCGAAGGCGGGCGAGCAAGTGACAAAGCGGCTACAGCTGATCGCCGACCATTTCGACGGCGATTATCTGTTCGGCGACCGGTTTAGCGTCGCCGACGCCTATTTGTTCGTGATGCTGATGTGGGCGCAGAAGAACGGTGTGACGATCCCCGACCCGCTGCCGGCCTTCGCCGAGCGCATGAAGGCGCGGGCCGGGGTCCGTACCGCGCTGGAGCATGAGGGACTGTCGTGAGCACCCGAAGGCGCGGGATCAGTCCCGCGCCTTCATCGCCGCGATGATCTTCTTCACGTCCTGGCTGCGGCCCTTGGGCAGGATGAGGACGTCGCTGCCCGACGCCACCACGATGAGGTCGCTCACCCCGACCAGCGCGACGCGCAGGCCGTCCGAGCGCACGAAGCAATTGGTCGCGTCGACCGAGATGACTTCGCCGGCATGGGTGTTGCCGGCATCGTCCGACGCGCTGATCGCATCGAGCGCGTCCCAGCTGCCGAGATCGCTCCACCCCATGCTGACCGGCACGACCGCGACCCGCGACGCCTTTTCCATCACCGCATAGTCGATCGATTCGGACGGGCTGGCGGCGAAGGCGTCGGCGTCCGGCCAGATGCGCGTCCCCTCGCGCCGCGCGGCGTCCATCGCGCTTTGCGCCGCGGCGACCATCGCCGGTTCCTCGCGGCCCAGCACTTCCAGATAGCGGTCGGCGCGGAACAGGAAGATGCCGCCGTTCCACGCATGGCCGCCCGCGTCCAGCATCGCCTGCGCGCGTTCCAGCGGCGGCTTCTCGATGAAGCGGTCGACGCGGTGGACGCCGGCCGCCAGCACCTCGCCGACCTTGATCCAGCCATAGCCGGTTTCCGGCGCGTTTGGGCTGATCCCGAAAGTGACGAGCCAGCCGTCCTGTACCAGAGGCAGCGCCGCGGCGATCGCGGCGTGGAAGGCGGCGACATCGGCGATGACATGATCCGACGGCATCACCAGCAGCGGCGCCGCACCGCCCCCCGCCGCGATCGCCGCCAGCGCGATCGCCGGCGCGGTGTTGCGCCCCATTGGCTCGAGGATCAGCGCGGCGGGCGCGGTGCCGACGCCGCGCATCTGGTCCTCGACGTCATCGGCGTGGGCGGCGTTCGCCACGACGATCGGCGCGGCGAAATCCGATCCGCCGGGGGTGCGCCTGGCCGTCAGCTGCAACATCGTCTCGTCCGCGGTCAGCGCCAGCAGCTGCTTGGGCCGTTCGGGCCGCGACATTGGCCACAGGCGGGTGCCCGAACCGCCGGACAGGATGACGGGAACGATGGCCGGCGCGTCGGGCATGGGGGTGTCTTCTCCGATGATGGGGCGGGTGTAGCGGAACGCTTCGGGTGTACAACGCTCCCGATCGACGCCGGTGCCGCGCGGCGTTCAGCATTTCTTCGCCAATTTGCGCGAGATGGGATGCGTGTCGGCAGACTTTACACCCCTCTCGGCCAGGCGGCGCGCACGATGATTCGGTTGTTCAAACATTATGTGCCGAACGCCGTGCTGCTGCTCGGGCTGTTCGACATCGTCGTGCTGATGCTGGCCGCCGAGTTCGGCTGGACGATCCGCGCGGGCCAGATCGGCATGCTGGTCGAGCCGGTCCACACGCGCATCCCGCAGCTCGTCAGCTTCGCCGCGACGATCGAGATCGCGATGGTCGCGGTCGGCGTGTACGGGGCGGAGGCGTTGCAGGAAATCCGCTACGCCGCGGTCCGCCTGCTCGTCGGCGTCGCGATCGGCGTCATCATCCTGAGTGCCGTCTTCTTCCTGGTGCCGGCGCTCAGCCTGTGGCGATCCAACCTGCTGTACGCGATGGGCATCGCCGTCGCCGCGCTCCTGTTCCTGCGCATCCTGCTCGGCAAGACATTGGGCAGCCAGGCGTTCAAGCGCCGCATCGTCGTGCTCGGCGCCGGCCCGAGGGCGGCGCGGCTGAAGGAACTGGCGGCGAAACCCGGCTCGGGCTTCGTCGTCGTCGGCTATGTCAGCATGAGCGAGGCGAACCGCGTGATCCCGGAGGCGATCGCCCGCGATGCGATCTACAACCTCGCCGACCATGTCGTGCTGCTGAACGCGAGCGAGGTCGTGCTGGCGCTGGAGGAACGGCGCAACGCGCTGCCGCTCAAAGATCTGGTGCGGATCAAGACCACCGGCGTCCACGTCAACGACACCTCGACCTTCTTCGAGCGCGAGACGGGCCGCGTCGACCTCGACAGCGTCAATCCGTCGTGGCTGATCTTCTCCGACGGCTTTTCGTCGGGGCGGATGTTTTCCAGCGTGTTCAAGCGGCTGTTCGACATCGCCGCCAGCCTGATCCTGCTGACGCTGATGCTGCCCGTCATCCTGCTGACCGCGCTGGCGGTGAAATATGAAAGTAAGGGGCCGGCCTTCTACCGACAGCGCCGGGTCGGGCTCTACGGCCTCGGTTTCGACTGCATCAAGCTGCGCTCGATGCGCACCGATGCCGAAGCCGCGGGCAAGGCGGTGTGGGCGGAAAAGGACGATCCGCGCATCACCCGCGTCGGCCGCTTCATCCGCAAGACCCGCATCGACGAGCTGCCGCAGTGCTGGAGCGTACTGAAGGGCGAGATGAGCTTCGTCGGCCCGCGCCCCGAACGCCCCCAGTTCGTCGACGACCTCGAAACCAAGCTGCCCTATTATGCCGAGCGCCACATGGTGAAGCCCGGCATCACCGGCTGGGCGCAGATCAATTACCCCTATGGCGCGTCGATCGAGGATTCGCGGCAGAAGCTGGAATTCGACCTGTATTACGCGAAGAATTATTCGCCCTTCCTCGACCTGCTGATCCTGCTCCAGACGCTCCGGGTCGTGCTCTGGCCCGACGGCGCGCGCTGAGGGGCGGCGCGTGACCGACGCCTTCGTCCTGTGGAGCCACGCGCTACCGGCGCTGCTGTTCGCGGCGCTTGCGCTGTGGGCGGTGCGCCGCGCCGACGACGACGGCCTGCCGCGCTGGCCGCTGGCGACGATGCTGGCGGTGACCGCAGTGTGGGCGTTGGCGATTGCGGGGATCGGTCCGTCCGATCCGGCGACGCGGCTGATCGACGGTATCCGCAACCTGGCGATGTTCGCATTGATGGCGGCGCTGCTGCGACGTGGCGGAGCGACCGCGCCCGCGGGCATCGCCCCGATCTACGGCGTCGTCGCGGTCGTCGTCGTGTCGGGCACGATCCTGCAACTCGTCGCCGCGGCATTGGCCGGGCAGGCGGACGGGGCCGAAGTCGCGACCGCGGCGATGCTGCTGCGCGTGATGGTCGATGTCGCCGCGCTGATGCTGGTCCACAATCTGCACGGCGCGCGCCGGCGCGGCGACGTCGCGCTGCTGTGCGCGGCGCTGGGCTGCATCTGGGGCGCGGACCTGGGGCTTGCCACGACCGCCTATCTGACGGGCGAATGGCTGCCCGCGTTGCAGGTGGTGCGCGGGGCCGCGACCGCGCTGGCCGGGGGGATGATCGCCGCGGCGATGCAGCGCCGCGATCGCCGCCCGGTCGCGGTGTCGCGCACCGTCGCCTACCAGTCGCTGTCGCTGGTCGCGATCGGCGGCTATCTGACGCTGCTCGCGCTCGTCACCAGCGGGCTGTCGGCGATCGGCGGCGCCAATGCGCGACTGTATCAGACCGCGTTCGTGTTCGGATCGGCAGCGGCGGCGCTCACCCTTGCCTCGTCGCCGTGGCTGCGCGCCTGGGCCAAGGTGAAGATCGCCAAGCACCTCTATCGCCACCGCTATGATTACCGCGCCGAATGGCTGCGGTTCACCGCGACGCTCGCGAAGTCCGCCGCCGACGCGCCGCTGGCGACGCGGGTGGTGAAGGCGGTCGCCGACCTCACCACCTCGCCCGCCGGGCTGCTGCTGGTCCGCGACGGCCCCGCGCTTGGCGTCGGCGCGGCCTGGAACTGGCCCGATCCGCCCGCGACCGGCGCACCTGCCGCCTTGGTCGAGCACCTCGCCGCGAGCGAGCGCATCGTCGAGCTCGACCCGCTGCGCGCCGGCCACGGCGATGCGACCGAGCGCGATGCGGTACCGGCGTGGATGCTGGCGGATGCCGCCGGCTGGGCGCTGGTACCGCTGATCCACGACCGCGATCTGGTCGGCGCGATCCTGCTCGCGCGCCCGCCGCTCGACCGCGCGCTCGACTGGGAGGATTTCGACCTGCTGAAGGTCGCGGGGCGCCAGGTCGCCAGCTACCTTGCCGAAGCGCACGCGCAGGAGGCGCTCGCCGAGGGGCAAAGGTTCGACGAGTTCAACCGCCGCTTCGCGTTCATCGTCCACGACATCAAGAATCTGGTGAGCGGCATCAGCCTGGTCGCGCGCAATGCCGAACGCCACGCCGACAACCCCGACTTCCGCGCCGACATGATCGCGACCCTCCAGGATTCGGCGGCCAAGATGAACGCGCTGCTCGCACGACTGTCCGCCGGCGATCGGGCGCGCGCCGAAGCGAGCGTGCCCGTACCCCTCGTCGCCTTTGCCGAGCGGCTGGCGGGCATGCGCCGCGCGACGCATCCCGTCTCCGTCGCCGGCGATGCGGGCATCATCGCGCAGGCCGATCCGGTGCGGCTGGAGCAGCTCGTCGGGCATCTGCTGACCAACGCCATCGAGGCGAGCGCCGCGGGTGCACCGGTGACGATCGAGGTGTCGGGCAACGACGGGCAGGCCGTGATCGCGGTGCGCGACCGGGGCTGCGGCATGACGCCCGCCTTCGTGCGCGACCAGCTGTTCCGCCCGTTCGTGTCGTCGAAGCCCGCAGGCTTCGGCATCGGCGCATTCGAGGCGCGGCAGCTCGCTGAAAGCATGGGCGGGCGCATCGACGTCGAAAGTCGGGAGAATGAAGGATCGATGTTCCGCGTGACCCTGCCCGCCGCACCGGCATTCGAGGCTGCGGCATGACCGAGAAAGTGCTGCTGATCGTCGAGGACGACGTCGCGCTCCAGCGGCAATTGCGTTGGGCCTATGACGGCTACCGCGTGCTCGTCGCCGCCGACCGCGCCGAGGCGCTGACGCTGCTGCGCGCCGAGGAGCCGGCGGTGGTGACGCTCGACCTCGGCCTGCCGCCCGATCCCGACGGCGTGACCGAGGGCTTCGCGACGCTCGCCGACATCTTGACGATCAAGCCCGATACGAAAGTCATCGTCGCCTCGGGCCACGGCGAACGATCGAGTGCGCTGCGTGCGATCGGCGAGGGGGCGTTCGATTTCTATGCCAAGCCGATCGATATCGATACGCTCGGCCTGATCGTCGCGCGCGCCTTCCACGTGCATGCGCTGGAGACGGAGAACCGTCGTCTGGCCGAGGGCGGAGCGGTGAGCGCGCTCGGCGGCATGATCACCGCCGCGCCCGAAATGCTGAAGGTCACCCGCACGATCGAGCGCGTCGCCTCCGCTGACGTGTCGGTGATGCTGCTGGGCGCGTCAGGCACCGGCAAGGAACTGCTGGCGCGCGGGCTGCACGAGACCAGTGGGCGGCGTGGGGCCTTCGTCGCAATCAACTGCGCCGCGATTCCGGAAACTTTGCTCGAAAGCGAGCTGTTCGGGCATGAGAAGGGCGCCTTCACCGGCGCGGTGAAGACGACCGAGGGCAAGATCGACCAGGCGCAGGGCGGTACCCTGTTCCTCGACGAGATCGGCGACGTGCCGCTGCCGCTCCAGGTCAAGCTGCTGCGCTTTTTGCAGGAGCGCGTGATCGAGCGGGTCGGCGGGCGCAAGGCGATCGCGGTCGACACGCGCATCGTCTGCGCCACGCACCGCGACATCGACGCGATGGTCGCCGCGCAGAGTTTCCGCGAAGACCTCTACTATCGCCTGGCCGAGATCGTTGTCCGCATCCCGTCGCTCGCCGAACGCCCCGGCGATGCCGGCCTGCTCGCGCGCCATTTCCTGAATACGCACGTCGCGCGGATGAAATCGGGGGTGAAGGGGTTCGCCCCCGACGCGCTTGCGGCGATCGATATGCACCCGTGGCCCGGCAACGTCCGCGAGCTGGAGAACCGCGTGAAGCGCGCTGCGATCATGGCGGACGGCGCCCGCGTCACCGCCGCTGACCTCGACCTCGGCGAAACCGATGAGGATGCCGCCGCGATCAACCTGCGTGCGGCACGCGAAACCGCCGACCGAAAGGCGATCCGCCACGCGCTCGCCCGCGCCGACGGCAATATCTCGGGCACCGCGCGCCTGCTCGGGATCAGCCGCCCGACGCTCTACGACTTGATGAAAAGCTATGACCTGCAACCTTAGGCTGCTGCTGCTCGCCCTGGCCTCGGCGATAGCGGTGGGCGCGCCCGCGCACGCCGCCGACCTCGCAGCCCAAAGCGCCGCGGCGAGCGACCACGGGCGGTTCACGACCGCACGCCAGCTTGCGCGTCAGGCGGTCGCCGAGACGCCGGCGTCCGGTGCCGCGCATGTCGCGCTGGCCCGCGCCGCGCTCGGCGAAGGCGACGGCATCACCGCTGAGGCCGAGGTTGCGCGCGCCACCGAGAACGGCGTGGCGCCCACGCGCACCCGGCACCTGCTCGCCCACGCCCGCCTGTTGCAGGGCGACGCGACGCGCGCACTCGCCATCGCGAAGACCGCCGATGCGGCGGACTGGGTGTACGGCCTGCGCATCCAGGCGTTCGCGCTGGCGGCGATGGGCAATCCGGGTGCGGCGAACGACGTGCTGGCGCTCGCCATCGCGCGCGCGCCGAGGGACGCCGCGCTGTGGGCCGACGTCGGGCGGTTCCGGCAGGGCGTCGGCGACGTCGCCGGTGCGATCGCCGCCGCAGACAGCGCGGTCGCGCTCGACCGCGGCAATGTCGCCGCGCTGCTGCTCCGGGCGCGGCTGGTGCGCGACCAGTTCGGGCTGGTCGCGTCGCTGCCGTGGTTCGAAACGGCGCTGAAATACGATCCCGCGAGCTATGCCGTGCTGATCGACTATGCCGCGACGCTGGGCGATGCCGGCCGCGCGACCGACATGCTCGCCGCCACCCGTCGCGCGCTGGCGGTTCGGCCCGGCGACCCGCAGGCGATGTACCTGCTGGCGGTGCTCGCCGCGCGCGCGGGCAAGGTCGATCTCGCCCGCGACCTGCTCGACCGCACCGGCGGCGCGCTCGACGGGCAGCCGGGACCGTTGCTGCTCGGCGCCACGCTCGATCTCGAAGCGGGCGATTCGGAACAGGCGGTGGTGAAGCTCCGGAATCTCATCGGGCTCCAGCCGCTCAATGTCCGCGCCCGCCAGCTGCTCGCCGTGGCGTTGCTCCGAAGCGACGCTGCGCGTGACGCGCTCGACGTGCTGCGCCCGATCGCGCTGCGCGGCGATGCCGACGCCTATACGCTGACGCTGTCTGCGCGCGCATTCGAGCGGATCGGCGACCGCGCGAACGCAGCGCAGCTGCTCGACCGCGCCGCGCATCCCGGCCTCGGCGCCGCGGATGTGTTCGGCCCCGACGGCAGCGTGCCCGCGCTTGCCGCTACCGCGCAGGGCGATCCGACCGGCGAGCCGTCGACCGCGATCCCGCTGATCCGGGCGCTCATCGCCAATGGTGACACCGCCGGTGCGCTCCAGCGCGCGCAGGCTGTCGCCGACGCCAATCGTGGCGCGCCCGGTGGCGCGATCCTGCTCGGCGACACGCTGATGTTGCTCCGCCGCCCGGCCGATGCTGCCGTCGCCTACGCACGCGCGGCGACGATGATGTTCGACGAGCCGACGTTGCTGCGGCTGGCCGAAGCGCGCGAGGCCGCGGGCGACCGCGCCGGCGCCGCCGATGCGATCGCGCTGTTCCACACGCAGAACCCCCGCAACCTCGCCGTCCTGCGCCTGATCGCGCGCGGCCAGGTCGCGTCGGGCGACTTCGCTGCCGCGGTCGATACGCTGGAGCAGGTGCGCGCCCGCACCGGCAACCGCGACGCGGCGCTGCTGGCCGATCTGGCGGTGGCCTATGGCGGAGCGGGCAATGTCGCGACCGCGCAGAGCTTCGCCGCCGCCGCCTACCGCTTGGCCCCGGCCAATGCGATGACCGCCGATGCCTATGGCACCGCGTTGCTTGCCGCGGGGGACGCCGGCGGCGCGGTGCAGCTGTTGCAGAAGGCTGCGGTCCTGGCGCCCGACAACGCATCGGTCCGCGCGCATCTGGCGCAGGCCTACGCGCGGCGGGGCTGAGGACGCAGAAACGGGGCTTGCGTGCGCGCACGAGGCGCTATGCTTGGTGCATGTCCACCGACGCCACCCTCGCCCGCATCGCCGCCGCGCTCGAGCGCCTCGCGCCGCCCCCGCCGCCCGCGGCCGATCCGCGCGCGCATCCGGCATATCTGTGGGACGGCCGCGTCCTGACCGCGACGCGGGCGCATGCGCCACTGCCGCTATCGATGCTGACCGGGATCGACGCGCAGAAGGCCGCGCTGCTCGCCAATCTGGAGCGGCTGGCGGCGGGCCATGCCGCGCACGACGTGCTGCTGTGGGGTGCGCGCGGCACCGGCAAGTCGGCACTGGTGGCGAGTGCCGCGCATGCCGCCGGCGTCGCGCTGGTCGAGGTCGCGGCGACCGGGCTCGACGGCCTGCCCGCGCTGTTCGGCGTTCTGTCGGGCGTGTCGCGACCGTTCGCGGTGTTCGTCGACGATCTCGGCTTTTCCACGCCGGCGGAGGCGCGTGCGCTGCGGTCGTTGCTGGAAGGCGGGGCGGAAGCGCGGCCTGCGAATGTTCGGCTGCTGGTGACGTCGAACCGGCGCCATCTCGTGCCGCGCGACATTGCGGAGCAGGAAAGCGCCATCAACCCGCGCGACGCGGTCGACGATGCGTTGGCGCTCGCCGACCGGTTCGGCCTGAGCCTCGGTTTCCACGTCGTCGATCAGGACACCTACCTGGCGATCGTCGCGCGCTATGCGGACGCCTATCGCTTGCCGTTCGATCCGCACGACGCGGTCGGCTGGGCGACGCGGCGCGGCAGCCGGTCGGGCCGGGTGGCGTGGCAATATGTCGTCGAGCTGGCCGGGCGCGAAGGGAAGGCCTTGCCGCGTTAGGCTCGCCTCACGCTATCCCCTCGACCATCTCCGCCAGTTCCAGCCAGCGAATCTCGGCGGCATCCTTCTCTTCCCGCGCCTTGGCCGTCGACGCCATCAGCGCATCGAATCGCTTCGGATCGCGGACGTAGAGGTCGCCGTCGGCCAGCGCCGCCTCGTCCCGCGCGATCGCGGTGTCGAGTTCCTCGATCCGTTTCGGCAACAGCTCATAGTCGCGCTGGTCCTTGTAGGTCAGCTTGGCTTTCGGTGTGGGCGGCGGGGGCGGGGCCGCGATCGGCTTCGCCGCCTTCACGCCGCCCTTGGGCCGTCGCTTCGCTTCCCAGTCAGCATAGCCGCCCGCGACCACATCGACGCTGCCCGACCCGTCGAGGCCGAGGGTAACCGTCACCGTTCGGTCCAGGAAGTCGCGGTCATGGCTGACGATCAGGATGGTGCCGGCGTAATCGGCGATCACTTCCTGCAACAGATCGAGCGTTTCGAGGTCGAGGTCGTTGGTCGGCTCGTCGAGCACCAGCAGGTTCGATGGTCGTGCGAACTCGCGCGCCAGCAGCAACCGTGACCGCTCGCCGCCTGACAGCGTACCGACCTTTGCGTCGACCAGGCCGGGTTCGAACAGGAATTCCTTCAGATAGCCGACGATGTGCTTCTTCGCGCCCAGCACGTCGATCCACTCGCCGCCCTCTGTCAGTACGTCGCGCACGGTCTTTTCGGGAGCCATCAATTTTCGTTGCTGATCGATGACGATGCCGTCCAATGTCTTGGCGAGCCGGATCGTGCCGGTATCGGGCGCGAGCTCGCCGGTCAGCAGCCGCAGCAGCGTGGTTTTGCCCGCACCGTTCGCGCCGACGATGCCGATGCGGTCGCCCCGGGTGATGCGCAGGTCGAGGTTGCGGATGATCGTGCGGTCGGCAAACCCCTTCGTCACGCCCTTGGCGTCGATCACGACCTTGGTCTTGGCGTCGTCGACCCCGACCTGGAGCGCGGCGGCGCCTTGTGGGCCGATCATCGCGGCGCGCGCGGCGCGCATGTCCTTCAGCTTGGCGAGCCGCCCCTGGTTGCGCCGCCGCCTGCCGGTCACCCCGCGCTGGAGCCAATGCTCCTCGATCTTCAGCTTTGCGTCGAGCCGCGCGGCGTTGCGCTCCTCCTCGGCATAGACCGTCTCGGTCCACGCCTCGAACCCGCCGAAGCCGACGTCGGCACGGCGAATCTTGCCGCGGTCGAGCCACAGCGTCTGCCGCGTCAGCCGCGTGAGGAAGGTGCGGTCGTGGCTGATGACGACGAAGGCACCGCGGAACCGCGACAGCCAGTCCTCTAGCCACTCGATCGCCGCGATGTCGAGGTGGTTGGTCGGCTCGTCGAGCAACAGCACGTCGGGGTCCATCGCCAGCGCCCGCGCGATGGCGACGCGGCGACGCTCGCCCCCGCTGGCGGTCGCGGCCTCGCGGTCGAGGTCGATACCGAGCTGGTCGGCGATCGCGTCGACCTCGTGCGGGGCCGGCGCGCCATCGCCCGACAGCGCGAAATCGCGCAGCGTGGCGAAGCCTGCGACCTGCGGATCCTGCTCCAGCAGCACGACCTTCGTCCCCGGCACGATCGTGCGCCGGCCGAGGTCGGCATCGATGCTGCCGGCAATCAGCTTCAGCAGCGTCGTCTTGCCCGCACCATTGCGCCCGATCAGCGCCAGCCGGTCGCGCGGGCCGATAAACAGGTCGAGATCGCGGAACAGCCAGCCCGAGCCCTGATTCAGCCCGAGGCCTTCGTAAGCGAGAATAGGTGCAGCCATGGCCGCGCGCCCTAGAGATTTAGCGCAGCTAAATCGAGGCCAAAGCGCGCGCCCGACCGGCCTCGCCATAGCGAGGACCGACGACGTGGCTTTGCCACGGCGTGGCGGCGACAGTCGCGGGCTCGACACGGGAGTAAATCCCGTGTCGTCGGTCGGAACTGTCGTCCCGCCGGCCGGCCTTGCGCGAGTCCGGCGGCGGGCTCGCCTCGCCGACTGCCGCGCGGCGGGCTATTCACAGGCTGTTCAATACCCGCCGCCTATGCGACGACCGTGATGACAATGTTCCTGCCCAGCGTACTCGCCGCCAGCCTGATTTCCGTGTCGCCCCTTCCGGTCGGCGCGATCGAGCCTGTGCAGCATCGTCGCGGCGATCAGGACGCGGCATTGAGCGCCCGCAAGCAGGGACGCACGCTGCCGCTGAGCGAGATCGAACGTCGTATCATCCCGACGATGAAGGGCGCCGAATACATCGGCTTCGTGTTCGATTCGGCCAGTGCGGTTTACACGCTTAAATTCCTGCGCGATGGGAACGTCATCTGGGTGCTGGTCGATGGTCGTTCGGGCATGGTGCTCGGTCGCGCCGGCGGCTGATTCAACGAATTTAGGGGAGTAGGCCGATGCGCGTCCTGATCGTCGAGGACGAGCCCAATCTGGGTCAGCAGCTTCGCAACACGCTGGAGGGGGCGGGCTATGCCGTCGATCTCGCCACCGACGGCGAGGAGGGGCATTTCCTCGGCTCGACCGAGCAATATGACGCGATCATCCTCGATCTCGGCCTGCCCGAGGTCGACGGCCTGACCGTGCTCGACCGCTGGCGCAAGGAAGGCCGCAGCGCGCCCGTCCTGGTGCTGACCGCGCGGGACAGCTGGTCCGACAAGGTCGCCGGGCTGGATGCCGGTGCCGACGATTATGTCGCGAAACCCTTCCAGACCGAGGAGCTGATCGCCCGCCTGCGCGCGCTGATCCGCCGCGCGTCGGGCAACGCCTCTGCCGAGCTGACCGCGGGCGACATCCGCCTCGACACCCGGTCGGGCAAGGTGACGCGCGCCGGTGAGCCGGTGAAGCTGACCGCGCAGGAATACAAGCTGCTCAGCTACCTGCTCCACCACAAGGGCAAGGTCGTCAGCCGCACCGAACTGATCGAGCATATCTACGACCAGGATTTCGACCGCGATTCGAACACGATCGAGGTGTTCGTGACGCGCATCCGCAAGAAGCTGGGCCAAGACGTCATCACGACGATCCGCGGCCTCGGCTACAGCCTCGACGAGCCGGACGAGCGCCGGCCGACCGAATAATTATGGGCTGCGGCGGGGAATGATCCGTGGATAGCGTCACCGCCGATCCCAACGAGCCGCCGCCGCGCCCCTATGTCCGCGTGACGGGGTCGCTGTCGCGCCGCATGATCGCGATCGCGGCGGCGTGGATCATGGTGCTGCTGGCGGGCGGCGGCTATGCGCTCGATCGCGTGCTGACCTCTGCGATCGCATCCAATTTCGACAACCAGCTCGATTTCCTGCTGACGACGATGATGACATCGGCGGAGATCGGACCGGAGGGCGAAGTCACCTTCAACCGCGAACTGGCGGACCAGCGGTTCCTCGAGCCGGGGTCCGGGCTCTACTACCAGATCAGCGGCACGGGGTATGAGGCGTTCCGGTCTCGCTCGTTGTGGGACCGCACGCTGCGCGTCACCGCCCCGCACCCCGACATGAAGACCCATTCGTACGACAGCCGCGAATTCGGCAGCGGCGAGCGGTTGCGCGTGATGGAGCGCGACGTGCGTCTGCCGGGGTCGCCGGTGCGCTGGAAATTCCAGATCGCGCAGAGCCGCGCCGGCCTCGACGAACAGATCGGGGCGCTGCGCCGCGTGCTCATCCGCAGCTTCCTGCTGCTGGGCGCCGGGCTCATCATAATGGTCGCGCTCCAGACCTTTTACGGCCTGCTCCCGCTGCGCAAGGTCCGGCTGGAAATCCAGCGGATGCGTGCCGGCAAGACCAACCGGGTGAAGGGCGACATGCCCGCCGAAGTCGCCCCGATGGTCGAGGAGCTGAACGCCCTGATCGCCCACAACGATCGCCAGGCCGAGGAAGCGCGCCGCCACGCGGGTAATCTGGCGCACGCGCTGAAGACGCCGCTCACCGTCATCATGAACGCCGCCGCCGCGGGGCAGGCGGATTTGGGCGAGACCGTGATCCGCGAGGCGCGGACGATGCGGCGGCAGGTCGACCACCACCTTGCCCGCGCTCGCGCGGTCGGGCGGCGCGGGTCGGCGCACAGCCGCGCGGAGGTGTGGCCGAGCGTCGAGGCGGTCGAGCGTGCCGTCGCGCGCCTCTATCCCAACGTCCGCCTCGACGTGGACGGGCCGAAGGATCTGTCGGCGCATATCGAGCGGCAGGATCTCGACGAGATCCTCGGCAATCTGGTCGAGAATGCCGCCAAATACGGCGGCGGCAGCGTGTTCGTGACGGTCGCCGCGCAGGCCGGCTTTGTCGAGTTCCTGGTCGAGGACGATGGCGTCGGCATTCCGGAATCGGACCGCATCCGCATCTTCGACCGCGGCGTGCGGCTCGATTCGGGCAAGCCCGGCACCGGCCTCGGCCTCGCCATCGTGCGCGACGTTGCCGAAATCTACGAAGGCACCGTCAGCCTGGAGGAAAGCGAGGATCTGGGCGGGCTGCTCGTCCGGCTGCGGCTGCCCGCGGCCTGACGATCAGAGGAGGCCGAGCGCGCGGAAGCTCGTCGTGCGGTCGCCCGCCAGGATCAGCGCATCGACCATCCGCACCTCGATTCCATCGAGCACGCGCGCGATCGCGCGGGTCCATGCCAGGTCGCCGGGGCTTGGGCTGACGTCGCCGCTCGGGTGGTTGTGCGCCATCACCACGAATCGCGCATCGAGCGACAGCGCGTCGCCCGCCAGCAGCCGCGGCAACACCGCCACCCGGTCGCGCCCGCCGCGGATGTGGCGCAGCCCGAGCAGCGTCCGGTCGCGCGCCAGATAGGCGATACCGGCGATCTCGTGCGGGGCGGTCGCGATGTCCGCGAACAGGGCGCGTGCGGCGGGAACGCCATCGATGCAGCGGACGATTACCGGAGCGGGTAGGGCAACCGCCATTCGCGGCAGACTGCGGACGCCCGCGCGTAGCCGCCACCGCAACCGCATCCATTATGGCGCCGGATCGGATGCGCCGCTGCCCGGTTGTGCGCGGTCGCCGACGCGGTAGAGATACCGCATGACCGACCCCAACCCCGAAGAACGCCTCTACCTCGACCTCTTGACGCGCGTGTGGGAGGCGGGCGACGAGCGCCGCGACCGCACCGGGGTTGGCACGCGGTCGCTGTTCGGGCCGACGCTGCGCTTCGACCTGTCCGGCGGGCGCGTGCCCCTGCTGACGACCAAGCGCGTGGCGTGGAAGACCGCGGCGCGCGAGATGTTGTGGTTCCTGTCGGGCGACACCAACATCCGCGGACTGGTGCGGCAAAAGGTGCATATCTGGACCGACTGGCCGCTCGCCGCCTATGTCCGCGCGACGGGCGAGGCGATCGACCGCGACACGTTCGAGGCGCGCATCCTGGCCGACGATGCGTTCGCCGCGCGGTGGGGCGAACTCGGTCCGGTGTACGGGAAGCAATGGGTCGACTGGCCGGTGTACGAACCCGCCGGCGACGGGCTGTATCGGCGGCGAGCGAAGGGCATCGACCAGATCGCGGCGCTGCTCGAATCGCTGCGCACCAACCCGATGTCGCGGCGGCATATCTTCACCGGGTGGAACGTCGCGGAACTGGACGGCATGGCGCTGCCACCGTGCCACATGACGTACCAATATCATGTGGCGCGCGGGAAACTGTCGGGAATGCTGTGGCAGCGGTCGTGCGATCTGGGGCTCGGCTTTGCCTTTAACGCCTTCTCCGCAGCGTTGCTGATCCGCATGCTCGCCCAGCAATGCGATCTCGAGCCCGGCGAACTCGTGTGGAGCTGCGGCGACGCGCACGTGTATCTCAACCACGAACACCTCGTCGCCGAACAGACCGCGCGCGAACCGCGGGCTTTCCCGACACTCTGCATCACGCGGCGTCCGGCGACGATCTTCGATTACGCCATCGAGGATTTCGTGGTCGAGGGCTACGATCCCCACCCGCACATCGCGGCGCCGGTGGCGGTATGACCACCCCCGTTCGTTTCGAGCGTAGTCGAGAAACCGGGCGCACCGCTCGGGGCATGTTTCTCGACTAAGCTCGAAACGAACGGATCGGTTAGAGAACGCCCAGCCCGCCCCGCGCGTCTAGCGCCGCCAGCTGCCGCGTCAGCACCGCGCGAAACACCGCGTCCGCCGCCAGCTCCGCCGGAAACACCGCCGCGATCGACAGCAGCGCTGCAACCCGCTCGCCCGGATCGGTCAACCCGGCCAGCCGCGCCGCCGTCACCGCGGCCAGCGGGTCGTCCACCACGAACGCCGCGCCGGCGTCGTCGCGCCCGCCCTGCCACTTCATCCACGCTGCGACGCCCAGCGCCAGCGCCTCAACCTCCAACCCGCGCGCCCGCCGCTCGGCGATCGGCGCGAGCAGCCGCTGGGGCAGCTTTTGCGACCCGTCCATCGCGATCTGTCGTGTACGGTGACCGAGCGCCGGGTTGGCGAAGCGCGCGATCAAGTCCCCGCGATACGCCGCCACGTCCAGCCCCGGTGGCGGCGTGAGCGTCGCCGCCGCCTCATCCCACAGCCGCTCGACGAAAGCGCGCACCGGAGTCTGCGCCACCATTTCGTGGACGAATTCCACCCCGGCCAGCCCGCCCAGATACGCGATCGCACTGTGCGCGCCGTTCAGCAGCCGCAGCTTGGCATCCTCCCACGGCGCGACCGCGGGCGTGACCTGAACGCCGACGCCCTCGAAATCGGGACGCTCGCCGGCGAAGCGATCCTCGATCACCCACTGGCTGAACGGCTCGGTCTTCACCATCGCCCGGTCCTCGACCCCGATCCGTACGGCGAGCGCGGCGACGTCGGCGTCGGTGGTCGCGGGAACGATGCGGTCGACCATCGTCTGCGGGAAGGCGCCGTGACGCTCGATCCAGTCGGCCAGCGCCGGGTCGTGCGCGCGCGCCAGTGTCGTTACCGCCGCCGCCAGCCGCGCGCCATTGTGCGGAAGATTGTCGCAGCTGATCGCAGTGAAAGGCATCAGTCCCTCCGCCCGTCGCCGGGCGAGCGCCGCCACGATCAGGCCCGGCGCGGTGCGCGGGCGCTCGAGCGATGCCATGTCGGCGGCCAGATCGGGGTCGTCGGCAATCAGCGCACCGGTCGCGGGATCGAGCTTGTAGCCCTTCTCGGTCACCGTCAGGCTGACGATGTGGCAAGCTGCATCCGCCATCGCCGCGACCACGGCCTGCGGGTCTTCGGGCGCCACCAGCACGCGGTGCACTGCGCCGATCACCGCCAGCCGCTCGTCACCGCCATCGCGCGTCGCCAGCGTGTAGAGCCCATTCTGCGGCGCCATCTGGTCGCGGACGCCCGACGATCGCAGCGAGACAGCCGTAATCCCCCAGCGCAGGTCGCCTGCCGCCAGCGCCTGCTCGGCATACCAGGCTTGATGCGCGCGGTGGAATGCGCCGATGCCCAGATGGACGATGCCGCTGGTCACCTTCGCCCGGTCATAGGCCGGTCGCGCGACGTCGGCGGGCAGGGCGGGGAGGATGGCGGTAGAAAGTCGGTCCATGACACCGGTTTCTACGCCCCGCGCTTGGCTTGGCAAGCGATGGCGGCCTGCGCATAGTCGCGCGATGCCCGACATCGTCCTCTACCTCGCCCGCGCCACCAACGGCGTGATCGGGCGCGACGGCCAGTTGCCGTGGCGCCTGCCCGCCGACCTGAAGCGCTTCAAGGCGATGACGATGGGCAAGCCGATGGTGATGGGTCGCAAGACGTTCGAGAGCTTCCCCAGCCCCTTGCCCGGCCGCCGCCACATCGTGCTGACCCGCGATCCGGCGTGGCGCGGGGAGGGGGCGGAAATCGCGGGCACGCTCGAAGAGGCGATCGCGCTCGCCGGTGACGTGCCCGAGGTCGCGGTGATCGGCGGCGCGGAAATCTTTGCCCTCGCGCTGCCGATCGCGAGCCGGGTCGAGTTGACCGAAGTTCACGCGACGCCCGAGGGCGATGCGGTCGTGCCGCCCTTCACCGGCTGGCGCGAAACCGCGCGAGAGGATCACGACGGCTACAGCTTCGTGACGCTGGAGCGCGGGGCATGAGGCGGATCATCGGGCTCGGCGCGATCGTCGCCGCCCTCGCGCTCGCAGCCTTTTTCCTGCTCGCGCCGGGCATCGTCGAGCGGAGCATGAACAAGGTCGTGCCGGTCGCGCTGAAGACCACGCCGCGCTCCGCCGGCATGGCGGTGGGCAGCGTCGATCTGCACGCCGACACATTGCTGTGGAGCCGCGACCTGACGACGCGCGCGACGCGGGGGCAGGTCGATCTGCCGCGGCTGGCGCAGGGCGGCGCCGCGCTCCAGGTTTTCAGCAGCGTGACCAAGACGCCGAAGGGCCAGAATTACGATCGCAACACCGGCGACACCGACAATATCACGCTGCTGACCGTCGCGCAGTTGCAGCCGCCGCGGACGTGGACGTCGCTGCTCGAACGCTCGCTCTGGCACGCCGAGAAGCTGGAGCGCGCCGCTGCGCGGTCGGACGGGGGCCTGCGCGTCATCCGCAGCGCCGCCGACCTCGACCGGCTGCTCGCCGATCGCTCAGGCACAGCGCGCCCGGTCGGGGCGATTCTGTCGGTGGAGGGGTTGCAGAACCTCGAGGGGAAGCTCGCCAATGTCGATCGGCTCCATGCCGCGGGCTTCCGCATGGCGGGGTTCACGCATTTCTTCGACAACGACCTCGCCGGGTCGATGCACGGGGTGTCAAAGGGCGGGCTGACGCCGTTCGGCCTCGCGGTCATGCGGCGGATGGAGGCGCAGGGGATGATCGTCGATGTGGCGCACGCCAGCCACGCCGCGGTCGCCGACATGCTGCGGCTGGCGCGGCGCGCGGTCGTGTCCTCGCACGGCGGCGTCCAGGCGACGTGCCGGGTCAACCGCAACCTGACCGATGAGGAAATCCGCGGCATCGCGCGCACCGGCGGTCTAATCGGCATCGGCTATTGGGACGCCGCGGTCTGCTCGACCTCTCCCCGAGCGATCGCCGCCGCCATCGCCCATGTCCGTGACGTCGCCGGGATCGATCATGTCGCGCTGGGATCGGATTTCGACGGCGCGGTCACCACCGGCTTCGATACGACCGGGCTGGAGTCGATCGCCCAGGCGCTGCTCGACCGCGGCTTCACCGCCGACGAGGTGGCGAAGGTGATGCACGGCAACGCGCTGCGCGTGCTGCGTGCGGGGATTCAGCCGAAGCGGTAGGGATCGAAGCTCGCAGCCAGAGCGTCGGGCGTGCCGTCGAACTCCGCCAGCAGCAGCTCCGCGCCCAGCGCCGCGAAGCTGACCCCGTTGCCGCCGAACCCGCTCGCCAGCCACAGCCCGTCGTGGTTGCGCGCCCTGCCGATCGCGGGAAGGCCGTCGGGCGACGCCCCAAACGTCGCCGCCCAGCGCCGGTCGACCGCGATGTCGGGCACGTTCAGCAGCGCGGCGAGTTTTGCGGCGATCGTGCCGGCCTTCTCCTCGATCCGGCGGTCGCGTGAGGCTTCGGGTGTGGCGAAATCCTCGTCCTCGCCGCCGGCGATGATCCGCCCCTCGGCATCGGTGCGCGTGTAGAGATAGGGATCGGACGCCCCCCAGATCATCGCGTCCTCGCGCCACTTGGGCGCGGTGCCCGGCGCGGTGGCGATGGCGTAGCTCGACAGCAGCGAAAAGGCGGGCGGCAGGAACGCGCGCGCCCGCTCATACCCGCCCGCCAGCACGATCCGATCCGCCGTCAGGGAGCCGCCATCAGTGACGACCGTGTTTCCATCGAAGCGCAGCGCATCCACCGGCCAGCTCACGGTCGCGCCATTGGCCCGCGCCCGCGCCAGCAGCCCGCAGGCGAGTGCCACCGGATCGACCAAGAAGCCGCCGTCCGACACCAGCGCGGGGCGGGGCGCGATACCGAATCGCTCGGCGACCGTCTCCGCCGCCAGCCATTCGCTCGGCAACCCGAACTGCCGCCGCGCCGCGCCCTCGGCCTCCAGCGCGTCAGCGTCGAGCAGGTCGCCCGCCAGGTACACGGTCGGTACGAACGGCGGGGCGTCGGTCACCTCGCCGACCTTCGCGTGCAGCCGCTGGACCGCGTCGTATACCCGCCGCCACCGCGTGCCCGCCGCATCCAGCCCGATCGTTTCCGCCAGATGCGTCAGCGGCGTGTCAATCTCCCACATCACCAGCGCGGTGGAGGCGGCGGTGCTGCCCGCGGCGGGCGGGCGGCGGTCAACCAGCGCGACGCTGCGCCCGCTCAGCGCCAGCGCATCCGCGACCATCGCGCCCATGATCCCGGCGCCGACGATTGCGACGTCAACCTTGCGCGTCGGCAGCGGGTCGCTGTCCGGGGGTGTAGCGTGGTCGGTCCATACGGGCGTGCCGGTGCGCAGGTCGTGATGTTCGGTCAGGTCGATCATGTCCCGCGCAACGCACGATTGCGCGTCTCGGGCCCGCTCGGCTAGGGCAGGCCGCATGGTGCGGCTGGACGGCGGCACGCCGGTTCCAGCGCCCTTGCGCGGCGGGATCGTCGCGCTCGGCAATTTCGACGGATTTCATCTCGGGCACCAGGCGGTCGCCGGCGCTACCATCGCGCGCGCGCGTGCCGAGGGGCGCCCGGCGCTGATCGCGACGTTCGATCCGCATCCGGTGCGCTTCTTCAAACCCGATGCCGCGCCATTCCGCCTGACCACGCTCGACCAGCGCGAGCGGCTGTTCGCCGACGCCGGGGCGGACGCGATGCTGGTGTTCCGCTTCGACGCCGCCCTAGCCAGCCTCGATGCGCGCGCGTTCGTCGAACAGCGGCTGATTGGCCTGATTGGCGCGGGCGGGGTGGTGACCGGCGAGGACTTCACCTTCGGTCACAAGCGCAGTGGAAACATCGACGTTCTACGGACGCTCGGCGCGGAGCTCGGCTTCTCGGTCGAGACGGTCGGCCCGGTCGCGTTCGACGGCGCGCCCGTATCCTCCAGCCGCATCCGCGAGGCGCTTCAAGCCGGACGCCCGCGCGATGCCGCCGCGCTGCTCACCCGTCCCTTCGCGGTGCAGGGCGTAGTCCAGCCCGGCGCGCAGCTCGGCCGCACGATCGGCTACCCGACCGCGAACCTCGACATGGGGCCGTACCTGCGTCCCGCCTATGGCATCTACGCCGTGCGCGGGCGGCTGGCCGACGGACGCATTTTGGACGGGGCGGCGAACCTCGGCATCCGCCCGACCTTCGAGCCGCCGATCGAGTTGCTGGAGGCGTATTTCTTCGACTTTTCGGGCGACCTGTACGGCCAGACGATCGAGGTCGAGCTGATCGAATACCTGCGGCCCGAGGCGAAGTTCGACACGCTGGAGGCGTTGCAGGCGCAGATGGCTGAGGATTGTGAGCGGGCGCGGACGCTGCTCCAGCCCTGAACGTGCCCCGGCGAAGGCCGGGGCCCAGTTGGCACGTCCCCCGACTGGGCCCCGGCCTTCGCCGGGGAACAGGTTGTGCGTAGCGTGACGCGCAAGTAATGCCCCACCACCTATGACCGACACGCCTGATACCGCGCGCGACTACCGCGACACCGTCTTCCTGCCGAAGACCGACTTCCCGATGAAGGCCGGCCTCGCCGCCAAGGAGCCGGCGATCCTCGAGCGGTGGGCGCGGCTGGGCGTGTACGATGCCTTGCGCGAGCAGCGCGCCGGGCGCGAGCGGTTCATTCTACACGACGGCCCCCCCTATGCGAATGGCGACATTCACATGGGCCACGCCATGAACAAGATCCTGAAGGACATCGTCGTCCGCTCGCAGAGTTTGATGGGCAAGGATGCGCCCTACGTCCCCGGCTGGGACTGCCACGGCCTGCCGATCGAATGGAAGATCGAGGAGGCGTATCGCTCCAAGAAGCTGAACAAGGACGAGGTGCCGGCCGCCGAATTCCGCGCCGAATGCCGTGCCTATGCGGCGAAGTGGGTCGCGGTGCAGCGCGCGCAGTTCGAGCGGCTGGGCGTGATGGGCGACTGGGACGACCCCTATCTGACGATGAATTTCGACAGCGAGGCGACGATCGTCGGCGAGCTGCTGAAGTTCGCCGAAAGCGGCCAGCTCTACCGCGGCGCCAAGCCGGTGATGTGGAGCCCGGTCGAAAAGACCGCGCTGGCCGAGGCCGAGGTCGAGTATGAGGACATCGTCTCGACGCAGATCGACGTCGCGTTCGAGATCACGGACGCCCCGAACGCCCCCGAACTGATCGGCGCACACGCGGTGATCTGGACGACGACGCCGTGGACGATCCCGGTGAACCAGGCTTTGGCTTATGGGACGAAGATCACTTACCGGACTTACACCATAGGCGTATCGGTCAACGCTGGAGTCGGCACTGACGTGTTCGCAGACGCTGCTTTGAAGCAATTGGATGGGCGCAAAATCTTAATTGCCGAGAGCCACTCCGACGTTTTGAAGAGCGAGCTTGAAGCGCGAATGCGAGCGCTTTGGGGAAATAATGGTGGCATCAGGTTGATGACCCTTGATGATGACAAGGCCTATTCAGGCAGGCAGCTTGAAGGAGTCCTTGCCCGCCACCCGATGGCTGATCGCTACCCAAACACATTCTTCGCCAAGCCCCGCCCGTTCCTGCCTGGCGAGTTCGTCACCACCGACGCTGGTACCGGCCTCGTCCATATGGCGCCCGACCACGGCGAGGACGATTTTGCGCTGTGCAAGGAACACGGCATCGACCCGGTCTTCGCGGTCGACGGTGCGGGGATGTACCGTGCCGACTGGGCGTGGCTCGGAGGGCAGGGTTCGGTCATCAACAAGAAGTTCGTCGCAAGCGACGGACCGATCTGCAGCGACCTGCGCGCAGCAGGCGCGCTGCTCGCGGCGTCGGACGACTTCGCGCACTCCTACCCGCATTCGTGGCGGTCGAAGGCAAAGATCATCTTCCGCGCGACGCCGCAGTGGTTCATTCCGATGGATGGTGCCCAGACCCGTTTCTCGACTTCGCTCGAAACGAACGGAATTGGAAATGCAGCCTCCCCCCAACCGTTCGCTTCGAGCGAAGTCGAGAAGCCGTTCTCCAACGGCGCCACACTCCGCGAAACCGCGCTCGACGCGATCGAGCGTACCCGCTGGATCCCCGTCCGCTCCCAGAACCGCATCCGTTCGATGGTGGAGGGGCGCCCGGACTGGGTCATCAGCCGCCAGCGCGCCTGGGGCGTGCCGATCGCGCTCTATGTCCATCGCCAGACCGGCGAGTATCTTGCGGACCCCGCGGTCAATGCCCGCATTGTGGAGGCCTTCCAGGCTGGCGGCGCCGACGCGTGGTTCGGGGCGGACCACGCCGCGCTGCTCGGTGCCGACTACGACCTCGCCGACTACGAGCCGATCAACGACATCCTCGACGTGTGGTTCGATTCAGGGTCCACCCACGTCTTCACCGTCGAGAAACGCTACGGCGAGGGCGTCCGCGCCAACCTGTATCTCGAGGGGTCGGACCAGCATCGCGGCTGGTTCCAGTCGTCGCTGCTGGAAAGCTGCGGTACCCGCGGGCGCGCGCCGTATGACGCGGTGCTGACGCACGGCTTCGCGCTCGACGGCAAGGGCAAGAAGATGTCGAAGTCGCTGGGCAACGTCGTCGACCCGCTGAAGGTGATCGGGGAAAGCGGCGCCGATATCCTGCGCCTGTGGGTCGCGCAGACCGACTATTTCGACGACGTGCGCGTCGGCAAGGAAGTGCTCGCCGGCACCGGCGACACCTATCGCAAGCTGCGCAACACCTTCCGCTATCTGCTCGGCGCCCTCGACGGCTTCGACGATGCGGAGAAGGTCGCGGTCGGCGACATGCCCGAGCTGGAGCTGTACATTCTCCACAAGCTAGGCACGCTCGACGTCGAGCTGCGCGCGGCGGCGGAGGCGTATGAATTCAACCGCTACACCCGCGCGCTGACCGATTTCGCGAACGACGACCTGTCGGCATTCTTCTTCGATATCCGCAAGGATTCGCTCTACTGCGACGCGGCCACCGACCCGAAGCGCCGGGCGTATCGCACCGTGCTCGACATCCTGTTCCACGCCCTCGTCCGCTATGCGGCCCCGATCATCGCCTTCACCGCGGAGGAAGTGTGGCAGGCGCGCTACCCGAGCGAGGACGGATCGGTGCATTTCCTCGAATGGCCGGAATTGCCGGCGCTGCCGGGTGACGATGCGATCTCGACCAACTGGGCAGACGTCCGCGCGCTGCGCACGACGGTGACCGAGGCGATCGAGCCCTATCGCCGCGAGAAGACGATCCGCTCCAGCAACGAGGCGGCGGTGACCGTCCCGGACATGCCGCTCGACGAAGCGGCGCTGGCCGAGGTGTTCATCGTCGCGCGCGTGACGCAAGACGATGCGCTGACCGTCACCCGCACCGATTACGCTAAATGCGGTCGCTGCTGGCGCCACCTCCCCGAGGTTGCGGTGGACGGCGCATTGTGCGACCGCTGCGCCTCCGTCGTCGCCTGAGTCCAAGCATGCCCCGCAATCGCCTGATCGGCTTCGCCGTCGCCGCCGCCGTCTTCGTCATCGACCAGCTGATAAAGGCGTGGGTCGTCGGCCCGTTCGGCCTCGATCACCTCGGCGCGGTGCGCGAAGTCGTGTCGTTCTTCGACCTGCGCTTCGTGCCCAACGTCGGCATCTCGCTCGGCCTGCTGCCCGCCGACAGCCCGGCGATGCGCTGGGGCCTGGTCGCGCTGACCGCGGCGATCGCGGTGGGCGTCGCCTTCTGGATGCGGCGCGAGACGGTGCGGGGCGACCTCATCGGCCTCGGCCTCGTGCTGGGCGGGGCGATCGGCAATATTCTCGATCGCATCCGTTTCGGCTATGTCGTCGATTATGCCGACCTGCATTTCGGCGAGTGGCGCCCGTTTTTGGTCTTCAATGTCGCCGACGCCGCGATTACCATCGGTGTCGTCATCCTGTTGCTGCGGTCGCTGTTCGTGCGCACCCCGGCGGCAGCGGTGCCCCAGGAGAAGTGAGAATGCGTAAGGTCGTGATCCTCGTCGGCGGTATCGCCTCCGTGCTGGCGCTGTCGGCCTGTGGCAGCGGCGGCGGCCTGAACCGCTCGCGCCCGGACGAATTCGCCGTGGCACGCCAGGCGCCGCTGGTCATCCCGCCCGATTATGCGCTAGTTCCGCCGCAGCCCGGCGCCGCCCGCCCGCAGGACGGCACCGCGGCGCAGCAGGCGCTCGACGCCCTGTTCGGCGGCCCCGCCCCGCGCAGCGCGACCGAAACCTCGACGCTGTCCGCCGCCGGCCGCGACATCGCCGGCGCCGGCATCCGGTCGGAAGCGGGCGATCCCAAGACCGTCGTGGTCGAAAAGGGCTCGACCACCCGCGACATCGTCGCCGCGCCCGAGGGTGACGGGCAGGCGGCTCGCGTGGCGACGCCGAGCGGGCAGTAAACTCTCGGTCTGAGAGACAAAAGGGGCGGGGACTCGGGTGAGTCTCCGCCCCTTTTTTCGTGGGCTGCCAATCCCCAGTCCGTTCGCCTCGAGTAGGGATCGAGCGCAGTCGAGAGCCCGTATCGAGAGTTTCTCTCCACGAGGCACCCACCTCTCGATACGTCGTCTCGACAAGCTCGACGCCTACTCGAGGCGAACGGTGTGGGTGGGCGTGAGGAGGCGAACCCTCAGAACGCAAATCCCACATACGCCAGCACGGTAGCTCCGCGCCCCAGCGACCGCGCGTATCCTTTCGGAAACGCCGCCGTCCGCCGCTCGCTGATGTCGGTATCGACGTAGCTGACCCCGACCTTCAGCGGCCCGCCGACCGCCTCCGCGGTTACCGACCAGTCGAGGTAGTTGTTGTCGAGCGTGCCGTTGAAGCCGCCCAGCGACCCCTCCGAATAGCCCAGATGCCCCTTAAGCGTGACCGGGGTCGTCGGGATCGCGACCGATGCCTCGCCGTAGGCATAGAGATTGTCGTCGTTGCCGCCGCGCGGGTCGAACCCCGCCAGTCCGTCCTGCCCGCCCCACGCGTAGGCGGCACCCAGCTTCGTCGCGACCGGCCCGATCGTGTAGGTGACCGCGGCATAGGGTTCGAAGAAGTCGGTGTTCAGCCCCGACGTCTTGTCGATCGGGTAGAGATAGTAGAGCAGCCCGACGTCGATCCCGACGCCGTTCGACAGCGTCTTGGTGAAGCCGCCGTACAGGTCGACCTCCGCCTCGCCATAGCCGGTTAGCGCCGGGGTGCTGCCGTCGGGGCCACCGTCGATCGTCGACACGAAGGTGCCGACGTAGAAGCCCGAGCTGTGGTTGACGTTCACCGTTCCCTGGATCGCGGGCTTGCCGTCGGTCTGGGTCAGGCCGCGGAACCGGTAGTCGCTGATGAGGGTCGCGCTGCCCGTCACGGTCAGCGCCGGGGGGGGGGCCGTCGCCGGATCGGGTAGCCGCGTTGCGGGATCGCTGTCCTGCGCGGCGGCGGGGGTGGCGGCGGCGATCAGGATCGCAGCCGCGCCGAGAGTCGAGAAACGCATCATATGACCTCCCTTGATGGGTCGATGGTTTCCGCCTGCGTGCCGGCTGTGGTGCTGCTTGGATGCGCCCCGCTTGTCCGGCGACGCGTCAGTCATGCCTCAAAGTTGCTGCGCCGCACAACATAAATCGACGCGCGCAGCAACTTTCGGCAATGGTCGTGTTGCGGTGACGCAACAATCGCCCGTCCTATCGAACGGCGACGATCGCATCGATCTCCACCGCGACGCCGCGCGGCAGCACCGGCACGCCGACCGCGCTGCGGGCATGCTTGCCGGCGTCGCCGAACAGCGACACCATCAGGTCCGACGCGCCGTTCGCGACCTGCGGCTGTTCGATGAAGTCGGCGGCCGAGTTGATGAAGACGCCCAGCTTCACGATCCGCTCGACGCGCTCGAACCCTCCCAGCGCCGCCTTGATCTGCGCCGCCAGCATCAGCGCGCACCGCTTCGCCGCCTCCTGACCATAGGCGAGGTCGCAATCGCCCTCACCCAGCCGCCCGAGCATCAGCGACCCATCCTCCTTGAACGGCAACTGGCCCGAGATGTGGAGCAGGCCGCCCGCCTCGACCGCGGGCACGTACGACGCGATCGGCGCGGCGGGGTTGGGGAGGGTGAGCCCGAGCTGTTCGAGCGTGCGGTCGATCTGGGTGGTCATGCGGCAACTCCTGAAAGGGCCGGGGCGGGTCGCCCCTCGGCAAAGCGGGTTTCGATCCACATCGCGGCGTCGCGCCAATCGTCGATGCGGGCGTGGGCGGCGGGCGCCTTGGGCACGTTCGGCGCCAGGCCGGGTTCGGAAATCATGTGCAGGCGGTGGACTTCGGGCGCGTGGCGGGCGACCGATTCGTGATGCACCGCCAGGTCGTCGACGAAGACGGTGACCGGGTTGCCGTGCTCCGCCACCAGCCGCGCGACGGGGGCGCCCTTGCCGCCCTGGTTGCATTCGACGCGGTGGGCGATGCCGTGCTCGGCCAGCTGCGCGATCCGCGCGTCGCGGCAATGGTCGCCCAAATTGGTGAGGATGACGATGTCGGCGGCCTTCGCGATGTCGGCCAGCGCCTCGCGCGCGTGGGGCACCAGCGTCTGGCGCGCCATTTCGTGCGGGAAGAAGCCGTCGAGCAGCGCCCACATATCCTCGCGTTCCACCCGCGATCCGTCCGACCGCCGCGTCATCGCGGTCGCGAAATCGCCGCCGTTCGCGTCGAAATCGATGGCGTGCGCCTCGTCCAGCCACACGCCGAAGTGGCGGACCATGTGCAGCAGCACCTCGTCGCAGTCGCAGATCAGCAGCGGTTTCATGCGGCCTCCAGCCGTTCGCGGGTGGCGACCAAGGCCGCAGGGGTGGTGCCGATGCCCTCGGCACAGGCAATCAGGTCGGGCTCATGCGCTTCCAGGAACGTCAGCAGCGCGACGAGAGTCGCGGGCGCCGACGCCGACGATCGCAGGTCGGCAGGTGCCAGTCCGGTGGTGTCGAGCAGCCGCATCGCCCGCTGCGGCTCGGCGAGCGTCCACACCAGCGCGCGCAGCGCGAGCGTCGAATCGTCGGGCGCCCCATCGGCATTTGTGTCGTCGCGCGGCATCGCTTACTCACTCGGCGTAAAGGCTGGGATAGGCGTGAACCGCGTGGCAAAAAGGGTGCTCGTTGTCGAGGACAACGAACTCAATCTGAAACTGTTCTGCGACCTGCTGCGCGCGCACGACTTCGCGGTCGAGCCGGTGCGCGACGGGCGCGATGCGGTCGCGTGTGCCAAGGCGTTCGAGCCCGACCTGGTGGTGATGGACATCCAGCTGCCCCACGTCAGCGGGTTCGAGCTGATCGGCCAGATGAAGCGCGATCCCCGGCTGCGCGCGATCCCGATCATGGCGGTAACCGCGTATGCCGGTCGCGACGACGAGGACCGCATCCGCGCGGCGGGCGCCAACGCCTATGTGTCGAAACCGATTTCGGTGATGCGCTTCATCGACGAAGTCCGCGCGCTGCTGCCAGACGCGGGCGGCGAGCGGCTTGCCTAGCAAGCCGCCGACTCGCCACGGCGGGCAGCGGTCCGGCGCAGCCGTTCCGTCTGACGGCGTGGCGGAGAAAATGACGCTGCCGAGCTCACTCTGACCTGCCCAATGCAAAAAAGCCGCCGGCATCACGCCCGCGGCTCCTGCATGCCCCCGTCAGGGGAGGCGTCGCGCAATCCGGGCGCTTGCGCGCCCCCGGGGATTACTTGATCTTGGCTTCCTTGAACTCGACATGCTTGCGCACGACGGGATCGTACTTGCGGAACGAGAACTTCTCGGTCTGCGTCCGCGGATTCTTCTTCGTCACGTAGAAGAAGCCGGTGTCGGCGGTGCTGACGAGCTTGATCTTGACGGTGGTTGGCTTGGCCATGCCCAAAACTCTCGATTCTGCTTGAAAACGATCAAGGCGGCACGCCCCGGCAAGGGCCGCCGCCATCTGGGGTGGGCGCATGCTGCATCCGGCCCGACTTGTCAACTCCAAGGCGCCCTGCGCGAAGCGTTGACGCGGTGTTAACCCTCGCGGGCGCACGCTCCCGTCCATGACATGACAGGGGCGAGGGGGACGCGGAATGGCGATGGCTTGGCAGGATGCGGGGAACATGGTCGTCGCCGACCTGTGCGCCCGAATCGACACGATGGACCGCCGCTGCGACCGCCTGAAGCCCGGCGAAATCGCCGATGAGCTCGAAGCGATCCGCCGCATCGCCAGCCGCCACGGCATCGGCCCCGCGGTCACCGTCGTCCACGCGCTCGACAGCGCGCTGGCACGCGGCGAGCGCGGCCCGCTGGTCCACGGCTGGCTGGCGATCCTGCGCGACGCGGTCGGCTGCGGCGTCAGCGATGCCGGCACGTGCGAGACCTTTGCCGCCGCCTGCACCGTCCGCCTGAACGGCTGATCGACCACTGGAAGCCCTCGTCCCCGCCTTCGTCGCGGCGCTGCTCGCCGGCGTCGGCGACCGTCCGGCGGCGTTCGCAGCCCTGCTGGGCGGCGCGCGCTGGCCGGCGATCGTCTTCGGTCACGCCGTCGCGCTGACCATCGCCGGAGTGGGCGGCGCGCTCGTCGCCCCGCTGCTCAGCCCCAATGCCAAAGCGTTCCTGCTCGCCCTCGCGCTGCTGTTCGTCGGCATCGCCGCGCTGTTCCCCGCGCGCGCACCGGGGTGGAGCCTGCGATTCGCACGCGGCGGTCCGGTAGCGGCGGCGCTCGGCACCTCTGCGCTCGCGCTCGGCGATCGCACCGCCTTCATCGCCTTCGCGCTGGCAGCCCGTGGGCCGAGCCCCGCGCTTGCGGTCGCAGGCGCGCTCGGCGGAGCGATCGTGGTGGCGGGCGCGGCGATGACGCGCCGCCTGCCGACTCGCGCGCTCAGTGTCGCGGGTGGCGTGCTGCTCGCCGCGACCGGGGCGGTCGTCGCGCTGGGTGCGCTGCGCCTGATCTAGCCGCTCGATCACCCTGATCGCGCCTTTGCGGGGGAGCCAATCGGCGTCAGCGTCGTTCCACCTGCGAACCGACCCCTTTTGCCGAGAGACCCATCATGGCCAATCCCAAGCCGCTTGCGACTCCGACCGACCTCAACCGCAACGATACGAAGACGGTCGCCGATGCTCTCAACAGCGCGTTGGCCGATTGCTACGCGCTGTATCTCAAGACCAAGAATTTCCACTGGCACGTCTCCGGCCCGCACTTCCGCGACTACCATCTGCTGCTCGACGATCAGGCCGCGCAGATCCTGGGCGTGACCGATGCGATTGCGGAGCGCGTGCGCAAGACCGGCAATCTGACGCTGCGCTCGATCGGCGACATCGCCCGCCGCCAGACCCTCACCGACAACGACGCCGAATTCGTCGGCCCCGCCGACATGCTGGCCGAACTGCGCGAGGACAATCTCAAGCTCGTCGAATCCTTCCGCACCGTAAAGGACGCCGCCGACGCTGCGAAGGACAACGCCACCAGCGGCATCGTCGACGAATGGACCGACCAGGCCGAGGAGCGCGCGTGGTTCCTGTTCGAGGCCAGCCGCAAGGGCTGATGCGTTCACGGCAGCAGGGTATCGATCCGGCGCTGGCGGAACCACGTCCGCCGCGCCATGTTGAGCGCCCATGCGCGCCTTCGCCGATCTGCTCGATGCCCTCATCTACACGCGGTCGCGCAATGCCAAGCTGAAGCTGATCGCCGATTACCTGGTCGCCACCCCCGATCCGGATCGCGGCTGGGCGATGGCGGCGTTGACCGGGGGGCTCGACCTGCCTGCCGTGAAGCCCGCCACGATCCGAGCGATGGTCGAGGCGCGGGTCGATCCGGTGCTCTATCGGATGAGCCGCGACTTCGTCGGCGATTCGGCGGAGACGATCGCGCTGATCTGGCCCGAGCCGGAAGGGGAGCGCGCCGCGGCGATCGCGCTCGACGAGTTGCGGCTGTCGGCGGTGGTCGACCGGCTGGCGTCGCTGACCAAGGCCGAGACGCCAGCCGTGCTCGCCGCGTTGCTCGACAGTCTCGCCGCCGACGAACGCTATGCGCTGCTGAAGCTTGCCACCGGCGGCTTGCGCGTCGGCGTCTCCGCTCGCCTTGCCAAGACCGCGCTGGCGCAGGCGTTCGCGCTCGACGTCGATGCGGTGGAGGAAATCTGGCACGGCATCGCGCCGCCTTATGCGACGCTGTTCGACTGGGCCGAGGGGCGGGGGGAGCAGCCGACCGCGGCGAACCTGCCGACCTTCCGCCCCTTCATGCTCGCCCATCCGCTGGAGGACGGCGCGGTCGACCTCGCCGACTATGCTGCCGAGTGGAAGTGGGACGGCATCCGCGTCCAGCTGGTCCATGTCGCGGGCGAGACGCGCCTGTACAGTCGCGCCGGCGACGACATCACCCACAGCTTCCCCGAGGTCGCCGCCGCCTTTCGCGTGCCCGGTGTCCTCGACGGCGAATTGCTCGTGCGCGGCGAGGCGCAAGGGGCGGGGCGCGACGACGCGACCGCCAGCTTCAACGCGCTGCAGCAGCGGCTGGGGCGCAAGTCGGTGTCGGCGAAGATGCTTGCCGACTATCCCGCCTTCGTCCGCCTCTACGACATATTGTTCGACGGCGCGGAGGATGTGCGCGCGCTGCCGTGGACCGAGCGCCGCGCCCGGCTGGAGGCGTTCGTGCCGCGGCTGCCCGCCGACGGCTTCGATATTTCCTCGCTGATCGACGCCAGCGACTTCGCGCATCTGGGCGACATCCGCGCCGGCAGCCGCGATGCCGCGATCGAGGGCGTGATGCTGAAGCGCCGCGATTCGGCCTATGTCACCGGACGCCGCGTCGGCCTGTGGTACAAATGGAAGCGCGATCCGCTGACCGCCGACTGCGTGATGATGTACGCCCAGCGCGGCAGCGGCAAACGCTCGTCATTCTACTCCGACTACACCTTCGGTTGCTGGACCGAGGACGGTCAGCTGCTCCCGGTCGGCAAGGCCTATTCGGGCTTCACCGATGAGGAATTGAAGGGCCTCGACCGCTTCGTCCGCAACCACACGCTCGCCCGCTTCGGACCGGTGCGGGAGGTCGAGAAGACGCTGGTGCTGGAGGTCGCATTCGATTCGATTCACGCCTCCAAACGCCATAAATCGGGCGTCGCCATGCGCTTCCCCCGCATCGCCCGCATCCGCACCGACAAGCCGGCAAGCGAAGCCGACACGATCGCGGCGCTGGAGCGGCTGATTACGTGATCTCGCCGCTGACCGTGGCGTCGATCATGATGATCGCATCCGGGTCGATCCATGCCGTCGTCAACGCCATCCTGAAGGGCGGGCGCGATCGCATGGCGGGGCGCGCCGTCATCGATGGGTCGAGTGCGATCCTGATGCTCCCCGCGATCGCCTTTGTGCCTCTGCCGCACGGCGCATGGGGCTGGCTGTTCGCGAGCGCGGCGATCCATGCCGTCTATCTCTTCGCGCTCGTCCGGGCATTCGACACCAGCGACTTTTCCGCCGCCTACCCGGTGCTGCGCGGGGTGGCGCCGCTGCTGACCGCCATCGTCGTGATCGGCCTGCTCGGGGAGCCCGCGACCGCGGGAGAAATAGCCGGGATTGCGCTGATCGGCGCTGCGATGTTCCTGCTGGTGGCGGGGCGGCACATCGGACGCGCAGGGCTGGGCTGGGCGCTGCTGACCGGGGCGATGATCGCCGCCTACACCGTGGTCGACGCGCACGGGGTGCGCGCGGCGCCGACGGCGGCGAGCTATATCGTCTGGGTGTTCGTCACGATGGGCGTGGTGGTGGTCGCGATGTTCGGACTGATCTCGCGCGGGCGGATCTTCGCCGCGGCGCGGACGCAGTGGAGGCCCGGCGTGGTCGCCGGGATGCTGTCAATCTGCACCTACGGTCTGGCGCTCAGCGCGTTCGCGATCGGACCGACCGCGATGCTCGCCGCGCTCCGCGAAACCGGCATGGTCACCGCGCTACTGATCGCGACCCTCGTCCTGAAGGAACGGGTGACGGTGGGGCGGGCGGCGGCGGTCGGCGGCGTGCTCGTCGGCGCGACCCTGATCCTGACGCATTAGACGGCAGGCACCAGCTTCACCTCGAACAGTGTCGGCCACAACTTGCCCGTGACGTACAGCTTCTTCGCCGCGGCATCCCAGGCGATGCCGTTCAGCACCGCATCGGGGTCGGTCGCGCGCACCTCGGCGGCGAGCGGGGAGGCGTCGATGATCTTGGTGACGTGACCATCGACGGGGTTGATCGCGACGATGAAATTAGTCTGCCAGACGTTGGCGAAAACCTCGCCGTCCACCGTTTCCAGCTCGTTCAACTGGTCGAGCGGGCGGCCCCGGACGGTCACAGTCACGCGACGCTTCTCCGCCAGCGTCTTGGGATCGAGGAAGCGCAGCGCCGGGCTGCCGTCCGACAGGATCAGCGCGTCGGGCGCGGTCGCCAGCCCCCAGCCCTCGCCCGGATAGCGCCGCGTGCCCCGGCCTTTCAGGGTCGCGCGGTCCCAGCGATAGGCGATACCGTCCTTCCAGGTCAGGCTGACGAGCGTGGAGTGCCACAGCGCCAGCCCCTCACCGAACTGCGTGGCAGCGATCGCCTTGCGCGCTTCGACCTTGCCGTCCAGCGTCACCCTCCGGATTTCGGATCGCCCCTCCTTGCCCGTACTTTCGTAGAAGCGGCCGTCGTGGATCAGCAGCCCTTGCGTGAAGGCTTGGCGGTCATGCGGATGCCGCGCCACGACCTGCAGCGTGTAGCGTTGGACGGGCGCATCGGCGGGAGCCGGCGCCGCCTGCGGCGAGGCGGCAGCGGCGGCGAGGGCGAACAGGACAAGGCGGAACATAAGCCGAGTGTATGCCAAACCGCAGCGCCGCGAAATGGCGGGCGATCCTGCCACGCGGACAGTTGGTTCCAGCGTGGAGGTTGCCGGCGCGCAGCCTCGAGCGGGGGCGGGCATATGTCGAGACACGACCGTCCCGCTCGCGGCATTCCAGCCCCGCCAACATCCGCGAGACGCCGGCAGCCCGGCCTTCTGCCGGGGTCCATCGCGCCGGCAGACCCCATCCAACAGTTCGATCGTGCGCCTTCCCCGCGGGCCTCGACACAAGGCCGACATGACGGAAAGCGGGTGCAACTCGGGGCAACAGCCCGTCCGCGGCATTGCCCCCTTCGCCCCAACGAAAACGGGCGGCGCCGTTGCCGGCACCGCCCGTCTTTCGCCTCCGCCCGATTGCCCGGGCGGCGCGGATTACTGCATCGGGGTCAGGTTGACCGCGGCATGCTTGCCGCGACGATCGACCTCGAGCTCGAACTCCAGGCGGTCGCCCTCGTTCAGCGTCGGCATGCCGGCACGCTCGACCGCCGAGATGTGAACGAACGCATCCGGCTGTCCGTCGTCGCGCTGGATGAAGCCGAAGCCCTTCATCGCGTTGAAGAACTTGACGGTGCCCGTCGCCTTTTCACCGGTCAGCTGGCGCTGGGGCCCGCCGCCGAAACCGCCGCCCGGGGCGCCGCGATCGCCGCGGTCCTCGCGCGGCGCACGGTCCTGGACCGGCATCGGCTCGCCTTCGATCTTCAGGTCGGTCGCCGAGATGCGGCCGCCACGATCGACGAGGGTGAAGCCGAGCGGCTGACCCTCGGCCAGACCGGTCAGGCCGGCCTGCTCGACCGCGCTGATGTGCACGAACACGTCCTCGCCGCCGTCATCGCGGACCACGAAGCCGAAGCCCTTCTGGCCGTTGAAGAACTTGACCACACCGGTGCCTTCGCCGACGACCTGCGGGGGCATGCCGCGACCGCCGCCGAAGCCGCCGCCACCACCGCCGCCGAAGCCGCCACCACCGCCGCCACCGCGGAACCCGCCGCCGCCGCCGCCGAAGCCGCCACGATCGCCGCCGCCGAAGCCGCCGCCACCATAACCACCGCCGCCGCCGCCGAAGCCGCCACGATCACCACCGCCGAAGCCGCCGCTGCCATAGCTGCTACCGCCGCCGAAGCCGCCGTCGTCGCCACCGAAACCGTCGCGCTTGTCGCGCCCGCGCCCACCGCGATCGCCGCGGCGTCCCTTGTCAAAACTCATAACCCTGTTCGTCTTCCCGGGTCGCCCGATATCGTATCAGACCGACGCGCCGGACGACGGACGCAGGTCTTCGCACGCACGTCTGCGTACTATGGAGTCGCACGTTAGCCGAAGAATCGCTGTGCCGCGAACGATTTCGACAGCAATGTGGCAGCCGGGCCGGCGATCCTTGCGCATCTGTGGCGCTTTCGGCACATCTTGGCGCATGGAGAACATCACCGCACTGCTTGCCGACCCCGCCGCCTGGGCGGCGCTCATCACTCTGATCGTGATGGAGGTGGTGCTGGGGATCGACAATCTGATCTTCATCTCGATCCTGTCGAACAAGCTGCCCGAGGGCCAGCGGCAGAAGGCGCGGCGCGTCGGCATCGCGCTGGCGCTGGTGATGCGCCTCGCGCTGCTGACGATGGTCGCGTGGATCGCCGGGCTGGTGGCGCCGGTGTTCGACCTCGGCTGGTCGGGCGCCCCCGGGCCGCACGGCGAGCCGTCGTTCGAAACCGCCTTTTCCTGGCGCGACCTGATCCTGATCGCAGGCGGGCTGTTCCTGGTGTGGAAGGCGACGCGCGAGATCCACCACAATGTCGATCACGACGCGAGCGACGAGACGGTCGACGGCGTGGTGGGCAAGGCGACGCTGAATTTCGGGTCGGCGATCGTCCAGATCCTGCTGCTCGACATGGTGTTCTCGATCGATTCGATCCTGACCGCGGTCGGCATGACCGAGCATGTCGAGATCATGTACGTCGCCGTCGTCGTCGCGGTGCTGGCGATGCTGCTGGCCGCCGATCCGCTGGCGAATTTCATCAACAGGAACCCGACCGTGGTGATGCTGGCGCTGGGATTCCTGCTGATGATCGGCGCGGTGCTGATCGCCGACGGCTTCGGGGTGCATGTGCCCAAGGGCTATATCTATACCGCGATGGCGTTTTCGGCGGGGGTCGAGATGCTCAACATCTTCGCGCGCCGCCGGCGGGAGAGGCGGGCGGGGTCGGCCTGAGGTCAGGGAGCGGCGACGTGGCAAAGCCACGTCGTCGGACACGCTGATGCGTGCCGGCCGGCGCGGCAAATTGTGTCCGCCGCTTATTTGCTGCGGCAGTCGCCTGCGTTGTTGAGCGTTCAGCACCTACCGCCTATGTGCCGCGCATGACCGTTCATCTCCACGAAGAAGACATCCCCGCCGGCCTGTTCGCGCCCGGCGCGTCGATCGCCGTCGATACCGAGACGATGGGCCTGCTGACCCCGCGCGACCGGCTGTGCGTCGTCCAGCTGTCGGACGGCGGACCCGACGAGCATCTGGTGCGCTTCGGCCCCGACAGCGACTATGCGGCGCCCAATCTGCGCGCGCTGCTCGCCGACCGTGATCGGCTGAAGCTCTATCATTTCGGTCGCTTCGATCTCGCCGCGATCCAGTTCTACCTCGAGGTCGATGCCTCGCCCTGCTATTGCACGAAGATCGCGTCGCGGCTGGTGCGGACCTACACCGATCGCCACGGGCTGAAGGAGCTGGTGCGCGAACTGCTCGGACAGGAACTGTCGAAGGCGCAGCAGTCGTCCGACTGGGGCGCGCCCGAGCTGACCGACGCGCAGAAGGAATATGCCGCCTCCGACGTCCGCTATCTCCACCGCATGAAGGTCGAGCTCGATCGCCGGCTCGAGCGTGAGGGGCGCACCGATCTCGCGCAGGCGTGCTTCGACTTCCTGCCGCACCGCGCCGCGCTCGATATCGAGGGTTGGCCCGAAACCGACATCTTCGCGCACGCCTGATGAGCGACGTCGCCCGCGCCATCCGTACCGAACGCCAGATCTGGGCCGCGCCGGGCAGCAGCCACGACCGGCTGGTCGCGATCCTGCAAGTCGGGTTGCCGATGGCGATCGGCGTGCTGGCGGCGTTCCTCGTGATGGCGCCGCTGTTCGCGGGCGGCGACGTGTCGTTCGTGCTCGACAAGAACAAGGTCGATGTCGCGGGCGAGCGCATGAAGATCGAGACGGCACGCTACCAGGGCGCCGACGACAAGGGCCGCGCGTTTCAGCTGACCGCGGGCAGCGCAGTGCAGAAAAGCTCCGCCGAGCCGATCGTGCGGATGAATGCGCTCGCCGCCGAGCTCGAAATGGCCGACGGCCCCGCACAGCTGAAGGCCGACAGCGGGCGCTACGACATGACCAGCGAGCGTGTCGCGATCGACGGGCCGATCCGCTTCACCGGCCCCAACAATTACGTGCTCGGCACCCGCGACGCGACCGTCGACCTGAAGACGCGCAAGCTTGCCAGCGGTGGCGCGGTCGCGGGATCGACGCCGATGGGCACGTTCAGCGGCGACCGGCTGACCGCCGACCTCGAACAGCGCACCGTGGCCTTGCGCGGAAATGCCCGCTTGCGGATCGTGCCCGGTCGCGCGAAGAGGGCGCCATGATCCGCCGCATCGTTCCCTTGCTAGTGGTCGTCGCGGCTTCGGCGGCCAGCCCGGCGGTCGCGCAGACGCGCCACAATTCCGCCGCCCCGATCGATTTCAGCGCTGGCTATATCGAACTGCAGGACAAGGCGAATCGCGCGATCCTGTCGGGCAACGTCAATGTCCGACAGGCGGAAATGACGCTGACCGCGGCGCGGATGACGGTCAACTACACCGGCCAGGTGGTCGACGGATCGCCGCAGGTGTCGCGCATGGACGCATCGGGCGGCGTCACCGTGACCCGCCCCGACCAGCGCGCGCGGTCGCAATATGCCGTGTACGACCTCAACCGCCGCATCATCACGATGCTGGGCGGGGTCAGCCTGGTGCAGGGCAGCAACACCGTGAACGGCGGGCGGCTGACCATCAACCTCGACACCGGGCGCGCGACCATCGACGGGTCCGCGGCGGGCGGCACCGTGAAGGCGCCCGACGGCACCGTCACCCGCTCCGGCGGACGGGTGACCGGGCGCTTCTCGGTCCCCGAACGCCGGCAGTAATCGCGGGTCAGGGCAGGACCGGCTTGAAGTCGTCCTGCTTCAGATATTTCGCGTAATCGGTCAGCGCGCCCAGCGCCTTCGGATCGCGCAGCAGTTCCTCCATCGCGACCTTGCCCAGCGCCTCGCCCGCGATCTTGAACCCGCGGTCGCCGCCCGTCTTGAACACCGGGCGCGACTGGTCGGCGCAGTCGCGCACCAGCAGCCGGGTGAACAGCGTCGCCATGTCCTTGTCATAGGTCGGCTTCTTGCCGGCATTGACCGACACCGCATCCGCCAGCTGCGGCCCCGACGCCATCGCCGTCACCATCCACCGCGCGACGACCAGCCGGTCCTCGCCCGTCGTCTTCAGCACCATGCAATTGCCGAGCGCGGCGGCCGCGGCATCGCCCGCCGGAGCCGCCTGCGGCGCGGGCGCGGCGCCCATCGACAGGGCGGCGATGCCTATCACCGCAACCGAACGAATCATCGTGTCTCTCCCCCGTTTGACGGCGCGCAGGGTGGACAGGCGCGGCGCGCGGCACAAGCCTTGCCGACCATCCGGTGCCCTGCCGCCGGTCGCGCGGTGCGTGCATCACGTCCTTTGGGGCTTCCCGGACTCGCGCCGATCATGCATGAATCCTGCCAGATGCCGGCGCGGTAGGGCTTCGGTAACCATCTCGTGCGAACGGATTTGACGAATGACCGACGTCGCCACCCTCGATGCTCCCGTACAGGCACCCACGCCGCGTGCGCCGGCGGACACCACCGACGGACTGTCGGTCGTCTCGATCGCGAAGGCGTACGACAAGCGGGTCGTGCTCTCCGACGTATCGCTGACGGTCGGCCACGGAGAGGTCATCGGCTTGCTCGGCCCCAACGGCGCGGGCAAGACGACGTGCTTCTATTCGGTGATGGGGCTGGTGAAGCCCGATTCGGGCCGCATCATGCTCGACGGCGACGACATCACCGGTCTGCCGATGTATCGCCGCGCGATCCTGGGGCTGGGCTATTTGCCGCAGGAAACCTCGATCTTCCGCGGCCTGTCGGTCGAGAAGAACATCCTGGCCGTCCTGGAACTGAGTGAGCCCGAGAAGGATGCCCGCCAGGCGAAGCTCGACACGCTGCTCGACGAATTCGGCCTGACGCGGCTGCGCGATGCACCGGCGATGGCGCTGTCGGGGGGCGAGCGCCGCCGCGCGGAAATCGCCCGCGCGCTGGCCGCCGATCCCAAGATCATGCTGCTCGACGAGCCGTTCGCGGGCATCGATCCGATCTCGATCAGCGACATTCGTGATCTGGTGAAGACGCTGAAGACGCGCGGGATCGGCGTGCTCATCACTGACCACAATGTTCGCGAGACGCTCGACATCGTCGACCGCGCCTACATCATCTACGACGGTCGCGTGCTGTTCACCGGCAGCCCCGAAGCACTGGTCGCCGACGAGAACGTCCGCCGGCTGTACCTGGGCGAGGGCTTCTCGCTCTAGCGCGTATGTCTCGACCGCCCCTCCATCCGTTCGTTTCGAGCGTAGTCGAGAAACGGATCTTGGCACCCTCCAGGCGTTTCTGGACCACGCTCGAAACGAACGGGGTTCGGAAGGACGCAGCATGAGCCTCGCGCCCCGCCTCGACCTGCGCCAGTCGCAATCGCTGGTGATGACCCCGCAGTTGCAGCAGGCGATCCGCCTGCTCGCGCTGTCGAACCTCGAGATCGAGGGGTTCATCGCCGAAGAGATCGAGAAGAACCCGCTGCTGGAAGGCGGCCCGACCGAGGCCACCGATACGCCCGAGCCGGTGGCGGTCGACAGCGACCTGCCCGACGCGGCGAGCGGCGACGGGGAGGGGGCGCTCGACATCGACGCCGCAGCCGCCTTTGCCGAGGATAGCCCCAGCGACGGCATCGGCGGCCTCGACGGCGGGCTCGGCATGGGCGGCGCGTCGGGCGGTGCGGCGCCGGAGGACGGTCCCGACTTCGACAGCTTCGCCAATCCCGATATCAGCCTGGCCGACCATCTGCTCGCGCAGGCGGGCGAAACCGTCGCCAGCGCCGACATCTTCATCGCCGCGCATCTGATCGACCAGATCGACGAGGCCGGATATCTGACCGCGCCGCTGCTGGACGTCGCCAATCGGCTGGGCGTTGCGCTGGTGCGGGTGGAGGGGGTGCTCGCCCAGATCCAGACCTTCGACCCGACCGGCGTCGGTGCGCGCGACCTGGCCGAATGCCTCGCGCTCCAGGCGAAGGATGCCGATCGCTACGACCCGTGCATGGCGGCGCTGATCGACCATCTCGACCTGCTCGCCCGCGGCGAACTGGGGCGGCTGAAGCGCATCTGCCGCGTCGACGACGAGGACATGGCCGACATGATCCGCGAGCTGCGCGCCTATGATCCCAAGCCCGGCTGCCGCTACGGCGGAGAGGCGGTGGCGAGTGTTGTCCCCGACCTGTTCGTCGCGGCCCGCGGCGACGGCTGGGCGATCGAGATCAATTCGGCGACGCTGCCCCGCGTGCTGGTCAACCGCAGCTATTACGCCGAACTGTCGAGCGCGCACGGCGGCGACAAGGCGTCAAAGGCGTGGCTCGGCGACTGCCTCGCCAGCGCCAACTGGTTGGTGAAGGCGCTCGACCAGCGTCAGCGCACGATCATCAAGGTCGCGAGCGAGATCGTGAAGCAGCAGGACGGATTCTTCCGCCACGGCGTCGCCCACCTCCGCCCGCTGACGCTGGCGCGCGTCGCCGAGGCGATCGGGATGCACGAATCGACCGTCAGCCGCGTCACCAGCAACAAGTATCTGAGCTGTGCGCGCGGCGTGTTCGAGCTGAAATATTTCTTCACCAGCGCGATTCAGGCGGCGGACGGCGGCGATGCGGTGTCGGCGGAAGCCGTGAAGGCCGCGATACGCACGCTGATCGGCGGCGAGTCGCCCAAGGCGATCCTGAGCGACGACACTCTGGTCGACCTGCTCCAGGAAAAGGGCTTCGACATCGCCCGGCGCACCGTCGCCAAGTACCGCGAATCGCTCGGCATCGGCAGTTCGGTACAACGCCGCCGGCAAAAAACTCTCGCCGGCGCCGGCTGAGCCGGGAACCTTTTCCTTTTTTACAATTTCGCAATCTGAAACCGGTTACCCCCGGCCCATGAGTGCTAGCTATTCGATCGACGTCGATGTCGCGCGGAGCATCGTGCGGATCACCATGAGCGGGTTCTTCGGTCCCGACGATATCGGCGGTTTCCTGGCCCGGCGAAAGTCCGTGCACGCGCGGCTGACGTGTGAGCCCAACATGCATTGCACCATCACCGACACGCGCGAGATGAAGATCCAGTCGCAGGACATCGTCGCCATGTTCCAGGACATGCTGGCCGATCCCGCCTATCGCTCGCGCAAGCTGGCGTTCGTCACCGCGCCGACGCTGGCCCGTCCGCAGCTGCTGCGCGCGATCGGGTCGCGCGGGGCGCGCGTGTTCGACAACCACGCCGATGCAGAGGCGTGGGTGCTGGCCGCGACCGTCGGCGACGCCGCCGCAGCGTGAGCGCACTGGTCCGCATCACCGCCGATCCTGTCACCGCGCTGGTCGAGATCACGCTCGCGGGTTTCCTCCAGCCCGCCGACTTCGACGAGTTCCGCCGCCTGCGCGCCGTCGCCCAGCGCGCGATCGGCACCGTCCCGCACCGCACGCTCGCCGACCTGTCGGGCCTGTCGATCCAGTCGCAGGCGATGGTCGATGCCTTTGCCGCGCGCCTGCGTCATCCGCCGTTCCGCGCCCCCCGGCTGGCGTTCGTCACCGCGCCGGGGCTGGTCCGCCAGCAGCTCCAGCGCGCGATCGCCCAGCGCGGCGTCCGCATGTTCGATACCGTGGCGGACGCGCGCCGGTGGCTGCTTTCGGATGACGCGGCACTCGCCGCCTAATCGTCCTCGTCCTCGAATCCGACGAGATCGAGCGCCCGCGCCTTGATCTGGCGCATCGCGCACCAGTGGACCAGCGCGTCCTCGCGCCCGTGCGTCACCCAGACCTCGCGCGGGGATAGTTCGCGGATCGTGGTCGTCAGCTCGTCCCAGTCGGCGTGGTCCGACAGGATGATCGGCAGTTCGACCCCGCGCTGCACCGCGCGCTGGCGCACCGTCATCCACCCGCTGGCCATCGCCGTGATCGGGTCGGGCAAGCGGCGTGACCAGCGATCGGCGAGCGCGCCGGGCGGGGCGATCACGACGCGGCCCTGCATCTCGGCCTTGCTCGCCTCGGTCGCGGGGCGCAGTTCGCCCAGATCGACGCCGTGATCGACGTACAGGTCGCACAGCCGCTGCAATGCGCCGTGCAGATAGATCGGATCGTCGAACCCCATCACGCGCAGCTCGCGGATCACCCGCTGCGCCTTGCCTAGCGCATAGGCGCCGACCAGCACGCACCGCGTCGGATTGGCGCGCAGCGCGGCGAGCAGCTTGTCCATCTCGTCATGCGTCTCGGGATGGCGAAACACGGGTAGGCCAAACGTCGCCTCGGTCACGAATACGTCGCACTTCACCGGCTCGAACCGCGCGCACGTGGGATCCTCGCGGCGCTTATAGTCGCCCGACACGACGATCCGTTCGCCGCGATGGTCGAGCACGATCTGCGCCGATCCAAGCACATGGCCGGCCGGCACGAAGCTGACCTCGATTTCTCCGCCCGGGCCCTCCAGCGTCAGCGATTCGCCATACGCCACGGGCCGCCCGTTCTGCGTGCCATAGCGCACGTCCATGATCGCGAGCGTCTCGGGCGTCGCCCACACCTTGTCATGGCCGCCGCGCGCGTGGTCGGCATGACCATGCGTCACCAGCGCACGCGACACCGGGCGCGACGGGTCGATCCACGCATCGACTGCGGGCAGATAGATACCGTGCGGGTGCGGCTCCACCCAGTCGCCGAGGCGTGGCATCCACCCTATATGGGCGGGATGCGCGAAGGTTCCACGGGCTCATCGCGCGGCCAAGCGGGCCACGGGGGTGACGGTATCGTTTCAAACGTCGACTGACGGGAAGCGCCCCAATTGCGGACGTCCAATACCTGCTGCTATTCGATCAGTAGGGGGCAGTCTCAAAGCGGGGGAACGCTGATGTTGTCGCAACTCGGCGGTTTGGCGGGAATAGCTTACTGCCTTTTTCTCACCTTGTTCCGATGGCCTGTCCTGACTGCAAGATATGGTGTTCTCAGCCTTTACTGGTGGGTGCTGGCTGTCACGATCGCAGGGTCCCTTTTTGGATTTGTGACTGATATTGCAATCTGGGCTATCCGATACGCGTTCTGGCTAGCGTCGGCTTTGTAGTGCGCGTGCGCCGGAACGACATGCGCTTTCCACCCAATAACCGCCATCACAGCAGAGCCTGCGGATTGAGCAGCGGCCAGTCAGCAGTCTGACAGTGGCAATGAACGCTGGGAAAGCTCTACTATCGCTGGATTGCTGCGTCGCTAGTCACCATATCCCGGCACATTGACCGACGCGCCCGCCCTTCCAGATGTCCTCACCGACTGGTTCGCCACGCGTGGCTGGTCGCCGCGGCGGCATCAGCTGGAGATGCTCGATGCCGGGCTGGCGGGCGAGCACGCGCTGCTCGTCGCCCCGACAGGCGCGGGCAAGACGCTGTCGGGGTTCCTGCCGACGCTGGTCGACCTGATCGCGCGACCGCACGCCGGGCTCCACACGCTCTACGTCTCGCCGCTGAAGGCGCTGGCGGTCGATGTGCAGCGCAACCTGATGACCCCGATCGAGCAGATGGGCCTGTCGATCACCGTCGAGGCGCGGAGCGGCGACACGCCCTCCGACCGCAAGGCACGCCAGCGCGCGCGGCCGCCCAATATCCTGCTGACCACGCCCGAATCGCTCAGCTTGTTGTTGAGCTACCCGGAAAGCGAAACGCTGTTCGCGGGGCTGAAGACGATCGTCATCGACGAGGTCCACGCCTTTGCCACCGGCAAGCGCGGCGATCTGCTCGCGCTGGCGCTCGCGCGGTTGCAGCGGATCAACCCGGACCTGCGCCGCGTCGCGCTGTCGGCGACGGTCGCCGATCCCGACGGCTACCGCGCGTGGCTGTCGCCCTTTGGTGACATCGACGCGGTGCGGCTGGTGCGCGGCGAGAAGGGTGCCGACCCCGACGTCGCGATCCTGTTGCCGCAGGGGCGGGTGCCGTGGTCGGGCCATTCCGGACGCTACGCCGCGCCGCAGGTGATGGCGGAGATCGAGACGCACCGCACCACGCTCGTATTCTGCAACACCCGCAGCCTCGCCGAACTTATCTTCCAGGATCTGTGGAAGGAGAACCGCCTCGCGCTGCCGATCGGTATCCACCACGGCAGCCTGTCGAAGGAGGCACGGCGCAAGGTCGAGCAAGCCATGGCCGACGGCAAGCTGCGCGCGTTGGTCGCCACCGCCAGCCTCGATCTGGGCGTCGACTGGGGCGACGTCGACTGCGTGATCCAGATGGGCGCACCCAAGGGATCGAGCCGCATGCTCCAGCGCATCGGCCGCGCGAACCACCGGCTGGACGAGGCGTCGGAAGCGGTGATCGTCCCCGGCAACCGCTTCGAATATCTGGAGGCGCAGGCGGCGCTCGATGCGGTCGAAGCGGGGGAACTCGACCCCGACATCTTCCGCCCCGGCAGCCTCGACGTGCTGGCGCAGCACATCATGGCGCTCGCCTGCGCGGCGCCGTTCACCGCCGAGGCGCTGCTGGACGAAGTGCGCGCCGCGCTCCCCTATTCGGCGCTGACCGCGGAGACGTTCGACCGCGTCCTGAACTTCATCGCCGACGGCGGCTATGCTCTGCGCGCCTACGACAAGTTCAAGCGGCTGACGCAAGGGGGCGACGGCCTCTGGCGGGTCAGCCACCCGAAATTCATCGGCCAGCACCGCCTGAACGCCGGGATCATCGTCGATGCCATTACGCTTGACGTGCGCTTCAAGAACGGGCGCAAGCTCGGCACGGTCGAAGAGGGGTTTGCGTCCACCCTCACCCCCGGCGATACCTTCTTCTTCTCGGGGTTGAGCCTTGAGGTCGAGCGGATGGACACGTCCGACCTGATCGTCCGCGCCACCACGCGGCCCGCGCGCATTCCTACCTATGTCGGCACGCGAATGGCGCTGTCCACCAACCTCGCCCACCGCGTCCGCAGCTTCCTGTTCGATCGCAGCCAGTGGCGGCGCTTCCCGGCGGACGTTCGCGAATGGCTGGAGGTTCAGGATCGCCGCTCCGTGCTCCCCGCGCCCGACCAGTTGCTGGTCGAGACGTTCGAGCGCGAGGGGCGGCATTACATGGTCGCCTATAGTTTCGAGGGGTGGAACGCGCACCAGTCGCTCGGTATGCTCATCACCCGGCGGATGGAAGCGCTGGGGCTGAAGCCGATCGGCTTCGTGTCGAACGACTATGCGCTCGCGGTCTATGGCCTGGAGCCGATCGACGACCCGCAGGCGTTGTTCTCGCCCGACATCCTCGAACATGAATTCGTCGAGTGGGTGCAGGGCTCGGCGCTCCTGAAGCGCGCGTTCCGCGAGGTCGCGGTGATCGGCGGCCTGGTCGAGCGCCAGCATCCCGGCAAGCGCAAGACCGGACGGCAGGTCACCTTTTCCACCGACCTGATCTATGACGTGCTGCGCCGCTACGAACCCGGCCATCTGCTGCTCCAAGCTGCGTGGGATGACGCCCGCGCGCGAATGACCGACGTCGGGCGGCTCGCCGACCTGCTCGACCGGGCGCAGGATACGATGGTGCACGCACGCCTCGACCGGATCAGCCCGCTCGCCGTGCCGGTGCTGGTCTTGATCGGGCGCGAAAGCGTCGCGCAGTCGGGCGCGGACGACGTGCTGCTGGCCGAGGCCGAGCTGCTGGCGGCAGAGGCGATGCAGCCCGATTGATCGCGCTTGCGCGACGGGCGGTAGAGGCATAGCCTCCATGCCATGATGTCGGGGGTGTATCCGTCCCTGCTCGCTTTGGCCCTGATGATCCCGGGGGCTGCCGCCGTGCCGCAGGACGCACCGCCTGCACCGCCCGCGCCCCCCGCCGACGAAGCCAGCGTGGCGATGACCGAGGTCGCCGAACGCATGACCGTGCCGGTGCGCATCGCCGATGCCGGTCCGTATCGGTTCGTCATCGACACCGGATCGGAACGCACCGTGATCTCGCGCCAGCTCGCCCACCGGCTCGGCCTGCCCGCGGGGCGCGACGTGACGGTGGTGGCGATGAGCGGATCGACGCGGGAGGCGACCGTGATGATCCCGTCGCTGCGCCTGTCGAGCGTGCCCAGCATCGGCGTCATCCAGGCGCCGGCGCTGGATGCCGGGCATCTGGGCGGCATGGGGCTGCTCGGCATCGACACGCTGCAGGCCCACCGGATCACGATCGATTTCGATACCGGCACGATGGCGGTCGCGCCGTCGGTCAAGCGCCGGCAGACCGAGCCCAACCGCGGCGACGAGGTCGTGGTGCGCGCGAAGAGCCTGTTCGGCCAGCTGATCGTCACCGACGCCGACGTCGATGGCCGCGCCGTGCGCGTCGTGCTCGATACCGGGTCGCCGATCAGCGTCGGCAACGTCGCGCTGCAGAAGCTGATGCGCCGCTATACCAGCCGGTTCGAACCGCTGACGATGACCAGCGCGACCGGCGGCATCGTCCAGACCCAATATGCCCACGCCGGGCGCCTGCGCGTCGGCGGCATCGCGTTCCAGGACATGCCGATCGCCTTTGCCGACGTACCGCCCTTCCATCGCTTCGGGCTGGAGAAGCGGCCGGCGATGCTGCTCGGCATGAACGCGCTGAAGATGTTCCGCCGCGTCCAGATCGATTTCCCCAACCGCGAAGTCCGCTTCCTCCTGCCGCGCAACGTCGATCGCAGCCGCGCCTGCCAGACCAGCATCAACGGCGCGTGCATGGGCTGACGCGGCGCACGGGGCGACTGGCTTCCCCGCCCGCACGATCGCGGCTAGCGTGGGCGCGACGATAGGGGGAACTGGCGATGAAGATGGGTGTGCTGGGCGCGGTTGCGGCGCTTGCGGTGTCGGTGTCTCCCGCGGCGGCGCAGGACCGGCCCGACCAGAAGGCGTTCTTTGGCCTGTACAAGGAACTGGTCGAGACCAACACCGTCGTGAACGTCGGCAGTTGTACGAAGGCCGCGGCACAGATCGCGACGCGGATGAAGGCGGCCGGCTTCGCCGATGCCGAGCTGACGTCCTTCGCCGTGCCCGAACACCCCGAGGACGGCGGCCTGGTCGTCGTCATGGCCGGCAGCGACGCGCGCGCGAAGCCGATGCTGCTGCTCGGCCACATCGACGTCGTCGCCGCCAAGCGCGAGGACTGGGCGCGCGATCCGTTCAAGCTGGTCGAGGAGGGCGGCTATTATTATGGCCGCGGCACTATCGACGACAAGGCGCAGTCGGCGATCTGGGCTGATACGCTGATCCGGCTGCGCCAGTCGGGCTTCAAGCCCCGGCGCACGATCAAGCTGGCGCTGACCTGTGGTGAGGAAACCACCTTCGCCTTCAACGGCGCCGAGTGGCTGGCGAAAAACAAGCCCGACCTGATCGCCGCCGAATTCGCCTTCAACGAGGGCGGCGGCGGGCGGCTGGACGAGAGCGGAAAGCGCCAGATCCTGTCGCTCCAGGTCGGTGAAAAGGCCGCGCAGAACTATACCTTCGTCGCGACCAACCCCGGCGGCCACAGCTCGCAACCGGTGCCCGACAATGCCATCTACGAGCTGATGGACGCGGTCGAGAAGGTGCGTGGCTACAGCTTCCCGGTGAAGTTCAACGATACCACGCGCGTGTTCTTCACGAAGATGGCGGGGACGGTGCCCGCGGCAACCGGCGACGCGATGCGGCGCCTGCTCGCCGACCCGACCGACGCCGCCGCCGCAGCGATCGTCAGCCGGGACAAGGCGGCGAACTCGACGCTGCGCACCACCTGCGTCGCCACGCTGCTGGCGGCGGGCCATGCCGAAAACGCACTGCCTCAGCGCGCCACCGCCAACGTCAACTGCCGCATCTTCCCCGGCGAAAGCGTCGACCAGACACTCGCCAAGCTTCAGGAACTCGCCGGGCCCAAGGTGAAGGTGACCGCCAACCAGCCGGTCCGCCCGACCGGACTGCCGGTGCCGCTCGACCCGAAGATCGTGAAGCCGATCGAGACGCTGGCCGCCAAGCATTTCCCGGGCATCCCCGTCCTCCCGACGATGTCGACCGGCGCCACCGACGGCATCTTCCTCGAGGCGATCGGCATCCCGGTGTACGGCGTGCCCGGCACCTTCGTCGACCCGAACATGAGCGGCGTCCACGGCCTGAACGAGCGCATCCTGGTGAAGTCGCTGTACGACAGCCGCGACTATCTGTTTGACCTGGTGAAGCTGTTCGCCACCGCGAAGTAGCGCGCGCGTCGTGCTCCCGCGCAGGCGGGAGTCCAGGGTTACGAAGTGCGACGCCCGCCGCCCTGGACTCCCGCCTGCGCGGGAGGACCGGTGCGATTAGGATCAGCTAGTACCGCCCCGGCGAAGGCCGGGGCCCAGGTGCGGGACAGCGGCGACGTGCGGCGCGCCCGATTACCCTTCCGCTTAACTGGACCCCGGCCTTCGGCGGGGAGGATGCTTGTTGAAAAGCGCTCCAGGTCGAATTCGTGCGTTCACCTGAGCCCGAGCACAGAGCACGCGGCGCGGACGCCGAGCGAATCCACCTCCGCAGCATCCCTACGCCATAACCCGTTGATCTGCGGACTCTGTCGCGTCATAGCGCGGCCATGGTTCCGTTTTCGTTCGCAGGCCACGACCTCGCCGCGCTCCGTGAAGGGGCGCTGTACTGGCCGGCGCGGCGCGCGTTGCTGGTGGCGGACCTGCATTTCGAGAAAGCGAGCTGGTTCGCGCGGCTCGGCCAGCATTTGCCGCCCTATGATTCGATAGCGACCCTTGATGCGCTCACCGCCCTCGTCCACCGCTGCGCACCCGAGGAAATCTGGTGCCTGGGGGACAGTTTCCACGATTCGAAGGGCTGCGAACGCTTGCCCGACCGTGCGCAGGCGATGCTGCGCGCGCTGACGTCGGCGACGCGCTGGACGTGGATCACCGGCAACCACGACGCGCATTTCGTCGATCATTGCGGCGGCACGATCGTCGACGAAGTGGTGGTCGACGGCCTGGTGCTGCGCCACGAAGCCGACCGCCAAGATCCGCGGCCCGAGCTGTCCGGCCACTTCCACCCGAAGCTGCGCGTGCGCGTGCGCGGCAAGCAGGTCGCGCGCCGCTGCTTCGTCGCCACGGCGACCAAGCTGATCCTGCCCGCCTTCGGCTCGCTGACCGGTGGGCTCGACGCCGGCCATCCGGAAATCGTTCGGGCGGTCGGCGGGCAGGGTGCCGCAGAAGCGCTGATCGCGCTCGACGATCGGCTGTTGCGGTTTCCGCTCGCGGCCTGACCCCGCGCCACAGCGCCGCCATGATTGGCCGTCAGACCAGCGACTTCGACCGGTTTTCGAAGGGGGTTTCGCTTGCGTTCACGCTACCCGGGCATCGCGCTTGCCACGATCCTGACCCTCGCCGCTGCGGCCCCCGCCCACGCCGATGAGTTGCAGGCGCAAATCGTCGCCGGCGCTCGCGCCACGCGCGCCGACGCCTATGCCTTCCGGCGCACGCTGACGATCGAGCGCACCGGCGCCGCGCGCAAGACCATCGTCGAAAGCTACGACCCGCGCCGTCCCGCCGGCCGGCAATGGCTGCTCGCCAGCATCGACGGACGCGCGCCGACCGCGAAGGAAGCCGCCGACGCCGCCAAGGCGAAGCGCGGGTCCACGCCCTCCTACGGCGAACTCGCCAAATGGATCGGCGCGCCCGCGACCCGCAGCGACGCGGGCGCCGGCTATGTCGCCTATCGCTACGCCAGCCTGCCCAAGGGGACGATCAAGCTCGGCTCGCACGATGCCTCAGCCGACACGCGCGCGGAGGTGCTGGTGAACGTGCAGGGCAAGGCGCCGTTCGTCGAACGCATCCGCTTCACCTCGACCAAGGGCTTCCGCATGATGCTGGTCGCCGCGGTCAAGGCGATGACCGTCACCGCCCGCTACCGCGCGATCGCCGACGGCCAGTTCGTGCCGGAGGGCTCGGCGAGCGAGCTCACCGGATCGATGATGGGCAAGGACGGCCACATGCGCACGACCGTCGCCTATTCCGATATGCAGAAGGTGCGCTGAGCGCCCGCGCACGGGGTGCGTCGACCGGCGCACCCCGGCGCCCGCATTAGCCGCCGACGACCTGCTCGATCACGCCGAAGATCGGGTGGTGCCGGTCGTCCTCTGCCCAGATTCGCACCGTGTCGCCCGCCTTCAGGAACGGTGTCGTCGCCGCGCCGCCGGTGATCGTTTCGACGGTGCGCAACTCGGCCAGGCACGAATAGCCGACACCGCCGTCGGCGATCGGCTTGCCGGGACCGCCGCCGGCGTCACGGTTCGATACCGTACCTGACCCGATGATCGTGCCAGCACCCAGCGCGCGGGTCTTGGCGGCGTGGGCGATCAGCGTGCCGAAGTCGAAGGTCATGTCCTCGCCAGCCTCGGCCCGACCGAACGGCTGGCCGTTCAGGTCGACCATCAGCTTGCGGTTGAGCTTGCCGTCCCGCCACCAGTCGCCGAGCGCGTCGGGGGTAACGAACACAGGGGAAAAGGCGCTCGCCGGCTTCGACTGGAAGAAGCCGAAGCCCTTGGCCAGCTCGCCCGGGATCAGGTTGCGCAAGCTCACGTCGTTGGTCAGCCCGACCAGCAGGATCGCCTCCAGCGCCTGCTCGCGCGTCGCGCCCAGCGGCACGTCGCCGGTCACCACCACCACCTCGGCCTCCAGGTCGCAGCCCCACGCCTCGTCGGCAAGCGGGATCGGATCGCGCGCACCCAGGAAGCCGTCCGACCCGCCCTGATACATCAGCGGGTCGTGCCAGAACGTCTCGGGCATCTCGGCGCTGCGCGCCTGACGGACGAGGGCGACGTGGTTCACATAGGCCGATCCGTCCGCCCACTGGTATGCGCGCGGCAGCGGGGCAGCGGCGTCGTGCTCGTGGAACCGCTCGCGCGGGATCACCTCGTGGTCGAGGTCGGTCTGGAGGTTCCGAAGATCGGGCAGCAGCCGGTCCCAGTCGTCCAGCGCCGCCTGCAACGTCGGGGCGATGTGGCTGGCATCGGCATACCAGGCCAGATCGGTCGAGACGACGACGAGTTTGCCATCGCGGCCATGCTTCAGGCTCGCCAATTTCATCTGCATCTTCTCCCCAGGGTCATGCGTTCCATGCCGCCCGTTATTGACTTGGGCAAGCACGTGTTGGACCTGAGCGGCATGGCATTGAGATTCCTCGACCACGGCGGCGCAATGGGGCGGATGATCCGCGACCACGACTGGTCGGCGACCCCGCTCGGGCCGATCGAGGGATGGCCGGCGACGCTGCGCACGATGCTGGGCGTGTGTCTCGCCTCCAGCCTGCCGACGTGCATCTATTGGGGGCCCGAGCTGCGGCTCCTCTACAACGACGCCTGGGCGCCGATCCCGGGCGAGCGGCATCCCGCCTGCCTGGGTCAGCCTGCGGCGGAGGTCTGGTACGATATCTGGGACGTCGTCGGCCCGCAGTTCGCCGACGTGCTGGCGAGCGGCGACGGCCACGCCAGCTACGACCAGCGCATGGCGTTCGTGCGGGGCGGCGTCACCACCGAATCCTACTGGAACTACAGCTTCACGCCGATCCGCGACGAATCGGGCGATGCCGTCGGCGTCTTCAACCAGGGCAACGAAACCACCCGCGTCGTGATGGCGGAGCGCGCGCAGGCAGCCGAGATCGACCGGCTGCGCGACATGTTCGATCAGGCGCCCTTCGCTTTCGCGCTGCTGCAGGGGCCGGATTTCGTGATCGGACAGGCGAACGACCTGTACCGCGATCTGGTAGGCGCGCGTGACATCATTGGGCGCCGCGTCGTCGATGCGCTGCCCGAGGTCGAGAAACAGGGCTTCATCGACCTGCTCCGTACCGTGTACGACACCGGCAGGGCCTACCGTGCCGATGGTGCCGAAATTACGTTGAACCGGCTGGACGACGGCGCCAGCGACACCCGCTACCTCGATTTCGTCTATCAACCGATCCGCGATGCGGGTGGCGCGGTCACCGCGATCCTGGCGCTGATCCGCGATGTGACCGACCGCGCGCAGGCCGAACGCGCACTGCGCGAAAGCGAGGAGCGGCTGTCGCTCGCGCTCGATTCCTCGCTCGGCATCGGCACATGGGACTGGGACGTGACGCACGACCGCGTCACCGCCGACGCGCGCTTCGCCGCGCTGTACCGCGTTGATCCCGCGATCGCCGCGGCGGGGGCGCCGGTCGCGACCTTCTTCGCGGGCATCCATCCCGACGACCATCCGCGGGTGCGCGCCGCGATCGACGCGACGCTGGCGACGGGCGTGCCCTTCGCGGAGGAATATCGCCTGGTCCGCCCGGGCAAGCCGCCGATCTGGGTGACCGCGCAGGGCCGCGCCCGCTTCGACGAAACCGGCGTGGCCGTGCGCTTCCCCGGCATCACCTTCGACATTACCAAGCGCCACGAGGCGGAGGAAGCCGCGCGCGTCGCCGCCACCGACCTGCAGATCGCGACCGAGACCCAGTCGTTCATCTTCCGCTTGGCCGAACGCATGCGCTCCCTCGATTCGCCGGCGGCGATCCTGCGGCTGACGACCAGCACGCTCGGGCGGCGGCTGGCCTGCGACCGGGTCGGCTTCTACCGCCTGCTGTCGGACGACATCGCGCAGTTCCTGTACTGCTGGCACAGCGACCGCCTGCCGCCGCTCACGGGGACGTTGCCGCTCGCCGAATTCGGCCCGGCGAACCTGACGCGCTATCACGCGGGCGAGACTTTGGCCTTTCCCGACTACAGCCGCGACGCCACGTTGCGCGGTACCCGCATCGGGCAATTGTCGGGCGCCGGGGTCGGCGTGCCGCTACACCGCGGCGGGCATTGGGCGGCGTGCCTGTTCGTCAACAACGCCACGCCGCGTCCGTGGAGCGCCGACGAGATCGCGTTGATCGAGGCGGTGGCGGAAGTGACGTGGGACGCCGTCGAGCGCGCCAATGCGGTCACCGCGCTGCGCGAAAGCGAGGAAAAATTCCGCGCCATCGCCAACTCGATCGACCAGATGGTGTGGTCGACCCAGCCCGACGGCTTCCACGACTATTACAACGAACGCTGGTACGAATATACCGGCGTCCCCCACGGATCGACCGACGGCACCGGGTGGAACGACATGTTCCATCCCGACGACCAGGAACGCGCATGGGCGCTGTGGCGCCAGTGCCTCGACACGGGTGAGCCGTACCGCATCGAATATCGCCTGCGCCACAACAGCGGCCAGTATCGCTGGGTGTTGGGCAGCGCGCAGCCGGTGCGCGACGACCAGGGGCGGATCACGCGGTGGTTCGGCACCTGCACCGACATCCAGGAAATCGTCGAGGCGCGCGACGTGCTCACCCGGTCACGGGCCGAGCTGGAGGCCGCGATCGACGAACGCACGCAGCAGCTGATGGTCGCCGAGGAACAGCTGCGCCAGGCGCAGAAGATGGAGGCGCTGGGCCAGCTGACCGGCGGCATCGCGCATGATTTCAACAACATGCTGGCAGTCGTCATCGGCGCGCTCGACCTGCTGGAGCGCCGCATCGCCGCCGGTCGCACCGACGTCGCCCGCTATGTCGAGGCGGCGAAGGACGGTGCCAACCGCGCCGCGCAGCTGACCCAGCGCCTGCTCGGCTTCTCGCGCCAGACTGCCCTTGCCCCCGCGGTCATCGACGCGAACGAAATGGTGTGCGGGATGACCGACCTGCTCGGTCGCACCATCGGCGAATCGATCGCGATCGAGACGCAACTCGAGCCTGCGCTGTGGCTGGCGATCGTCGACCGCAGCCAGCTGGAGAATGCGATCGTCAACCTGGCGGTCAACGCGCGCGACGCGATGCCGCGCGGTGGCCGCCTGACCGTGACGACCAGCAACTGCTCGCTGGCGCAGGAGGATGCCCGCCCCCGCGGCGTCGCGCCCGGCGACTATGTCTCGCTCGCGGTCGCCGATACCGGGTCTGGGATGGTGGCAGAGGTCGCGGAAAAGGCGTTCGACCCGTTCTTCACGACCAAGGACGTCGGCAAGGGCACCGGCCTCGGCCTCAGCCAGGTGTTCGGGTTCGTGCGCCAGTCGGGCGGGCACGTCACGATCGAGACCGCGCCGGGGGAGGGGACGACGGTCACCATGCTGCTGCCGCGCGACAGCAGCGGCCACGCCCCGTCGCCCAGCCCGGTGGTCGCCAGCATCGAGCATCGCGGCCGACCCGATGAAGTCGTGCTGGTCGTTGAGGACGAGGACCGTGTCCGCAATTTCTCGGTCGAGGCGCTGCGCGAGCTTGGCTACGGCGTCATCCACGCCAACGACGGGCCCGACGCGCTGGCCATGATCGACGCGGGCCAGCGGATCAGCCTGCTGTTCACCGACGTCGTCATGCCGGGGATGACCGGGCGCGAGCTGGCCGACGCCGCGCGCGAACGCGTGCCGGGGCTGCGCGTCCTCTACACCAGCGGCTACACCCGCGATGCGGTGGAACGCGGCGGGGCCGACGGGCTCGACCTGGTGCGCAAGCCCTTCGACGTGCGGACGCTGGCTGCACGGATACGCTCCGCGCTCGACGTCTGACGCCATCGCCGCTAGAGGCGCCCCGACTTTCCCCGTGAAAAGGACGGACAAGTGGCCAACGTCGCAGTGATCGGCGCCCAATGGGGCGACGAGGGCAAGGGCAAGATCGTCGACTGGCTGGCGGAGCGCGCCGACATGGTCGTGCGGTTTCAGGGCGGCCACAACGCCGGCCACACGCTGGTGGTGGGCGACAAGGTGTACAAGCTGTCGCTGCTTCCGTCGGGCATCGTCCGCGGCACGCCCAGCGTAATCGGCAACGGGGTCGTGCTCGATCCGTGGGCGCTGAAGGACGAGATTGCACGGCTGGCCGAGCAAGGCGTGACCGTCTCGCCCGACGTGCTGACGCTTGCCGAAACCTGTCCGCTCATCCTGCCGTTCCACCGCGATCTCGACGCTTTGCGAGAGGATGCGAGCGGTGCGGGCAAGATCGGCACCACCCGTCGCGGCATCGGCCCGGCGTACGAGGACAAGGTCGGTCGCCGCGCGATCCGCGTGTGCGACCTCGCGCACCTCGACACGCTCGGGCCACAGCTCGACCGCCTCACCGCGCACCACGATGCGCTGCGCGCCGGTTTCGGCCAGCCGCCGATCGACCGCGCGGCACTGGTCGCCGAGCTTGAGGCGATCGCCGGGTTCGTGCTGCCCTATGCGAAGCCCGCGTGGAAGCTGCTCGCCGAGGCAAAGGCGCGCGGGCGGCGGATGCTGTTCGAGGGTGCGCAGGGCGTGCTGCTCGACATCGACCACGGCACCTATCCCTTCGTCACCTCGTCGAACACCGTCGCCGGCACCGCCGCAGCGGGATCGGGCATGGGGCCGGGCGCAGTCGGCTTCGTGCTCGGCATCGCCAAGGCCTACACGACCCGCGTCGGTTCCGGCCCGTTCCCGACCGAGCTGGACGACGACGTCGGCGAGCGGCTGGGCACGCGCGGGCGCGAATTCGGCACGGTCACGGGGCGCAAGCGCCGCTGCGGCTGGTTCGACGCGGTGCTGGTGCGGCAATCGGTCGCGGTGTCGGGCATCACCGGCATTGCGCTGACCAAGCTCGATGTGCTCGACGGCTTCGAAGAGGTGCGGATCTGCACCGGTTATCGACTGGGCGACACGCTGACCGATCATTTCCCCGCCCACGCCGCCGATCAGGCGCGGGTCGAGCCGGTGTGGGAGGCGATGCCGGGCTGGTCCGAATCGACCGCCGGCGCGCGCAGCTGGGCCGATCTGCCGGCGCAGGCGATCAAGTACATCCGCCGGATCGAGGAGCTGATCCAGTGCCCGGTGACGCTGGTATCGACCAGCCCGGAACGCGACGACACGATCCTGGTCCGCGATCCCTTCGCCGACTGACGCGCGAAAAAAAGCGGCCCCGCCGATGGGGCGGGGCCGCTTTCTTCATTCGATGGTCGCGGCGATCAGCGCGGCTTCTTCTTCTTGGATTTCTTGCCCGTCGTCGCGGTGTCGTCGGTCGCAGCCGGCGTCGCCTCGGTGGTCGGCGTCGGCGTGGCCTCGGTCACCGGGACCGTCGTCGGATCGGTCGTGGGCGCCGGCTGCGCATCGGGAACCGGGTTCGACGGCGGCACCGGGGTCGTCTGCATCGTGCCCGATGGAGCGGTCTGCGGCGCCGGCGCCGGCACGTCCTGCGCGTTTGCGGCAAACGCGGTTCCGGCCAGCAGAAGTCCGGCGATCAGTGTCTTGGTCATCATAATCTCCAATTCGCCCCTGTGCCGCCGCTTATAGCGGGTCTGCGGGCGAACGGGGCTCAGGCCGCCCCTGCGGCGCCACGCCTCACCCGCATTGCGCGCGGTGGCGCAGCTTCTGGTCGGCCAGCACCAGCGCCATCATCGCCTCGACCACCGGCGCGCCGCGAATCCCGACACAGGGGTCGTGCCGGCCTTTCGTGCGGATATCGGTCGCGTCGCCGTCGCGGGTAATCGTCGGCACCGGAGTCAGGATCGAACTGGTCGGCTTGAACGCGACGCGCAGCCGCACCGGCTGGCCGGTCGAGATGCCCCCGGCGATCCCGCCGGCATGATTGGCGAGGAATTCCGGGCCGTCCTCACCGGGCCGCATCGCATCGGCATTGGCCTCGCCCGACAGCGTCGCCGCGGCAAACCCGTCGCCGATCTCGACACCCTTCACCGCATTGATCGACATCGCCGCGGCGGCGAGTTCGGCATCCAGCTTGGCATAGAGCGGCGCGCCCCAGCCGGCGGGAACGCCGGTCGCCTCGCACGCGATCACCGCGCCCAGCGACGATCCCGCCTTGCGCGCGGCATCGATCATCGCCTCCCACCGCACCGCCGCTGCCGCATCGGGGCAGAAGAACGGGTTGGCGTCGATCTGCGAATCGTCGAAATTGGCCGGGTCGATCGCATCCCCGCCGATCGCCTCGACCCAGGCGCGGATACGCACTTCCGGGATTACCAGCCGCGCCACCGCCCCCGCCGCGACACGCGCCGCCGTCTCCCGCGCCGACGACCGCCCGCCGCCGCGATAGTCGCGGAAACCGTATTTGGCGTCATAGGCATAGTCGGCGTGGCCGGGGCGATAGGCGGCGGCGACTTCCGAATAATCCTTCGATCGCTGGTCGGTGTTCTCGATCATCAGGCTGATCGGCGTCCCCGTCGTCCGCCCCTCGAACACCCCCGACAGGATGCGGACCCGGTCGGCCTCCTGCCGTTGCGTCGTGAAGCGCGACGTCCCCGGCCGCCGCTTGTCGAGGAACGGCTGGATGACGTCCTCGCTCAGCGCCAGCCCCGGCGGACACCCGTCGACCACCGCGCCAAGCGCAGGCCCATGCGACTCGCCCCACGTGGTGAAGCGGAACAGATGACCGAAGCTGTTATGGCTCATGCGTCAGCGCCCCCCAGCGCGGGCCGGCATCACGCCAGCGCGATGTCCGGTGCGTCCTCTGCCTTCATGCCGATCACGTTGTAGCCGGCGTCGACGTGGTGCGTCTCGCCGGTCACGCCGCTCGCAAGATCGCTCAGCAGGTACAGTGCCGATCCGCCGACGTCCTCGATCGTGACGTTGCGCTTCAGCGGCGAGTTCAGTTCGTTCCATTTGAGGATCAGGCGGAAATCTCCGATGCCCGATGCCGCCAGCGTCTTGATCGGTCCGGCGGAGATCGCGTTGACGCGGATGTTGTCGCGGCCCAGGTCGACCGCCAGATACTGAACGCTCGTCTCCAGCGCGGCCTTCGCCACGCCCATCACGTTGTAGTGGGGGATGACCTTTTCCGCGCCATAATAGCTCAGCGTCAGCAGCGACCCGCCGCCCGTGCCCGTCTCGGCATCTAACGGCGCCATCATCTTCGCCGCGCGCTGGGCGACCGCGACGAACGAATAGACGCTGATGTTCATCGTCATCAGGAAATTGTCGAGGCTGGTGTCGACATAGCCGCCGCGCAGTTCGGTCTTGTCCGAAAAACCGATCGCATGGACGACGAAGTCGATCGTCGGCCAGCGTTCGGCCAGCGTGGCGAAGCAGCGGTCGAGGTCGGCCATGTCGCTGACGTCGCACGGGATCAGGAAGTCCTGGCCCAGTTGCGCGGCGAGCGGGCGGACGCGCTTCTCCAGTGCCTCTCCCTGATAGCTGAACGCCATTTCGGCGCCGGCCTCGCTCAGCTTCCGGGCGATGCCCCACGCCAGCGACTTGTCGTTGGCAAGGCCCATGATGAGCCCGCGCTTGCCCTGCATCAATCCGTTCACGCCGTCGCGGCCTCCGCTGCCTTGCTAACCGTTGCACCCTCTAGCGCCGGTTCGGGCGGTTCCGCCAGTGCCGCGTTCAGGTGCGCGCCGAATACGATGCCGAGGCCGATGAGGAAGAAGAACAGCAGCGCGACGACCACCCCGGCCAGGCTGCCATAGGTCATGCCGTATCCGCCGAACGACGCCAGGATCTGCGGCAGCAGCGCGGTCATGCTGACCCACCAGACCGCGGTGAACAGCGCGCCCGGCCATTTCGGGCATTTCGAATAGCGGTATTTGGACGGCGTCACCGAATAGAACAGCATGTACAGCGCGCCGAACATCACCGCGCCGGGCACGATGCGGCTGAGCCCGATCCAGCCCGCCGCATCTTCGGCAAAGGGCACCAGCCGGTACACGAACTGCTCGGCCGCGGTCAGCACGCCCTGCACAAGGAACGACAGCAGCGCCAGGATCACCGACCCGACGATCACCGCGACGGAACTCAGGCGATAGCGCCAGAACGGGTTGGCGAAGGTCGTGCCGTAAGCGCGACGGAAGATGTCGCGGATCGTCTCGATGAAGCTGCCGACGGTCCACAGGCCGACCAGCCCGCCCAGCCACAGCAGCGATCCGGTGCGCGCCGCCAGCACGTCGGCGATCGGTTTCCGTAGGATTTCGGCGACGTCGGGGGGCAGCACGTTCAGGAAGGATGCGACCGCGTGCTGCACCTCCGCGCTCTGGCCGAAGATCGACGCGATCGCGGCGGCGACGATGAAGAACGGAAACACCGTCATCAACGCCAGATAGGCCAGGTTGCCGGCGTGGATGAAGCCGTCGTTGTACACGCCGACCAGCACGCGCTTCATCACTTCCCAGGCGGCGCTGCCGGGACGCACCTTCGCCAGGCCACGGTCGATGCGGGCACGCGCGCGCCCGTGTTTGTGGGCGCGGGCTTCGGGCGTCTGAGGGGCGATATCGTCCATGCGCGGCTAGACGCCCAGCCGCGCCCGCGGGTTCCCCTCCGCCTTGCCCGCCCAGCCCTCGACGAACGTGGCAAGCTCCGGATCTTGCGCGGGAATCTCGATCATCAGCGTCACCAGCTGGTCGCCGCGCGTGCCGCCCTTGGCATGGAAACCGCGACCCTTCAGGCGCAGCGTCTTGCCCGACGACGACCCCGCCGGCACCTTCACGTTCACCGGCCCCTCGACTGTCGGCACGCGGATGCTCGCGCCCTGCACGGCTTCGGCGAGCGTGATCGGCACGTCGACGCGCACATTGTCGCCCTCGCGCGTGAAGAACCGGTGGCCGCCCACTTCGATCGACACGATCGCGTCGCCGAAGCCGCCCGGGCCTTCCTCGCCCTTGCCCGACAGGCGCATCTGGGTGCCGCTCTCGACCCCGGCGGGCAGTTTCAAATCGATGGTCTTGCCGTCGCGCAGCGTCACGCGTTGCGTCGCTAGGCTGGCCGCATCCTCGAAGCCGACGACCAGCCGGTAGGGGACGTTCGCTCCCTTGGGCGCGGGACGCCGGCCGAAGCCCCCCGAAAATCCGCCGCCGCCGCGCTGCTGCCCGGCACCGCCGAAGATGCTTTCGAAGATGTCGCCGAAGTCGCCCGCGTCGCCGCTGCCGAAATCGGCGGAAAATCCGCCGCCGCCGGGCCGCGCGCCGCCGCCGGGGCGCTGGCCGTATCCGAACGGCGCGGTCGGGTTCCCCTCGCCGTCGATCTCGCCGCGGTCGAAGCGCGCGCGCTTGTCCTTGTCGGTCAGCAGGTCGTACGCCTGCGTCACCTGGCTGAAGCGTTCGGACGCTTTCGGATTGTCCTTGTTGCGGTCGGGATGCAGCTCCTTTGCGAGCTTGCGGTACGCCTTCTTGATCTCGTCCTCGCTCGCGCCGCGCGCGACGCCAAGCGTCTTGTAAGGATCGGCCACGTCTTCCCCGTTTGTCGGTGTGTTAGCCGCCTATGTGGGCCAGCCGCGCGCCAAGCGCAATCAGACGATCCACCGCCAGATGCCCGCCGCCCAGGCGGCGAGCGGAATGTGCGCCCAGGTCGCGGCCAGCCACACCACGACCCCGCCGGCGATGTCGTGCCCGCGGAAACCGCCGATGCGCGCCCGCCCGGCGAAGGGCCAGTAGCTCGTCTGCGCCTGCCACTGCGGCCATGTATCGGGCTGGAGCCGCGCCTTCTTGCGGTCCTGCAGCCACGCGCCGACCAGCGCGAGGATGATGATGGCCTTGCACAGCACGATGTTGGCAGGCGTCGGGAAGATCAGGATATGGACGATCCCCCAGATCGCGAACCCCCACATCATCGGGTGGCGCGTGATGGTGAAGACACCGCGCGGGACGGGGGCGGGCTTCGGTCGTCCACTCGGGTCGGGCAGGGCGGGATTGCCGATCAACGAGCCGACGAACAGGATGCTGCCGACCAGCATCAGCACCGTGCCGATCGCCCACAGCCCGTCGCCAACCGCCCACAGCGGCGCATCCGCCGCCGTCGCACGATAGGCGAGCACCAGCCAGACGAGCGTGACCGCGGCGACGAGGCTGTAGAGGCCCAGGAACCCCCGCTCTCCGACCCGCGCGACGATCGGCGCGCGTAGCGGATGCGAGAGGATGAAATGGCTGCCGACGAAGGCGGTCGCGGCGATGATTTCCCAGGCGAACGGCGACATTGGCAGCCTCCCCGACGTGTGCCGGGGAGGCTAACCGATCACTTGACGCCGTGCATCCACTTCTTGAGCGGCCAGGCGAGCAGCAGCAGCAGCAGGCCGAGCCCGATCGCCCATTCGGAGATCAGCGTGAACACGCCGTTGTACGTATCCAGGCTGACCTTCAGGTTGGTGACCTGTCCGCCGACCGTCTCGACGCTGGCGATCTGCGCGATCATGCCGGCGAAATACTGCGCGACGGAGATCGACAGGAACCACACGCCCATCATCAGCCCGACGATGCGCGCGATCGACAGCTTAGTAATCATGCTGAGGCCGACCGGCGAGATGCACAGCTCGGCCAGCGAATGGATCAGGTACAGCCCCGCCAGCCACCAGATGCCGACCTTGTAATCCGGCCCGACGAACTGCGACCCCCAGACGAGGAACAGGAAGCCCAGGCCGACGCCGATCAGCGCGATGCCGAACTTGACCGGGATCGACGGCTCACGCCCCGCCTCGGCCAGCTTGGTCCACATGATCGCCAGGATCGGCGCGAACACCACGATGAAGAACGCGTTGAAGAATTGCGTCTGTCCCGCCGAGATGCTGAACAGCCCGAATACCGACAGGTCGGTATTGCGGTCCGCGAACAGCGTCAGCGACGATCCGGCCTGTTCGAACAGCGTCCAGAACACGACGTTGAACACGATCAGAACCATCGCCGCCAGCATCATCTGGAATTCGGTGCGGCTGCCTTTCAGGAACGACCAGATCAGGATGCCCGGCACCGCGATGATGAAGGTGCCGAACAGCAGCTTGCCCATCAGCGACAGCGACGCGACATAGCCGATCAGGCCCGAACCCGGCTCCGGCGGGGCCATGTTCATCAGGTTGACGAACAGCAGGTAGAACGCCGGAATACCGAGCAGCGCGAGCGCGAAGATGCCGAGCGCCGGATCCTTCTGGCCCGCACGGATCGGCGGCTCGCCATATCCTTTCAGCTTGCCGCCATCGAAGGTGATGAGGAAGAAGCTGAGCAGCATGCCCGCCGCGGCCAGGCCGAAGCCCGCCCACCAACCGAACGCCACCGCCAGGAACGGGCAAAGGATCTGCGACGCCAGCGAGCCCAGGTTGATGCCCATGTAGAAGATCGTGAAGCCGGTATCGCGGCGTCGGTCACCCGGCGCATAGAGCTCGCCGACCATCGTCGAGATATTGGGCTTGAAGAAGCCGTTGCCGACGCTGACCATGCAGAGCGCGATCAGCATGACCGTCACGAAGAACGGGCTGCGCTCGCCGTCCGAGGCGAAACCGCCCTTGGCGATGGTGCGCGTCGCGGTGCCGTCGGGCGCCAGCAGCGACACCGACCCGTCGTCGTTGCCCTTGATCGCCAGCTTCGCCGCACCGTCGTTGACGTAGCGCGTCTCGACCCCGTCGGCGGCCTTTTCGACCGTGACTTCGTATCGCTGGCCGTCGATCGTCGCATAGGGCGTCGCCGTCTGCCCGCCGAAGCAGAGGGTGAAATATCCCAGCGCCATCAGGATCGCGCCGAACTTCACCGCGCGCTTCGATCCCAGATACTGGTCGGCCAGATAGCCGCCGATCAGCGGGGTCAGATACACCAGCGCGGTGTAGCCGCCGTACAGGCCGGTCGCCGACCGATCGCCGAACAGGAAATGCTGCGTCAGATACAGCGTCAGCAGCGCGCGCATGCCGTAATAGCCGAAGCGTTCCCACATCTCGGTGGTGAACAGCCGCGCCAGCTGGTGCGGGTGGCCGAACCACGTCTTCTGATCGGCCGGGTTGACGTGGGTGATGTCGGGCTCTTGGCGGCTGTCTGCCGTCGGGCTGTCGACCATGATAACTCCCTGAAACTCGGGGCCGTCGGATGCAGCCCCTGTGATGCGCGCGGAGACTAGGGGCAAAAGTCGCGGTGTAAAGCCGGGCGGGTTGATCGGCGGGGGCGCGGGGCTACACCGCGGCGATGTTCAACGATCTCGCTACCCCGCTCACCCTCCTCGCCACCCGCCGTTCGGGCAAGCCGCGCGACATGATCGCGCCGGGGCCGAACGACGCCGAGCTCGACGCGATCCTGGCGATCGCCGCGCGCGTGCCCGACCACGGCAAGCTCGGGCCGTGGCGCTTCGTGGTCGTCGGCGCCGACCAGCGCGAAGCCTTTGCCCGCGTGCTGACCGATGCGCTGCTGGCCGAGAAGCCCGACGCCGGCCCGCGCGATATCGAGGCGGCGGAGCAGTTCGCGAACCAGGCGCCGGCGCTCGTCGTCGTGCTGTCGGCGCCGATTCCGGGTCACAAGATACCGCAGTGGGAGCAGGAATTGTCGGCGGGTGCGGCCTGCATGCAATTGCTGAACGCCGCCACCGCGCACGGCTATGCCGGCGGGTGGCTGACCGGCTGGGCCGCCTACAGCCCGCGCGTCCGCGACGCGTTCGGCGCCGCGCCCGAGCGGATCGCCGGCTTCATCTTCCTGGGCACGCCGGCGCGTCCGCTCGAGGAACGCCCGCGTCCGGACCTGCAGCGTACCGTCACCCGCTGGCAGGTTTGACGACTCGGCGAAACGGTGTATTACGGCACCATGACAGCCTTGGAGCATGACGACAGCCCGGTCTATCTGAAGCTGCGCGCCGGCATCGCCGCGGCGATCCTGCGCGGCGAATATGGCGCGGGCGACCAGCTGCCATCGGTGCGCGCCTATGCCGCCGAGCAGGGCGCGAACCCGCTGACCGTCGCCAAGGCGTATCAGAGCTTCCAGGACGACGGCTATGTCGAGGTTCGCCGCGGTGTCGGCATGTTCGTGCTGCCGGGTGCGGTCGAGGCGCTGCGCGTCGCTGAGCGCGAACGCTTCCTGACGGGCATGTGGCCGCGGGTGAAGGACCACATCGCGCTGCTGGGCCTAGACACCGCGGATTTGCTGGATCGCGAGCGGGCCTAAACTACCCGCGTCAGCTATTGCGTTCGTGCTAAGCGAAGTCGAAGCACATGCCCAAAGCGCGTCGCTCGTGGCATGTGCTTCGACTTCGCTCAGCACGAACGGGGTGGGTAGCAGTCTCGCCTACTTCCCGCCCGCCGCACATCCCTTGCCGGTCTTCGTGCACAGCGCGCGTCGCACGTCGCCCTTGAAGTCCAGCTTGCCCATGCTCTGCACCGCGATCGCCATCGCATTGGGCTCCGCCGCGCGGTAGCGGCGGGCGGCGTCGGTGGCGTTGAAGGCGATGATCGCGCGCATGTCGTCCGCCGACAGCGCGCCTGCGTAGCTGACCCCCATCATCCCGGTGATCCGCTCGATCCCCGCGGCGCCGGTCGTCTTGGCGATGGCGCGCAGTTCGGCCTGGTCGGCGGGCGTCAGGCCGGGGGTGTCGCGCAGCAACTCGCCGGTCTGCTGCTCGACCATCAGCGGCGCGAGCTTGGCGAAGGTGCCGCTGCGCGCGACCTCGGTCCCCAGCCGTGCCATCTCCGCGGTCGGCGCGGGCCTCTGTGCCGGGGCGGGGGCAGGCGCCGCCGCCTGCAACAGCATCGCCAGTACGATCATTCGGCCACTCCCAATTGCCACAGCACGAATGCCATGTCCTCGGCGGCTTCCTTCAGGCTTTCCCACCGCCCGGACTTGCCGCCGTGCCCGGCGCCCATGTTGGTCTTCAGCAGCAGGATATTGTCGTCGGTCTTGGTCGCGCGCAACTTCGCCGCCCATTTGGCCGGCTCCCAATAGGTCACCCGCGGGTCGTTCAAGCCGCCCGAGATGAACATCGGCGGATAGGCCTGCGCGCGGACATTGTCGTAGGGCGAATAGCTGCGGATCAGCTCGAACGCGGCCTTGTCCTCGATCGGGTTGCCCCATTCGGGCCATTCCCCCGGCGTCAGCGGCAGCGTGGCGTCGAGCATCGTGTTGAGCACGTCGACGAACGGCACGTCGGCAACCACCGCGCCCCACAGCTCGGGGTCCGAATTGACGACCGCCCCCATCAGCTCGCCGCCTGCCGACCCGCCCGAGATCGCGATGCCGCCGTTGTGCGTAAAGCCGCGTTCGATCAGCCCCTTCGCCACGTCGACGAAGTCGTTGAAGGTGTTCGTGCGCTTCTCGAGCTTGCCGTCGTGATACCATTGCTGGCCCAGGTCGTCGCCGCCACGGACATGCGCGATGGCAAAGGCCATGCCGCGGTCAAGGTACGACATCCGCGTGGTCGAGAAGCCCGGCGGGATCGCATGGCCATAGGCGCCATAGGCGTAGAGATACAGCTTGCCCGACCCGTCGCGCGGGAAATCCTTCGGGAACACCACCGAACACGGCACTTCCGTCCCGTCGCGGGCGGTGATCTTCACCCGCTCGGTCGCGTATTTGGCGGCGTCGTAGCCGCTCGGGATCGTCTGCACCTTGCGCAAGGTCAGCCCGCCGCTGGCCAGGTCGTAATCGTACACTGTTCCCGGCGTGACCATCGACTGATAGCTCAGCCGCAGCGTGTCGATCGCATATTCGGGATTATCGCCGACGTCGGCGACATAGCTCGCCTCCGTAAACGCGATCCGCCGGGGCGAGCGCCCGTCGTAATAATGCACCTCGATCTGATCGAGCCCGTCCTCGCGCCCCTCCACCACGAAGAATTCGGCGAAGGTGACGACGCCGGTCATGTAGAAATGCTTCGAGGGCGCGATAAGCTCGGTCCAGGTCGACGGGTCGGTGATCGGCGCGGTCACCAGCCGCCACATCGGGTCGGTGTCGTTGGTGTGGATGAACAGCGTGCCGTCATGCTCGTCGACGTCGTATTCACGGCCGGACAAGCGCGGCGCGACCAGGATCGGCTCGGCAAAGGGAGCGCTAGCGGGCAGCAGCCGTACCTCGCTCGTCACATGGTCGCCGGTGGAGATGATGATCCACTTGCGCGACTGCGTCTCGCCCACGCCGACGCGGTAGCCCTCGTCATCCTCGTGGTAGAGTTCGACGTCGTCGGCGGGGTCGGTGCCGAGCTTGTGATAGCGCGCATTGTCGGTGCGCCACTGGTCGTTGGCGAGGCCGTAGAGGAACCCCGCGTCGTCCGCGGTCCACACGATGTCGGAAAGGATGCCGGGGATGACGTCGGGCAGCATCTCGCCCGTCTCCAGGTTCTTCACCCGCAGCTCGAAGCGTTCGGAGCCGTTGTCGTCGATGGCATAGGCCATCAGCCGTCCGTCGTTGCTGACCGACAGGCCGCCCAGCCGGAAATATTCCTTGCCCTTGGCGAGTGTCGGCTCGTCGAGGATCAGCTGGTCGTCACCCCCCGCGACGGGCCTCCGCCACCACCGCCGATACTCGCCGCCGGTCTCGAAATCGGTCCAGTACAGCCAGTCGCCGTCCTTCTGCGGCACCGATGCCTCGTCTTCCTTGATCCGCCCGCGCATCTCGGTGAACAGCGTGTCGATCAGCGGCTGGTGCGGCGCCATCACGCTCTCGAAATAGGCGTTCTCGGCCTTCAGGTAATCGAGCACCTCGGTATCGGTGACCTTGGGATAGCCCTGATCGCGCAGCCACGCCCAGTCGTCCGATATCTCGATCCCGTGATGCGTGGTGATGGAGGGGCGGCGGGCGGCGACGGGGGGCGTTTGGGTCATGCTGCCCGCTCTAGCCGCAGCGCGGGCGATCCGTCGAGGGAGTGGCGCCACGCGCACGCGACCGCGCGGCGCATGACGGCGTTGCGGGCCGCGCCGGCTGCTGTATCAACGGCTCAGGGAATGAGGGAGCGGCCCCGTGAACATGTCGGGTTTGCGCGGTACATTCGATCGCTACGTGGTGTGGTCGATCGGCACCTACCGCGCCGCCGGTATCACGCTACCGGCGATCGCCCTGACGATGATCCTGCTCTTCCTGCCGAAGGTCTGGGGCGCGGAATTGCCGACACCTGTCGTGATCGGCGTCCCGATGACCCTTTTCGCCGCGGCCCTGTTCTATGGCATGAAGATCGAAAAGCGCGTCCGGCGGCGCACGCGGAGGAAGCCTCGCTAAGCGGGGCTCCGCCCGTGGCCCGCTTTCCTACACGCCCCCGATCTGCCACAACCCGCGTCCACGAACCGGTGCGGCCCCCGGTCGCTTTCCGCCTCGCCCGTGCGCGCAGGGGGTGAAAGTTCCGAAACGGGGCCGTTCCGCGGAACTTTTGAAACCTTCAGTCCGGGGTAAGCCCATGTCCTCCCATGCCGATCGCCTTGCCGCCCTGCGTGAGCAGCTGAAGCGCACCTCGCTCGATGGTTTCGTCGTGCCGCTGACCGACGAGCACATGAGCGAATATGTCGGCAGCTACGCGCGGCGGCTCGAATGGCTGACGGGCTTCCAGGGGTCGGCCGGCACCGCCGCCGTGCTGCCGGAGGCCGCGGCGATCTTCACCGACGGGCGCTACACGCTTCAGGTGCGTCAGCAGGTATCAGGCGACGACTGGTCCTATGTCGATGTCCCCGGCACGTCGGTCGCCGAGTGGCTGCGCGCCAACGCACCGCAGCGGGCGCGGATCGGCTACGACCCGTGGCTCCACACCCGCGCCTGGGTGGATGAAGCACGGAAGGCGCTGGCCGGGCAGGGGGCGGAACTCGTCGCGGTCGACACCAACCCGGTCGATGCGGTCTGGCCCGACCGGCCCGCGCCCTCGCCCGCGAAGCTGGTCGTCCAGCCCGATGCCGTCGCGGGCAAGTCCTCCGCCGCGAAGCGCGCCGACGTCGCCGACTGGCTCGGCGAACAGAACGCCGACGCCGCCGTCCTGTCGGCGCTCGATTCGATCGCGTGGACTCTCAACATTCGCGGCGGCGACGTCGCGCACACGCCGGTCGCGCTCAGCTACGTCATCGTCAACGCCGACGGCACCGCCGACCTGTTCGTGGCGCCTGAAAAGATGACCGACGCAGTCGCCCAGCACCTCGGCAACGCGGTGCGCGTCCACGACCGCCGCGACTTCGCGCCGGCACTCGGGCGCTTCGACGGCAAGCGCGTCGCGGTCGATCCCGAACGCTCGGTCGCGGCGGTGTTCGACGCGCTCGACGGCGGCGGGGCGACGGTGCTCGCGCTGCGCGACCCGACCGTGCTGCCGCGCGCGCAGAAGAACCTCGCCGAAATCGCCGGTCACAGCGCCGCCCAGGCCCGCGACGGCGTGGTGATGACCAAATTCCTGCGCTGGATCGAGGCGGAGGCACCCAAGGGCGAACTGACCGAAATCGCCGCGTCCGACCACCTCCAGCACCTGCGCGCGGCGGCGGGCGCGGTCGACCTGTCGTTCGACACCATCTCCGCCACCGGCGCCCACGGCGCGAGCCCGCATTACAAGGCCCACGCCGAATCGAATGCGCGCATCGAGCCCGGCCAGCTCTACCTGATCGATTCGGGCGGCCAGTGGCAGGACGGCACCACCGACATCACCCGCGTCGTGCCCGTCGGCGCGCCAACCGCGGAGATGCGCGACCGCTTCACCCGCGTGCTGAAGGGCCATATCGCCATCGCCACCGCGGTCTTTCCCGAAGGCACCGTCGGCGGCCAGCTCGACAGCTTCGCGCGGCGGCCACTGTGGGAGGCGGGGCTCGATTTCGCGCACGGCACCGGCCACGGCGTCGGCGCGTATCTCTCGGTGCATGAGGGGCCGCAACGCATCGCCAAGCCCAACTATCCCGGCGGCGGCCCGTCCGAGCCCTTGCGCGCGGGCATGCTGCTGTCGAACGAGCCCGGCTATTACAAGGCGGGCGAATACGGCATCCGCATCGAGAATTTGATCTTGGTCGTCGAGCGCACGATTCCCGGCGGGACGGAGGCGATGCTGGGGTTCGAGACGCTGACCTTCGCACCGATAGAGCGCGACCTGATCGAACCGTCGCTCTTGACGCCGCACGAACTTGAGTGGCTCAATGCGTACCACGCCGAGGTCGTCGCAAAGATCGGCCCGGCGTGCGACGGAGAGGACCGGGCATGGCTGACACGAAAGTGCGCACCCATCGGCTGACCGAATCGCTGCTCCACTGCGGGGTGGCGATGGCGGCGGTCGTGATCGTCTATCTGCTTGGCGGCGTGGTCGGCGACGGCGCGGTCGCCGCCGCGCGCTACTTCACCGGCTGATCGGCGGCATCATTCGCGGGACGGGCGGCATCCGCCTCTGCCCGCGCGCGCCCCTTGCGGCGGCGCAGGTTCTCGCGCAGCGCCTCGGCCAGCCGGGCCTTCCTGTCGTCGGTCGGGATCATGCCCGCGCAATAAACTGTCACTGCTTGCCTTGACAACCGCCACCCGATCCGCTCTTGAGCCGCCTCCCCGTTCGGGGCGAGTGCTGCCGTAGCTCAGTGGTAGAGCGCATCCTTGGTAAGGCTGAGGTCGTGAGTTCAATCCTCACCGGCAGCACCATTAACTGTCTGCACTAATTGCAGAAAACTGGTGTTCTAGTGTGCTAGTTGGGTATGGCGCTGTCGCGTTGGAAGCACATAGGAAGCACTTGAAGCCGAAAAGTTTGCGGCAAGCTGAGTGATTTCTTCGTCGAACGGGTGCGGGCGCGACCTTGCCCGACCATGGGCGCTCCTGAGCCGACACGGATAATGCGGAGCTTGGATCGCGGGGCGATCAACAGACACTCGACAGCGCCGATGGAAGATTGCGTTAAAAGCAAAGACTGCAAACTTCCTGCTTTCCCTGGTCGCCGGGGCAATTGCGCTCCGCCTATGCGGTCGAGACCTCTCCCACTAGGTCGTCGATGATTGGACAGTCTGGGCGATCGTTGCCCTGGCAGCGCGCTGCGAGGTCGAGCAACGCATGGCGCATCTCTTCGAGCGCCGCGGCCTTGCGGCCGAGTTCGTCGGCACGCGCGGTCGCTAGCAACTTCACGTCGGCGCTCGATCGCTCGGCGTTGCTCCACAGTCCAAGCAGCGTCCTAATCTCCTCGATTGGAAAACCGAGGTCGCGCGCGTTGGCGATAAACCGCAAACGCTGAACGTCGGCGCCGGAATAATCCCGGTAGCCGCTGTCGCGCCGCGGCGCCGACGGAATTAGGCCGATCTTCTCATAATGACGGATCATTCGCTGCGAGACGCCGCTGGCGGCCGAGGTGGGTCCGATCTTCACAGCTTCACCGTATTGAGCCGAAGCGCGTTCGTCACGACCGTAAAGCTCGACAGCGCCATCGCGGCACCGGCGATCATCGGCGACATCAGGATGCCGGCGACGGGATAGAGGATACCCGCCGCGACCGGCACGCCGATGCCGTTGAACAGGAACGAGAAGAACAGGTTCTGGCGGATGTTGCGCATCGTCGCCTTCGCCAGGCGGCGCGCGCGGACCATCGCCGCGAGGTCGCCCTTCGTGAGCGTCATCCCGGCGCTTTCGATGGCCACGTCGGTTCCGGTGCCCATGGCGACGCCGACGTCGGCAGCAGCGAGGGCCGGTGCGTCGTTTATGCCGTCACCGGCCATTGCCACCTTCGCGCCCTTTGCCTTCAGTTCGCCGACGATGCGCGCCTTATCCTCGGGCTTCAGACCGGCGTGGACCTCGTCGATGCCGCCAATCGCCTTGGCGACAGCGTCCGCCGTCCCTTGTGCATCCCCGGTCAGCATCACGATCCGCAGCCCTTCCGAGCGCAAAGCCGCAATCGCGTCGCGTGCCGAGGCCTTGATCGGATCGGCGACCGCCAGCAATCCGGCGAGACGCCCATCGATCGCGACGAACATCACGCCGGCGCCATCGCCCAGGTGACGGTTGGCGACCTGTTGCAGTGGCGCGACGTCCCCGCCGATCCGCTCGATCTGGGCGGCGTTGCCGACGACGATCTCCCTGCCACCGACGCGGCCGCTGACCCCCAGACCGGTCTGCGAGTCAAAGTCGTCGACCGCACCCACGTCCAGCGCGGCGTCGCGGGCGGCGGTGACGATCGCGTGAGCGAGCGGATGTTCGGAACGCGCCTCCACTGAAGCGGCGGCGCCCAGCACATCGTCGCGATCGAACCCGTCGGCGGTCTCGACAGCGATCAGCGCCGGTCGTCCCTCGGTCAGCGTGCCCGTCTTGTCGATCACGAGCGTATCGACCTTCTCCATCAGTTGCAGCGCCTCTGCATCCTTGATCAACACGCCGGCATGGGCGCCGCGCCCCGTGCCGACCATGATCGACATCGGCGTCGCGAGGCCCAATGCGCATGGGCAGGCGATGATCAGCACCGCGATCGCGTTGAGCAATGCGTGGCCGAACCGCGGTTCGGGTCCGACGACGTTCCAGACCACGAAGGTCACCACGGCCACGGCGACCACGAGCGGCACGAACCAGCCCGACACCCGATCGGCGACCCCCTGGATCGGCGCGCGGCTGCGCTGCGCCTCGGCGACCATCTTCACGATGCGCGCCAGCACGGTGTCTGACCCGACCGCCTTCGCTTCGATCACGAGCGAGCCGGTGCCGTTCACGGTGCCGCCGATCACGGTGGCGCCCTCGTCCTTCAAGACAGGGGCGGGCTCGCCGGTGAGCATCGACTCGTCCACCGACGATCGGCCCTCGACCACGGCACCATCGACCGGAACCGCTTCGCCAGGACGGACCCTGAGCCGATCGCCCGCGACCACCGCCGAGAGGTCGATCTCCTCCTCGCCGCCATCTGAACCGATCCGTCGCGCCGTCTTGGGGGCGAGGTCCATCAGCGCGCGGATCGCCTTGCCGGTCGCGGCACGGGCGCGGAGCTCCAGCACCTGGCCGAGCAGGACGAGGGTGACGACCACGCCTGCGGCCTCGTAGTAGACGGGCACCATTCCGTGCATCCGGAACGACTGCGGGAATAGGCCCGGCGCGACGGTCGCGACGACGCTGTAGGCGAAGGCCGCGCCGACGCCGATTGAGACGAGCGTGAACATATTCAGGTGACGGGTGACCAGCGACGTCCAGCCCCGCTGGAAGAACGGCAGTCCCGCCCACAGGACGATCGGCGCTGCCAGAGCCAGCTGCACCCAGGGATTCCACGCGGGCGGCACGAAGTGCACACCGAGCATCTCCGCCACCATCGAGACTGCGAGCAGCGGCACGGTCAGCGCACCGGCGACCCAGGTCCTGCGAGTGAAGTCGACCAGCTCCGGGTTCGGCCCGTCGTCAAGCGTCGGATCCTCGGGTTCGAGCGCCATGCCGCAGATCGGACACGTTCCGGGTCCCTCCTGACGGATCTGCGGGTGCATCGGGCAGGTCCACATCGCTCCCGGAACCGGCTCGGAGGCCGGGCGGGGCGCGTCGCCGACATAGGCGTCGGGGTCGGCGACGAACTTCGTCCGGCAGGCTGCCGAGCAGAAATGATACTCACGCCCCTCGTGCGTGGCATGATGCGACGTTGCGGCAGGATCGACGGTCATGCCGCAGACCGGATCCCTGACGGTCTCGACCGGCGGCATACCGTCTTGCTCGCCACCCCCGCGATCGCCGCAGCAGCTGCGGGTCGCGTGGTTTTCGTCGCCATGTGCATCGTTCATTTCGGTTCTCCGACAGCACATGTGGGGCTTGACACGATGTCAGGGTCAAGGGCTTTCGCCGGTCGGCGACGGGGAACCGAGCGGTGGACCATCATCCCGGTCCACGCTGATCGCTGGCGCTACCAGCCGACCTTGCGGGCGAGGAGTTCGACGTTCTTCAGCACGCCGTCCCAGTGACCGTTCGACCCGCCGCTGAAGCCTGCTGCGAGCAACTCGGCCTTCAGCGCGGGCTCGTTGATCCGCGCCACCGCCCGCTCCCGGCGATCCGACGACCACATCAGCTGACCCCAGGGCATCCACGTCCATTCCTGCGCCTGCTCCAGCGTCTCCTCGCGCGTGGTGGCGAGCCCGGCGAACCCGCCGAGCAGCTCGACGAGATCGTAGTTCTCGAGCTGCGCGTCACCGGTCAGGCCGTAGTCTCGGGACCATGGGACTACATGGTCGACCATGTGATCCGCCCAGGGCGACTTGCGGTTCTCGAGACCCGGCCAGCGCTTCCACCAATCGGTCTCGCCATCAGACCAGAAGCTCATGAACAGGGTGTCGACGGCACGGCCGAGCTGGCGATGTGGGCGCGGGATCTCGGTCGACATCCAACGCAACAGGTCGCGCCATCGCTCGGCCTTGGCGAGTCCCAGAGCGTAGGTAAGGAACGCGACATAGGCCGGGTAGCCGGTCAGCGCGATCAGCACGCCGTTGCCCTGCACGGGCCGCGCCCGCGTCAACGCGCGCAGCGCGTCCACGGCGTGGCCGAATTCGGTGCCGTCGCCCCAACGTCCCATGAGGCCGAACATCCGCGCGAGCGGTTCGGCCGCGCGCTCCAGCCCCTCCCATCGTTCGATGAGGCCCGCGTTGTCGACCGGCGGAATGACGACTGGAAACTCGTCGCCGACGAGCCTGGCCGCCAGCTTCTCCGCCTGGCCCGCGACGAGGTCGCCCAGTTCGATGCGCATGTCGGGCCGGCTCAGCGCGCGCTTCGTCGAGGCGAGGAGGAGTTCGATCGTCTCGGGCGCCGGCCGGCGCGCCTTGTCGAGCGTCTCGACGTCGTCCGCGAGCCGGACGAAGAACGTGTCGGCATCGGTCACGGTGATTGCGACGCCGGCGCGAGCAGCGAGCAGTTCTGCTGCCGGCCCGCCGAGCCCGCCGCGCGACGCCCAGTAGGTCGGATACCGCCGGTTCGGCGCCCGCGCGATCGCGGCGCGCAGGCCGGGATCCCAGTCACCTGACCAGCCCGCCACGACGAGACCATAGTCGTCGAGGATGCGATCCAAAAGCCGATCGTATTCACCCGGATAGGCAGCGAGCTCGCCATCGGTATTGAGGATACGGTTGTCGAGATAGTCGCCGTGGATCTTCACGATTGTGCATCTGCCATGCACGAGCGGACTCGCCCCCGCGAGGTCGTCGACGGACTTGATCACCGCCGCCTCGACACCGACTGCGGACAGGGCGGTCTCGAGCAGCCGATCGAAGTTCGTCGTAACGATGACACGAACGAATCCGTCGCGCACCAGCCTCGCGACCGCGTGGTGCGCGGGCGTCGGCACGCGACGTCCTGCCTCGAGGTCCTCCGCCGATGGCTCGATGTAGCGATGCAACACGGAGCGGCGCTCGGCCGGCGTGAGCGAGAGCGCGTCGAGCAGGTCCGAATAGCTCGGCTCCGTCCCGAACCGGTCGCGGTGCCACTGACCCCAATCGGCGACCTCGGTCACGCCCTCTGCGGCGGCGATGCGCCGGATCAGGTCGACGACGACGTCCCAGCCGGTCGGTATCTCGGCCGATCGAGACACGCCGGAGCCGAGCAGCAGGGCGTAAACCCCCGGATTCTCGGCGATGGAGAAGGCGAGCCGCGTGTTCGGTTCGACGTGGATGGGCAAGGTGGAGCGTCCTCGTTGTGGTCAAGCGCAGTGCCGTTGGTAGCGCAGGTGACGACGATCGCGCGACACGTCTTCTAGGATGCCCGCGCCCCCCTTGCGTTGGCGCCGCTCTCAAGCGCCTCAATCGCGTGCGATTTGAAGATGGCGGGCCCGAGCACAAGCTGTACACACAGGTTGCGGGCGGGAATCATGAGGTTGCGGGTGTGATCGACGACGAATCGATGGTCCTGGCAGCCGCCGGAGAGAAGGCATCGCCGCGGTACCAGCAGATCAAGCGCTTCATCGTCGACGGACTGAAGGCGGGCAATCTTCAGCCAGGCGACAGAGTGTTGTCCGAAGCCGAGATCGTCGCGCAGTTCGGCGTGTCGCGCATGACCGCCAATCGCGCGCTGCGCGAACTGACCGCCGCCGGCCTACTCGTTCGTCGGGCCGGTGCAGGGACCTACATCGCCGACCCGAAGCCGATCGGGCACATGATCGAGATTCGCAACATCGCGGACGAGGTCAGGTCGCGAGGTCACGCATACCGCTCCCGCGTCCTCGGCAACGACGCGCTAGGCGCCGAAGCCAAGATCGCCGCGCTGCTGGGCGTGCGGCCGGGCACGGCGGTGTTCCACAGCCTCATCGTGCATCACGAAGCAGAGTTCCCGATCCAGCTCGAGGAGCGCTTCGTCCTCGCATCTGCCGCGCCGCTCTACGGCCAGATGGACTTCCATGCGATCACGCCGAACGAATATCTCACGCGCGTCGCGCCGCTCGAACGGGTCGAGCACCGGGTCACCGCGCGCATGCCCGACGAGGCGACGCGGACGCTGCTGGGCATGGAGGACGACGAGCCGGTGCTGGTCATGACGCGACGCACCTGGAGCCGGTCGAAGCTCGTGTCGCACGCGATCCTGACGCACCCGGCGGACCGCTACGAACTGACCGCCGCATTCGAGGTCGGCGCCGGCTAGACCCAGTCGGTCGCGCGTACCGGCGTCTGGACGGGCCTCTGCCGCCTGAGCCACCGGAAGTCGGATTTCCGGAAGCTCTTGAACAATAGGTAGAAGCCGGTGCCCGACAGCCACAGCACGCAGAACGCGACGACGATGATCAGCGGATGGTTGAAGCTGGTGCGGTTCGCATAGTCCATGTTGTGGAGCATCCAGAAGAAGTCCCACGTCCGCCATGTGTCGCCCCGGGTCACCAGATGGCGCCCGTCGGTGGCGGAGACGTAGGCGCTGGAATTCTCCGGGTCGGCGAAATCGACACGCCACATCGGCCCGGCGTGCTCACGCGCCTCCAGGTTCGCCTTGGCGAGAAGCGAGACGCGCGTGACAGGGGTGGACATGCCGGCGGCCGCGATTTTGCGGGCCAGCAGCCGATCGACGCTGACCGGCGTTCCGGCGACGGCATCGACAAGGCGTGTGCCGGCCGCGTCGGTGATCTCGTACACCGGCCGCCCGGCGACCGCGCGCAGGACGAACGCCGACACGGGTCGGCCGCCGGTGACCAGCGCCGGATCGCGCAAGCCGCCGGTCGCGACCGGCATCGCGTGGACGGCCGGTCCGTCGTGCCCGCCCACGGCGTCGGCGTCCAGCAGCGCCATCATCGAGCCGCTGAGCGACCACAGCACGAACTGCAGGCCGATGATCAGCCCGACCCATTTGTGGATGCGTCGGAACAGCAGCGGGGATAGTCGCAGGCGTTTCATCGCTTGGCCTTCTTCCTGCGACGCGGGAACGACCAGACCAGCAGCCATGCGCCGCTCAACGCCATGGCGAAGGCGCTCCAGGTCGCCACGCGGAGCAGCGGATTGTTGACGTCGGTGCGCGCCTGGTAATCCATGATGTGGAGCATCCAGGCGAAGTCGAACACCCGCCACAGCAGGTGCCGCTTGGCCAGCAATTCGCCGGTCACTGGCGCGATATAGAGCGTGGGGCGGTTCCAGCCAGCGAACTCGACCTGCCAGTAGGGCGGCTTGCGATTGCCCATCTCCTGCTGCGCCGCAGTGAGCCGCGTGGCTCGAACGATGGCGCCGTCGCCCGCGTAGAAAGACCGCGCAGCCTGTCGGACGTCCGCCTCAGTCAGTTCACCGAGGCGCGCGCCGGACGCGGCGTCGAACGAGACGGCCCCTTCCGGCGACTGGACGCGCCAGATCGGACGGCCGAGCCGCTGCTGCAGCCGCACCTCGGTCGCACCGGGCAATGCTGCGGCCACGCTTGCCGGCGGGACGACGCCGACAGTCGCGAACCGTGACGCCGGCGCCGACTTGACTAGGTGATCGCCGTGGATCGTGTCGATGTGGACGACCACCATGTAGAAGCCGGTCGCCGTCCACAGCACGACCTGGATGCCGACGAACAACGCGATCCACTTGTGCGTCCGGCGGACGACCAGCGGCCATCTTACCGCGCCCATGACGGTCAGAAGGCCGTGCGGAAGCCGACGTAGAAGCGTCGGCGGAGAAGGTCGTAGGTCATCGTGTCGGTATTGCCGTCGGTGAAGCTCGGGATATACGGCGCCATGGTGTCGAAGAGGTTGTCGACGCCGATCTGGAACCGCGTCTTGGCGTCCACCTCGAACGCGATCTGCGCATTGTGGTAGAAGATGTCGGGCGTACGATACCCGATCGCGGTGGGCGCGGCGTTGAAGTCTTGCGCCTTGCCGATCCACTGCGTGGACCAGGTCAACGCGACGCCGTCCTGCTTTGCCGTGGCGACGCCGTAGCCGCGCCACTTCGGATAGCCGCCATTGCCGCCGCCGATGCGCCCGTCGAAGATGATCGGCGCGCCGCCGGGGAATGGCTCGACGACATATTCGTTGAGATAGGTCGCGTTGAGATCGATCTGCAATTCAAGGCGGCCGAGCGTATGCCCGTAGACGAGGCCGAGATCGAGACCGCTCATGCGCTCGAGGCCGGTGTTGATCGGCTGCGCCGAAAGTGCGGTGACCTCGCCGGTGAGCGGGCTGCGGACGAAGTCCTTGCAGAACGGGCTGGAGAGATTGGCGCTGGCGTAGCAGACCGCGAGCTTCGTCGATCCCGGGATCGCGCGGATCGCGCCGGTGATGTCGATGTCGAACCAGTCGGCGGTCAGCGACAGGCCGGGAATGATCCCGCGCGGCTGGATGACGGTTCCGACCGTCCAGCTCTTCGACGTCTCGGGCCGGAGGTTCTGGTTGCCGCCGACGGTCGTGAGGATCGTGGTGCCGAGCTGGACGTAGTTCGCGGGCACGCCCGACGCGCGGCAGTTGGCGACGAGGGTCGCGTTGGTGCTCGTGCCGTAGCGGCTGCAGGGATCGGAGGTCGTGAGGTTGCCCTCGGAGACGCCGCCGAACAGCTCCGGGACATTGGGCACGCGGAAGCCAGTTCCGTAAGTGCCGCGCACGCGGACGCCCTCGGTGATCATCCAGTCGGCGCTGAACTTGTAGTTCCAGTCGCTGCCGAAAAGGTCGTAGTCCGAATAGCGCACTGCGCCGTCGAGGGTCAGCGCGCGGAAGAACGGCGTGTTCGCCAGCACCGGCACCGAGACTTCGAGATACGCCTCCTTGGCCTTGGTCGAACCCGAGATCGGCGACTGCTGGTTGGTGTTGGCGATGCCCGCGACCGTCAGCGGATCGGGATTGCGCCAACCCTTCTCCTGCCGATACGTCACGCCCGTCGCGAACGACACCGCGCCGGCAGGCAGCCGGAACAGGTCTCCGTTCAGGTCGGCCGTCACCGACAGCAGCGAATTGCCGCCGGTGTCGCGCGAGGTGAAGAGGATGTAGTTCAGCACTTGGGGCGTCAGGTCGCCGAAGCCGAGATAGTCCCCGCATGGGATCGCGGCGCCGGGCGCAAGGCTGCACTTCGACGTGTCGATAGTGTTGCCGACGCGCTGAAGGTTCGCGATGTTGGTCGAACCGTCGATCCCGGTGTTGCGGCCATACGCACCCGCCACCTCCCACGCCCAGTCATTGGCGAACTTGCCCCGGAAGCCGAGCGTGCCCTGATAGGTGTCGGTCCGCTGGAAGAACTGGCGCGGCCCTGGCTCTGCCAGTCGGCGCTGAACGAGCACGATGTTCTGGCCCGTCGGGTTAGTCGGATTCGTGGCCGAGATCGCGAGGTTCCGCAGCGTGCCGGGCGTCGCGATCTGGTCCGACTTGCGGTGCGTGTAGAGGAACTCGCCGAACGCCTGCAGGCCGTCGGTGAGTTCGTAGTCGCCGAACACGGCCGTCGTGATGCGCTCGATCGGACTCACCGCATAAAGGAACGGGTTCGAGTTGAAGTTATGCTTGGCCGCGCTGTAGGGCTCGAAGAAATTGCCGTTGCCGCCGGGCACCTGGTTGAAGTTGATCTGCTGTCCATTGGGGAGCACCGCGCGTCCACCGATCGTCGATGCGCTGTTGACGCAGCTGAGCGAGCCCGGCGTCGTCTCCGCGAGCGAGCACGGCGCACGCGTGGCCATGTTGACCGGTTCGGTCTTCTGATAGGTCGCCGCCGCAAGGATGCCGCCACGATCGCCGCGCATGCCCCACAGCAGGTCGATCGTGTAGTCGCCGCCGTCGCCGCGCTCGGTGATGCCGCTGCGGCCGCTGATTCCGAGGCCGTTGTAGTCGGTGCGTGTGATCAGATTCACTACGCCGGCCATCGCATCGGCACCGTAGATCGCCGAGGCGCCGTCCTTCAGGACGTCGGTCCGCGCCAGCGCGACCACCGGTATCATGTTCAGGTCGGGTGACGAGTTCGCGCCGGTTCCGCCGGCCACGAGACGGCGGTTGTTGAGCAGGACGAGCGTGCGCTTGATACCCAGACCGCGAAGGTTGACCTGCGCGGTGCCGTAGCCGTTCCCCGTCCAATAGGCCGACGTCTGGTTACCCGCAAAGCCGGCGTTGGCGGGAAGCCGCTGCAGCAGCGTCTCGACGTTGACGATGCCGGTGCTTTCGATCTGCTCGGCTGAAACCACCGTCGCGGGTCCGACGCCAGCGATGTCCTGACGGCGGATGCGGCTGCCGGTCACCAGGATGTCGCCACCCGGCGCGGCCTCCTGACCTTCCGCACTCGGCTGCGCGGCGTCGGTCGATTTGGTGGTCTGCCCATAGGCGGGTGCGATGCCGCCCAGCATCGTGGCGGCGAGAAGTGCGGTCGCTAGCTTCATTGATTGTCCCCCGGCATCCTAGCCCGATGCGGAGAAAGAACATCATCTGTATATACAGGTCAAGAATAAATTGTCTTGAAAATCAATTGCTTAGGCGCTTACGCCGTGGGCGAAGTCTCGTTGCTATACGCACGCGATTGCGACACCCCTCGCGGTTCAAGCCGAACGATTACTTTTTTTCGTCCGGGCGCGATCAGACGCAATTTAACCACAGCGAGCGATCAGGGCCCTTTCGGGTAAAGACGTCGTCGGCGGTGTATCCAGCTGGCCGATTCCAACTCGAGTCGGGTTTCGAGTCGCTGGTTTCACCAAGCTCGAATTCGCAGCGCTTCCGCTTGGCGAACGAGTGGGTTCGCAACGCAGCCGTCCCGCCGGGCGAGGAACTCAAACGGGCATTGACGAGGGTTCGATCGTTCCCAGCCATGAGACCAGTGCCAGCACCGCGACCAGGCACGCCGTCTCGGCCGCGAGACTTGCCCGCAACGCGGTGACCGCTCCCGACCAATCGTCGGCGACACCGCTTCCGGCGAGCCAGGGAGTTAGCCTGAACCGGTTAGCAGCAGCCAGGCCGAGCATGGCGGCGAACACGGCGATCTTGGCAATCAGCAACTGTCCATAAGTGGTCGCCGGCAGCGCCGCGACGTTCGCCGGGCCGACGAGAAGCCAGGAGTTGGCGATGCCAGTCACCACGATAACGCCGACGACCGACGTGCCGACGCGTGAGAAGCCGTCGAGCGCCCGGTGCGTGGCGGAGACATCACCCGCGCTGATGCGGATCTGCAAACGGGTAACGAGGAAGAGCAGCGACATCAGCGCGCCCGCCCATGCACCGGCGGCAAGCAGATGCCCTATGTCTGCGACGAGATGGAACCAGCCCAGCGGTCCCTGGTCCATTACCCCGTGTCCAGACCATGCCAGACTCGCGATGGCGACGCCGCCGCCCAGCGACGCCAGCGCCAGCATCGCGGGCGCGCTGCGGCGCCAGGCCGCCGCCGCAGCGACGACCGCCAGGAGACCCGCCACGCGGGCGAACCACGCCATTCCGAGCGACATTCCCGTCAGAACGGCCGCGATGCCATCGACGTCGACTCCGGCGATGCCGGTGCCGCCCATCGACGCCACCACGACGAGAAGGCCGATGGCGGAGAGGATCAATCCCGCCGCGCCCGACATCGCCAAGACCACGCGCAGTGGCAGCGCGTCGCGCACGCCCGGCGAGTATAGCGCGAAGAGGGGGATGCCAAACGCCGCCGCCAGGACGAAATAGAGTCCGAACCGGACGGCGACGTTCAGCAATTCCATCGTCACCGAACCATGAAGCCGTAGCTGCCCTTTACACGGTGGGTGTCGGACGACACGACGTGCCAATCGAGCCTGTAGGTGCCGCGCGGCAGCGGCTTGGCGAGCGTGACGACCACGGTCTTCCCGTCCGGACCCACTGCGGTACTCGCCGTCATCTTCATCGGCGTCGACATCTTCATGCCCGGCATGTCGGTCATGACGAGCTCCACGCCGGAAAACTTGGCGACCAGCGGTTCCGAGAAAGTCAGCTGTAGCCTGCCTGTCGCGGCGACCGACGCGTTGGGCGCAGGCGTCGCCGACACCAGCTTGGGATGGGCGAGGGCGGGGCTCGCCGTGGCGAGCGCGGCCACCGCCGCGAGAATGCCGATACGCATGTTGCAACTCCTTGGCTCCGGCCAACCGCCGGCACGTTCGATACGCGCCGGATGATCCCGGCCCTCGAAAATGTGTTCGACTATCGAACGCGGACGGGACTTTAAGCCCTTATCTCGTCTAATGGTGAGGGCGAACGCCAACGCATGCGTAATCCACCGGTGAAGGACACGGAGAGAGGATGATGACGACAGATCTGGACGGCGCGCTGCGACGGCTGAGCGCCGCCGACCATCCCGGGCTCGACGGGATCGACGGCGCGATTCTGAGCGGCATCCGGGCTCGCCGGGATTCGCGCGCCGGCATCCGGATGGCCGGAATCGCCGGCGTCGGCGCGATCGCCCTCGGCGCGCTGGCCGCAGGCCCCGGAACGCCGCCCGCATCCGCCGCGCCGCTCGCGCCATTCGGCGCCGCCGCGCCGCTCGCACCCTCCACGCTGCTGATGACCGACCAGTGAGGACCTGGCGGCTCGCCATCGTCGTTGTCGTCGCCTTCCTGGCGGCGGTCGCGGGCGTCTGGATCGGCCGGACGTTCATCCCGGCGCATCAGGCGCGTGGTTCCGAGCTGCACGAGGTACTGCATCATGAGCTGAAGCTGGACGGTAGCCAGGAAGCCCGCATCGAACTCCTTGAGCAGCAATTCGCCGTGCGGCGTCGTGCCCTCGAACTGGAAATGCGCGCGCACAACGCGCGGCTCGCCGAGGCGATCGCAGCGGAGCACGGCAACGGTCCAAGGGTCGTGGCGGCAATCGACGCCTCGCACCGCACGATGGGCGAACTCCAGAAGGAGACGCTCGCGCACATCTTCGCGATGCGTCAGGTCCTGCGTCCCGACCAGGCCGCCACCTTCGACCGCGCGGTGGTCAGGTCGCTCACCGCCGACGCGCGGTGAAGTCCGACTATGGCGCGCTCTCGGACGGGGAGCTCGCGGCCCTCGCGGCGGTTGGCGGGGAAGCGGCCTTCCGCGAGATCGTCCGCCGCCACAGCAGCCAGGTCTACCGCCTGATCGTCGGCAACGTATCGGACCCCGACGAGGCGCTGGACCTGGTGCAGGAGACCTTCATCTCCGCCCACGGCGCGCTGCGCCGCTTCGACCCGTCGCGCCCGATGGCTGCATGGCTGTCGGTGATCGCGCTGAACAAGTGCCGGGACTGGGCGCGGCGCCGGACCGTGCGAAGGTTCTTCGCATTCGCACGGCCGATCGACGAGGTCGCCGGCGAACTCGCGTCCGACGCACCCGGCATCGACGTGGCGGCTGCCGACCGGCAGGAGCTCGAACGGCTTCGGCAGGCGATCACCGAGCTGCCGACCGCCCTGCGCGAACCGCTCGTCCTGCATTCGGTCGAGGGCATGAGCCAGGCCGACACGGCGTCGGTGCTGGCGATTACGGAGAAGGCCGTGGAGACACGCCTAAGGCGCGCCCGCATCCGGCTTGCAGAGATTCTCGCGCGCCATCCGCCTGCCGGACATTGAACTGCCTCGACCGTGTCAGACGTCGCGAATAACCGCCCCAACGCTTGGTCAGCTTAGAAAATCGGCCAACATGAGTTCTGCGCAACTACGCGGGCTGCAGCTGATCTCGCGCAGTGGCTAGGGGAAGCCGGTGGTCTAGCATCCTGGCATATTCCTCGGCCATTCTCAGATGAGCATGGGCGACGGTGGGGTCTTCGCAAGCCTTGGCCCGCTCGCGCTCTTGCTCGAGGCGTACACTATAATAGCTGATGTCGTCATCGCGCATGTCGTCCTCCTGGCTTGAGTCGGGATAAAATTATTCAAGCAATTCAACGATTGCAACACTACTGCAGCGCTACGTCGGATGGAAACTCTGCTCACTGGCGCTCCGAATCCCGCTCGTCGTTCAGTGGGGTTGACCCTGTCACGATGTCAGACCCGATATCGCAGAGAGGTCAATCGTTTGAGGGGCGACGCGCTCCGCTGCGTAGCACCGAATGAACACCAACCTCGCCAACGCCGGAATCCCGAATGAACCAGACGATCGATCGACGCGCGCTCATCAAGGGCGCAGGCTTCGGCGGCGCGGGCCTCGCGCTCGGAGCCTACCTGCCGGCATGGGCGCAGACCGTGTCGCCCGGGCTGACGTCGCCGTTGCCGGTGGTGTCGGGCAACGACATCACCCTCAGGATCGCGCGGCAGACGATGACCATCGACGGCCGCACGTCGAAGGCGATCGGCATCAACGGGACCGTGCCCGCGCCGCTGATCCGGCTGCGCGAGGGGCAGACCGTCCGCCTGAACGTCGTCAACGACCTCGACGAGGACAGCTCGATCCACTGGCACGGGCTGCTGGTCCCGCCGCAGCACGACGGCGTGCCGGGGGTCTCCTTTCCCGGCATCCGGCCGCGGTCGAGCTATCTCTACGAGTTCCCGATTCGGCAGAACGGCACCTACTGGTATCACAGCCATTCGGGCCTGCAGGAACAGCTCGGTCACTATGGGCCGATCGTGATCGACCCGGCGGGTGAGGATCCGGTGAAGTCCGACCGCGAGCACGTCGTCGTGCTGTCCGACCACAGCCAACTCTCGCCCGAATCCATCTTCCGGCGGATGAAGGTCGATCCGGGCCATTTCAACTTCCAGCGGCAGACGCTCGCCGGCCTGCTGGCGGGCCGCGACCAGCCGCTCAAGGAACGCGTCGACTGGGGCAGGATGCGGATGGATCCGACCGACATCTCCGACGCGACCGGCCCTGCCTACACCTACCTCGTCAACGGACACGGCCCCTTCGACAACTGGACGGCGCTGTTCACACCGGGCCAGCGCGTGCGCCTGCGCGTCATCAACGCCTCGGCGATGACGACCTTCAACGTCCGCATCCCGGGGCTGCGGCTGACCGTCGTCCAGGCCGACGGGCAGAACGTGATGCCGGTCGAGGTCGACGAGTTCCAGATCGGTGTGGCCGAGACCTATGACGTCATCGTCACGCCGACAGAGGACAGGGCGTTCACGCTGGTCGGCGAGTCGATCGACCGCTCGGGCATGGCGCGCGCCACATTGGCGCCACGCCCCGGGATGGCGGCCGAGGTGCCACCGCTGCGCAAGCGGCCGCTCGCGACCATGAAGGACATGGGCATGGGCGACATGTCGATGGGGCACGGCGAGATGCCGGGCATGGACATGTCGAGCGGCAGCATGGGCGGGATGGATATGTCCGGCGGTGCGATGCGCGGCGTCGATCCGACGGCGGAAAAGAATCCGTCGGCGAAGCTGGCGACCCGCGCACTGGCGGCAGGCGCCGCGGCGATGAGCGGGATGGATCATGGCGCGATGCCGATGGACCACTCGACCATGGCCGGAATGGATCATGGTGCCGCGGCTGCATCCTCGGGTGGTATGGCCGGAATGGATCACGGCGCGATGCCGGCGCAGTCGGGCGGCATGGCCGGCAGGGACCATGGATCGATGGACATGGGCGCGATGAAGATGCGCGACTTTGCCAATGCGCCGCAGGTGAAGCGGACGCCCGGCGTCCAGACCATCTCGCCGATGCCGATGGATCGCACCGGCGAGCCCGGCCAGGGGCTCGAGGACGTGGGCCACAAGGTGCTGACCTACCGCGACCTGATGTCGCTCGAGCGCAATCCGGACGTTCGCGCGCCGTCGCGCAGCATCGACATCCACCTGACCGGCAACATGGAGCGCTTCATGTGGTCGTTCGACGGGGAGAAGATGTCCGACGTGCACATGCCGATCCCGTTCGTCGAGGGCGAGCGCGTGCGCGTGAACCTGATCAACGACAGCATGATGGGCCACCCGATCCACATCCACGGCCACTTCTTCGAGCTGGTAACCGGGCATGGCGACCATGGCCCCCGCAAGCACACCGTGATCGTCCAGCCGGGCGGGAAGGTGACGTGGGACTTCACCGCCGACGCGGTCGGCGACTGGGCGTTCCACTGCCACCTGCTCTACCACATGCACGCCGGGATGATGCGCATCGTCAGCGTCCGGCCAAAGGGAGAGGCGGCATGATCCGGCTTGCCGCCGCGTTCGCGGCCAGCACCGCAATCGTGATCGCCGCCCCGGCAATCGCGCAGGACCATTCGATGCACAACATGCCCGGGATGACGATGCCCGCGCCGGCCAAGAAGGCGCCGCAGACGAAAGCGGTGCCCAGGAAGGCGACGACGAGGAAGGCCACGCCGGCCACGCCCGCCGCGCGCAAGCCTGTTCCGCCCCGCAGGGCGACCGCTACGCCGCCGGCCGATGACATGCCGGGCATGGACCATTCCGCTCACGGCGCGGCACCGACCACCGCGCCGCCTGCGGGACAGGCAATGGATCATTCGTCACACGGGCAGCCTGCGCCAGCCGCACCCGCCGGACAGATGGACCATGGCGCGATGCCGGGCATGAAGACTGACGGCGGACAAATGCAGGGCATGGACCACGGGGCGATGCCGGGCATGCAGATGCAGCCGATCGGCACCGCGCTGCCAGCCGGCAACGCGCCCGCGCCACAGCCGCCGATGGATCACTACGCCGACCGGCAGTTTCCGGCCGGTGAGATGGAACGGTCGCGCGACGTGATGATGCACGAGAGCGGCGGCCAATCGTTCTATCAGGTCATGTTCAACCTGGCGGAATACCAGGCGCGCAAGGGCCGCGACGGCTATCGCTGGGACGGCGAGGCGTGGTTTGGCGGCGACATCAACCGGCTGACGCTCAAGTCGGAAGGAGAGGGCGCGTTCCGAGAGGGGGTCGAGAGCGCCGAGATCCAGGCGCTCTACAGCCGCGCGATCGGGCCATACTTCAATCTGCAGGCCGGCGTCCGCCACGACTTCGAGCCGGGTCGACCGACGACATACGCGACGGTCGGGTTCGAAGGGCTGGCGCCATACTGGTTCGAGGTCGAGGGCGCGGCGTTCCTGTCGGACAAGGGCGACCTGCTTGGACGGCTGGAGGGCTACTACGACCAGCGCCTCACGCAGCGGTTCGTCCTCCAGCCGCGCGTCGAGTTCAACCTCGCCGCGCAGGACGTGCCGGAGACCCGGACCGGCGCGGGACTGTCGAGCGCGGAATTGGGCCTCCGGCTGCGCTACGACATCAGCCGCAAGTTCGCGCCTTACGTCGGCGTGTCCTACGAAGCGAAGACGGGTCGGACAGCGCGCTACGCCCGGGCCGACGGCGAGGATCCCACCGTGACCAGCCTGGTCGCAGGTATCCGGCTGTGGTTCTGACGCGTCTCCAATCACGGAACACGCCGCGTGCGGGAAGCGCGCGACGTGACGAAACGCCGCCGACTGAGGACATCGATCAGGAGAGTTCAGCATGCGCAATTCGATGATGACATTCGCCGCTATCGCCGTCGTGCTGCCGGCTTCCTCGACGGCGCAACCGGCGGGCCGCGCTGCCGACACGCGTGCGGTCGTCACCGTGCTCGCGCAGTATAAGGCGGCCATCGAACGGCTCGATCCGAATGGCACCGAGCGGCTGTTTACGCAGGACTCGCAGATCTTCGAGACGGGCGGCGCGGAGGGGACCTATACGAACTACCTCGCGCATCATCTCGGCCCCGAACTGAAGGCTTTCCGATCGTTCGTCTTCTCCGATTACAAGATCGACGTTCGCTTCGTCGGTGCGGTCGCGCTCGCGACTGAAACATACCGCTACCGCATCGTGCCCAACACGGGCGAGGCAGCCGACCGTCTCGGCGTCGCCACGAGCGTGCTGCGCAAGGTCGGCGGCGACTGGCGGATCGTGTCGATGCACAACAGTGCGAGGCGTCCGCCATCGCAATGAGGCATCGGGACGCAGCAACACTTGGCGATCCAACGAAGTGGAGCAGGAGAGTCGACATGGAAGCCAAGGAAATGAAGAACGCCTACGTCAGCCTCGCCGTCCAGACCGCGATCAGCGGCGTCATCATGTATCTGGTGATGTTCGTCATGATCGACGGGCTCAGCAGCTTCTACAACAACCTCAACATGGTCTACATGACGCTCATGATGGTCGCCCCGATGGTGATCCTCATGATCCTGGCCATGGGCCATATGTTTCCCAACAAGACGGTGAACGCCGCCGTCCTCGCCATCTCCGTCGCCGCTTTCCTCGGCTCGTTCGCGCTGATCCGCACCCAGACCACGATTGGCGACACCGCGTTCCTGCGATCGATGATTCCGCATCACTCGGGGGCAATCCTGATGTGCCGCGAAGCCTCGCTGAAGGATCCGGAGGTGCAGGCGCTCTGCGGTGCCATCATCAAGTCGCAGCGCGAGGAGATCGACCAGATGGAGGTGATCCTCCAGCGGAGGTGATCGCTCAAGCCGGATTAACGTCAACACGCAGTGTATTGGGACGAGGGGGGCGGGCTCCCACTGCGTATTGCCCTCGAGCGGGGAGACGCAGGAGCGAAATGATGAAGATGACCACCGTGTTGGCGCTTGCAGCCGCCATCGTCGCGACACCCGTCGCCGCGCAGATGCAGGGCATGGACCATTCGAAGATGGACATGGGCCAGATGATGAAGCCGACACCCGCCAACCCGTACCCGCCCGCCGAGATGGACATGCATCACAAGATGATGGGCGCGACCGGCGTGGACGCTACCGAAACGTGGGTGCGCAAAATGATCGAGCACCATCGCGGCGCCGTCGCGATGTCGCGCATCGTCCTCAGCGAAACCAAGGACCCAAAGGTGCGAATGATGGCGACCAAGTCCATCGCCGAGCAGACCCGCGAGATCGGCGAGCTCACCGCTTGGCTCCGCACAAACGGCAAGCGGGCTCAGTGACCATGCTTCTCTCCGCCGCGTGGACGGCGGAGGGCAGCCGCATTAGGATGATTAGATGATGAAGCTCCGCCTCCTCGCCGCAGCGTTCGCTCTGGCGTCCGCGGCTGCCGTCGCCGCCGGACCGGTGTTGGTGCACCGCGATCCGGGCTGCGGCTGCTGTGGGAAATGGGCCGCGCAGGTGAAGGCGCAGTTCGGCCGGGCGGTAAAGATAGTCGATGATGGCAACCGCGCCGCGTTCCAGAAGGCGCGGGGCGTGCCGGCGGACCTCGCCTCCTGTCATACGGCGGTGATCGACGGGATGACGTTTGAGGGTCACGTCCCGATCGCCGACATGAAACGGGCCCTCGCTACCCGCCCCAAGGGCGTCAGCGGGCTCGCGGTGGCCGGCATGCCGCTCGGCTCGCCGGGAATGGAGATGCCCGGCATGCATGTCCAGCGCTACGATGTCATCGCATTCGGCTCAGTCGGACGCCGCGTATTCGCGCGCCACGGTGGATAATGTGACAAGCATTACGACCACGTCGGTGGGCAAACTCATGAGGTTGGCCGCCTGACGGCATCCGATGATCACGTAACCAATGCGCGTGCGCAGCGAATGACTAACAGTGCGGCTCGATTGACACTCCGTCGGAGCGACCGCAGGATGAACCGGTGAAACGATTTGCGACCTTCCTGCTTTTGATCGGTGTGGTGATCGGCATCGCCGTCCAGCCTGCGCAGGCGCTCACGCCGGCGATGGCGACCATGAGCATGGCGCAGATGTCACAGGCAGCGATGGCGACGATGCCAGACTGCACCGAGGCGATGAGCAGGGATGCGACACCCAAACCCTGCAAGTGCGGGATGGCTGGATGCGTCGCAATGATGGCGGCCGGTGCGCCCTTCATGTTGGGGGACAGTTCGTCCGCGTTTTCGGCCCCTCTGGCCAGCGAGCGCCAGAATGGACTGGCTGTCGTTGCGACACTGCGCGGTCGATCGACCCCGCCAGAGCCCGAACCACCCTCAATCCTGATCTGACTTCGACAGGCGCGCGTGTTTCGCACGCGATCCGGCGCTTACGCGCCGGGTCCAGCGCCGCATGACCTCGGATTCGGGAAATGACACGATGGGAACCACCCAAAGGCGCGCCGCGTGCGCGTTCGGCTGCCTGGCAGCCATGATCGGCGGCCAGCCCGCCGTGGCCGGGCCGCTGACCTTCGAAGCCGCGCTGGCCAAGGCGCAGGCCAGCGCCCCTTCTGTGAAGGCCAAGGTGCTCGGCACGGATGCTTCGCGCGCGTCGCGCGCCGGGGCGGGACAACTGCCCGATCCCAAGCTGGCGCTCGGCATCGACAGCTTCCCGATCTCGGGGCCGCTGGCGTTCGAGCCGTCGCGCGACAATTTCACTTGGGCGAGGGTCGGCGTCTCGCAGGACATTCCCAATCTGGCCAAACGCCATGCACAGCGCGGGCGCGCTGATGCCGAAATTGCCGTGGCGGAGGCAGGGACGCTGGCCGAAGTCCGTGTCGTCGCCGTGCAGACTGCGGTCGCTTGGATCACTCTCGCCTATGCTGAGCGGCGGCTGGCTGCACTTGATGATGTGTTGGCGCGGCTTGGCCGCTTCGTGCGCACGTCGCCCAGCGCCGTCGCGTCGGGGAGCGCGCGGCCGGCGCAGACGCTGGCGGGCCGCGAGGCGATGGCGCGGTTGCAGGACCGACGCGACGAACTGGTGTCGGCGGTAGCGCGCGCCAAGGCGGAGCTAACTCGCTGGACCAGCGAGGCCGCGCCCGAAATTGCGGGCGCCATGCCGAACCTCGCGGTCGATCCGGCGCGGCTTCGGGCTATCCTCGAACGTCATCCCTCGCTCATCCTGCAAGCCGCCCAAGTCGGCCGCGCCGACGCCGACCTGCGGCTCGCCCAAGCCGAACGCCGCCCGGATTTCGGGGTCGACCTTTCCTATCAGCGCCGCGATCCGCGCTTCGGCGACTATGTCTCGGCCGGGGTGACGATCGGACTCCCACTGTTCAAAAAGCACCGTCAGGATCCGCTCATCGCCGCACGTGCCGCCGAAGCGGGCAGCGCCCGCGCCGAGACCGACGCGACGCGCCGCGCGCTGACCGCCGATCTCGAGGCGGGGCTCGCCGACCATGTGATGCATCACGATCAATGGCTGCGCGCGCGAGACGTGCTCCAACCGCTCGCGCAGGAGCGCGTCACGCTGGAGACAGGCAGCTATGCCGCGGGGCGCGCCGGGCTGGTCGATCTCGTCGATGCCCACGCCACGCTCGCTGATGCGATCCTCACCACGCTCGATCGCGAAGCCACCGTCGCCGCGGACGGTGCGCGGCTGAACCTGCTATTCGGGAGTGTCGACCGATGACTCTGACGTCGCTCCAGCGTTCGCAACTGGCCGCCGCACTCGCTGCTGTCGCGCTCGCCGCCGGTGTAGGTGGCTACTACCTCGCCGGATCGCGTGTGCCGGCCGCGGCTTCGACCGACGCAGTACGCAAGCCGCTCTACTATTACGATCCGATGGTGCCGACCGAACATTACGACAACGCGGACTCGCTGTCGTCGATGGGCATGAAAACCATTCCCAAATATGCCGATGAAAGCGGCGGTCCAGGCGCCGCCCCCGGCGTCAGGATCGATCCCGCTGCGATACAAAATCTCGGTATCCGGCTGGTGACCGCGACCACTGGGACGCTCGCCGGTTCGCTTGATGTCACCGGCGCGATCGACTTCAACCAGCGCGACGTGGCGATTATCCAGGCGCGCGCCGCCGGCTTCGTGCAGCGCGTCTATGGTCGCGCGCCCGGCGACGTGATCCGCGCGGGCGCGCCAATTGCCGACGTGCTGGTCCCCGAATGGGGCGGCGCACAGGCCGAGTATGATGCGGTACGCAAGACCGGCGACCGGGCGCTGATCGCCGCCGCCGCGCAGCGCCTGCGCCTGATCGGCATCCCGGGCGGCGCGGCGCGCGGCCGCGGCATGACGACGATCCGCAGCCCGATCGGCGGCGTGATCCAGACGCTCGACGCGCGCGCCGGGGTGACGCTCGCCGCGGGGCAGACGCTTGCCCAGGTCAACGGGCTCGGCACCGTATGGCTCAACGCCGCCGTTCCCGAGGTGCGCGCCGCCGACGTCAGGCCAGGACAGACTGCGACCGCCGAACTGGCGGGCTTTCCCGGCGAACGCTTCAACGGCCGTGTGATTGCGGTGCTCCCCACCGCGCAGGCCGACAGCCGCACGCTGACCGTTCGCATCGAACTGTCCAACCGCGACGGGCGTCTGCGTCCCGGTATGTTTGCGACGGTCCATCTCGGCGACACGTCGCGAACCGCGCTGCTCGTGCCGAGCGAGGCGGTGATCCGCACCGGCAAGCGCACGCTGGTGATGCTTGCTGACGGCAAGGGCCGGTTCCGACCGGCCGAGGTGCGCATCGGGCGCGAGGCCGGCGGCCAGACCGAGATCGTCGCCGGCCTCGCCGCTGGCGAGAAGGTGGTGGCTTCAGGCCAGTTCCTGCTCGACAGCGAGGCGAGCCTGACCGGCATCGCGGCGCGGCCGATCGCGGGCGAAGGCAAGTGATCGCGCGAATCATCGAGGCATCCGTCAAGGCGCGTATCCTCGTACTGCTGGCAGCGCTCGCGCTCGTCGCGATCGGCATCGGTGCGCTCCGCTCGACCCCGGTCGATGCGCTCCCCGATCTGTCCGACGTGCAGGTCATCATCCGTACCACCTATCCGGGCCAGGCGCCGCGCATCGTCGAGGATCAGGTCACCTATCCGATTGCCACGACGATGCTGTCGGTGCCCGGCGCGCGCGTCGTGCGCGGCTATTCGTTCGTCGGCGACAGCTTCGTCTATGTGCTGTTCGAGGATCGCACCGACCTTTACTGGGCGCGCAGCCGCGTGCTCGAGTATCTGAGCCAGGTGCAGGGCCGGTTGCCCGACGGCGCCAATGCATCGCTCGGCCCCGACGCGACCGGGGTCGGCTGGATCTATGAATATGCGCTGGTCGACCGGACCGGGCGGCATGATCTCGCCCAGTTGCGCAGCATCCAGGACTGGTTCCTGCGCTACGAACTGAAGGCCGTGCCGGGCGTCGCCGAGGTCGCGAGCATCGGCGGCATGGTCCGCCAATATCAGGTGATCCTCGATCCGCAGAAACTTGCTTCCTACGGCATCACGCATGAATCGGTGATCGAGGCGCTCAAGCGCGGCAATCAGGAGAGCGGCGGGTCGGTGCTCGAAATGGCCGAAGCCGAATATATCGTCCGCTCGACCGGCTACCTCGCCTCGCTCGACGATTTCCGCGCAATTCCGTTGAAAAGCGTGGGCGGCACGCCGGTAACGCTCGGCGATGTGGCGACGGTCCAGGTCGGCCCGGATATGCGGCGCGGTGTCGCCGAACTGAACGGCCAAGGCGAAGTCGCCGGCGGCGTCATCGTCATGCGCCAGGGCCAGAATGCGCGCGCGGTTATCGACGGGGTTCGCAGCAAGCTCGACGAGTTGAAGCGCAGCCTGCCGCCCGGCGTGGAGGTCGTCACGACGTACGACCGCTCGGGGCTGATCGACCGCGCGGTCGACAACCTCACCGGCAAGCTGATCGAGGAGTTCATCGTCGTCGCGATCGTCTGCGCGCTGTTCCTGTGGCACGCGCGATCGGCGCTGGTCGCCATCCTGACGCTGCCGCTCGGCATTCTCGCCGCGTTCATCGCGATGCGCGTCCAGGGGCTGAACGCCAACATCCTGTCGCTCGGCGGCATCGCGATCGCGATCGGCGCGATGGTCGACGCGGCGGTGGTGATGATCGAGAATGCGCACAAGCATCTCGAACACTGGGACCGCGATCATCCGGGCGAGACGCTGACGGGCGAGAATCGCTGGCGCGTGATCACGGCGGCGGCGGTCGAGGTTGGCCCGGCGCTATTCCTGTCGCTGCTGATCATCACCTTCTCGTTCGTGCCGATCTTCTCGCTCCAGGGTCAGGAAGGTCGGCTGTTCGCGCCGCTGGCGTTCACCAAGACCTATGCGATGGCGGGTGCGGCAATCCTGTCGATCACGCTGATCCCGGTGCTGATGGGCTATCTGATCCGCGGCCGCATTCCGTCGGAATCCGCCAACCCGATCAACCGCGTGCTCACCCACGCATATCGCCCTGCGCTTGACTGGGTGCTGGCGCGGCCGAAGCAGGCGTTGGTCATCGCGGTGCTGGTGTTTGCGACAAGCCTGTGGCCGATCAGCCAATCCGGCGGCGAGTTCATCCCGCAGATGAACGAAGGCGACCTGCTGTATATGCCCTCGGCGCTCCCGGGCATCTCGACTGCCAAGGCCGGGCAACTGCTCCAGCTCACCGACCGCATGATCAAGACCGTGCCCGAAGTGGAAAGCGTGTTCGGCAAGGCCGGCCGTGCCGACACGGCGACCGATCCCGCGCCGCTTGAGATGTTCGAGACGACGATCCGGTTCAAGCCGAGAGACCAGTGGCGGGACGGCATGACGCAGGAAAAGCTGATCGACGAGCTCGACCAAGCAGTGAAGGTGCCGGGCCTCGCCAATTTCTGGATCCCGCCGATCCGAAACCGGATCGACATGCTGTCGACGGGGATCAAGAGCCCGATTGGGATCAAGGTGGCGGGCTCGAACCTCGCCGAGATCGACGCGACCGCGCGGAAGATCGAACAGGTCGCGAAGACCGTGCCGGGGGTGAGTTCGGCGCTGGCCGAACGCCTCACCGGCGGGCGCTACATCGACGTGACCATCAATCGTGCTGCGGCGTCGCGCTATGGACTGAACGTCGCCGACGTTCAGTCGGTCGTCTCAAGCGCGATCGGCGGCGAGACGGTCGGCCAAACGGTCGAGGGGCTCGCGCGCTATCCGATCAGCGTGCGCTATCCGCGCGAACTGCGCGACAGCATCGATGGCCTGCGTAACCTGCCGGTCCTGACTCCGTCGCTGCAACAGGTCACACTCGGAACGGTCGCCGACATCGCCATCAGCGAAGGCCCGCCGATGCTGCGTACCGAGAACGGTCGGCCGGTGACGTGGATCTATGTCGACGGGCGCGGCGCGCCGCTCACCACCATAGTCGGAAATCTCCAGCAAGCGATCGCCGCCAAGGTGAAGCTGCCGCCCGGCATCAGCGTCAGCTACACCGGCCAGTTCGAGTTCCTCCAGCGCGCGGTCGAGCGTCTGAAGATCGTCGTGCCGGCGACGCTGCTGATCATCTTTCTGCTGCTCTACGCGACGTTCCGGCGGCTCGACGAGGCGGCGCTGGTGATGGGCACGCTGCCGTTCGCGCTGACCGGCGGGGTCTGGCTGCTCTACCTGCTCGGCTACAACCAGTCTGTCGCGACCGGGGTCGGGTTCATCGCGCTGGCAGGCGTATCGGCGGAGTTCGGCGTGGTGATGCTGATCTACCTCAAGCACGCGCTCGCCGATCGCGGCCCGACGCCTAGCGGCGAACAGATCGAAACAGCAGTGCGTGAAGGGGCGCTGCTGCGGGTGCGCCCCAAGGCGATGACGGTCGCGGTGATCCTGGCGGGACTCCTGCCGATCCTGCTCGGCACCGGCACAGGCTCCGAAGTGATGAGCCGGATCGCCGCACCGATGATCGGCGGGATGCTGACCGCGCCTCTGCTGTCGATGCTTGTTATTCCCGCGGCCTATTTGTTGATGCGGCGGCGCTCGGCGTACCGCCAGGGTCAGGGCTAAGAGCCTCAAGAATTCGGCAATCGGTGACCGCCCCGCCAGCGCACGACGTTATCAGTGCGGCCAATCGCTCGCGCAATCGCGCGAGATCGGTCATCTTGCGATCGACGTCGGCAAGATGCTGGCTCGCAAGAGCATCGACGGCGGCACAGTCGGCGATCCGGTCGTTGGCGAGGTCGAGCAACTCCCGCACGGCATCGAGCGAGAAGCCCAAATCGCGCGCGCGGCGGATGAACGAGAGCCGGGCAAGATGCGTCCGGTCATACGCACGATAATTCCCCGCGGTACGCGCCGGCGGAGGCAGCAGGCCGATCTGCTCATAATAGCGCACCGTCTCGACCTTGGTCGAGGTAACCCGCGCCATCTCACCGATCTTCATCGCTTGACCCTATAGTGGCTTCAGGGTGCATATGGGTTGCCGGACCCGCTCCGTCGAGGTGGATGACATGGTATGCAGCAGCTGCGCGTCCGACGCGCGCGATCCGACAGCCGACAAGCGCTGGCGACGGGTGCTGTGGGTCGCACTTGCGATCAACGCGGCGATGTTTGCGGGCGAGATCGTCGCCGGGCTGGCGTCAGGGTCGCGCGCGCTCCAGGCCGATGCGCTCGACTTTCTGGGCGATGCCGCCAATTATGCGATCAGCCTCGGGGTCGCCGGGATGGCGTTGCGCTGGCGTTCGCGCGCGGCGTTGCTCAAGGGCGCTACCATATTCGCTTTCGGCCTCTATGTGCTGGTGACGACGATCGTGGCGGCATTCGGCGACGGCGTTCCCCGCGCCGAGACGATGGGGATCGTCGGCACGCTCGCGCTGGTCGCCAACGGCGCGGTCGCGCTGATGTTGTATCGCTACCGGTCGGGCGACGCCAACATGCGCTCGGTGTGGATTTGCTCGCGCAATGACGCGATTGGCAATCTGGCGGTACTCGCGGCGGCAGTCGGCGTGCTGGGCACCGGCACGCAGTGGCCCGACCTGATCGTCGCTGCGATCATGGCGGCGCTGGGGATATCGGGCGGCCTCCAGATTTTGCGACAAGCGACAGATGAGCTGCGCGGCAACACTGCCCACGCCGAACCGGACCGGGCGCAAGTCTTGCCTGCGGTAATGAAATAACATGGCCGCCAAATATCTCGGGGCCAGTTCATTTACGCCTAACTGGTCGTTGACGGGTAACGGATTGCAATGATCCTTTGCCCATCCGGTGTTTTCGTTTAGGTGCCTCGCCCTATGCGCAAGCTGCTCGCCATCGTCGCACGTCTGATGCTGGTGCTGACCCTTTGGGTCGGCGTCCAGTCGTCGGTCGCCTATGCGGCGGATGTCGGTGTCTGCGCTACGGTGGTCGATGGAACGACCGCCGGTCATGCGCCGGGCGACAGCGATGAAGTTCCCGGCGACAGCGACAAGGCCACGCCGCATCATCACGGTGCGGGTCACAATCATGACTTGGGCGTTCCCGCACGGGCATGGTCCGCCATCGGCGACCATGCCTCCGCCGTGCCGAGCGGTTTCGCTTCCGGTACGCCACCAGCTTCGATCGCGCCGCGCCGCGATCTGAGACCGCCGATCGCCTGACGTCCGCCACCGCTCCGCGCGCCCTCGGGTTGCGCGGGGTTCGTAAGCGAACGTCAGGAGAAACCGATCCATGTCCCGTTTTATCGCGGCGCTGCTCGCCGCGACCGGCTGTGCAGGCGTTGCCGCCGCCCAGCCACCTCAATCCGTGTCCGCACCTTCATCGGTCTCGGCCGAGGCTCCGCTGACCCTTGAGGACGCGCTCGCCGCCGCGCGCGCGCGATCACCCGGCATCGAAGCCGCCGACGCGGGGATCCGCGCCACCTCCGCCGCGCGTGTCATCGCCGGGCTGCGTCCGAATCCATCCATCCAAGCGGAGACCGAAAATGTCGCCGGAACGGGCGCCTATCGCGGTCTGTCGAGCGCGGAGACGACGGTCGGCGTCGCTCTCCCGATCGAACTCGGCGGCAAGCGCTCGGCGCGGATAGGGGTTGCCGATGCGCGCAGCGCCCGCGCGCGGATCCAGGCCGCAACCGCGCTGGCCGATCTCGAGTTGCAAGTCACCCAGACCTATATCGAAGCAGCCGCCGCCGAACGGCGGCTGGTCGTCGCGCGCGAGCAGGCGGCAATCGCCGGCGAGGCGTTGCGCGTCGCGACCGAGCGCGTGATGGTCGGTGCGACCTTTCCGATCGATCAGCAACGCTCCGAGGTGCTGGCGATCAACGCCCGCACCGCTGCGGACCGCGCCGAGCGCAACGTCCAGCTTTCGCGCGGCAACCTCGGTCGGCTCATCGGGCGTCCAATAACCGGCCCGCTCGATCTCGCATGGTTCGATCGCGTCGGCGGGTTCGGTCCGGCGGTCCCTGCGAGGTCCGACGGTACGCTGGCGCTGGCGGCAGCGACTGCCGACGTCGCAACCGCCGATGCGCAGGTTCGGCTCGCCCGATCGCAGCGCATCCCCGATGTTACTGTCAGCGCGAGCGCGCGCCGGCTAGAGGCGACCAACGATGTCGCCGCCGTGTTCGGCGTCTCGATCCCGCTACCAGTGTTCAATAACGGCCGCGCCGCTATCGCGCAGGCGAGCGCCGAACGCGATCAGTTCGCCGCACAACGACGCCTCGCCCGGTTCGAGGCGGAACAGGCGATCGCCGCGGCGGAGGCCGAGGTCGCCAACGCCGCTGCCACCGCGCGGGCAGCGGGCGGACCTGCGCTGGCCGCGGCGCAGGAAAGCGCCCGGATCGCGCGGATCGGCTACGGCCAAGGCAAGTTCGGCCAGCTCGAACTGCTCGATGCCGAACGAACGCTGTCGGAAACGCGCGCCGCCTCAACCGACGCGCTCGCCGCATACCACGACGCTCAGGCGCGCCTGCTCAGGCTGACCAGCCTCGCGCCCGCCGACCTTCAGATTCCCGGAGACAATCGATGATCGATACCAACAAGCGCCTGCTCGGCGGCGCGGCCGCCATTGCGCTCGTGGCTGGGATGGGTGGATTTGCCGTCTCGCGCTGCACCACCGACACGCCTGTCCCTGCCGCGACTGAACCCGTAGCACCCGAGGGCGAAGCGCCGACGACGACGCTGACGATGACCGCCGCGGGGATCAAGGATGCGGGGATCGCGACCGAAGCGATCAGCGCGGGTGGTCTAGCCGCCGAGATCGTCAGCCAGGCAGTCGTCTCGGCATCGCCGACCGGCGAGGCGATCGTCACCGCCCGCGCCGGCGGCGCGGTGACGCGGGTACTCAAGCGGCTGGGCGATCCTGTCCGCGCTGGCGAGGCGCTAGCCATCGTCGAGAGCCGCGATGCCGCACAGATCGCAGCCGACCGCACCGCGGCGGGCGCGAAGGCGACGCTCGCGCAGAAATCGTTGGCGCGCGAGCGCTATCTCTACAATCAGAAGGTCTCGGCGCGGGTCGATCTCGAACAGGCGCAGGCCGAGGCCGCGTCCGCCGCCGCCGAAGCGCGCCGCGCGCAAGTCGCCGCCGGGGCTGCCAACGTCACCCGCGACGGGCGCGGGGTCATCGTCGCCAGCCCGATATCTGGACGGGTAACCGCGACGACCATTCGCCTCGGCGCCTTCGTCCAGCCCGAGGCCGAACTGTTCCGCGTCTCCGACCCGCGGCAGATTCAGATCGAGGCGGCGGTCGGCCCGGCCGACGCGGGCAGGCTCGCGCCCGGCGATCGCGCGGTCATCGAGCTCCCCGATGGGCGGACCATTGACGCGCGCGTACGTGCCGTGACGCCGACGCTGAGCGGCGAAACCCGCTCGGCGACCGCGGTGCTCGACGTGCCCGGTGGCGGGTTGCAACCGGGCCTCGCCGTCCGGGTGCGCCTGCTCCCCAGCCGTGGCGGATCGACGACCGCGTTGGTCGTGCCCGAGGAGGCCGTTCAGTCGGTCGGCGGCAGCGATGTTGTCTTCGTCCGCACGGCGAAGGGGTTCCGTGCAGCCCCGGTCACGACCGGTGACCGCAGCGCGGGACGGATCGAGATCGTCTCCGGCCTCACGGCGGGCCAGACGATCGCGACGACCAACGCCTTCCTGCTCAAGGCCGAGCTCGGCAAGTCCGCCGGTGAGGAGGAATAAAAGATGATCGCCAATCTGATGGCGCTGTCCGTCCGGGCGCGCTGGGGCGTCGTCGCCCTGTTCCTCGTCATCGCCGGAATCGGTCTCTGGCAGCTGACCAACCTGCCGATCGACGCGGTTCCCGACATCACCAACAACCAGGTCCAGATCAACACGGTCGAACGCGGTCTATCGCCGATCGAGATCGAGAAGCGCGTCACCTTCCCGATCGAGACCGCGCTCGCCGGCATCCCTGGCCTCGAAACCACCCGCTCGTTGTCGCGCAACGGCTTCAGCCAGGTCAGCGCGATATTCACCGACAAGACGGACCTCTATTTCGCACGCCAACAGGTCAGCGAACGGATCGCGCAGGCGCGCGACAGCCTGCCCGACGGCGTCCAGCCGCAGATCGGGCCGGTCACGACCGGCTTGGGCGAAGTGTTCATGTACGCGGTCGATTTCACCAATCCCGGCGGCAAGGGCGCGAAGATCGTCAACGGTAAGCCCGGTTGGCAGTCCGACGGTAGTTTCCTCACCCCCGAGGGCGACCGGCTGACCGACGACGTCGCACGCTCGGCGTATCTGCGCACCGTGCAGGACTGGATCATCCGGCCGCAGCTTCGCACCGTCCAGGGCGTTGCCGGGATCGATTCGATCGGCGGGTTCGAGAAGACCTATGTCGTCGAACCCGATCCGGTGAAGCTGAGCGCCTACGGCGTCTCCTATTCCGAACTGGCCAAAGCGCTGGAGGCGGCGAACCTTTCGGTCGGTGCCAATTATTTCAACCGCGGCGGCGAGGCGTTCCTCGTCCGTGGCGACGCGCGCATCCGCGACCTCGATGAGATCGCCGACGCGATCATCGCGACGCGCGGCGGCGTTCCGGTTGCGATCAAGAACGTGGCCACGGTCCGCATCGGCGGCGACCTGCGCACCGGTGCCGCCAGCATGAACGGCCATGAGGTCGTGGTCGGCACCGCGCTGATGCTGATCGGCGAGAACAGCCGCGTCGTCGCGCGCAACGTCGGCGAGAAGGTCGACGCGATTACGAAATCGCTGCCTCCCGGCATCAAGGTTACCCCGACGCTCGACCGGTCGAAGTTGGTCAACGCAACGGTCGAGACGGTTCAGAAGAACCTGCTCGAAGGCGCGGTGCTGGTCGCGGCGGCGCTGTTCCTGCTGCTCGGCAACATTCGCGCGGCGATCATCGCGGTGCTCATCATCCCGTTCTCGTTCCTGATGATGGCGATCGGAATGAACGCCTTCAACGTGCCTGGAAACCTGATGAGCCTCGGCGCGCTCGACTTCGGGCTTATCGTCGATGGCGCGGTGATTATCATCGAGAATTGTCTCAGCCGGCTGGCGCATCGTCAGGAACATGAAGGGCGGCTGTTGACGCTGCGCGAACGGCTGGAGGAGACGATGCGCGCCAGCCAAGAGATGATCAAGCCGACCGTCTATGGGCAGGCGATCATCTTCCTCGCGTTCGCCCCCCTGCTGATGTTCACCGGGGTCGAGGGCAAGACCTTCTCGCCGATGGCGATCACGATCATGCTGGCGCTGGCAGCGGCCTTCATCCTCGCGCTGACTTTCGTCCCCGCGATGGTCGCGCTGCTCATTCGCGGCAAAGTGGCGGAAAAGGAGGTCTGGCTGATCGCCAAGGTCAAGGATCGCTACGCACCGATCCTCGATCGCGCGGTCGCCAAGCCTTGGCCGTTCATTCTCGGCGGTTTCGGCTTCTTCGCCGCAGCGGTCTTCGCGTTCGGGTTCCTGGGGCAGGAGTTCATCCCCCAGCTCGACGAGAAGAACGTGGCGCTGGCGTCGAGCCGCGTGCCCTCGGTCAGTCTCGAAAAATCGTTGGCGATGCAGCGTGACGTCGAACGCGCGGTCACGAGCCTGCCCGAGGTCGCGCTGATGTTCAGCAAGACCGGCACCGCCGAGGTCGCGACCGATCCGATGCCGCCCAACATCTCGGACGGCTTCGTGATCCTCAAACCGCAGGATGAATGGCCCGCAGGTGTCGAGACCAAGGCCGACGTGCTCGAGAGGATTGAAAAGAAATCCGGCGCGAAGATCGGCAATGCTTTCGAGGTCAGCCAGCCGATCCAATTGCGCTTCAACGAGCTGATCGCGGGCGTGCGCGGCGATGTCGCGATCAAGCTCTACGGCGACGATCTCGACAAGATGAGCGCGTCGGCCGCGCGCATCGTCCAGACTCTCCAGACGATACCCGGTGCGGCGGACGTGAAGGCCGAGCAGACCGATGGCTCGCCCACGCTCGACGTCCGGTTCGATCGTGCCGCGATCGCGCGCTATGGTCTGACGATCGAGGAGGTCGCCGACACCGTGTCGGCGGCGATGGGCGGTCGCGAGGCGGGCCTGGTTTTCGAGGGCGACCGCCGGTTTGCGGTGCAGGTCCGCGTGCCGACCGCAACACGTGACAGTCTCGACGCGCTGCGCAGCCTGCCGGTCCTTCTTCCCCAGGAAGCTGGCGAAACTCGCGGATCGATCCCGCTCGCGCAGGTCGCGCAGTTCCGGTTCAGCGAAGGCCTGAACCAGATCAGCCGCGAGAACGGCAAGCGCCGAGTCGTCATCCAGGCAAATGTGCGCGGCCGCGACGTCGGATCGTTCGTTGCCGAAGCCTTGCCCAAGGTGGAGAAGGTGGCGCTGCCGACCGGCTCCTATCTCGAATGGGGCGGGCAGTTCCAGAACCTCCAGGCCGCGTCCGACCGGCTGGCGATCGTCGTTCCGATCTGCTTCGCCGCCATCTTCGCGCTGCTCTACATGGCGCTTGGCGGGGTTGGCCGCGCGACGGCGGTGTTCGCCGCGGTGCCGCTCGGACTCGCCGGCGGCGTGTTCACGCTGCTGCTGACCGGTATCGCATTTTCGGTGTCGGCGGCGGTTGGGTTCATCTGCCTTGCAGGGGTCGCGGTGCTCAACGGCCTGGTCGTGATGACCGCGATCCGCGAACGACTGGAAGCGGGCGTCGAGCTCAGCCGCGCGATCGTCGAGGGCACGTTCGAGAAAGTGCGGCCGGTCATCATGACCGGGTTCGTGCCGGCGATCGGCTTCGTGCCGATGGCGCTGGCGCACGGCACCGGCGCCGAGGTGCAGAAGCCGCTGGCGACGGTGGTGATCGGCGGGTTGATCGCGGCGACGATCCTGACCCTGCTCGTGCTGCCCGCGCTCGCCAAGGTCATCCTCGGCCTTGGTGAACGGTGGCGCAGTCGCGGCAAGGACCAACCGCACGACGTGGCGGCAACAGCATGATAACAGGAGAGAAATGATGGGAGACAGCATGAAACTGCTGCGCATCTACACCGACGAGGCGGCCTATTTCGGCGACCGCAAGGTGTTCGAGGAAGTCGCGTCGCGCGCGCGCGACGCCAAGATGGCAGGGGCGACCGTGCTCCAGGCGCTGTTCGGCTTCGGCCAGACCGCGCACGAGCACCGGCGCCACTTCCTGGAGGACGACCAGTCCCTGGTCATCGAAATCATCGACGATGAGGCCCGGCTTCGCGACTTCGTTGCGACGCTCGCCGATATATCGGGGATCGGGCTGATCACTCTCGAAGCGGTCGAGGTGCTCGGCGGCGAGAACGCGAGACCGGCACGATGAGCGCGGCCGAAAGCGGGCATTCCGCTGCGGACGATCATAGCGACAATGATCATGCCGGACACGATCATGGCGCACATGGGCATAGCCACGCGCCGAAGGATTTCGGTCGCGCCTTCGCGATTGGCACCGCGCTCAATCTCGGCTTCGTCATCGTCGAGGCGGTGTACGGGCTGATCGCCGGGTCGATGGCGCTGCTTGCCGACGCGGGCCACAATCTAAGCGACGTGCTCGGATTGCTGATCGCCTGGGGCGCAGCGACGCTTGCCAAGCGGCGTCCGAGCGGCCGTTATACCTATGGACTGCGCAGCTCGTCGATCCTTGCCGCGCTGTTCAACGCAGTGTTGCTACTCGTCGCCATCAGCGTGATCGCGATCGAGGCGATCCGGCGCTTCGCCGAACCCGCGCCGGTCGCGGGCACGACGGTGATGATCGTCGCCGGGATCGGTATCGTCATCAACAGCGCGACGGCGCTCCTCTTCATGAGCGGTCGGAAAGGCGACCTCAATATCCGCGGGGCCTACCTGCACATGGCCGCCGACGCCGGGGTGTCGGCGGCGGTGGTGGTGGCCGGGCTCGCGATCGTCCTGACCGGGCAGAGTTGGATCGATCCGGTGATCAGCCTCGCGATCGTCGCGGTCGTCGCGATCGGCACCTGGGGATTGCTTCGCGATTCGGTCAACATGAGCTTGCAGGCGGCGCCCGCGAACATCGATCCTGACCGCATCGCCGCATTCCTTCGCAAGCAGCGCGGGGTTAAGGGTGTTCACGATCTCCACATCTGGCCGATCAGCACGACCGAGACCGCCCTGACGGCGCATTTGCTGGTGCCCGAGGGCTATCCGGGCGACAGCTTTACCGCGACGATCGCCGCGGCGCTGAAAGAGCGCTTCGAGATTGGTCATGCGACGATCCAGATCGAAACCGATGCGGATGCGCCGTGCGCACTCGAACCCGACAACGTGGTGTGAAGACGTTGGTGCGTCCGAATTGCGGGGCATGAGCGTTCCCCCAAATCGCGGCCGTTCGTGGACGGCGCAGGACGATGACGACCTGCGGCGCCGCATCGACGCGCGGCAGACGGCTTCGGTGATCGCCAAGGCGATCGGAAGGACGCAGGATGCGATCCGCGGCCGAGCGGCGGTGCTCGGCCTCACGCTGCCGTCGCCGACGCGGCCGTGGCGAATCTGGGTACCGCACAGGCCAAGGGATGAAACATGACCGCGCTCGGCTATACCTTCATTCCGGTCGTCGCGATCGTGATCGGCGCGATCCTCACCGCGCTGCGCCGTCCGGGGCCGGCGCTGACCAGCGCCATCCAGCACCTCGCGGCCGGTGTGGTATTTGCGGCGGCCGCCACTGAAATCCTGCCGCAGGTGATGCACGATGCCGCACCGCTCGCGACACTGATCGGCGGTGCGGCGGGCGTAGCCGTGATGCTCGGCCTGAAGACTTTGGAGAGCCGGGTGCGCGGCCCGGTGGCGCTGATCGGTGCGATCGGGACCGACTTGCTGATCGACGGGCTGGTGCTCGGCCTCGCCTTCATCGCCGGCGCGGAAGCGGGCATCCTCCTGACGATCGCGCTGACGCTTGAGGTGCTGTTCCTCGGCGTCACCGTGACCGAAGAACTTGGCGAGACGATCACGTCCAAGGTCCGGATAGTGGCGATTTCCGCTGCGCTTGCACTGTTGACGCCGCTCGGCACGCTGATCGCGCTTCCGATCGCGACGCTGCCGCCGACGATCGTTGCGGGCTTCCTCAGTTTCGGCCTAATCGCGCTGCTATACCTTGTGACCGAGGAACTGCTGGTCGAGGCGCACGAAAAACCCGACACGCCGCTCATCAGCGCCATGTTCTTCGTCGGTTTCCTGGCGCTGCTGTTGATCGAGGAACTGATCGGTTGATTGACGTCCATTGCGGGCGCGACAGTATCGACACTGCCGTACGGCCGTACGGGCAAGAAATATGAAGTGCTGTGCCGACGTGAGGCACAGTCATGTCGATGAACGGCAATGTGCCTTCGCGCCTTCAACTGATCCGATTGAGCCCAAAGTTCGTCTCTAGTTGGATTGCTTCGTCACCGGCGGTCGCGCCGAGCGCTGGCAAAGCCGCGATCCGAGGCAATGAACCGCTGGAGCATGGGAACGATGAGCTTCTGCGGGGCAACCGAGCCGCCTTCTGCGGCCCTGCCCATCGCCTCCCCATAAGCGACCAGGTCGCGATGAAGGCCGGCTGGTAGATCGACGGTAATTCGGACTGGCTTGTCGTCGTCGATGGCTGATAGCTTGAGTGTCGCCATCAGGCGCCTCCGATCCACGGTTCAAGGATTAGGTCGCGCGTTACGATCACGCGAACGGGATAGCCCGGTCGGATAGTGAGCGTCGGCTGTATGTCGAGCGAGCGGCCGACAATCTGACTCCCGGCCTGGGCGATCGCATCTGAAGATCCGCTGCGTAAAGCGCGGACCAGCCCGTCCTCTTCGGTAGCGCTGCCCGCTTCGGTGCCAACACTGAGCAAGGTCGATATCAGCGCCGCGCGAAAGATCTGCCCCCAGTGATTGTCCACCTTGTCCTCGAGGCCCGCGAAGCCCTGCGCGTCCGCCCCCGGCTGGCGATCGAGCATGAGCGAGCGTCCATCGGGTAGGATTAACCGATTCCATACAAGCAGGGCACGACGCTGCCCGAAGCGGGTTTCGGCATCATATTGACCGATCAGCCGCGATCCTTGCGGGACGAGCAAAAACCGACCGCTCGGCCCGTCGAACACATTCTCGGTCACCTGCGCGGTGACTTGTCCGGGAAGATCGGAGCGCAGCCCGGTGATCAGCGCAGCAGGAATGACCGCGCCCGCCTGGAGAATATAGGGGCTGGCCGGGGCTGCGAGTCGGCCGCTGGCGATCGTGTCGGTGTCCGTCGGCCGCGTCAGGAACGCCGTGCGGGCGTCGCTGGCCGGGGTTTGCGTCGCCGCGGTAGCTGCGACCTCGACGGGTGGCGGGGTTGCCGGCGCACCGGCAGCCGGTGCTTGCGCGTCGGTGCTGAACAGCCGGCTGGTCCGCGCCGCGTCACGTTCCTGCGCCATGCGTTGGAGTGCTGCCGCGCGCGCCTGTGCGGCTGGGTCGGATGGCGCGGGCGTCGACGCAGCGATCGGCTCCGGGGGAACGCCGGCTGCCAGCATCGGTCGACCAAGATCACCAGGTAGCGGCGGCCCCAACCGTGGCACGCCGGCATAATCCTTGGGGAGCTTGGCAAGCGCCTCGGTCGGCTGGCGACTGTCGGTGTTGATGAGCTCGGTCGGCGCGTCGTGTCGATCGGTTTGCAGTGCGTAAAAGAGCGCCGCGCTCAGCGCGGCGGCGGCGATACCGCCGGTTACCACCAACGCCTTGCGCGACAGCCGCACGACACGGGGTGGCGGGCTGCGCAGTTGCATGTCGCGCGCGATCTCGGCTTCGCTGCGCGCCGGGGAGCTGAGCGTTTCGTCGGTCATCGCGTCCCCTCCCGCACGATGCGGACGCGCTGCTGGCGCTTGGCGCCGAACCGGAGTTCGGCGGCATCGAACAGGCGGTCGACGACCATGTAGCGGCCGCGCACCCGGTAATTGACCAGCTGGGCCTCGTCTTTCTGACCGAGTACCCAGAGCGGCGGCAACTCGGCGCTGGCGACGGCGGGCGAAAATTCGATCATCACCTGCCGGCCGTCGTCGAACGCGCGCAGCGGGCGCCAGGGGGGACGATCGCCTTCGATCCGGTAGCCGAAGTGAAGTTGATCGAGCGCGGCGAGCGGCGACGTCGTGGCCGGCGCGGCGGCGGCAAGGCTCGCGCTCTGCCGCTTCAGCGCGATCAGCTGGTCCTGCGGATAGATCCAGGAGACCGACGCCATGTAGGTGCGCTCGGCGGAACTTAGCTCGACATGATAGGTCCGCCTGTCGGTGTTGATCACGAGGTTGGTCGCCAGGCCGACCCGGACAGGCTTCAGCAAGATATGCACGCGCGCCGCGGGACCGCTTCCGCTCACCGTGTCGCCGATGACCCAACGCACGGTATCGCCGGCCGCGACTGGCCCCGTGCCGATCAACTGCTCGCCCGGTTCGAGCGCCAGATCGGTGACCTGTCCGGGCGCCGCATAGACCTGGTAGAGCGCGCCGTCGCTGAATGGATAGACCTGGACGGCATTGATCCAACCCGATTTGCTCGGCTCGACGCGGGCGGCACCATTGGCTGCGGCAACACGCGCGCGGGGGTCTCGGAGCTCGGTAGGTACGGTGGGCGCGGGCTTCAGCTGGCCGGGAAGCGGCAGCGGCGTCGGCACCGCGACATATTCAATCGGCGGCGCCGGTGACGGGGCATCGACCGCGGCGGGCGGTGGCGGTGGGGTTTGTGGCGGCGCGGCCTGCGCGGTGCAGCCGGCAAGGACGGCGAGCGCGACGAGGGCGGACGAGTGGTTCATTGGGAGAGCTCCTTCGACCAGTTGAGCGCGTGGACGTAGACGCCGAGCGGGTTCTGCTTCAGCCGCTCGACGTCGCGCGGGGGTTGAAGCGTGACGGTGAGGATCGCCGACCAGCGCTCGGTCGCGGCGAGCTGACCATCGACGTAGCGGCGTTCGACCCAGGCAACCCGGAAGCTCGATGGCGAGGCGCGAATGACCGACGATACGTCGACCGCCCGCTGTTCCTTGCCGATGAGGGCGAAGGGGTCGTTGGCTCGCGCGAACTCGTTGAGCGCGGCCGCTCCCTTGTCCGTGGTGAACTGATAGGCTGCGAGCCAGTTGGCGCGCAGCACCACCGGATCGGCGGGGATCGAGCGGACCTGCTCGATGAAGCGCGCGAGGTGCCAGGCGATTTGCGGATCGCTTGGACTATAGCCGGCGTCGGCGGGCGCGACCGCCTGCGCCTGTCCGAGGCGATCGACTTGCACGATCCACGGCGTGACGCTGCCGCTGCGGGCTTGCCAGACGACGGTCGTGGCGAGTCCGGAAGAGAGGAGCAACGAACCGAACGCCATCAGCCGCCAGTTGCGGGCTTGGACGCGGGCCGAGCCGATGCGGTTGTCCCAGACTTGAGCCGCCCGCGCATAGGGTGTGTCGGGATCGGGGGTGCGGCCGTAGCGCACGCTCGCTCGCTTGAAGCGCATCATTCAGTCTCCTTGATATCGACGGACGCGCCCGCGCCGCCGCGGTCGCTGGATTTGAGGGTGTGGGCCGCGGTCTCGGCACCGCGCGCGGCGGCGCGGCGATCGCGTATCGCGCGCGCCCAGGCCGGTTCGACAGTTCCACCGGCGGCGGCACCGAACGCGGTACCGCCCTCGGTCCGCACCGCTTCGCCGCCGGTGGCGAAGCGGTCCTTCAGACCCTGCCCCGCACGCTTCATGGGGGTGCCGAGCGCCTCAGCGCCGGCACGCGCCACTCCTTCCAGGCCACCCCGCACCGAGCCGCCAGCGGCCTCCGAGCCGAGCTTGTAGGCGGTGGCGGCCCCGCCAGCGACGCTCGCCGCCCCGCCGGCCGCCCGCGCGGCGCCTCCTGCCACCGCACCGACGCCGAGCTTGGCGGCAGCACCGGCACCGACCGCGGCGCCACCGGCGAGCAGCGCGGTGCCGACCGCCGCGCCGGCGCCCATCTGCGGTCCTCCCGACACGATGCCGTTGGCGATGCCCGGGGCGAACATGCCGAGGCCAAGGAGTGACAGCGCGCCGAGCATGAGCGCGGCTGCGTCCTCGATCGTCGGTTCCGCCTGAAAGCCTTGCGTGAACTCCTGGAACAGCGTGGAGCCGATCCCGACCACGACCGCAAGCACCAGCACCTTGACGCCCGACGACACCACCAGACCCAGCACGCGCTCGGCCATGAAGGCGGTCTTGCCCCACAGGCCGAACGGCACGAGCACGAAGCCGCACAGCGTCGCGAGCTTGAACTCGATCAGCGCAATGAAGAGCTGGATCGCGAGGATGAAGAAGGACAGCAGGACCGTCGCCCAGGCGAACAGCAGGATCGCAATCTGGATGAAATTCTCGAAGAAGCTGACAAACCCCATCAGCCCCGAGATCGCGTCGAGGATCGGCTGACCGGCGTCGAGACCTGTCTGCGCGATCCTTCCCGGTCGCAGGAAATCGGCCATCGTCAGCGACGTGCCCGAGGCCTTGAGGCCGAGACCGGCGAAGCTCTCGAAAACGATGCGCGCCAGGTTGTTCCAGTTGCCGAGAATGAAGGCGAAGGCGCCGACGAACAGCGTCTTCTTCACCAGCCGTGCAAGTACATCCTCGTCGGCGCCCCACGCCCAGAACAGGGCGGCGATCGTCACGTCGATGACGACCAGCGTCGATGCGAGCCAAGCGACCTCGCCACCCAACAGCCCGAATCCGCTGTCGATGTAGCGGGTGAACACGTCGAGAAAGCGGTCGATCACGCCCATGTCGGTCATGGCCGGCCCTCCCGCGCCAGAAAGCGCCGGCGATGCTCGGCCCACGCCGCACGACAACCGGAATCGGCAAGCGCTGCGTCGCCGAGCGCCTGACAGCGCAGCAGCGTTGCTGCGATCGGATAGGCACTGCGCGACGCCATCGATGGCGACCTGCGATCGTCCGGCGACTGGGTTGCGACCGCCGCCGCGAGGGCACCGAGCGTGCCGAGACCGAGCGCGATCAGCACATAGCGGGCGCGGCGGGCTTGATCGGACAGTGGAGCGACGTCGGGCATGATGTCGCGCTCAGCGCCGGAACATGGTGATCGCGGTCGGCTGGTAGCCGTGCCCCGACCCCAGGAACCGCCGCAGGTTCTCGCGACCGAGATCCTGCGCAGCCATGCGCTGCGCTGCATCGAACGCCTGGGCGCGGCCTTGGGCAGCCACCGCCGCGGTCAGGTCCGAGAGCTGCTGCGCCTGAAGCGCGAGGATCTGGTTGCCGGCCTGCGCTGCCTGGAGCGCACCCTGCGCCGACTGGCTCGACCCGACCAAGGCGGCCATCTCCTGGCGGTTGGTCTCGATGTTGCCGACGACACCGGCCTGCACGCGCAGGGCGTCCTGGAGCGCATCGACCGATTGACGCCAGCGGGCGCGGGCACCGTCGACGAGCTCGGTCTTGCTCGTGCTGGCCGACGCCGGCGCATAGGTCGTGCGGAAAGCCTGATCGATGTCGCCGACGCGGTGCGCGATCCCGCGCGCCTGCTCGAGCAGGGCTTGCGTCTGGCGAACCGAGTCTTGGAGCCGCTGCAACGACGAATAGGGCAAGGACGCCAGGTTCTTCGCTTGGTTGACCAACCCCAGCGCCTCGTTCTGGAGCGACTGGATCTGCTGGTTGATTTGCGTGAGCGCGCGCGACGCCTGCAGGATGTTCTGCGCATAATTGGTCGGATCGAAGACGGTGAGGCCTTGAGCAGACGCAGGGGTCGATGCGATTGCCAGCGAGCAGAGCGCAGCACCGGACACGAGCAGACGAGCAACAGCATTCTTCATGACGAAAACTCCTTTCTTCAATCGATGAGAGAGACGGCCCAGCCAAGGCCACGCGCCTCGAGCCAGGCTGCAGCGAAACTGTCGCGGCCGTAGGTATCGACGAGATTCGAGATCAGCGTCTGGTCGGTGCGCGACGAGGCGGCGGTGAAGGCCAGGGCGACATCGCCGAGACCCAGTTCGAACAGCCGGTTTCCGCGCCGCGACTGGCAGTAATAGTCGCGCTTCGGGGTCGCGCGGCTCAGGATCTCGATCTGGCGATCGTTCAGGCCAAAGCGGCGGTAGATCGCCGAAATTTGGGGTTCGAGCGCACGCTCGTTGGGCAGGAACAGCCTCGTCGGGCAGCTTTCAATAATGGCGGGCGCGATCGCCGAGCCATCGATGTCGGCAAGGCTCTGGGTTGCGAAGATCACGCTCGCGTTCTTCTTGCGCAGCGTCTTCAACCATTCGCGCAGCTGTCCGGCGAATCCTTCGTCGTCGAGCGCGAGCCAGCCCTCGTCGATGATGATCAGGGTCGGCCGGCCATCGAGGCGCGCTTCGATGCGGTGGAAGAGGTAGGCCAGCACCGCGGGCGCGGCCGGCGTGCCGATCAGTCCCTCGGTTTCGAACGCGAGCCAGTCGGCCACGCCGATCCGCTCCGCCTCCGCGTCGAGCAGGCGGCCCCAGGGCCCGCCGACGGTGAAGGGTGCAAGCGCCTGTTTGAGCGCCTGGCTCTGCAGGAGGACCGCCAGACCGGTCAGGGTGCGTTCGGCGACTGGCGCCGACCCGAGACTCAGCAGTGCGGTCCACAGATGATCCTTGACCTGCGGATCGACCACGACGCCTTCGTGCGCCAGCAACGCGGCCAGCCAATCGACCGCCCAGGCGCGTTCGGCGGCACTGTTGATTCCCGCGAGCGGCTGAAGCGCAACCGCATCTGCGGCTTCCGCAATGCCGCCGCCGAGATCGTGCCAGTCGCCACCGCAGCCAAGCGTCGCAGCGCGGATCGAGCCGCCAAAATCGAACGCAAAGACCTGCGTATTCTCGTAGCGCCGGAATTGCAGCGCCATCAGCGCGAGCAGCACCGACTTACCCGCGCCGGTCGGTCCAACGACGAGGCAATGCCCAACATCGCCGACGTGGAGCGCGAAGCGGAACGGCGTCGACCCTTCGGTCTTGGCCATGAACAAAGGCGGCGCGCCGAAATGCTCATCCTGGCGCGGGCCCGCCCAGACCGCCGAGAAGGGCATCATGTGCGCCAGGTTCAGCGTCGAGATCGGCGGCTGACGGACGTTGGCGTAAACCTGGCCGGGGAGCGAGCCGAGCCAGGCCTCGACAGCGTTGGCGCGCTCGGCGATGCAGGTGAAATCGCGGCCCTGAATGACCTTTTCGACCTGCCGCAGTCGCTCGTCGGCGACACGGGGGTCGGCATCCCAAACGGTAACGGTCGCGGTCACGAAGGCGGTGCCGACCAGATCGGAGCCCAGTTCCTGAAGCGCCAAGTCAGCGTCGGCGGCCTTGTTGGCGGCATCGGAATCGAGCAGCACCGAGGCCTCGTTGGTCATCACTTCTTTAAGGATCGCGGCGACCGACTTGCGCTTGGCGAACCATTGCCGGCGGATGCGGGTGAGCACCTTGGCGGCATCGGTCTTGTCGAGCAGAATGGCCCGCGTCGCCCAGCGATAGGGAAAGGCGAGCGCGTTCAGGTCGTCGAGCAGGCCAGGCCAGGTTTGCGAAGGGAAGCCCAGTACCGACAACGTCCGCAGGTGTACGTTTCCCAGCCGCGGTTCGAAGCCGCCGACCAGCGGTTCGTCGGCAAGGATCGCGTCGAGATACATCGGCGTCTCGGGGACGCGGACACGCTGGCGGCGGGTCGAGACTGTGGAATGGAGATACGACAGGGTTTCCGCGTCGTCGAGCCAGCGCGCCTCGGGCATAAAACCTTCGATCAGCCGCAACAGACGGTCGGACCGATCGACGAACCCGGCGAGCGCTGCGCGGCCGTCGCCTGCGTCCGCTGCGCGACGTTCATAGAGGAAGCCGGTGGCGCGGCCCGCCTCGTCGGCGGGCGGCAACCACAACAAAGTAAGGAAATACGCGCTTTCGAAATGGCTGCCGGCTTCCTCGAACTGCGCGCGGCGTTCGGCATCGACGATGTCCGACACCGCATCGGGAAAGACGCCGGGCGGATAGGCAGCGGCGGCAAGCCGCTGCGCTTCGACGAAGATCGCCCAGCCCGAGCCCAAGCGCCGGAGCGCTCCGTTCAGCCGCGCGGTGATCGCGACCAATTCTGCGGGGGTCGCGCTGTCGAGGTCCGGACCTCGGAAGGATGCGGTGCGCTGGAACGCGCCGTCCTTGTTCAGCACGACCCCCGGCGCCACCATCGCGACCCAGGGGAGGAGGTCGGCGAGGCGGGAGGCGCGTCGGCGGTATTCGGTGAGATTGAGCATCGTCAGACGTCCATCAGCGCGGGGTAGCGAAGGTGACGGCGCACGACGTCGACGAAGGCCGGGTCGTGGCGCGCGGCGAGCACGGCGAGCAGGTGACCGAGAAGCCAAAACAACATGCCGACCAGCCACAGCCTGAGACCGAGCCCCAAAGCGGCGGCGAGCGTGCCGTTGACGATCGCGAGCGTGCGCGGCGCGCCGCCCAGCAGGATGGGCTCGGCCAGTGACCGGCGCACCGGCGCGTAGAAGCCGATCGCTGGCTCGTCGGCGCCCATCAGACGAGGGCTCCGCCGCCGAACGAGAAAAAGGAGAGGAAGAAGCTCGATGCGGCGAAGGCGATCGAGAGGCCGAACACGATCTGGATCAACCGCCGGAAGCCGCCAGAGGTGTCGCCGAATGCGAGCGTCAGGCCGGTCGCGATGATGATGATCACCGCGACAATCTTGGCAACCGGCCCCTGGATCGACTCCAGGATCTGCTGGAGCGGCTGCTCCCATGGCATGTTCGAGCCACCGGCCCAGGCCGGCGACGCGGCGAGCGTCAGGGCGAGCGCCGATGCCGATGCCGCCAGACGGGTCAACCTTGTGGTCATGATCATTCTCCTTCGGGGATGAGCAGGTAGTCGCCGTCGGCGCCGAGCCCGGCGACGCGGGCGAGCGCCGACAGCCGGCGGGCGGGCCCGCGGCCGGAAAGGACGGCGACGAGGTCGATGGTCTCGGCGATGAGCGCGCGCGGCACGGTGACCACGGCTTCCTGGATGAGCTGCTCGAGACGGCGCATCGCGCCGAGCGCGCTGCCGGCATGGAGCGTGCCGATGCCGCCGGGATGGCCGGTGCCCCAGGCCTTAATCAGATCGAGCGCCTCGGCGCCGCGCACCTCGCCGATCGGAATGCGGTCGGGACGCAGGCGCAGCGCCGAGCGGACGAGGTCGGCGAGGCTTGCCGCGCCGTCGCGGGTGCGGAGCGACACGAGGTTGGGCGCGGCGCATTGCAGTTCGCGGGTGTCCTCGATCAGCACCACCCGGTCGCCGCTCAAGGCAACCTCGGCCAGGAGCGCGTTGACCAGTGTCGTCTTGCCGGTCGATGTGCCGCCGGCGACGAGGATGTTGCGGCGCTCGCGGACAGCACAAGCCAGCATGTCGGACTGGACGCCGGTCATGATCCCGGCGGCGACATAGTCGGCGAGGCTGAAGACCGCGACCGCTGGCTTGCGGATAGCGAAGGATGGCGCGGCGACGATCGGTGGGAGCAGGCCTTCGAAGCGTTCGCCGGTTTCGGGAAGTTCGGCCGAGACGCGCGGGGCGCCGGCATGGACCTCGGCGCCGACGTGATGCGCAACGAGGCGGACGATCCGCTCGCCATCGGCCGGCGACAGGCACGCGCCGGTGTCGGCAACCCCGTCGGTCAGCCGATCGACCCACAGCCGCCCGTCCGGATTGAGCATGACCTCGACGACCGCGGGATCGTCGAGGAAACCGGCGATCGCCGGCCCGAGCGCCGTGCGCAGCATGCGTGTGGCGCGGGCGTGCGTCTCCGATCGCAGAATCGCAGGGTTTGCGGGCATTGGAACCTCGTCTTTTCAGGCGTTGCTCGAAGCGAGCCGCTCGATGACAGGCGAACCCATGAACCGGGATTTGCGAGGCCCGCAACCGTTTCACGGGCGTAGTAGGGTGGTAGCGTGCAACGGCAGAAAGAAGGGCGGGAGCACTCGTAAGCCGATCGTGCGTGTCGCAGGTTTTGTCCGCTGATCAGCTCGTCAACGGGCCTTTTCGAGTCGGCCCCTGGCGTGTGCCCGCTCGGTCGACCCGATCAGTCGTGCGGGCGGAGATCGTCGGCCGCGTCGGACAAGCCGAGGTCGAGCGCGATCTCGTCGCCGACCCGTGTCCCGCTCGCGACCCTGCGCCCGAGCGCCTCGATGAAGCGCTCGTAGCGCTCCTGCCCCTTGGCACGGGCGGCGGGCGTGCCCTGCTCGGGAAGCGCGGGCGTTGCGGTCAGCCAGAAGCGGATGAACAGTGCGTGGGTCTCGAGCGCGATTGTGTCGTTGCGCTCGAGCCGGTCGAGCAAGCGAATGATCCGGTCGAGCCGTTTGATCGTGGCCGCATCGCGACGATCGGCGTCGTCGCCGGTCAGGAACGACGCCACCGCTGCTTCGGCGACCAAAGATTTGGGACTGCCGCTCTTTCTGGCGAATGCCTCGAGCGCGCCCAGCGTCGCCGGTTCGAGGTAGATGGTGAGCTGGGCCTTGCGCGCGGGCATCAGTAGAGCTCCACGCCATCGTCGGGGTCGAGGCTCGCGGTTCGCGCGACGGTCTGTGCGAGTTGGTTGAAGCGCTGGGCCTGTGCCGCCTCGTCGTCGGCGTCGTCGGCACCGGGATCAAACTCGTTCGCGACGACCGGCGGCGGCTGCGCGACCTCCTCGTGATCGCCGAGTTCGGGTTCGCGGCGGATACCGCCGTTGGCTGCATCGGGCGATGAGGTCCGTTCGCGCAAGGCGGTCGACGGCGCGATGGCCGCGCATCCCGACCAGTCATCCGCCACTGCAGCTCCGCGCACCGGCGCGGGCGGCGCTGCCACCCGGCCGGCAAGCGCGGGGTCGGTGAAGTAGCGCGCTTTGGTCGCGCGTACCGGCTTGGCGCCGGCGACCATCACGATCGCGTCGTCGACCGGCAGCTGCATGACTTCACCGGGCGTCAGGAGCGGTCGCGCGGTTTCCTGGCGCGAGACCATGAGATGACCGAGCCAGGGCGAAAGGCGGTGGCCGGCATAGTTCTTCATCGCGCGCAGCTCGGTCGCGGTGCCGAGTGCGTCGGAGATCCGTCGCGCCGTGCGCTCGTCGTTGGTCGCGAACGCGACCCGGACGTGGCAATTGTCGAGGATGGCGTTATTAGGTCCGTACGCCTTTTCGATCTGGTTGAGCGACTGAGCGATGAGGAAAGCGCGGATGCCGTAGCCGGCCATGAAAGCCAGCTGGCTTTCGAAGAAGTCGAGGCGGCCAAGCGCTGGAAACTCGTCGAGCATCAGCAGCAGTCGTTGACGCTGTGCACCGCCGAGACGCTCGGTCAGTCGTCGGCCGATCTGGTTGAGGATCAACCGGACCAGCGGCTTGGTGCGCTGAATATCGGAAGGGGGCACGGCCAGGTAGAGCGAGACCGGCACCGGATGCTCGATGAGATCGGCGATGCGCCAGTCGCAATGGCCGGTCACCGCGGCGACCACCGGATCGCGGTAGAGCGAGAGGAAGCTCATCGCGGTCGAGAGCACGCCCGAGCGCTCGTTCTCGCTTTTGTTGAGCAACTCGCGCGCAGCGGCGGCCACGACCGGATGCGCCCGCTCGCCCAGGTGCGGGGTGCTGAGCATCGCATCGAGCGTGCGGGCGATCGACCGCGACGGGTCGGAGAGAAAAGTCGCGACCCCGGCGAGCGTCTTGTCGTGCTCGGCGTACAGGACATGGAGGATCGCGCCCACCAGCAACGAGTGGCTGGTCTTTTCCCAATGGTTGCGCTTCTCGAGCCCGCCTTCGGGATCGACCAGGATGTCGGCGATGTTCTGGACGTCACGGACTTCGAGGTCGCCGCGCCGGACCTCGAGTAGCGGATTGTAGGCCGCACTCGCGCGATCGGTCGGGTCGAATCGCAGCACGCGTCCGAAGCGCGCGCGATAGCCCGCGGTGAGCGTCCAGTTCTCGCCCTTGATGTCGTGGACGACGGTGGAGCCCGGCCAGGTCAGCAACGTCGGGATGACCAGACCGACGCCCTTGCCCGAGCGGGTCGGCGCAAAGCACAACACATGCTCGGGGCCATCGTGGCGCAGATAGTCCTGTCCAAAGCGCCCGAGCACGACCCCCTTGCCGTCGAGCAGCCCGGCGCCCCGCACGTCGCGGCGTTCGGCCCATTCCGCCGATCCATAGGTCGTGACGTGGCGCGCCTCGCGCGCGCGCAGGATCGACAGGAAGATCGCCACGCCGACCGAGACGATCCCGCCGGCCGCCGCGATCGCGCCGCCTTCCGCAAAGACGTGCGGGGCATAGGCCTCGTACTGGAACCACCAGACGAAGAGCGCGAATGGCGCGTAGACCGGGACACCATGCCAGATCCATAAGGGCGGTCCGAGCTGCGACTGGAACCCGAGCCGCCATGCGGTCCACTCCGTCGCACCCCATAGAAAGGCGAGCGCGACCAGCAGCACGAGCGTGACCTGCCCCCAGAAGATCTTCGTTCCAGACACCTACGGCCTCCTTGCCGAAAGCAACTATCGGTGGCGGGGGCGGCCGATATTCAAGGGACGCACGAGCGCAATCGCAGCGCGGCGCGCAAATCGGACGGGATCAGATCGAAATGCCGCGGTCACGGCTGCGCGACCAGTCGATCCCGCCGGGGCCGGCGATGCCGTCGACCTGCCCGCCCCGGTGCCGCTCAAGGCCCGGTGACCAGGGGACGAGCTGAAACCCCAGACCATTGTCGATCATCGCGAAGCGGCCCGAGGCCAGGTTGAGACGTCGGCGAAACACGCCACTGACCGCATCACCAGCCTCGACGGTTTCGAAGGCAAGCCCGGTCTGACCGGCGAGCCGTCGCCCCTCGCGCGCCAGGTCGCGCCGCCTGAGGTCGTCGAGCATCCCGGGCGCGAACGACCAGCTGCTGCCGTTGCGACGGGCAAGACCGAGTTTCGAGAGCTGGTCGGCGCGCTCGGCGAGCGCTGTGTTCACCTCGGCGCCGAACCCGCGATCGGCCAAGGCGACCGGGGTTCGCGCGACGAGTTGTCGGTCCAGCCAGGTGGCGCCTTCGGCCGTGACCTGCTGGTCGAGCGTCCAGTCGGAGCGCACCGCCAGCGCGGTCCGCTGAGCGCTGCGGGCATCGGCGAACTGGCGCAGCTCGACGATCGCGCCATCGACGGGCTCGCCGAGCGCGGCGACCGAAGGCAAGGCCACGTGGTGCACGCGGCCGTCGGCACCGTCGATGATCGCGAACGCCGTCCCAGCCAGTTCGTTGTCGAGGCCGTGCGCAGCGAGGCGCCCGATCACCGGCTGGCCTGCAGCGCTCGCGTCGAGCACCCAGTCGGCCGGTGCGCTGCCCTCGCCCATCGCCCGGTGCATGCGTCTGATGACGTCGCCGCGGATCGAGAGGTCGCGCAGCCGCGCCTCTGCCTCGGCAGCGAGCGCCCAGCGACCCGCGCCGACGGATGCCGCCAACCCGAGCCGTTCGAGCGTGTGCATCCGACCGATGCGGTGGAAGCGTAAGGGGTCGGGCGAGCCGCCGGGCCGCAGGTCGATGATCCCGTCGGCGCGCGCCGCCTCGCGGCCGAGCAGCCGGTCGAGCCGCGTCCACCGCTCGGCGCCAACCTCGGCGTCGAGAGCGCGGCGTATCTCGAGCTCGGACTTCGGCCCCAGCTCCTGCGTTACGAGCGCGCCGGCTCGCGCGCGCAAGCCGCGTGAAATATAGTCACGACCGATCACCAGATTCTCGCCATCCTCGTCCCGGCCGCGAACCAGGATGTGGACGTGCGGATGGGCCGTGTTCCAGTGATCGACCGCCACCCAGTCGAGCCGCGTACCAAGGTCGCGCGCCGCATCGTCCAACAGCGTGCGGGTGAAGTCCTTCAGGCTGTCGAGTTCGGCCGCGTCATCGGGCGAAACGATGAACCGGAAATGGTGTCGGTCCTCCGCGCAGCGCTCGGCGAAGGCGCGCCCGTCGACAACCTCATCGGTAGCCCCGAACAATCGCCCGGGCTCGCCGTCGCGCGTGACCCCGTCGCGCTGCAGATAGGCGACATGGGCGCGCAATGCTCCCACGCTCCCGCGCATGCGGACCACCCGCGCCTTGACGATCGCGCCGCGCGAGCGATCGCCGAGCAGACGGTGCGCCGCAACGCTCGATGCGCGTCCACGGCCGAAGGTCGAGCGAGCGCTGCGTCCGCCTGCTTCCAGGCCGCCCGCCTTCTGCGCCGACTTGAGCGCGGTCGCGAGGAAGGTTTTCGCGCCTTTTGCCTTGGCTGATCGGATGCGACCCGGGCGGACCTGGAAACGGCGATCGTCGCTCATCGACGCCAAAAAGGTGCTGAAACCCCAGGAAAGCCGCCACTCCTGCGGGAGGCGCACGTTGCGGCGCTGAGCGGCACCTTGCTCCAAGCACTTGTACCAGCGTTCTTTTTCCTCCGACCCGACCGTCCGCACCTTGCGGCCTTTATCCTGCCCTCCACGGTCGGTTCCAAATTGCCGCCATCCTCCCGACGGCAACAGGCGATGTCGCGGTCGCACCGGTCCGAGCGAGCAGGCCCGATCATCGCGACGCCCCTCCCGACGATGACTCGACGAAAAGCGTATCGGAACGTGGTGAAACGGACCGGATGAGGTCGACCCGCGGCGCAGTCTTGCCGCTGGGATTCGGCGATGCGTTTACGTCCGGCGGTGCAGCTGCGCCGACCGTCGGCTGCGCTTCGGCCGTCGTCCGAGCGCGCGTTGTCGAAGCGATGATCGGCAGCGCGACCGTAGTCCGCGCGACGAAGATCGGTGCGGCGAACGGGGACAGTCGCGGGGTCCCGAGCGGTTGCACCGGCACCCCAGCCGCGCCGGGCGCGATCACGGGCGACAGGCGAGCGAGATAGCGCTGGGTCTCGCCAGGCAGCGGCCGACCGGTTGCCAGATGGTCTTCCCATCGGCCGGGGCCGGCGTTGTAGGCGGCAAGCATGCCGTAGGCGCCGAAACGGTCGTGCAACGCGCGCAGATAAGCAGTGCCGGCGAGGACATTGTCACGCACTGCGAACGGATCGGCACCGAGGCCGTGACGCCGCCGGAGGTCGGCGTAGGTCGCGGGCATGATCTGCATCAGCCCCATCGCGCCCGCCGACGACACCGCGCGGGCATCGCCCCCGCTCTCCGCGCGCACGATCGCCCAAATCCACTCGACGGGTATGCCGAAGTGGCGTGACGCCTCGTCGACCGCGGCGGCGACGGTGCGAAGCCGGTCGGACTGCTCGTCCGGCGCGGTCGCGGCGGCAGCGAGGGGACGAGCGGAGAGTAGGATGAGCGCGACGACCAGTACGCACTGACGACGTGACGGAACGCGCTTCACCGGTCGTTCCGGGTCCAGAGCGGCGTCGCGACGCCGATCATCGCAGCGCGCGGCAGCGGCCCGAAATAACGTCCGTCGAGGGCGTCGCGGACGCCGGGGCTGAGTACGAACAACTCATCGGACCCGAGCGACCGGCAGCCGTGCCAGCACGGCAGCGGACGGCCGCGCCGGTCGTGCGCGAGCGCGAGGGCAACGACGCGGCCGTCGACCGTGACGCGGTTACCGAACCGGCAGAGCCGCTGCCCAGGCTGCGCAGCGATCCGCTTCAGCAGCGGTACGTGCTCGGGCAAATAGCCGCGGGCGGCGAACAGCCGTGCCAGCCGCGGTGGCGGCAGCACCAGGACCAACGCACCGCGACGCGGCAGCGTGGTTGGTTCGACCCGGTAAAGTCCGACCGGTGCGCTGGGCGTCGCGTTCCATACGAGACGCGGCAGCGGTGGCGCGAGCGCGGGCCCGGCAAGCAAGGCGATGCCGGCGAGCGCTACGACCGTCCGGCTCAGCATGACGCCGTCGCTTGCCGAAGGCGCCAGGCGCGATGCCGCGCGAGTGTATAGGTGCGCGGCGTCGAGCGTGCGGTGAGATGGTGATGAACCTGCCGCCAGTGGTCCGGGCAGATGTCGGCGGGGTCGAGGCCGATGGTGTCGATCGCGTCGATCGCCGCGAGCGTCTCGGCGACCGACGGCCAGCCGGCGAGGCGCAGCAGCGGGATGCCGCCGGGGGTCACGCCCGGCACTGTCGACAAGGGTTGGCCCGGCATCGCCGCCGTCAGGATGTCGATGCGGGAGAGGACCGTGCCGAACGTGTTCGACCGCCAGCGCACGAACGCGAGAATGGTGCCGGGGCTGAACCAGAGCGCGCGGCGGCGGCGATCGATGATTGTCTCGGCGACCGCGTTGCCGAAGCGAACCCAATGCTCGATCTCGCCGGGCCGATGGATCAGGTCGACGCGCGTCTGACCATCGATGTTGGACGGCGCCAGCGGCGCGCCAGCGGGCGCAACCGCGGTCACCGCGACCGATCCTGGTAATAGGGCGCGATGGCGGCATGCCGTTTGGCTGGCAGCACGACATCGCCGGTCTCTTCGCTCGTCGAACGCTTGGCGCCGCGTTCGGCCCACGCCTGAAGGTCTTCGACCCGGTAGACGACGCGCCCGCCGATCTTCGAATAACGGGGGCCCGTGCCGTAGCAGCGGTGCTTCTCGAGCGTGCGACCGGAAAGGCTCAGGAAGCGCGCCGCCTCGGGGGTTCGCAGGTAGCGCGGTGGCAGGGACAGTGTGGCATCGGGCATGAGCGGTCTCCAGCGTTTGGGCGGCGGCGCTGGCGCGCGCCGCCGCAGCGCTGGCTTGATTGGCAAAGCAGGCGTGGCGTGGGGCGGCTCGAAAACAGCGCGCGCGAAAATCGATCCCCGTGGGCGTGCCATCCGGGCCCTGGCGCGAACGGTCCCAGCCGGCGGCGGGTAGTGGCACCGCCGGTGGATCCTGTGCGCTCAGGCCGCGAATGGATCGTAGGTGGTGATGATGGCCTGCGGATCGCCGTCGAATTCGGCGGCTTCGAGCACCCCGAAGCGACGATCGTCGAACTGGATGATCAGGATTTCGACCATGAGGGTCCGGGCGAGGTTCCACGCGCGGCGTTGGGCCTGTTGAAGCGACATCTCGTTGGCTCCTGTCTTCGGAGCGAGGCGCATCCCCGCTCGACAGGCGCCCGGCAGGCCGGGGCCGCGCTGCACGTCACCGCGCAGCGGTCGCACGCGCCAGCGTAAGCGAACCCTTTACGGGTTGACGGAAAGCGGCGCGGACTCGGCCAGGGCAGCCTTCGAGAGAGCGGGGTGCGGTTTGTCTCCGGGCGGAAGCCGCAGGATCGTTCGGCGCTCAGCCAAGTGTGGATGCTCCCCACCCCCAATAAGGGGACCGGCAATCGCTACTGGTCTGGCGCGAACCCGCGACCCTGTGCGAATGCGCGTAGATGCCGATATCCCAAGCCTATTTCGAACTGGGCGACATCCAGCCGCTGAAGCAGCGCGCTTGGATTCCGCTGCGTGAGATCACCGAGACGACGCTCGAGCCGCCGGAGACCAATATCGTCCGGCTCGAAACATGGTCCGGCATCGCGACGGCGGCGGTCGAGCGTGGGCACCGGACGGCGGCCGAGGCGATGGGCTGGTCGAACGGTCTGGGCGTCGACGCCCACCGCGCCGGCGTCGAGAGCTGGGGTTACAAATCGTCCGATGTGTTTCGCGATTGGAGCAAGCCGCTCGGCGTCAACCTAGTGATTGACCAGCACGTCGAACAGGACGACCGCTCGATCTGGCACCTCCATCCTGATCTGGTGACGGCGCTCGGATTGGTCCGCGAAGGCGATAGCTGGTTTCGGCCCGAGGAAGGCTGGGTCGAGGTCGTCCGCTTGAAGCATGACGAGACCGGCAAGCCGCGGCTTGTCGAGATAAGACCCGAGTTCCTCGGCGATTACCTCGCCGCCCGCGACATGGCGCTCTACTGCTCGAGCTATCACGAACGCGTGCAGGTCACGGCGACGAAGCCCAAGTTCACCTGGTCGAAGGATCACTACCAGCAAGCGAGCGGACGCGATCGGCGCGAAGGGATTATCACCGAAGCGGACTATCCCGATCCCGACGAGCATTTTTGGACGCGCGGCGCGCTGTGGCGGACCGAATGGGTCGAGGCCGGTACGCTCAGTACGCGCGTACGCGGCGACGACGATCCGTACACGACGACTTTCGCGCTGAAGAACGACGGGACGCGCGCCACCGCAGCGCAACTCTCAGGCGCCATGAGCTGGCTTTATTTCGAGCCGGCCGTCGTCGCGACGCTGCTGCGCCACCGAAGCGCCAGACTGCACTGGTTCTCGCAGGAGACGGGATCGCTGGGCGCGACGAACTTCGGGGTTCATTTTGGTGTAAACGACCTTGGTCTGATCACCGTCTTCGCCAAGGACATCGGTGGTCTCGCGCCGTGGGAACAGCGCCTGTGGAGCGCCCAAAACGTGACCCCCGACGGCGGCGTTTCGAAGGAGTTGTTCGCTGCGCAAATGGAGGTCAACCCGGCTGCGACGGTCGCGCCCGAGCAGGAACTTCCGGACGCCCTGACAAAGCTCAATGTGGCATTCGCGGCGCGGCACGGGGCGCCGCTGCTGCGCGATCACGACACCGTCCCGGCGCTCCTCAAGCGGGCGCACCGGTTCGTGGCGGCGGAACCGGACGGCTTGCTTGACCTTGCCAAGGAACTGACCCGGCTGTTTGCGGAACGCATCGACGTCGACGCCGTGATGAGCGCGATCGGGCTTCCCAAGTCCGACAAGAAGCCGGGATCGATGAAGGTGCTGGAAAAGCTGATCGAACACCATCGGACCGCAGCCGAGGCGAGCACGACGATGGCACCGCTGTTTGGCATTTACGACCTGCGCTTGGCCGACGCCCATCTCGGCTCGGGAAAAGTTGCAAGCGGCAAGGCGCGTGCGGAGGTGGTCGATGGTGACCCTGCGGCGATGCAGGGGCGACAGCTGCTACGCAGCTTCGTCGATACGCTGCGGGCGATCACGACCGTCCTGACATAGCCGGGCCGATCCGATCGCGATCACCCGCGGCGTCTGTCAAACTGCCTCGAAGCGCTACGCCGGCCGTCTTGGATGCGCCGAAAAGGCGACCGGCAAATCGACGTTGACGGGAGCATCGGCGAACATCGGCGCGATCTGGTCCGGGCGGTATCCGGCCTTGCCGCAGCCGATGGGCGTCAGTTCGAACGCAAGGTCGGGATGCTGGTGCGCGTAATCCAGGAACGCCGCGACATGGACCTGGATAACCTGCAGCGGCAGCACGTGCAGGTCGTGGTCCTTGGTGGGAATCGCGTAGGGGTTGCCCTGGCGACCGATCCCCTGGCCGTAGTTTGCTCCACGATGCCGGCGCGCCCACAGCGCCGCGCCCTTGCCGTGGCGACCGGCGAGATTGGATCCGAAGACGAAGATCGGGACGTAAGGACAGCGGGACATCATCGGTCTCCTCATCGTGATGAGCCCCGCCCGGCGCGAGCCGGGCGGGGCGTCGATCGGCGGGCTCAGTCCCGGCGGCCGTTGGGGCGCGACCAGATCAGGCTGTAGGTGCCGCCTTCGTCGTCCTCGAAGAGGTTGGCGTAGATCGGCGCGGTGAAGCTCGGATCGTCGAGCTTGACGGCGAGGTAGTCGCGACCGGTGGACTGCGCGGTTTCGGACCAGGCGGCGCCGATCTCGGCGCGGCCGACGAAGACGCGGTGGGTGGGGGCCTTGTCGTTGCCGCTCTTGTCCTGGGGGACGATGCGGACGTTCTTTGCCTGCACCGAGAGGGTGACGATCTCGCCGGCGAATTCGTTGCCGGTCTGCTTGAAGGTGCCGATGTTGGCCATGTCGAAGTACCTTTCCTCAATTGCTCGGTTCCGCGCCCATCGCGGTCCCGATGGCTTGTCGACCGGCCGGGGCGAGCGGCGCCGCACCTGACAAGGCTGAAGCGCAGCGGAAGACGGTAAGCGGGGACTTTCTTGCCTCGCGATGCAAAGGCGCTCGCCAGAGCGCCGGCGGAAGAAAGTCTGGAAGCGCACCGTTGCGGCCAGCCGATCGAGGGCGTAGCCCGGACCCGGCCAGACACCAGCCCATGGAGGGATCGCGTCGGGCGCGGAGCGGACAATGCCCCAAGGAAAGATCCTCGGCGTGGCCCAAGGATGGCGGCAAGAGGACGGGGACGGGCGGCGCAGAATGAGAAGCCTCGGCGCAACCAAGGGACGGCCGCGAGCGCCGGAGGAGTGCCGCACCAAAGGCCAACGCCCGTGTCCCAGCCTCGGCCGCAAAGTGAGTCGGCGCGCCTTGCCGCGCCGCTTCGTCACCAATCGCTACAGCGCCACAGGCATTGCCAATCGGGCTAGCCGCTCGACCAGTCTCCGACGCAGACGGGCAAACCACCGCTCGTCGAGCGCGCGCCCATCAACCGCCGGGGCCCGGTACCGCGTCAGCCCCGCGCGGATCGCGCCGTGGTAGCCAGTCGCGCAGCCGTTGTACACGCGATCACGACGGACGCGATGCTCGAGAGCGCCGTCCGCCATCCGTCGGTCATGGCGCCAACTGCGGTCACGCCGAAGATCGCGTGATAGCCAGCGACGCCAGCCGGAATACTGAACAGCGCGACCGTGACGATCCGGACCGATAGCGAGCGCGAACAGAGCAGCATACGGCCCGCATTCACTGCGAAGACCGCCGTAATCGTCGCGACAATTGCGGCGCCGAGCCACCCGGCACCGGTCCGATAGGCGAGGACAGCGCCGAAAAGGCCGAGGCCAAGTGGCAGCGCGTAAGTGGAGCACGTGATGAGCAGCCAGAGGAGGCCGACCAGGGCGACGAGCGCGAGACACAAAGCGAGGATCATGTTGAGCTCCGGACAAGAAAAAGCCGGAGCGTCGCCACCACCACCATGACGCTCGTTGCTTTGATATCACACCGGCCGCACCTGTAAAAGTCGCGCCGGACAAGGTCTTGCGGCGCGACTCGAAAGCGTTAGACTCGTGCCTGCACCGGGCTTGGGGCCGCGGGGCCAGGGCGTGAGAACCCTGCTTGCATTCGTTCTTCCCGCCGGCACATCGCCGCGTCCGGGCGGCCGACGCATATGTCCAGGCTCCTAGCGAGCTAAAGGCGGCGGCGCATGGTCAAGCATGTTCTCAACGCCCGGCACCCGCCGTCAGCGGTGCTGGATGAGGGAGATGCGCGGTGGTGCGTGGCGTGAGGACGGAGCCGTGACGGCGCAGCGCGCGGTGCGAGCGGCAACCGAGCCGTTCGGCGCGATCGGCGACGAGACGGTGCTGACCGACGCCGATCGCGCGGCGATGCGCGAACAGTGGCGGACGGTCGAGGCGCTCTACCGCGACGAGGCGCCGCACTTGGCGCGCTACTTCGAGCGGCGCGTAGCGCGCGACGACGTGCTCGATCTCGTGCAGGAAAGCTTCCGTCGCATCCTCGGTCATCGCCCGGAGCATCCGGGATCGTTTCTCGGCCGTACCGCGGCCAATCTCGTGCTCGAATTCCGCCGCGTCGCGGCGCGTCGCCAGGCGCGAGCGCACGAGAGTTACGAGGAGCATCATTCCCCGTCGGTCGATCCGCTGCCGCACCTGGAGGCGCGTGATACGCTCGCCCACCTGCACGCGGCGCTCAATCAATTGAAGCCCAAGACGCGCAACATCTTCCTCATGAGCCGGATCGAAGGCATGACGTATGCCGAGATAGCGGAAGCTTACGGCATGAGCGAAGAAGGTGTGAAAAAGCAGGTCGCCACCGCGATGCACCATGTGCGGCGCCGGGTCGGCGACCTTTGATGATCCCGCGCGCGCGTCGGCAAGCGCTCGACTGGGACGACCGGCTCAAGCGCGATCGCTCGCCCGAAACGCGTGCCGAGTTCGAGGCGTGGCTCGCAGCCGATGCAGCCAATCGCGCGGAGTATGCGCAGATCAGTGCGCTCGACACGCTGATGGCGGAGGGAAAGTTCCGCTCAACCCGACCGGCGCCGCGCGAATCCCGGCGGCTGTGGCCCGCGCTGGCGACCGCCGCGGCGGTCGGCGCGGTCGCCGTCGTCGCACTGGTCGGGTCGCCGTTCTCCAATCGGCTCGGCGGCCCGTCGCTGACCTCTTCGGCGGAGGCGCAGCTGACGCGACCGATCCGGCTTGAGGATGGCACGCTGGTGATCCTCAGCGCCCAGGCTAGGGCGGAGCCACGCTTCTCGACCGAGCGGCGGCAGGTGACGCTACGGGACGGCTCGGCACGGTTCCTGGTCGCCCGCGATCCGGCCCGGCCGCTCGTGGTCGTGGCCGGCAAGGTGCGCGCGACGGCCACGGAGGGCGTATTCGATGTCGATGCGGTCGCGGCTGGCGGACGGGTCACCGCGCGACGCGGATCAGTCGCGGTCGAACCCCGCGACGGCGGACAGACCTCACCCACACAGACTGTCGCGGCACTGCAGAGCATCGACGTCGCGACCATGACCGTCTCGCCTGCCCCCCAGCGCGAACGCGTGACGGTCATCGAGGCGGATGGACTGGCGCTCGACGACGTGATCCGCATTGCGAACGACGGCGGCGGCGTTCCGCTGGCGGTTGCGTCGCAGGCGCTTGGCGCGCGGCGCGTCACCGGTCGCTTCGACCTGAGCGACCACCGCGTCCTGGCCCGCCGCCTCGCTGCGGCCCTTGGCCTAGGGAGCAACGACGAGGGCGGCCGCCTCCTGCTCGCGCCGCCGTAACTATTTCCGGCCCCTCCCGACGCCGCCGTCATGGGGGCCCGCGGACCGTCATGACGACGGCCGGGGAGAGGGGCGGCGATGAAGGGCTATCCATATTATCTGGCGTGTACCGCGGCGGTGGCGCTGATCGCCGCTCCGGCAGCGGCGCAGGCGCCCGCCGAGCGACAGCGCTACGAAATCGAAGCGCAGGAGCTTGGCGCAGCGCTCCGGGCATTTTCTCGCGCATCGGGCCGGGATGTCCTGGCCGACGATGCGATCATCGCCGGCAAGCGCTCGAAGCGCGTCGCCGGCGAGCTTGATGCCCGCGCCGCACTGACCCGGTTGCTGAGGAGTTCGGGACTTCGAGCCGAGCTCGTCGATGGCGGCTTCGTCATTCAGCTAGCGTCCGGCGCGGGCGAGGAGGGAAACGCGACAGAGATCGTCGTGACCGGCACGCGCATCCGCGGCGCCGCCCCGGTGGGTTCTCCGGTCACCGTCGTTGACCGCACGGCGATCGAGCGCAGTGGTCGCGGGACGGTGCAGAGTCTCTTCGAGACGATCCCCAGCAATTTCGGGGGCGGATTCAACGAGAGCGTCGCCGGGACGACTTCGCGAAACGCAGCAGGCGAAAATGCCGCGCTTGGATCGAGCATCAATTTGCGCGGTCTCGGCGCCTCGTCGACCCTGGTGCTGTTCGATGGCAATCGACCTGCACTTGGCGGCGTCAACGGTACGTTCGCCGACATCTCGCTAATCCCGCAGCTCGCGATCGAGCGCATCGAGATACTGACCGACGGATCGTCGGCGCTTTACGGAAGCGACGCGGTCGCCGGCGTGGTCAATTTCCGCTTTCGCAAGAACTTCTCTGGATTTGAAAGCTTGGCGCGAGCGGGAACGGCCGATGGGGACTTTGGCGAGTATCAGCTTGGCCAGCTCGCGGGCGTCACCTGGGGCGGCGGCAGCGCGACGGCTGCTTATCAGTATAGCGAGCGCGGCAGTCTGCCGGGCGCGCAGCGCCGCTATGCGACCGACGACCTTCGGCCATTTGGCGGCGGCGATTTCCGTTCACTCTTTACGACGCCCGGCACGCTGATCGCCGCCAATGGGGCAATCTTCGGCATTCCGGCGGGGCAGGACGGACGCTCGCTGACGCGAGGGCAGCTGATACCCGGCCAGATCAGCCGGCGCGACGTGCGCAAGGAGACCGATCTGCTCGCGGCGCAGCGCAGCCATGCCGTCTATGTCGCGGCCGATCAGAAGGTAACCGACTGGTTGAGCGGCTATGTTCGTGGATTCTATGCGCGGCGCGAGTTCGACTTCACGCGGTCGCTGGCACCCGAAGTGCCGGTCCGCGTGCCGGTTACCAACGCCTTTTATGTCGACCCTATCGGCACGCGCGAGCCCGTCACCGTGCGCTATGACTTCAAGGCCGATTTCGGGCTCGAGCGGCGGATCGGCAGTGTCGACGGTGCCACCGGCACCGCCGGTCTGGCCGCGCGGTTCGGGCCATGGCGGGTGGATCTGTCGGGCAGCTATGGCCGGCAGGTCGAGCATCAGGACGCGCTCAATCTCGTCAACAGCTTCCGCTTGACGGCAGCGCTGGCCGATCCCGACCCTGCGACGGCGTACAATGTCTTTGGCGACGGCAGCGACACCAATCCGGCGACGATCGATCGCATCCGCGGAAGCCGGCTGACGCGCACGCGATCCGTGGTGTGGTCGGGAGCGCTCCGCGCCGACGGTCCGCTATTCGCGCTTCCCGCCGGAAGCATCAGGCTGGCGGTGGGCGCCGAACACCGCGACGAACGGCTCAGCACGGTCACTACCACCGATTTCCGCGGTCCGGGTCCGACGACCGCCAATCTGATGGGATTGCCGGCGTCGCGCGGCATCGACGCCGTCTATGGCGAGTTGCTGGTTCCGCTGCTGGCGGCAGCACCGGCGTTTCCCGGGTCGCTCGACGTCACGATCGCGGCGCGCCACGAGCGATATAGTGATTTCGGGGCGACCACCAATCCCAAGGTCGGGATCGCCTGGCGGCCGCTCAAGGGCATGACGCTACGGGGCTCATTCGGCCGATCGTTCCGTGCGCCTGGATTCGGCGATCTCGTCGGGCCCTCGGGCAATCTTTATCAAACGCTCGAGCTGGACGATCCACAGTCGCCAACGGGCAAGTCGATCGCGCTGGGATTGTTCGGCTATTCCACCGGCATCGGCCCAGAGAAGGCCACCACTTGGACGACCGGCGCCGACCTCGCCGATTGGCCGATCGACGGCCTCAAGGCCAATGTCACCTATTTCAACATCGGCTATCGGGACCGGATCGCGTCGGCGACGGCAGACTTCGCCAACTATCTCACCCGGCGCGACGTTTATGGGGCGTTGATCGACGAGAATCCCGCGCCTTCGGCCGTTGCGGGCTATTTCGCGGATCCGTTGTTCTTCAACCCGCTCGGCGTCACGCCCGGCCAGGTCACGGTCATCATCGACGCACTGCTTCGCAACCTTTCGTCGACGACGGTGCGGGGGCTGGATGTCGATGTCGAACTGTCGCGACCGTTAGGGACTGGAACGGCGATGCTCGGCCTTTCCGGGACGCGGCTGTTCGCGATCGACCAGCAGATCACCGCGACATCGCCCGCGGCCAACATCGTGTCGACGATCGGCAATCCCGTGCGGTCGCGCTGGCGCGCCCGCACCGGCTGGAGCTCGTCCACTGTTGATGCGACGCTGTTCGTCAACCGCGTCGGCGGCTATCGCAACCAGACCGTTACGCCGGTCGAGACGGTGCGCTCCTGGACGACCGTCGATGCCTCGATCGGCTATCGCTTTCCAACGCCCGGGCCGCTGCACGCTGCGCGGCTGGCGCTGAGCGCGCTCAACCTGTTCGATGCCGACCCGCCCTACGTCACCAATCGCTCGTTCGATTCGACGCTCGGCTATGATCCCGAACAAGCGAGCGCCGTGGGGCGCCTGCTCGCAGTTCAGCTGACGATCGGCTGGTGAGCGCGCTCGCGGCCGCCTTGCTTGCCGCCACCGCGCCGCTCTCGGTGGCCGATCTCGTCGAAACAGTCGACTTGTCGGGCGTCTCGGCGTCGCCTGATGGAAAGTGGATCGCGTTCCGCATCGAGCGGCCATCGATCGCGCGTAATCGGGTGTCGCTGGACTGGATGGTCGTTGCGGCGGACGGCAGCGCGCCGCCGCAGCGGCTCGCCGATGGCGGGACGGCAACGTCGAACGGCGCCGGCGTGCTTGAGAACGAAAAACCGGTCTGGCAGCGCGACAGCCAGGCGTTTTACTTCCGGGCTCGCATCGCCAGCCGCTCGCAGCTCTGGCAGGCAGCGCTGTCCGGGGCGATCACGAAGCTCACCGACCTCCCCGGCGACGTCATGCGCGTCGAAGGCGCGCCGGGCAACGCGATAAGGGTCACGGTCGCGCCGACAGCGAGGAGCACCGCGACTGCCGAAGCGCAGCTGCGCGACACGGGGGTGCGGCTCACGTCGGCGATCGATCTGAGCGTCGGGGCGATCGGTGGTTTCGATCGAGGCGCGGGTCCGGAAAGCGTAAGAATGACAGGCGACTGGTTCGACCGCGCGGCCTCGGCGTTTGGCCAGACCGACTATGTGCTTGACCCCGCCACCGGCACACTGGGCCGCCCGGCAGAGGTCGGCTCTGAGTCAGGGTCGCAGCAGATCGACGATGCGCGCGCTGCGGCCTTGTGTGGGCGGATCGACTGTACGATGCTGCGGCCGATCTGGACAGCGCCAATCCCGGGCACGCGTGACCAGCTGGTGATGGTTCGTGCCGGCATAGGCGAGCAGAAGCTCTACCGGCTCGAAGACAATCATCGGCAGCTGATCCTTGAGACCGCCGGACAGATGAGCGGGAGCCGGCACCCCCGTACGCCGTGCGCGGTCGTCGCGAGCGCCGCGATTTGCGTCTCCGCCGATGCGGCGGATCCGCCACACTTGGTGCGGATCGATCTCGCGACCGGTGCGGTCATCACATTGTTTGACCCTAACGCACGCCTGGCCGGGTTACTCCCTGCAAGCGTCGAACGATTGAAGTGGACGGCGCGAGGGGGGGACCGCTTCTCGGGCGTTCTGTTCCGTCCCACCGACAAGCGGCCAAGACAGCCGTGGCCGCTCGTTGTGAATTACTATGTGTGCGAAGGATTTCTGCGCGGCGGAGTAGGCGATGAGCTTGCCTTTCAGCTGCTGGCCGCGCGGGGCATCGCGTCGCTGTGCATCGTCAAGCAATCGGCAAAAAGTGGCAAAGCGGCGGACGATTACCGCGACGCCCAGGCCGGCATCGACGCGATCGTCGCCCGTTTGGTGGCGGAGAACCTTGTCGATCGTCAGCGGATCGGCATGCAGGGATTGAGTTTCGGCAGCGAGGTGACGATGTGGATGTGGCGTCGCCCGGGATTCCTGCGCGCGGCGGCGATCGCGTCCGGACAGATCGAGCCTGCACTGTTCTGGTTTGGCGGACTGAGCGGCCGCGACACGGCTGCTCAGTTGCGTGCACGCTGGGATATCACCGCCCCGGATGATCACCGCGCCTGGCGCCACATGTCACCCGCCCGGTCATTTGGCGCGACGCGAACGCCGCTGCTTCTTCAGTTGCCCGAATCCGAGGCGCGTTGGTCGATCGAGCTGATCGCGCGGCTGTCGCGCAGCGCCGTTACCGTCGACACTTTCGTGTTTCCGGACGCAGGCCATGTCAAGTTCCTGCCGCGGCAGCGTGCCGCGGCGATGTGCCGAACGCTCAACTGGTTTTCATTCTGGCTCATCAGCGAACCGGCAACCCCGCGCAAAGATCATGAAGCGCTCGCGGCGTGGCGCGCCCACGAGGAGGTTTCAAGGGGCGCTCCGGACTGCGCGCGCCCAGAGCTCGGCGTCGGCAAGCTCGAGAATTCGGGTGTAGATGCGCCCGTCCGAGCCGGCCTCGTACCGGCACGCAGCTTCCAAGGCAGGTCGATCGAGTAGCCCTAGCTCGGCGAGCACGCCCTCGCATAGCAGGGCGCGCAATTGGGCGCGTTGGTCGTCAAATGCCGGAGCCAGCAGCGATGCCAGCCGCCCCTTGGTTCTGCGGCTATAGACCGGCGCTGGCAGATGACCCCGAAACGCGTCGCGGGCAAAGGCGCGGTCGCGACCGCCGGCGACCCATTCCCAGCTCGGTATGCGCAGGCAGAGCTCGATCACTGGTTGCGCGAGAAACGGAAAAATCATCGTCCGGCGTCGCGCCCGCTCGATATCGGCGATCACATCATGTCCGCGCAGGAGAAGGGCAATGTGCGCTCGTTGCCCGGGCTGCAAACGTGCCTTCGTGAGCCAAGGATGCGGCGCAAGCGGCGGCCGCGTGCCGGGCATGAGCAGGCTGCCGTCCGCGCGCCAGCGGATAGGGTGCAGGCGATGCCGCAGTGCATAGCGCGCGGCGCTGAGCGCGACCTTTGAAAGCGACGCCCCGGTCAGACGGCTGACGTCGCGCAGGGTATGCCAACAGCTCGCGCCGCTTGCTATTGCTGCATCGACCACAGGCGCAGCGGATCGCAGCGAACCAAAGACATTGTCGCCGCCCGTGCCGCTCAAAAGAATCCGGTCATCGCGCTCGGCTTCCGTCAGCATGGTGCGGTCAAGGGCGGCCAGCATGCCGTAGCCGGTCGGACGCAGCGTCAAGCGGGCCGGCGGCATGAGCAGATCGACGGCGTCCGGCGCGACGTGCCGCTCCTCAAGCCGCGCAGCATGGGCTGTAGCGACAAGCCGGGCATAGTGCCGTTCGTCACCGTCCTTGCCGGGCGTCACAATCGTCGCGGCACGCCAATCGGCGCGGCTCTCCGTGAGCGCTGCAGCTAGGATGCTCGAATCGAGTCCGCCAGACAGTTCGACGAGCACGGGGCGGTTGTCGACCAGCAAATTGGTCGTCTGAAAAACGGTCTCGCGAAGGTTGTCGTGCGTTGGAAGCCCGGCGCTTGCGATTGCCGCGGCCGGTGTCCAGATGGAGTGATGCACCGGCGCAGGTCCAAAGACGGCCGTTTCGCCGGGCAAAATCTCGACAAGGCCATCGAGTGCGGTCTGGTGGCTGGCGATGCCGGGGTACCAGAGGCGATGCGCAAGACCGGTCGTGTCGATGCGCATCGGCATGCCTGCGTCAGCGAGCGTGCTGGGCTCAGAGGCGATTGCGGTACCGCTGCTCTCGGAACGGTACAGTGCCAGGATCGCACCGCTGGGATCGCGGGCTGCGCAGAGGCGGCCGGTTGCCGGCTCGCGCCAAACAGCAACATAGCGGCCCCAACAGTGCCTCATCAGCCATGCACCGCGCGAGGTCACGATCGCATCGGCTTCCCCCGACGTGAATTCGTGCTTGCGCTCATTGGCGCGAAACAGCTGGCCGAAGATTATCAACGGCGCGGCGGGCGCATGCAGGACAGGCGTGTCAGCGTCCGCGTAGCCGATCGCGCCATCTAGGGCGAAGGCTCGTTCCAGTCCCGCTGGCAGCGTGTCATCGTTTGGCCGGTCCAAGACGAGAAAGCGCATGTCAAATGACCAGAATCGGGGTCAGTTCATCGACTTCGTCGATTGTGTCAGTGAGCAGCCAGTCGCCCGCCTGCACCCAGCAATGCGCGGCAAACGGCTTATCGCGCACCCCGAGCGCCAGCGTCGCGCGAAGCCCTGAGCGCGCCAGCAGTGCGTGCAAGGCAAGGCCATCGGGCAGACAGCGGCGCTCGAATGGCAGCCAGGCCCGGGCGTGCTCAAACGCGCGCGCTAGTGCAATGGCACGCATTAGATCATGCTGGAGGGGCGCGTTCACGGCGCGCTGGGCGCGCGCCAGCGCCGATGCAAAGCCGGCGATGCGCAGGAGCGTGCGCATGCGCGCCAGCGCCGCGACGCAAGCGATCCGAACGCGGAGCGAGGGCTCGTCGTTGCCGAGCTCGCTGAGAGCGGCATGGGTCGCACGGCACGGAAGGATTCTGGAAAATTGCACGGGCGACGCGCCGACGCCAAGCAGACCCGCCCCGGCAAGCCGCGCACGCGTCTCGGCAGATTCCTGGCCAGACAGGGCTTGCTCGACCGCTTCGGCGATTGGCGCGCTCAGGCGGAGATAACGGTCGCGCCGCACATCGAGCGCGATCGTTCCGCTCGTAAGCCGGGCGAAATAGAGGGTTGGATCAAGCGATGTCATTGCGCAGGATGAGGACGCGCGGCAACGCCGCGCGTCCCTTCACCCGGTCTCAGTCGTCGTCGGCGATACCGCTCAGGAAGGGCAGCTTGCCGCCCGACTCGGTCGCCTGATAGTCGCCGCCGCGCGTGAGCTCGCTCGCCGCACCCAGATCGACCGTGTCATTGTCATCGCGTTCCATGGCCTGTCTCCTGTAGCCGCCCGGAAATGGGCGGCGGACCAAGGCTAAGCCGGGTGATCGCTATCGCCACTTTATACGGCCACGATCGAGCGATTGTTGGCGCTAGGTTTCGCGTCGCCGAAATGCTGCGGCGATCTCGGGAACGTGCCGTTGGCGCACGACATGGAAGCTTGCGCTCCAGCGCCGGACGTCGGCCCATTGGCGACGGTCGACGAGCGGCCAGAGCAGCTCGATCTCGTCCTCGGCTTCCGCCAAAATGCGCTGTTCGATGATCCGCACATGATGCAGGCGATCGTTGAGCGATGCGATCGCGGCGGCATGCTCATGATTTGCGGACAATTGCGCCAGCCATGCGAAGGCGCCGCTGATTGCATCCGGCAGGCCGCCCTCTATCACCGGCCGCTCGGCCGGCGCCATCGCGCTGCGCTCTGCGAAGCGCAGAATTATCCGCAGCAAGTCCTCGCTCCAGCCATAAAGGTCGCGCAGCGTAGCTTCGGACACAAAGGGCTGGCGAAAGCCCTCATGCTGCCAGCTTTCCACCAGTCGCTCGCCGGCGAGCCGATAAAGCGCATCCCGGATCGGTGTCGCGCTCGCCGCCAGGTCAATCGACAGCCGCGCCGGATCGATGCGTTCGCCAGGCGCGAACTCGCCGGCCATGACGCGCGCTTTCAGCGCTTGATAGACACGCGCCATGGTGCCGGCCGTACTCATGGCCTGTAAGCGCCGTGTCGTTGGTCGTGGACGAAGGCTTCCAGCTGTTCGGCCTGGTCGGGCCTGAGCGCGTCCACCGCGCCGAACCGATCGGGCACCGCGTCCTCAAGAAGCACTGACGGGCACCGGCCTTCGTAGTTGCCGAGGTTGGGACGGTGCTGACGATAGCCGACGAGCGCGGCCAGCTCGGGCGAAAAGCGACGGGCGACGGGAGGCGGATAGGCGAGCCACTGGTTCTCATAGGGTTTGAGCCAGCCCAGGCAGTAGCTGACGATCAGGCCTCGTCGCGGCGCATCGCTGTTGTTGGCGCCCGCGCCGTGCAGGGTCGAACCAAGGAACAGGATCGCATCACCGGGATCGCACTCCGCGACAATCGGCGTGCCTTCGGTCTCGGGCGCCAACGCGGCCACGCCGTGGCTGTCGGGCCAGATCAAGGTTGCTCCATTGTCGCGCCGGAACGGGGTCAGCGGCCACATCACGTTGAGCAAATATTCAACCTCGCCGGTGACGCCGCGCCACATATCCTGGTCACGGTGCGGAAATTGAGCGAGCGCACCGGGATGAATTTCGGTTGCCTGCGCAAGGTTGAGCTGGAGGCAGTCGCACCACGGGCCGAGCGCCTCGTCCGCCGCCGCGAGTACGGCGGGGTGCTGAACGAGCGCGGCCATGTGACTCGAGCGGGCGAGCAAGCGGCCGAAACGCTTGGTCCTCGCGCCATAGAAATCGCCGGAACAGAACGGCGTGGCGGCGAAGTGTGGCTCGAGGTCGCCCTCCACTGCCGCAATATCCCCCCGCGAAAGGGCGTTGCGGAGGATCGTGTAGCCGTGCGCCATCAGATCGTCGGTGAGCATGTAGTTCGGCTGCGCGGCGGCAGATGCACATTGGGTCGCCATGGTGTTTCCTCTCAGGCAGCGATTGCGGGAGCGACGTCGGCATGGATGCCGGCGGCAGCGAGCTTGGTGAGGCTGTCGGCATCGATGTCGATTTGCAGCGCGCCGAGCATGCGTCCGTCAATCACCAGAGGCAGCCCGAGCGGCCTGCACTCCCAGCCGAAGGCGAGGATTTGTTGCAGCCACCCGATCTCGGCGACGCCGGTGTAGGTGCGGATGCCGTGGTCGCGCGCGAACCGGACGAGTCCGGTGACGAGCCGATCGCGTGCGAGGCGACGATCGACGGCGCGCTGCCCGCGCGACAGGCAAAAGCGCGTGATCTCGAATACGTCGGGGCCTTCGGGAGGCGGCTCATCGCAGAGCTGCGGATAGAGCGTGTTGAGAATACCAGGCCGCTCAGTCGGCAGCAGCCGAGTCGATGCCAGATGGCGGCGCTCGGTATCGGTCAGGATGAGATACGTCGCATGGCCGTCGTCGAACTGGTCGACCTCGAAGCGCCCGGCGAGGACCGGCACGTCCCAGCGCAACAGATCGACAAAGACTTGCTTCCGCGCCTCGAACATCGACCGGATCACGGCGCGTTCAGCGGCGCGATTTCGGTCATCGACAATCAACATCATGAAAAGCCTCCGAAAAAAGAGAGGCCGTCCATGTGTCAGGCGTTCGCGCTCACGCCCATAACAAGAAATGGGGGTGTCAGCTCACCAGCACGTCGGCGAAACTGAGCGCGCCATCGTAAAGCGCGCGCACCGGCAGGACGGAGCGGGCCGCCGCATTATAGCGCTCGCGGGCGTTGCGCAGGTGCTCGACGACGGTGTTGTGGCTGAGGCCCAGGATCTGCGCGATCTCGCCGTCGGTCTTGCCGCGGCCGACATACATGATGCATTCGAGCTGGCGCGTCGTCAGCTTCTGGCTAGCGTGGCACGGGCGGACCGCCATCAATCGCCGGCTGGACTCAAAGGCGAACTGGCCGGCAAGCTGGGCGACCGGAATGGCCTGCGGGTCGATGTCGTCGTTCGCCGCCGATGCAAAGCTGGTCGAGCCGAGCAGCTCCCCCGGCACATGCGCGGGCACGGTGATTCCGTCGCCCAGACCCTGGGCGGTCGCCAGCGCCAGCACTTCGCGGTCCTGCGCGTTCAGCGGAATCATGGCGCCGACATCGTGCCAGCGAAAGGCGGTCAGCGTCGTGTGGCTGGCGCGATGCACCGGATCGGTCGGACCCAAACCGCGGCGATCGAAGAACTCCTGCCATTGGTCGGGGTAGTTATGCAGGCGGAACCCGCGCGCGGCCTTCCCGCCGAAATCGACATGCTGGACCATCGCGAAATAGCGAAAACGCAACCGCGCCGACACATCGGTCAGCACCAGCGCAAGCTCGGCAAGCGTGGCGGCGCTTTGGAAGGCGCACAGGATTCCCGGGACGGCGGCGAGCGTCGTCATGTCTTCGTCGCGAACAGGGATCGCCACCGCGTATCAAGACGGCCGCGCCTGTCGCCCTTGCGTTCAAGCCAGGGAGCGACAGCTTCTCACGGCGGCACCCCCAGACGATGGACCTGACGGACGATCAATGTCCGCTTCATGCGGAAATTATAGCCACTTCATTGGAAATAAACAAAATATATTCAGAAAATCTCGCGAAGAGTTTGCGCGAGATTGGATCGACCATTTGCAGCGGCGTGAGTCCGTCGACGTTCCATCGAAAATCAGCCAGTCAACGGCGGTGCCGGATGTCGTCGCCGGCTTACGGCAAAGCCTGGCCGGGATCGGCGGAACCGACGATGCTGGACGCCTGCTGATCGCTGCCGCCGCGGCGCTCGGCTTCGACTATCTCGCGCTCGCAGAACACGGCGATCTTTCCGACACGCAGCGCTCGCTTGCATTGATATCCAATTATCCGGCGAGCTGGCAGAAGGTGTTCGTTACGCGCCGGCTCGACCGCATCGATCCTGTCCAGCAAGCCTGCCAGACCCAAGTTTCGGGTTTCTGCTGGTCGGCGCTGAACACGCTTATTGCGCTGCGACCAGAACAGTCGGCGTTGCTGAGCGAAAGCCGGCACTATGGGCTGGGAGCAGGCTTCACCGTGCCGCTTCACTTGCCCGGCGCCCGGGCCGCCTCCTGCTCCTTCGCGGTCCGTGCGGGCGCCGTCCTTCCGCGGGAAAGTTTGTGGGCGGCGGATCTCGTCGCCCGGATGATCTTCGACCACTTGCGCGCGGCAGCGACACCGACGAGGCCGACGCGGCTGTCGCCGCGGCAGCGCGCCTGTGTCGCACTGATGGCGGCCGGACTGACCGATCGCGGCATCGCGCGCCGGCTCTCGCTCAGCGAGGAGACGGTGACGAAATATTTGAACGCCGCACGGCGCCGTTATGGGCTCGCGCGACGGACGCAGCTGGTTGCAGCGGCGCTGCGCGATGGCGTGATCGGCTACGAGGATCTGGCGCTCGACTAGCCCCTTAAGGGTAGATCGCAGCGCCGGTCGCCGTGCGCTACCTTCCAGCCCAGCAGTTTAGGGGGGCGCGGCATGGTGAGGGCCAGCGCGCCGCACGCTGCCTGGCGGCGCGGCGCGCATTATGATTTTTGCTGGCGGCCGAGCGGCCGATGTTCGCATGGGAGTGGCTGCGGCGGACTCCGGCATATCGGCACAGCTGGGCGAGAACCCGCGGCAGTGGGTTGGTCGCGCAGGCTCGTGCCGCGCACGCGTTCGGACTCGTCGCACTTGCGCCGCCGACGCTGGCTGCCACCGAGGCGAGGCCGATATGGCTGGCGCGACACGATCCCCAGGTGTTGCGGGCGCACGTGTTGAGCGAAGCAGCCGTCGCACAGGAACTGCTCGATATACGACGGCTCGCCGTCAGTGCCGCAATCGGGTTCGATGAGGATGATGCCGAGCATTGGCGCCTCGTCGTCGCCGGCCACGCGATCCGGATCGACGTCCACGACGGCACATTGCTGGGTGGCCCGACCCTGCTGCGGTTCGAGCTGCAAGGACTGGCCGCGGTGCGGCCGAAGCTCCCCCCGCTCGATCTGCTGGTGCGCGGCGCATTGGGGTTGCGACCGCGACCGACACCACCGCGTGAAGGGCGTGCAGCCCGGTGGATCGATGAACTGCGGACGGCCGATGCGCTCGATGACGGCGCCACTCAGCACGAAATCGCCCGCGCGTTGTTCGAGGCGTCCGTACCGGCTTCCGGGTGGCGCACGGAAGGCGAGAGCTATCGGCTCAGGGTCCAGCGGCTGGTCCGCGCGGCGCGCGCGCGACTGCGCAACCCGCTGGACCGGGCCTGGTTTCGCTAGACGAGCACGCTTGGAGCACAGGCACTCGGTCGGCAGGTGGGGCGGCGCTCACGCGCCGCCCTTGCGGAAGTCGAATAGCGGAATGCCGAGCTTGCGGGATTTGTCGGCGAGATTGTCCTGGATGCCGGTGCCCGGAAACACGATGACCCCGATCGGCAGTATGTCGAGCATCGCGTCGTTGCGCTTGAAGGGCGCGGCTTTGCGGTGCTTCGTCCAGTCCGGCTTGAATGCGATCTGGATCACCTTGCGATTGTCGGCCCAGCAGCTGGCAATGCGCTCGGCGCCCCGGGTCGATCCGCCGTGGAGCAGCACCATGCCGGGATGCTTGGCGTTCACCCGGTCGAGCGCCGACCAGATGCCATCGACATCGTTGCACTCGAGACCGCCGGTGAAGGCCACCTTGGGCCCAGGCGGGAGCAAGGTTTCGGTCTCGGCCCTGCGTCGCGCGGCGAGAAAGTCGCGGCTGTCGATCATGGCCGCGGTCATCGTGCGTCGGCTGACCTGCGACCCGTGGCGGGCGAACCATGGCGAGCCGACATGGGTGCGATAGAGATCGCTCGCTGTGTCGCGCATCAGCTCGAAGGCGTCGCGGCGCTCCAGGCAATGGATGCCCTCGGCGATGGCGCGTTCGAGTTCAACCGAGCGGACCTCCGAACCGTCCTGCTCGCGCTGCATGCGCTGTTGCGCCTGCTCGTTGTCGTCGAGTTCGCGTTCGATGCGGTCGGCGGCGCGCTGGAAGAGATTGACCTGGCCCCAGAGCACAGCTTCGAGATCGGGTTCGAGTCGGGTGTCCTGAAGCATCACGACCAGCGCATCGAACAGGTCGGCTAGGCCGCCGGTGACGAGACGGCTCTCGGGGAGCGGGCGGGGATCGGGCTCGTCCTGGAAGGGGCGGTAGCCATAGAGCTGAAGCTCGTGGAGCAGTTCGCCGGTCGCGCTGGTCTCGGCCGGTTCGGTAGGATCAGTCGTCATCGTCGCCTCCTGACTGGGGCCGCGCCTCTCGCGGCCTTCACGGGCGACGACGAGCGGGACCGGGTCGGGCTTGCACCGCGCCGCTATTCGAGCGCGGCCGGAGCGGCAGCGGAGGACGGCGAAGGCCGGCTCTTTTGCTTCGCGATGCAAAGGCGGCGTCAGCCGACGGCGGAAAAGAGTCGGCCGCAGCCGTTGTTGGCCCGAACCGGTTCCGGTTCGATCGCCCTCTTGGGAAGGCCGAAGGCGCCGCGCCAGGGCAGGCGGCATGACGGCGATGATCATCTCCAGCCGGTCGTGGACGGTCAGCCCGGGTCGCGACCCTTCACGCAGAGAAAACGCGCTGTGTCCTCCGGTGCGAGCTGGCCCCGCACACCCTCGGCGAGTGCGTCACGGCCAAGCTGGCGCAGATCGTCGTTGAAGTCGCCGAGGACGGCCACGATGGTCGGCGCCTCGATCCCGATCGCGTGTGCTCGTGACCTCAGGGTCGCCACCGCCGCGTGCCCGGCCTGATCGTCGTCACGCGCCAGATAGAGTCGACGCAACCCTGCGAACAGCGCGAGCGCGGCGAGGTGGTTGGCCGAAAGGGCAGCGACCATCGGCATCGTCGGGAGGATCTGGCGGAGCGAGAGGATCGTTTCGATGCCCTCGCCTGCGATCATCACCGCATCGGGGCGTCCAAACCATACGCCGTTGCCGAGCAGGTCGCCCATCGCACGGCGTGGCGTGGCGATCGGCGCCTTGCCGGAGCCGGCTGGGTCGAGCCAGGTGCGCTGGATGCCGGTCAAGGTGCCGGCATGATCCCGGGTCGCGGCGACCAGCGCCGGCCATGCTTCGCGCGTGCCCGGGGCGTCGTCCTGGTTCGGTCGATACCAGCAGCGGGGATGGAAGCGCAGCGATCCGTAATTGGCCACGTCGGCCAGTCCCCGATCATGGAGGTACGCCTCGGCGAGGGTGCCGCGGATCGGCTTTGCGATTGCCCAGAGCCGTCGGGCGGCTTCGGGTGAACCCCGTGGCGCGGGATCACGCAACGTCAGGTCGCCCGGCTCGGGCTGCGGCAACGACAGGAACGTGCGGGCTTCGGCGAGGGTCTCGCGCAGGCTTGTACAGCGGCGGCTTGCAGCGATCAGATCGAGCAGGTCACCATGCTCGCCGGTCGCGGCGTCCGACCATTTGCCGGCGGCGCCCTTGCCGTGATCGGCACCCGATAGCCGGACGAACAGCGAGCGCCCAGGCGAATCCGCGACGTCGCCCACGAGCCAATATCGGCCTTCGCGGCGCCCGCTCGGGAGATAATGGCGGCACGCCGCCTCGGCGTTGCGCGCGAGACGGTGGGCGAGCTCGGCGGCGGCGCTCCGCATGACGTCAGGCCGCGACACGGTCGACTACACGGACGATCGGGTAGTGCGCAAGGACGCGCGCAAGCGTCGCTGGGCCGTCTGCCCCGACCGGCACGAACGCGCGAAGTTTCCACGCGATGATTTCGGTGATGAGACCGTCGGCCTTCAGCCGCTCGACCATCGCGTCGCCGAAGCCCGTCAGTTCGACGCGCTGGCTGCCCATCACGAGCGACCGCCGGATGGTCATTCCCTGTTCGAGCTGCAGCACCCCGTTGCGGTCGAATACCGTTTCCCAGGCATCGGCGGTCGCGATTGCGGGCGCGGGCTCGCCGAGCGCCTGCGCCACCCAGTCGGCACTGACGCGCCGCCCGATGATGCGCGCGCCATCGTCGGTCTGCAGCCGATAGACGCGGCAACCGTCCTGCGGGAGGCGCCGCCAGATCGGCAGCAAGAGCCCGGTCACGATCCAGAAGCGGCTCTCGACGAACGGCGGCAAGGCCGCGACCTCGGTAGTCCAGGCGGCGGCGAAGGCGGCGCCATCCACGTCTTGCCAAAGCGAACCGTCTAGCGCGCTTGCCGCCATGTTCCGGCGATCGGTCGGCCGTACGAGCCGCACGCGCTTCTCGACCGTTCCGTCGTCCAACGTCACGCTCGCCGCACCGACCTGGACGGCCGCGTGCCCCGATTGGGCGTTGACCAGCAGGCGTCCGTTCTTCGCACCGGCGAGATCGAGCGCGTCGTCAAGCGGATATGGCTCGATCCGATCGAGTCGGTTGATCTCGAGCGCGAACGTCTCTGCACCTGTGCCGGGATGGGTGTAGACCGCGCGCCGGTCGATGATCGTCATCGATTCCGCGCGCAGCGTCTCGAGGCCGATATCGTAGGTGCCAGCGGCGACAGCGTTTTCGACCCGCGCGTTCAGGAGTCCGTCGAACACGTCGAACAACAGGTTCTGCAAAGCGATCGGGAGCGCCAGGACCCGGTTCAGGAACTGGGTAATCGGTGGCAGGTCTTCCTTTACCGCGCCGTCGCGGGTCAGGAGCGCCAGCCCGGTCGCGTCCTCGAACCGCCCGAGCGAGCAACTCTCGACCTTGCCGGCGATCAGCAACATGTAGAGCTGGCGGAGAGCTGCGCGGGCATAATCGCTTTCGAGATTGTCCGAAGCGCGGAACAGGCCCTGCCCGCCGGTCTGCCGCTGGCCGCGGGTAATTGCACCCAGCGTGTCGAGCCGCCTGGCGATGGTCGACAGGAAGCGCTTTTCGCCGCGCACGTTGGTGGCGATCGGCCGGAACACCGGCGGCTGCGCCTGGTGTGTGCGGTTGGTGCGCCCGAGGCCCTGGATCGCCGCATCGGCCTTCCAGCCCGCTTCGAGCAGATAATGGACACGCAGCCGCGTGTTCCTGGCGCTCAAGTCGGCGTGGTAACTGCGGCCAGTCCCGCCTGCCTCGGAGAAGATCAGGATGCGCTTGGCGTCGTCCTGGAAAGCGGCGGTCTCGGCCAGGTTGGAGCCAGCCGGGCGGGTCTCGACCGCGAGCCGATCGATGTCGGTGCTGCCGCGTCTGCGGACGATGCGGCGGGTTCGCCCGGTCACCTCGGCGACCTCGTCGGTCCCGAAGCGCTGGACGATCTGGTCGAGCGCGCCGGCGACCGGCGGGAGCGCGGCGAGGCGTTCGATCAGCCGGTCGCGACGGTCGACCGCGTCCCGGCAGAGCAGCGGATGGCCGTCCTGATAGACGGGTCGCGAGGCGAGGTTGCCGTCGCCATCGGTGAACGGCTCGTAGAGCTGCACGGGAAACGCGTGCGCGAGATAGTCGAGGACATATTCGCGCGGGGTGATGTCGATCTGGACGTCGCACCAATCTTCGGCCGGGATCGCGGCGATGCGGCGCGTCATCAGCGCCTCGCCGGTCGAGACAATCTGAACGACGCACGCATGTCCCGCGGCCAGGTCCTCGTCGATCCGCGCGATCAGCGTAGGCGTCTTCATCGAGGTCAGCAGATGGCCGAAGAAGCGCTGCTTGGAGCTTTCGAACGCCGAGCGAGCCGCCGACTTGGCCTGAGCGTTGAGCGTCGCCGATCCTTCGGCGCTTGCCGAGGTGACGCCTGCGGCTTCCAGTGCGGCGTCGAGGTTGTGATGGATGATCTGGAACGCACCGGCATACGCGTCGTAGATGCGCGTCTGCTCGGGCGTCAGCGCGTGCTCGACGATTTCATATTCGATACCGTCGTAGGACAGCGACCGTGCGGTATAGAGGCCGAGGGCGCGCAGGTCGCGCGCCAGCACTTCCATCGCCGCCACGCCGCCGGTTTCGATCGCGGCCACGAACTCGGCGCGGGTGACGAAAGGAAAGTCCTCGCCGCCCCACAGGCCGAGACGCTGGGCATAGGCAAGGTTGTGAACGGTCGTGGCGCCGGTCGCCGAGACGTACAGCACCCGCGCCTGCGGCAGCGCGTGCTGCAGTGAGAGGCCCGCGCGGCCCTGCTGCGACGGCTTGGTATCGCCGCGCTCGCTCCGGACACCGGCGGCGTTCTGCATGGCGTGGCTCTCGTCGAACACGATCACTCCGTCGAAACCGCTGCCCAACCAGTCGACGATCTGCGTGACACGCGAAACCTTCTCGTCACGCGCGTCGGAGCGTAGCGTGGCATAGGTCGCAAATAGGATGCCTTCCGGAAGCGTGATCGGCTTGCCCTGGCGGAATCGCGACAGTGGCTGGATCAGCAGGCGCTCCTGCCCGAGTGCCGCCCAATCACGCTGGGCGTCTTCGATGAGTGTGTCAGACTTCGAGATCCAGAGCGCGCGCCGGCGCCCCTTGAGCCAGTTGTCGAGGATCACGGCGGCGACCTGACGACCCTTTCCCGCGCCGGTGCCGTCGCCGAGCATGAAACCGCGGCGGAAGCGGACGGCACCATCGGCGTCCTCGGCTGCTGCCGCGATCGTGGCGAAAGTCTCGTCGACCTGCCACGCGCCAGCGAGTTCGGCGGAATGCGCCTCGCCGGCGAGAACGAGCGTCTCGAGCTGGGCGTCTGACAGGAGCCCGGCGACGACGAGACCGGCGGGGAGGTGAGGACGGTAGGACGGCCTGGGCGCGCGCACGCTGGCCATCGCCGCCGATTGTACGAGCGGGGTCGGGTGTGGCGCGGCACCTGACAGACGCACGGTCTGGAGCGTGAACGGTTCGTAGAGCGCGTCGCTGATCCTGGTTGCAGCGTCGGGCTCGGCTTCGATGATCTCGTACTCGAGCTCAATCGCGTCCGCTGCGACCGGCGCGAGTGCGAACGGCCTGATCGGCGCGCTGCCACTTCGCGCGGTCGATCGGACCACTGCCCGCGATGAGCCGGACCGCCGGGGAATGCATGCCGCGCGGGGCGGGACATGCGCCTCGACGAGCGCCAGCAGGGCGGCAGCATCGGCGGCCATCGTCAGATGAGCCGCCGGCGAGATGTCCGCGCCGGGGGTTGCGCGATCGATGACGGTGAGGCGCGTCGCCACCGTCGTTCCGTGGCGCGCATAGGCTGACCCATGGAGCGCAGCCGAGAAGACGACGCGCCCGCGTTCGGCCAGTTGCGCGAAGGCGTTGGCCCAGGCCGGGTCGTCGGCCGCAAACCCGGCGCCGGTGATCGCGACGAGGCGCCCGCCCTCGGCGAGCCGCGCCAGCGCCGAGGCGATATGCCGATTGGCCGCGTCGCGCATCGTGCCATCGACGTGCGCCGCCACCGAAAAGGGTGGGTTCATCAGGACGACACTCGGGCGCAGCTGTTCGTCGAGACGGTCGTGGATGTGTGCTGCGTCGAGTTGCGTGACGCAGGTGTCGTCGAACAGAAGGCCGAGCAGGTCGGCGCGACCGTCAGCGAGCTCGTTCAGCGCGAGCGCCGCCCCGGCGGTCTCGGCGAAGATCGCCAGCAGACCGGTGCCGGCGGACGGCTCGAGCACGACGTCGCTCGAGCCCAGGCTCGCCGCGCGCGCGGCGACGAAGGCGAGCGGCAGAGGGGTCGAGAATTGCTGGAACGCCTGGCTCTCCTCGGAGCGCCGCGTGTGGGTGGGAATCAGACTGGCGACCTTGCTCAGCATCGCAAGCTGCATGGCGGGTGCGCGCCTGGCGATCGCCGCGCCATGCCGGCGCAGAAACAGCACCTGCGCGACTTCGCAGGCATCATAGGCCAGTTTCCAGTCCCACGCCCCTTCGGCATCGGAGGCGCCGAACGCTTCAGTCATCGCGTCGCGCAAGACGGCGCGCTCGATCGCGACGCCCTGGGCGAGCGGCACGAGCAGGCGTTCGGCCGCTGCGACAACGGCGGCGGCGCGCGCGCTCGTGGTGGCGGCGGTTGGGCACGCCGAGTGGTTCGATGACATGGGACGACCTTTCGAACGAGAGCAGAGCGGGTCGGCCGCCGGGGCGCTCTCTCTCGACCCGCCGCGGCCGACTCCTCACGGCCTCCCCCTCACTCTGGTTCGACGAAGCCGCCGTCGGGCGCCGGCGGGAGATAGGTCCCGAACGGGTTGGCCGGGGCGAGATGACCGAACGGGGTCATCACAAAGTCCTCGTCGTCGCGCCCGATCGCCGCGATCACATACCGCAGTTCGCGCGTGCCGGCGTCGAGGCACTCAACGAGTGCGAGATCGCCGGCCGCGGCGGCGCGCAGCAGGGTAGCGAAATTGGTGCGAGCGTGGTCCGGGATCGCCATGATCCGGCTCCTTTCGACAGTTTCGAGGAGGATGCGGCGCCCGACCACGGGCGCCGCCCCCCATTTACTCGGCGGCGATCGCAAGCGGCGCGGAGCCATCCTCGTCGGCATCGACGAGGAAGTCTGGCAGTGGCGGTTCGGCGGGTGATGCGTCGGGCGTCCGGAGCGGTCCGGGCACCCAGTTGCTCTCGGCCAGCAGCCGTTCGGCCTCGCGGGCCATATCGGGCTTCTTAAGGTGGTCGATGAGCTGAGCCGCCATCTCGCCGACGCCCTCGCGCACCGCGGCGATGATCTGCGGCTTGGTGACTTGCGAAAGGTAGTTTGCGACCGTGGGACGCCATCCAGTTTCGGCCAAGTCGAGCGCCACCGCCTGCGCCAGGCGATCAGCTTGTGCGATCCGGTTGGCCAGTCCCAGCGACGACAGGCTGCCGCCGCCATAGCGGTCGACCTTCTCCCACCGCGCATTGACCGCACTGCCGACGCAATGCGCGAGCAGCGCCGCGCGCTCCTCGTCGGCCATCGTCGCGAGCAGTGTCCAAAGCGCATCGTCGTCATCGACCGGAAGCCGATCGCCCCAATGCGCGTGCCGCGCCGCGATCGCCTGCGCCGACGCGCTGTCATTGAGGTCGGCTGCCTGGACCGGCAAGTAAGTGGGCCGCGCCGCAACGTCGAGGCAGCCGCCGACACCGACGCCCGATCCGAACAGGTCGCGGACGAGTTTGTGCAGGAGCAGGGTGAGCGCGACCTCGGGGACCTGCGCGACGGCATCGCGGAGCGCCAGGGTCCGGTGCGCGGTCAGCTCGGCGACCAGTCGTTCGGGAAGCGGCTTGGGCGCATCATCCTCGGAACTGTCGTCTTCTCCCGGATCGCCGCGCGACTCCTGGCCTTCGCTGCGGCCCGCGCCGTCGCCGCCACCGTCACCGGCTTCCAAGGGCGGGCCTGCTGCCTCCTCGTCCTCGGGTCGGACGAAGCCGCGCTCCACGCGCATCCGTCCGTCGCCGCCGAGACTGACGAAGACACCGGCGCGCGCGCGATCGTCGTCGTCGAAGCGGGCGGGGATGGAATCGAGCCGGTCGAGCGCGGCTTCGATTTCGCTCAGCCGCCGATCGACCGCCTCGGGCAGGTCGTCGGGATCGTCGGCATAGTCCGCTTCGAGCTGCTCGAGTTCGGCCTGCAACGCTTCGCGCTGCGCTTCCTCGTCGGTGGCGAGGCCTGAGCCAAGCGCAATCAGCCGCCGCAGTCCGGTCTGGTGGCCGTAAGGGAAGTCGAGCGCGATCTCGACCCAGCGCCATCCCTCGGCAGCGACCGGCGCTGCCTCGCCCTGCAGTTTTTCGAGCGCGAGCCGGTCGAGCAGCAGCGCGTCGTCGAGCCAGCCGTCACCGTCTTCGGTGAAGAGGTCGCGCAGGACGGTTCCGCCGGCGGCCTCATAGGCGGCGATGCCGAGATAGCGAACGCGCCGGTCGCGCGCGTCGATCGCGCCCTGGGTCAGCAGGCTGCGGATGTAATAGGGCTCCTTGTTCCAGCCCGACTGGATCCGCTCGAACACCTGCAGTTGGCGATCGTGATCGGTCGTCACGGTGAACGCCATCAGCTGGTCGAGGGTAAGCATATCCTCGGCATAACCGTCGAGCAGCGTCGGACTGACGGCGGCGAGGCGCAGCCGCTGGCGGACCACCGCCGGGGTCACGAACCAATTGGCGGCGATCTCCTCGTCGCCCTGGCCCTGGTCGGCCAGCACTTTGAACGCGCGGAACTGGTCGAGCGGGTGGAGCGCGACGCGGTGGACGTTCTCGGCAAGGCTGTCATCTTCGGCCGAGATGCCGCTATCCCCGTCCTTGACGATGCACGGCACCGGCGCGGTCCTGGCCAAGCGCTTCGCTTTGACCAGCCGCTGCAGTGCCTGGAAGCGGCGCCCGCCGGCCGGAACCTCGAAACTGCCGGTGTCGACGCCGGCGTCGTCGCGCAGCGCACGAACCGCGAGCGCCGACACGAGGCCGCGGCGGGCGATGTCCTCGGCAAGGTCCTCGATCGAGACGCCTGGCTTGACGCGCCGGACGTTCGATTTGGAGGGAACCAGTTTGTCGAACGGGATGTCCCGAACGCTTCCGAGGACAACCTTCATTTGAGTCTTGGTCACGAGCATTGCCTTTCGTGACGGGTGCCGGGAGCCACTCTCCCGACCCTCAACCCGTCACGAAAATCTCGCCTTCCTCTTCCTCTCCAAGCGCCGACGCATATCGCGCTCTCGCCGGGAGTCCCGCCGGTGCCACGAACGCCATCGCGTCGGGGACGAAGCCGAGGAGGATATCGGCTGCCTTCGAGGCCGCCGACGCCGCACGGACGATGGCGCGCGAGTCTTCGCGCAACACGTCGAGCCATCCGCCGAGATAATCAGCGTGACGGACGGTCGGTCGGATGCCGAGCGTCGCGCAGCAGAAGGCCGCGCAGAGTTCGGCGACGAGTTCCTCGCGCGCGTAGCCGGATGTGCCGAACCGGCCTTGCTGATCCCGATTGAGGCGCGATCTATGGCCGGTCCAGTGCCCGAGCTCGTGGAGCGCGGTTCGGTGCCAGTCGATCGGATGGAAGAAGGCCTCGGGCCGCGGCACCTGCACAAAATCGATGGTGGGGGAGTAAAAGGCCTGGTCGCCCCCCATCCGGAGGTCGGCGCCGCTGGCTGAGATCAGCGCCTGCACCGTCGGCGCGATCAATCCTTCGGGCAGCGGCGAAGGCACGGTCGCCGGGCGCTCGGGCAGGCCCTCGCACTGATCGGTCGAGAAGACGGTGAAGCGCTTGAGGAAATGGATTGTCTGGGGCTCGCCGTTGGGCGTCGACACTGCGTCATGCTTCGGCTCGAAGCGATCTGCATAGACCACCGTCGTGCCGCGCTCGCCCTTGCGGACGTTACCGCCAAGGGCGAGCGCCTGGCGGAAGGTGAGCCAGCTCTGGCACGAGAAGCCGCGGGCGACCGCCGCGCCCCAGAGGATGAGGATGTTGATCCCGGAATAGGCGCGCGCGCTCGCGGCGTTGCGCGGCAGCCCGAGTCGCGCTGCGACGCCCGAGGATCCCCAGGGCTGCGCCCATGGGAAACGGCCGGCCTCGAGGTCGGCGATAATCGCTTGGGTGATTTCATCGTAGATGCACGGGCGCTCGGGTTTCGGACGGCGCGTCTTGGAGGTGATGGGCATGGACCGGCTCCGCGGCGAAGCGCCGGGAGCTTCTCTCCCGAACTCCAACTTTCGCCGCGCCAGGGCGCGCCACCCTCTCACTTTTTCGCCGGCGACGGCCGGGATACCGCGGAATTGCCACAAATGTACGGCGTATGGGGCGAGAAAACCGGATCGGTGTTCAATGTTGCTTTAACAAAAGGGCGATACTATCTTCAGGTTGACGATTATATTGAACGAGGTGTGAGATCGCCGAGCGCGTAGCCCATGTGACCTACAAGCGCCAGTTCGCGGGGACGCTCCGCGAAGTGGGGGCTGGCACGCGCTTTGAATATCATGACGGCTGGAACGAGACCATCGCGTGCAGTCTGCCTGTCAGCAAACGTGATCACTACTGGCCAACCGGGCTATTCCCATTTTTTGAGCATCTGGCTCCCGAGGGCTGGCTACGTGCGCGTCAGGCACGCGCCGCGCGCGCGTCCGACCAGGATGACTTGGGTCTGCTGCTACGCTTCGGCGCCGACTGCATCGGTGCGGTTGGGGTCCGACCGCCAGGCGGATTGCCCGAGCCTGGCACCGATGGAGATGCCCTCGAGGCGGCAGTTACCACTCCCGGCCGCACACTGTCTGGCGTACAGAGAAAGCTGCTCGCGCATCGCGCTGATAGCGGCGGTTTCGTGCCGTCGCATCAATTGGCTGACCCTGCGACGCACATCGCCAAACTCAACGCGATCGACCGGCCGACTCTCGTTCAGAACGAGGCCCTATCGCTCGGCCTCGCGCGGGAGGTGCTCGGGTCAGCAGAAATCACGGAAGCGTCGATCGGGGCTGTCGCCGGCATCGATGGCATCGCGTTGCTCGTCGAGCGTTTCGACCGCGTCGGCGAAAACCAGCTCAGGCTCGAGGATTTTGCGCAAATCCTCGGCCGACCGCACGGCCGCGATTTCAATGGCAAGTACAATGGCAGCTACGAAGAGGCTGCCGGCGTCGTGGCTGCGCATTCGGCGCGCGCCCGAATTGACCTCGATCGCTTCTTTCGTCTCGTCGTGTTCAATTTTGTGATTGGCAATGCCGACGCGCATCTGAAGAATTTCTCTTTGCTCGAGCGGCCTGAAGGGCTGCGGCTAAGCCCGGCCTACGACTTGGTCAGCACGTTGCTTTACGATTTTGATCCCGAAACCGGTCTTGAAATCGGCGGGCGAAAGCGGCCGATCGACACGCTTGATCGCGGCATCGTGGAGGCCTTCGGCGCTGAAATCGGCCTGCCGCCAGCAGCTGTGCGGCGCGCACTCGATCAGTTGGGCCAGCGCTTCGCCAAAGCGAAGACGCCGGCGCTTCCCGAGCGGATCGAGCCCACTGACTTCCGCTTGCGCTATCGCGATCTTGTGACGCGGCTGGCGACGAAAATCCTCGCATGACCGGGCTGAGCATCGATTGGCGCGCGACCGTGGACGAGGCGATCCGACGGCGCAAAGCGGAGGGCCTTTCACAGCGCGCGCTCGCGTCGCTCGCGGGGGTCAGCGTACCTACTGTCAATGCCTTCGAGCAGGGCGACATCCGCCTGCGCTTCGAGCGTATCGTTGCGATTCTCGGGGCATTGGGCCTGTTCGCGCAGGCCGATGCGAGCGACGCTCTGTCAGGTTTCATCCGCGTATCGCGGGGCCGCTGGGACTCGCTGGTTGCCGGTCTGCCGCCCGAGCACCCCGCCCGGGCGCTGCGCGGAAGTTTCGAGTTCGTCTTCGAGCTGCCCGGTATCACACCAAGTCCCGCCAAGGCGCTGCGCGACTGGTTGGAAGCCGAGCCCCGTCATACGGTTTGGCAACCGTTCGCGGCCGGCGGTGGCAAGCTGCGCGTCGTCGAGGGCGCACTCGAATATTGGGCCGGTGACGCAAGCGATGTCACTATCGGCGACTTTTGGCGGCTCGACCCCGCTGGGCGCGGCTTTGTCCGCCAGGGCTATCGCGAGGATGCTCCCGGCTCGCTTAGCCCCGGACTGGTCTTCGATCTAAGTCTGCCGATCCACCAGCTCACAAGCCTGCTGCGCCAGGCCGCCTCGCTGGCGCGCTTCGCCGGTGCCGACCGGGACGCCGTGGTCCGTCTGCGCGGTGCTTGGCGCGGGCTTGCCGGCCGGACGCTTCACGCGTGGGCAGACCCGCGCTTGCGCGGCGCAGTCCCCGCCGACGCGCTGGCGTTAAGCGACAGCGCCGAGATCGACGTCGAGCTTACGTTGGGGGCGCTCGAAGGCGATCTGCCCTCGGCGGTAGCGACGGCACTCGCGCCATTATTCGAGCGGTTCCAAGGCTTTGCACTACCGCGCGAATTGGTCGCTGGACAGATCGGGGAAACCGCTCGTCGTGAAGGCGTTAGTATTGGCCCGTTCGAAGTTCCCAAAGCGCTCGTCGCTGGCCTTGGCGACGAACAGCTGCGCACGTTGCTCGGCAAGCTGCTCGAGGCCGAGGCTTCGGCACGTGGCATTGCGCTGTCGGGCATCGATCTGGGCGGTAACCAGACCGCAGCCGATGGCGGCGTCGATGCGCTGCTGCGCTGGCGGGACGGACCCGAGCCTGGCGGCTGGTTGCCGGCGCGCGACATTGTCTTTCAGTGCAAGGCGCAGGTGTTGCGCCCCGCCCAGGTGGCCGACGAAATGCGGCCCAAAGGCGTGCTGCGACCGATCTTCACCGAACTCGCGAACGATCGCGGTGCCTATGTGCTTTTCACCACCGACGATGTCGGCACCAAAGGCCAGACTGAGCGCCTTGCACGTATGAAGGATGCCCTCGCCGATCTGCCTGGCGGTGAGCGCGTGACGCTCGATTTCATCGGTCCCGATCGAATCGCTCGCTGGGTCAACCAACATCCTGGCGTGGCCTTGTGGCTGCTCCAATCGGCAGGCCGTCCTTTGCGCGGCTGGCGCCCGTATGGCGCTTGGTCGGCCGAGGCCAGCGCCGGTGCGCCTTACCTGCTTGACGAGAGCGTGCGTGCGACCGTTGCCGGAGATGAAGGCGATATCCGTAGCGCGATTGGTGCGATCCGCGGCGCGTTGGCGACCGGCGGAAGCTGCGTGCGCCTTGTCGGTATCTCGGGGATGGGAAAGACCAGGCTCGCCGAGGCCTTGTTCGACCCGCGTGTGCCAGGCGGGCCCGCGCTATCGCCATCGCTCGCGGTGTATGCTGATGCCGGCCTTGAACTTGCCACCGGCGCGCCGCTTGTCGCTGAGCAATTGGTGCTGGCGGCCACGCAGGCGGTGCTCATCGTCGATAATTGCACTGCGCGTGCGCACGCCCAGCTGTCCGAGATCGTCCGGCGTGGCGAGAGTCGGGTCAGCCTGCTTACCATCGATTATGACGTGGGCGAGGAAGAACCGAGCGACAGCCTGGTCGTGCGGCTCGGCGCCAACAGTGAAGATCTTCTGCGAGCCTTGCTGAAGCAGCGCGTACCCTCGTTGCGCGAGGCCGAGATCGAGCACCTTGCGCGCTTCTCCGAAGGCAATGCCCGCGTTGCGCTCGCGATCGCGCGTGGCGCGGACAAGGGTATCGACTTGTCGAAGATCAGCGACACGGAGCTGCTCGACAGGTTGTTCCAGGCCGAGCGCGGCGGCGACCCCGAAGCGCGCCGGGCGGCCGATGCCGCGGCTTTGGTCTACGCCTTTCATGCCGATCCCTCCGACGTGCCCGTCGAGCATCCGGTGCTCGCCGCGGTCGCAGGCATGCCGCCGCAGACCTTTTATCGCCATGTCGAGACAATGCTTAGCTGGGGCATTGCCCAACAGCGCGGTGTCCAGCGAGCGGTGAAGCCGGATCTGATCGCCGACCAGCTAGCCGCTGCGACCTTGGCCGTGAGTGACGCCGATCATCTGCTTGTTACGTTCGCGTCCGGTCCTGAACGGCTGTTCGCGTCGTTCGCGCGCAGGCTGGGGCGGCTGGATCGTGTTCCGCGCGCGCAAGCGATCGCCGCCCGGCTGCTCGCGCCGGGCCAATGGCTCGACGATCCGCGTACATGGCGCGACGAACAGCGGCGCGCTTTCTTCGGCCTGGCACCCGCAGCACCCCTGGCGGCGCTCGAACTCATCGAGCGAACCCTTGCCGGCGACGACAGGTCGGCTCTTACGGCTTCTCACCGCGACCGAGACGATTTTGCCGAGCTGCTGGTGCATCTCGCCTACGACGAAACACTATTCCCCCGCGCGATGCGTAGCCTCGTACCGCTGGTGCTCGGCGAGACCAACGGAGCTGAGCAACGCAACCTGCGCGACTATTTTCTTCAGCGCTTCTGGCCAGCGTTGTCCTGGACGCATGCTCGCACGCGCGCACGATTGGATGTCGTCGATCAATTGCTCGATGAGGGCGATTCCGAGCAGCGCTCCCTCGCGCTCGAAGCGCTCGATCACATGCTCGATGCCTGGCACATCACCTCGTCGTTCGATCCGTCATTCGGCTCGCAGCCTCGCCAGGACGAATGGCGACCGCGTGGTGAAGACTATCGCCATTGGTACGAGGAAGCCTCGGCGAGGATCGAGCGCATCGCTAGTTCGGACGATCCCCTCGCGGAGCGCGCGCGCCAGATCGTCGCTGAACAGCTTCGTGCGCATGTCTCGGCCGGCATGGGAGATCTCGCCGTCGCTTCGATGCGGCGTGTGCGCCCGACCGGTTATTGGGATGCGGGCTGGCGTCAGGTCAGCGAAACCCTCCACTTTGGCGAAGGCGTGAACGACGAGGGATTGCGCTCGCTCGAGCGCGAGCTCCGCCCACATGGAATCAATGAACTCTTCGACGCCTTCGTGCTCGGCGAACCGTGGCGGCATTGGCATCCGCGCGCGCGCGAAAATCATTATACGCGCAACGTCCAGCGACTGGCACGCCGGGTCGGCGTGTCGCTGGTGCGCAGCGGCGTCCCTCTCGACGACTATCTGGCGCGCGCTCTTTCAATCACCAGCGAGAGCAGCGTGATGGCGTTCGGCGAGGGGCTTGCGCACGCGGTACCCGATCTGCGCGCGCTGTGGGACCGGGCCTATCGTCTCTATGTGGAGCTGCCGGCCAAAACCCGAGATCCCGGTTTGCTGATCGGCATCGTGCGCGCCGGCGGCAAGCGCGATCGTCCCTGGAGCGATGGCGTACTCGACGCCGCCGCCATCGACCCCGAGCTGCGCCCACAGATCGTCTATTTCCACTCGGCGCGGCCACTGGATGCACGCGACGTCGAACGCTTCATCGGCGCGCTCGACGGTGGCGCTAGTCCCGAACACTTGGGAGCACTCATGTTCGGGGGCGCCACCGATACGATCTCGGGGGAGGATCTGGCGCGGCTCCTGCGCAGGTTAATGGCGCATCCCGAAGGGGCACTGCCCGCGCTCCAGATCCTTCACATGCGCATCTATGGCGACAAGCAGAAAAAGCGCGAACTCGCACCCGAGCTAACTGAGGTCGCGCGTCTGCTGCTCCACGACAAGCGCGTCTACCGCCAGTCCCGCCGGCGCGGGGACCGCGAGCTGGCCGTGCTCGCAAAACTCGTTTTCAAGACCGAGCAGGGTGCCGCGACCGCGGTTGCAATCGCACGGGCATTGCGCGAGCTGCGCGGTTCCGACTGGATGGACGAGGATTTCACCGAACTCGGCCGCACCTTGCTCGCTGAGCATCCGCGCGTCGTTCTAGACGAAATCCTCGCCGACATCGACAAACGCCGTGGTCGGCGCGGTCTGGTTGATGCGCTGTTCGGGGGAATTCTCGGCGATCGCGACAATCAGCCCGAGCAGGGCCGCCCGGTGCTCGACGCCGAGGTCGTGCGAAACTGGGTCGCCGAGGAGCCCCAGCCGCGCAGCGTTCAGCTCGCTAGCCTGATTCCCTACACCAGTCAGGCCGCGGACGGCATACTCGGCTGGTCTGACCTTGCGCGCCTGCTGATCGATCTCGCGCCCGATCCGGTGCCGGTCCTGCGAACTTTCGAGGACCGTTTCTTCAACGGCGTGAGTACAGGGTCCTTCTCGTCACGCTTCGTCCGTCGCCTGCCGATGGTGGGAGCGTTGAAGACCCATTTCGACCGACGCGTTCGCAGCTGGGCGCGGGAAGCCGAGGAGCGACTTCAGCAGAGCATCATCTATTGGGACGAACGCGACCGCGAGGGCGACAGCCGCTTCGAATGAACGCGTCCGTGCACTGGAAGTGCCCCTGGAGGCCGACCTAAGCGGCGCACTGCGCGGCAACGCCTTTGATCAGCGGCTTACTTATTTCGATTCAAACATCGGGCCGCACAATTCGGAGCAATGAGATGACGGGACCTGCCGGCCTCGACTTCGAACCCGAGATCCAATTTCCCGAAAATGCGTTCGATGCCGCGCGCGTGTTCTTGGGCGCGATGGCCTATCCCGAGCGCGGTGCGGGGCAACTTGTCGGGCTCGGAGCGCCATTCACGGCGGCACTTTGGAACTATGTCGTCTGGAACGGGCGCCAGGCCCGCGGTCTGCGCTATGTTCGCGAGAAATTCGCCGATCCGAACTTCAAGCCGCCCGCCAAGCGCGACTTCGAAGGCACGCTCGATCGGGGGCTGCGGCGGCTGCGACGAAGGAGCACGGCGTACAGCTTGATCGGTACGCAGATGATCAATGGCTTCTTCGCGGTGCTGGAAGACTCGGCGCGGCTAACCCGCGCAGGCCGGCGCGACGAAGCGTTTGTCATCCACCCGGGCGCGAAGTTCGAGCCTTGCCGTCCGGAATTGTGGGCACGCAACACGCGCTCGCCTCGTCAGACTATCACAAATGATGTGGATCGCTGGGCTAAGCGGTTCGGGCTGAACTCGACCGGAAAGGCGGCCGACAGCTCGCAAAAGGTCAAGGATCTGGTCCGCCGCGCCTATCTCCAGTCGAGGCCAGTGCTGCATATGACGCACGCCTTGAATGTCGTCTGCACCGAGATCGGTCCGAAGCTCGATGGTTGGGACGATTGGGACTGGCTGCTTGTGCTCCTTTGGAATCCGGAAGCGTGGGTGTGGGACGCGATTGGAACGGCCAGTAGCTGGCGCGAGATATCAAGGTTCCACTTCACGCCCGATCTCGAGCCGAGCCACATGATCGACCTGATCCTCCCCGAAAAGATGCAGGATAATGCACCCTGCCACGATCCGCTCAAGCGCGCGATACCCGCGACTGAGGAAGGTGCGGTCGATGCAAATACTGAGCGAACTGACGACATTCCTGGCCGCAGTGGCGGGTCTGCTGAGCGCGGTAGCGACGGTTATCACGGTCGTGCGGCGACGCCGGGACTGACCGGCCAAGGAACGACCTAGGGGGGTAGCTTGGCCGACGGTTGGAAACCGGTGGCTGACCCTGAGACCGCCACCATTTCGCCTGCGAACCGGCGCGAGGTTTCGCACCCGCTCAAGCACAGCAAACGGCAACCGTCGCCCTCGCCTCGTCTTCGGCCTTTTTCGGGAGCCCCTCCCGCAGCGCGCGGATGTGAGCGGCGTAGATGTCCCAGTCGTGCAGGACCCGATTGAACGGGTGGGCCAACACGCTCCCCCGGTTGCGCCATGCGGCGATGTCCCAATCCGCGTCGATCAGGTCGGAAGCGGCAAAGAAGAACTCGAGCGCACTGGTGAGAAACGACACGACGTCGCCGTTTTCGGCGTAGCTGAAGCTGCCCGGGCTCCCGTGCACATAATAGTTTCGACACTTGACCGCCTCGTCCGTGACAAGGTCGAGGTCCACCAGCGGCTCCCTCAGCGCTCCGGACACGAGCGCCGCGCGGTCGTGCACCTTGCTGCGGAGCGTCGGTCGGCCAAGTCGTCCAAGCGCGTTGAGGACGCTGCTCCGCTCCGGCGAGTTCGGCAACGCGCGAAACGCCCCGCGCGCCAAGGCCTTCGCCTTCAGCAGATCCGCGGCGAGCGGCGCCACCGTGGAAAACCCATCATCGGGCAGTATGTCGAACATGTTGGCCGCGCCGACGAGCCGGTCGATGGAGAAACTGCGTTGCTGCTCAAAGCCGCTCGCGAAGCGGACTCGCGCCTCGAGGCGCACAGGGTCGTTCGCTAACCAACGGCTTAGCACGGTGCCGAACTGCTCCGGCTCGTCGACGACCGGGATCAGTATCTCTGAAGGATGCGGACTGCGCTCTTCCCAAGCGACGGGGCGGCGGGGCGGATGGGTCCAGTAAAGATCGAGCGGTGGCGCGCGGTCGTCGCCGATGGTGTCGAGCCAGATGCCGTCGATGTTCTGGGGCCGCCCAGCGAGCATTCCGAGGAAGCGGAGCAGGCTCAGGACGGCGTCGAGCGTCCCGGCCAAAAGTCTGGGCTCGACGAAGCAAATCTCGACCAGCGTTCGATTGCGCATTCCGACTTCGCGCGTCGAGAGCGGGTGGGAGGGTATGGGCCGATGGAAGACCCTGACTCGGCCTATGGCGGTCTCGACGTCGGCCAGCTCGGTCCGTCCAGCGAAGTAAGCGATGTCCGGCGACGGACCAGTGGGTATTTTCCGGTCGATGTGGCGCTCGTTGGCGGCCACCACCGCCTCGATCAGCGGTCGCGGGTCAATGACGTGGCCCATCGCGTCGAAGTCGTAGAAAACCTGCTCAGCGTCGTCGATGTGGAAGGTGACCTTCGTGATCTCCGCGACTTCTGCCGAGAGGTGGCGGTTCCCCGAAACGATGTAGGCCGGCATCAGCTCTGCGAAGCTAAAACTCTCGTCGTAGCGTGTCGCCGATCCGAGGCTCGAACGCACCGCACTCGCGAGCACCGTAACCTTGGTTCGGTCGTGAAGGGTACCTCGGATGCACTCAGCATGCTCGTCTTCGACGTGGAAAAAGTCGGCATCGTGCAGGTAGAGCATCGTTTCCGTTCCGCGGATCGACAGTTCGCCGAGAACGGACCTTGCCTCGCCGATGTCGAAGCGCCCTCCGAGCTTCGCACCCTCCACGATCTCCTCGTCTCTGGACATGCTCGAACCCTCTCTCCAACGACGGATACACCGCACCCTACGGAAAGCGCGCCGCCATCACGACAGACTGCAGCAGCCACCTTCCCGGCTTGCTCCGGACGAAGCACGATGCCAGACTGCGAACACAATGAGAACGGGGACCGATCACCTTCCGGCGGCGAAGCAGCGCGAACTCGAGCGCGTCGTCGCGCTGCTGTTCGCCGAATTCGCCGATGCGACTGCGATTGCGACGTCGGCCTGGAAGAAACAGGCGCGCATCCTCAAGGTCATTCTCTACGGCTCGTATGCTCGGGGCGACTGGGTCGACGAGCCGCACACAGCCAAGGGCTACCAGTCGGACTTCGACCTGCTCGTCATCGTCAATCACGCGAAGCTCACCGACCGCGCCGGCTTCTGGTCGACCGCCGAGGACCGCTTGAACCGCGAGCTGGCGATCACGAAGACGCTCAAGACCCCGGTCAATTTCATCGTCCACACGCTGCAGGAAGTGAACGACGCGCTGATCGACGGGCGCTATTTTTTCATCGACATCGCGCGCGACGGCATCGTGCTCTACGAGTCCGAACCAAGCGAACTCGCCGCGCCGCAGCCCAAGACGCCCGACCAGGCGCTCGCACTTGCGCAGGAGTATCTGGACGAGTGGCTACCTGCTGCACGGGGGATGTTGCGAACCGCTCAGTTCAGTTTAAGCGAAGGTCGTCTAAAAGATGCGGCCTTTTTACTGCATCAGGCAACCGAGCGCTTCTACCATTGCGCCTTACTAGTTTGCACCTTCTACACGCCTCACGTTCACAATCTCGGTTTCCTACGCACCCAAGCTGAGCGGATCGACCCGCGGCTGATCGAGGTGTGGCCTCGCGAGACCAAAGCCGATCGCGCGCGCTTCGAGAAGCTCAAGGAAGCCTACGTCAAGGCGCGCTATTCTAAGCATTACCGGATCGATGAGAGCGAACTCGCCTGGCTCGGCGAGCGGGTGGAAGCGCTGGGCCAGGTCGTCGAAGTGGTTTGCGCCGAGCATATCGCCCAGCTGCGGCGCAGTGGCGCCGCGTGAGCTGCGTCACCGCTAGCTGATGAGGCGGTGGTCATGGCTCTCGCCTCTGCTGGTGATGGGATCGACGGCTGGAGCGGCGCTGGGGGCGCCGCCGTTAACCGGCCGCGTCGTCTGGGTGACGGATGGCGACACCGTGCGGCTCGAAAGCGGCGAACGCGTCCGGATCGCTGACATCGACGCACCTGAAACCCGGGCCGGTCAGGCGCACTGCCGCGCAGAGATCGTTCGCGGCGCGCGTTCGACCCGGATTGCGCGGGCGCTGCTAGACAACCGCTACGTTTCGATCGAGCGCGTGGGTATCAGCTATGGTCGGACGGTGGCGAGGCTTCGCCTTAACGGAGCCGATGTCGCGACGCTGCTAGTCTCGCAGGACGTCGCCCGCTGGTGGCGACGTGGAAAGCCCAAGCCAATCTGGTGTCCCACCGGATAACTAGTCGGCGGTCAGCGCCCGCCGTCGATACAAGCGATCGAGCGTAGCTTCGTCCAATTGCCCGCTAAACCAGCGATCGAGCGCGGCACGGAATAGCGGTTCGCCCCCCGCCTCGAGAAACAGGGTCAGCGACGAGCGCAGCTTCGTCGCGTCGATCGCGCCGAACACTTCCTCGGCCGTGGTGCCGGTGAGATCCTGGAGAGCGGAGACGCACTCTCGAAGCCGTGGGCCAAGAGCCGGATGAGCAAGGTAAGCGTGCGCCTCGTCGAGCGAGTGGATCGCGTACCGACGCGACATCGCGCTGCTGCCGAGTCCAGCCAGTTGCGGGAAGATGTACCACATCCAGTGAGAGCGCTTAGCACCGCGGCCGATTTCCGCCAGCGCGGCGCGGTAGTCGTTCTCCTGAGCAGCAACGTATCGCTCAAGGTCATATCGATCGGTCATCATCAGCGCGATGACCTATCGGGCTGCTCGCTGCAAAGCCCCCGAAAATAATTTTCAGCCCGCGAAGTAGCCGGATTCCGCCGTGCGGACGCTCTTCGTTGATCTTTTGGGGACTGCCGTCGGATTGACAGTGGCATCGCATAGAGAACAAAAAAGGAACGAATCAATCGTCCCTGAGTCTGTTCGATGCCATGCACCATGCCACTGTCCTCGCTGAATTGCGCGCCCGTATCGCCGAGGTCGAGGGGTCGCCGACGCATCGCGCAACCATGCCGTTTGGGGTGGATGCACTCGATCGGAAGCTTCCCGGCGGCGGATTGGCGACCGGCGCGCTGCACGAGGTGGCAGGAAGTCCCGAACTGGCCGACGATGCGAGCGCCACGATCTTCCTCGCCGGCATTCTCGCGCGAATGGAAGGCCCGGTCTTCTGGTGCCTGCGCTGGCGAGACCTGTTCGCGCCGGCGCTGCACCTCGCTGGGCTTCATCCCGACCGGGTAATCCACGTCGAGGCGGGCAGCGACGCAAATGTCCTGCTCGCGATGGAGGAATGTCTGCGCCACCCAGGGCTCGCCGGTGTCGTCGGTGAGATCACGAAATACACGACGACCGCATCCAAGCGGCTCCAGCTCGCGGCAGAAACGTCGGGCGTCACCGCCTTCGTATTTCGACGCGCGTCGAAACCCGAGGTTGTAGCCGACGGGACGGCCGCTGTGACGCGGTGGCGGGTGGCGGCAGCGCCGAGTGTGCCGCTCGGCATTCCGAGCCTTGGACGACCACGCTGGGAGGTCGCCTTGGAGCGTGTGCGCGGGGGCAACCCGCGCCGATGGATCGTGGAGGGATGCGATGCGCAGGGTCGTATCGGTCTATCTACCGCACTGGTCGACCGACCGGCTGCGGCGGAAGACCGCCAAGCCGCCGCCTGACGGCCACACGGCGATCCCGCCGCTCATCACCGCAATTCCCGATCATGGCCGGCGTATCGTTGCAGCGGTTGATGCCGGTGCGCGCGCTCTTGGCATCACGCCGGGCATGACGGTGACGAAGGCGCGATCCTTTGCGCACGGGCTCGACGTGATCGACGCTGATCCGGAAGCCGATTCGGCGGGTCTGCGGCGCCTCGCGCTATGGGCCGGGCAGCGCTATTCGCCGGTGGTAGCGCCCGACCTGCCCGACGGGCTCTGGCTCGACATCACTGGCTGCGCGTCGTTGTTCGATACCGAGCGCGCTCTGGTCAAGGATTTGCACCGGCGTATCGCGGCGTTCGGCCTGTCGGTGCAGATCGCGGTCGCCGACACCGCTGGCTGCGCGCACGCGGTCGCGCGCCACGTGCCTGCGGGCCGGCCGGTAACGATCGAGCCTGGCGACCATCGCAACGCGCTCGGCCTGCTCCCGATCGTCGCGTTGCGGCTCGAATCCGGCATCGTCGAGGGACTGCGCAAGCTGGGGTTCGAGCGGATCGAACAGCTGATCGGCACGCCGCGTGGCCCGCTTGCCAAAAGGTTCGGCCGCACGCTTCACCGCCGTCTCGACCAGGCGCTCGGTCACGTACCCGAGCCGATCGAACCAGTCTTTCCCGAAGCGCTGCCGCGCGCCCGGCGCGGTTTCATGGAGCCGCTGCTGACCGCCGAAGCGTTCGGGCAAGTCATCGCCGATCTCGCCGCGGATATCTCGGAGCAGCTGATCAAGACGGCCAGCGGCGCGCGCCGTCTCGATTGTCATTTCCATCGTGTTGATGGCCACAGCCAGGCGATCCGGGTTGGCACCGCGACGCCGTCGCGCGATTCGCGTCATCTCGCCAAGCTGCTGGCAGCGAAGATCGAGACAATCGATCCCGGCCTCGGCATCGAGGTGATGACGCTGATCGCTTCTCTCGTCGAGCCGCTCGGTCCAGGCCAACGCGAAGGCCTCGAGTCAATGGTGCGACGCGGGCCGGACCTGTCCGCGCTGGTCGATGCGCTGGCCAACCGGTTCGGGCAGCGTCGCCTTTACCGGTCGACGCCTCATCCGAGTGCGATGCCAGAGCGATCATTGTGGTCGGCGTCCCCTCTGTCGAATGCCGAGGGCGCGGTGTGGAATGCGGATCTGCCACGCCCAAGCCGGATGCTCAGCAGTCCGGAGCCGGTCGACGTGACGGCGATGCTGCCGGACCACCCGCCGGCGATGTTCGTCTGGCGGCGCAAGCGTTACCGGGTGGCGCAGGCTGACGGTCCAGAACGCCTCCATGGCGAATGGTGGCGTGACGGCGGCGTCGAGGCCGATCGGCCCTATACCATCCGCGATTATTTCCAGGTCGAGACGACCGAAGGTGGGCGTTACTGGCTGTTCCGGCTCGGCGACGGCGAGAACCCGGCCACCGGGCCGATGCGCTGGTTCATCCACGGCGCGTTCGCGTGACCGAGGCCGAACCGGGGTATGTCGAGCTGCAGGTCACGACGCATTTCAGTTTCCTGCGCGGCGCATCGTCGCCGGAGGAGCTGTTTGCCGCGGCCGCGCTGCTAGGGTTGCCCGCACTTGGCATCGTCGACCGCAACTCGGTCGCTGGGATCGTCCGCGCCTGGGATGCGGCAAGGACCACGGGCGTGCGTTCGATCGTCGGTTGCCGGCTTGACCTGACCGACGGCTCGGCGCTGCTCGTCTATCCAACGACCCGTGCTGCCTATGGCCGAATGTGTCGATTGCTCAGCGTCGGGAAGGATCGCGCCGGCAAAGGAGCCTGTCACCTAGACTGGGCCGACGTCGAGGAATGGAACGACGGACTGATCGCAATGCTTGCGCCTGACCGCGCCGACGCGACCGCCGAGGCGGCGCTGGCGCGGACCAAGCGGATATTTGGAGACCGCGCCTATCTTGCCCTCTCGATCCGTCGCCATCCGCGCGACGCTGTGCGGCTGCGCGACTTGGCAGCGATCGCTGCGGCGCTGCGTGTGCCGACGATCGCGACCGGCGACGTGCTTTACCATTCGCCCGATCGCCGGCTGCTCCAGGACGTGGTTACCTGCATCCGCGAGAAGTGCACGATCGACCAGCTGGGCGACCGGCGCGAACGTATCGCCGACCGTCATCTCAAACATGCATCCGAAATGGCGCGATTGTTCCGGCGCTATCTGAAAGACACGAGTCCGGTCGCGCGCAGCGTCGCGCTGGCGGCGCGCTGCACTTTCAGCCTCGACGAGCTCAAATATCAATATCCCGACGAGATCCGAGTGGCGGGACGCACGCCGCAGCAGGAGCTGGAGCGGCTGACGTGGGAAAAGGCGCCCGAGCGCTATCCGGACGGCGTCGATGGGAAGGTCCGCGCGCAACTCGAACACGAGCTCAGGCTCATCGCCGAACTCGATTATGCCCCCTATTTCCTGACGGTTCATTCGATCGTGGCGTTCGCACGCAGCAAGGACATCCTGTGCCAGGGCAGGGGGTCTGCCGCCAATTCGGCGGTCTGCTACGTGCTCGGCATCACCTCGATCGATCCGGTACGCTCCGAACTGCTTTTCGAGCGCTTCGTCAGCGCTGAGCGACGAGAACCTCCCGACATCGACGTCGACTTCGAACATGAGCGGCGCGAGGAGGTGATCCAGTGGATCTATGAGACCTACGGCCGGACACGGAGCGCGCTGACCGCAGTCGTTACGCGCTATCGCGCGCGCGGCGCGGTGCGGGAGGTCGGCAAGGCGCTCGGGCTGAGCGAGGACGCGACGGCCGGCTTATCGTCGTCGGTGTGGGGCTGGAGCCGCGAAGGGGTCGAGGAGAAACATGCTGAGGAACTCAACATGGACCTCGGCGACCGGAGACTGGCGCTGACGCTCGACCTGGCCCGCCAGCTGATCAACACCCCGCGCCACCTGTCGCAGCACCCCGGCGGGTTCGTGCTGACCCGCGACCGGCTCGACGAGCTCGTGCCGATCGAGCCGGCGGCGATGGACGACCGCCAAGTCATCGAGTGGGACAAAGACGACATCGACGCGCTCGGTTTTATGAAGGTCGATGTGCTGGCGCTGGGAATGCTCAGTTGCATGCGCCGTGCGTTTGAGTTTCTCGAGGGTGACAAGGGATTGAAAGTCGATCTGGCGACCATCCCGGCCGAGGATCCGGCGACCTATGCGATGATCCGCAAGGCCGACACGCTCGGCGTGTTCCAGATCGAGAGCCGCGCGCAGATGGCGTCGATCCCGCTGATGGCACCGCGCACCTTCTACGACCTCGTCATCCAGGTGGCGATCGTCCGCCCCGGCCCGATCCAGGGGGACATGGTCCATCCTTACCGCCGTCGTCGTAATGGTCAGGAGGAAGTGACCTATCCGACGCCCGAGCTACGCCGGGTGCTGGAGAAAACTTTGGGCGTGCCGCTGTTTCAGGAACAGGCGATGCGCGTCGCGATCGAATGCGCGGGGTTCACGCCGTCCGAGGCCGATTTGCTGCGCCGCGCGATGGCGACGTTCAAGCTGACCGGAGGCGTCTCACATTTCCGCGACAAGCTGATCGAGGGGATGGTGACGCGCGGCTATGAGCGCGAGTTCGCCGAGAAGACCTTCAAGCAGATCGAAGGGTTCGGTTCCTACGGCTTTCCCGAGAGCCATGCCGCCAGTTTTGCGCTCATCGCCTACGCCTCGTCCTGGATGAAGTGTCATCATCCCGATGCCTTCTGCGCCGCACTGCTCAATGCGCAGCCGATGGGCTTCTATGCGCCGGCGCAGATTGTGCGCGATGCGCGTCAACACGGCGTCGAAGTCCGGCCGATCGACGTCAACTCGAGCCGGTGGGACTGCACGCTCGAAGCGAGCAATGGCCGGTTCAAGGCGGTCCGCCTCGGTTTGCGCATGGCACGCGACCTGTCGAATGCCGACGCGGCCGCCATCGTGACGGCGCGGGGTGACGATCCCTACGCTAGCGTGGAGGAGATTCAGCGCCGCGCCGGCGTGGGTCGCGGCGCGCTCGACCGGATTGGCGACGCCGACGGATTCGGCTCGCTCGGTGCGAGCCGTCGGGCCGGTTTGTGGGATGTGAAGGGGCTTGGCGATGCCGCGCTGCCATTGTTTGCGGCCGCCGACGCGCGTGACGGGAAGCTGCGGCAGGAAGCGATCGAGCCGGCCGTCATGCTTACCGCGATGGGCGAGGGTGCCGAAGTGGTCGAGGATTATCGTTCCTCCGGCCTGAGCCTGCGCGCCCATCCGCTCGCCTTCCTGCGCGACGAACTGACGGCGCGCCGAATGATCACCTGCGAGCAGCTGCAGACGGTCCGAGACGGGCGCTACGTGGAACTCGCCGGCATCGTCCTTGTCCGTCAGAAGCCGGGGTCCGCCAAGGGTGTCATGTTCATCACGCTCGAGGACGAGACCAATGTCGCCAATCTGGTCGTCTGGACCAAGGTATTTGAGGCGAACCGACGAACCGTACTCGGGGCATCGATGATGGGCGTGCGCGGTCAGGTCCAGCGCGAGGGCGAGGTGATCCATCTTATTGCGCAGCGGCTGGACGACCTGTCCCCGCTGCTCGCCAGCGTCGGCAATCGCAGCGACATAGCCGACATCTATCGCGTGAGCCGCGCCGATGTCGTGAAGAGCCCGATGACGCCCGATCCGCGCGATCCCGCCGAACGGCCACTGGGACGGGCGGCGCGCGACATCTACATCCCCGACTTGCGGCTGGGTTCGGGTATCATCCCCGGTCAGCCGACGGAGGGCATCAAGATCAAGCCGCGCGATTTCCGCTAGTTCGAAGTGACGAAATCGGAGTGGCTTTCGTATTCAGGCGACCGACCGCGACGCAAGATCGCTAACCGCGTCCGATTTTGCGGCATGAGCCTTCCGCTCGGAATAGCGATCGACAAGCTGTTCGGCATGGCCGCGGGTCAGGACGGTGAACCGAACCAACTCCTCCATCACGTCGACGATTCGATCGTAGTAGCTCGACGCCTTCAGGCGACCGTCCTCGTCGAACTCCTTGAACGCCATCGCGATGCTCGACTGGTTCGGAATCGTGATCATGCGCATCCAGCGACCGAGCAGCCGTAAGGTATTGACCGCGTTGAACGACTGCGACCCGCCCGACACCTGCATGACCGCGAGAGTCCGTCCTTGGGTCGGGCGCATGCCCCCGAACTCAAGCGGCAGATGGTCGATCTGCGCCTTCATGATGCCGGTGATCTGGCCGTGCCGTTCCGGGCTGCACCACACCATGCCCTCCGACCAGAGCGCGTGTTCGCGCAATTCGTGGACCGCGGGATGATCGTCGCCCTTCACCTGGTCGGGCAACGGCAGGTCGGCGGGATCAAATATTCGGACCTCCGCGCCGAAGTGGTTGAGGATCCGCGCTGCTTCTTCAGTGGCCAGCCGGCTGAAAGAACGCTCGCGCAATGAACCGTAGAGCAGCAGGATACGAGGTTTGTGATCGAGCGAGCCCAGTCCAGCGCCCACGTTCGCCTGCACCAATCTGCGATCGAGCGCGGGCATATAGTCAGGTTCGGGGAGGGTGCGAAGACGCGACATCAGGCTATTCGCTTGCAGAGGAAAGTCGCACTCGCCGGACAAAGTGTCCGAAACTCCGCCGAGCTAGCGATGGCCGCGGGAGCATCGTCGCGCCGAGCAGTCTCGTAACCGCGCCCACGGAAGAATGGCTCGGCAGTGGTAGTGAGCATGTACAGGCTGGCCGCGCCGTCATCGGCTGCGGCGCGCTCGATCGCCGCGAGCATCGCCGCCCCGAGTCCTTGTCCACGGCGGTTGGCCGTCACGACGAGCGAGCGCACTAGCCGATCGGCGCCGAGGCCTTCGACACCGCCATAACCGACGACGCCGGCGGCATCCTCGAACCGAAAGAAGCGGCGATCAGGATCGGCGAGATCGCTCACAACCAGGCCGGCCGCTTCCAGTTCTGTTGCGAGATCGGCCAGCGAACTCGCATCGATCGCTGTGGCTATCATGACGGAACCCGCCGTTCGTACCACGGCCGGGTCTTCCTCACGATCCTGACCACCGAGAGCATGACAGGAACTTCGACCAGCACGCCGACGACGGTGGCGAGCGCCGCGCCCGAATTGAGTCCGAACAGACTGATCGCGGCGGCGACCGCCAATTCGAAGAAATTGGAGGCGCCGATCAGCGCGGCGGGTGCCGCCACGCACCATGCCACGCCGAAGCGATGGCTCAGCCAATAGGCCAGCCCCGCGTTGAAATAGACCTGGATGAGGATCGGGACGGCAATAAGAGCGATCACCAGCGGATGGGCGATGATCGCCTCGCCCTGAAATCCGAAAAGCAGCACCAGCGTCGTCAGAAGCGCGATCAGCGAAACCGGCCCAAGCCGAGTGAGCAGCCGGTCGAGACCCGACGGACCGCCAGACGACAGGATGGCGCGGCGAAGCAACTGGGCGACGATGACTGGCACGACGATATAAAGGGTGACGGAGATCAAAAGTGTTTCCCACGGCACCGTGATCGACGCGACGCCGAGCAGCAATCCCACCAGCGGCGCGAATGCGAACACCATGATGATGTCGTTGAGCGCGACCTGGCTCAGCGTATAGGTGGGATCGCCGTCGCAGAGGTTGGACCAAACGAAAACCATCGCGGTGCACGGCGCGGCGGCAAGCAAGATCAGGCCTGCGATGTAGGAGCTAATTTCAGTCTCCGGCAGTAGCGGGCGGAAGAGGAACCCGAGGAACAGCGTGCCGAGCAATGCCATCGAAAAGGGCTTCACCGCCCAATTGATGAAGAGCGTGACGCCGACACCTTTCCAGTGCTGTCTGACCGACGCGAGCGCCGTCAGGTCGATCTTAAGCAGCATCGGGATGATCATCAGCCAGATTAACATGGCGACGACCAGGTTGACCTTGGCGAGCTCCGCCGAGGCGACCACCCGAAACACGTCGGGCAGCGCAAATCCAAGCGCGATGCCCACCACGATGCACAACGCTACCCAGACGCTGAGATAGCGCTCGAACATGCTGATGGCGGGCTTGGTCGGCGCGATTGTCGCCGCGGTCGTGGCGGTCATGAAGCGATCCGCTTCCCTCTGTCGTCGATGACCCGCTGGCCGTCTTCCTTGGTGAATGCGCCGTGCTGCTCGCCTGGTAGCAGGTCGAGCACTTCTTCGGACGGCCGGCAGAGCTTGACGCCAAGCGGCGAGACGACGATCGGCCGGTTGATGAGGCTCGGATGTTCCATCATCGCGCTTATGAGATAGTCGTCGTCCAGCGACTTATCGTCTAGCGCCAGCTCCGCAAAAGGTGTGCCCTTCTCGCGTAGCAACGCGCGAGGCGTCAGCCCCATGCGCTCGATGAGCGACACCAGCATCGGCCGCGATGGCGGCGTCTTCAGATACTCGACGACGTGCGGCTCGATGCCCGCATTGCGGATCATCGCCAGTGTATTGCGCGACGTCCCGCACTCGGGGTTATGGTAAATCACGATATCCGTCACTGGACCGCTCCCGGCTGACAGCATGCCGCTTTCGCCACCATGTCGGCGAGTGGTGCACAGATTTCCGGCTTGCCCGCGCAGCAATCCTCCATGAGAAATCCCAGCAGGTCACTCATATGGCCATATGCGGCAGTGTAGATGATCGAGCGTCCCTCGCGTCGCGACGCGACGAGACCCGCGTGCCCGAGGATCGCCAGGTTGCCTGAGAGGGTCTGCGGCACATGCCCGGTCGCGCGAGCGATCTCACCTGAAGCCATGCCCTGCTCGCCGACCCGGACGAGCAGTCGAAACACCTCGAGCCGACCGGGATGTGCAAGCGCCGACAGGGCGGCGATGGCAGCCTTGGGGTCCATCAGCGGCAAATCTGCGCGCGTGCCGAGTCGGCCGAACCGCAGCAGGCGCTGGCCGGCGGCACGGAGAGGACTTCATCCTCCCCGTATGTGGTGGCCTCGCCAAAAGTGAAGAACGTCTCCCAGCGGACACCCGCCGGATCGTTCACCCAGCTCTTGTCCGACTGGGCGTAGCAGCAGGTGGTCGCTTCTTGATCGAACGTATCCGAGCCCGCCGCCTTCAGACGATGGGCGAGATCGCCGAGTTCTTCGGCGCTGTCGACTTGGATGCCGATGTGGTCGACGCCGGCGGTTCGCGCCCTCTGTGAGATCGCGAAGTTGACCTTCGGATCGTCGAGCATCCATTTGGCATAATCGGCTTTCACGACGGTAGGCGCGGCACCGAAGAGTGTTCGGTAAAAAGCGATCGATTGCGAAAGATCGGGCACATTCACGTGCAGATGCATGCGCTTCATCGTGATCTCCTGCCGACTCGATGTTATTACGGATATATCCGTAAAACAGGTAAGTCAATCGCCAGAGCTTCCATTTAGTTTCGCCGCGCGTTCGCGAAGCCCATGTCATCCCGCCAGGCACGCGATCTTTGTTCGATCTTTGTTCTGTGATAAGGTTGCGCCGTTCGAGTCGGCGAAGGAAGATTGGCTCGCCATGTCGAGGCTCTACACGGTTATGGCGGGCGTCGCGGACGTAGCCACCCACTTCGGTGCGGAGATTCCCGCATCGGTCGGCGTTCCGCCGGAGACGATCGAGGGCAATCCTGGCCTAGTCGTGCTCGAGAGTGGCTACCGCCGATTGCTCAAGTTGATGAGCTGGGGATTTCCGCGCCTGACCCGGGAGATGAGGCTGCGCGGCGATCCACCTGGCCGTATCGGGCTCGTCGCCGATCTGACGAATCCGATGTGGGAGCACCTCGTGGTCGATCAGCGCTATCGCTGCCTGATTCCATTGACCCACTTCGCCAACCCCAATGGCGATCCCGGCGAAAAGACACGCACCTGGTTTTCTGTCACTGGTGAGCCGCTGGTGGCTTGGGCGGGTTTCTGCCGGAACACGTCAGAATTCGGGCCGGTCTATGCCGGGATGACAATGACGGCGAATGCGCTTGTCGAACCTTATAACGATCGGATGCCCGTCCTGCTGGCCCGCAGCGAATATGATAGCTGGCTGCACGGGACGATCCAGGATGTGATCGCCTTTCAGTTCCGGCCGCCTGTCGCCAGCGAAAGCATGACGATTCTAAATACGGAAGATCGCTGGAAAAGTGGAAAACTGCCGCCGCAACTGCAGCCGCAGATGGCATTTTTCTAGGCGAGTGCGGATCAAGAAACCCGTGGTAGGATGCTGCGATGTGCAATCTCTACACGGTTCGGAAAAGCGCGGCCGAGGTCGCGGCGCACTTTGGCGTCTCGGCCCCGGTTCAGCAGTTCAATGCGCCCGAGGAAAGTTACCCCGCTTCGCCCGGTCTGGTGGTACGCGAGCAGGACGGTGTTCGAATTCTCCAGTCGATGACATGGGGCTTCCCGCTAAGGCTCAAGGGCATGAAGCCGGAATCGAAGCCGAAGCCGGTCAACAACATCGCCGACGTGACAAAGAACATGTGGGTCGGCCTCGCACGCAAGCCCGAATGGCGATGCCTGATCCCGGTCACCGGCTTTGCCGAAGCAGAGGGGCCCAAGGGCGCCAAGACCCGGACGTGGTTCAGCGTGAAGGACCAGCCGATCTTTGCGTGGGCGGGGCTGTGGCGGCAGAGCGCTGAGTGGGGTGATGTCTATTCAGGGGTGATGACCGACTGCAACGAGGCGATCCGTCCGGTAAACGATCGTATGCCGGTACTCCTGCAGCCTCACGAGTATAATCGCTGGCTACATGGCAGCTTCGAGGACGTGTTGGCGTTCCAGGACCAATGCTTCCCTGACGACTTGATCGAGATGAGGCGCACTTCCGAGCTCTGGTCTAAACGGCCTGCACCGACATCCGAAGCGCCACTGTTTGCCTAAATGAATGCGATTGGGCCGGCCTGATCGCTTTGGCGCGCCGCTGTACATTCTCCGAATGCTCTTAGTCCCGCTCGTAGGATGGGTCAGGGTTGAGGCGGAGGCAGGTGCTGCGCAGCGATAGTTGCCAAGTCTTTCGAGGCACGGATCTGCTGATGCAGCTCCTCCAGCGGCTTGCGCTTGAGCTTGAAAACCTCGGTGCCCGTCGCCTTGTCATATATCTGACCGGTGATTCCATCGATCACGAGACCTCGCTCATAATCGTGACCATGCAGTGGAGATGGCCACGGATCCGCGTCCGATTTATGGAATTGCCAGACATAACCGTCTAACCTCAATGTCTTCTCGACAAGCAGTATTGGTCCTGACGCTGCGACCGGCTCGATATCATCGGCGTCGGTGCTGGCTTCGAACACAATCGCCGGTCGCCGGTCGAGTCCCGCCAAGCGCAGGCCGTAGGCAAGCCACGATAGTGGCACTACCCAATCGCCGTCGACGGCCTCATACTCGATGCTGAAGGCAACGCGGGTCGCTCCGTTCGCATATTCGGTCGATCCAACCTTTCTGCCCTCAAACAGGATAGTCCCGCTTTCGGGGTTAAACTGTAGAAGGTCGCCGCTCCGAGGTGGCTCAGGCGCCCGGCCGCCGCTGACCGGCGTGCCGCCCCCTTCGACAGCGACGATTGCCGCGACCTGTTCTTCGACCAGCCGCTGGAAAGCGTCGAACGCGGCGTAGCAATGGTCGCGCTCGACCTCGAGCAAATCGGCGATCTCACCGGTTCCGAGCGGTTCGTTGCCGCCGAAAGCATAAGACACCGCACCGCCTTTCGCGATCCGCTTGACGACCCCTGTCATCCCGACCAGGAATCGCGACGAGAACCCATGATTGTACGCGTTGCGGAAGTCGTCGGAGGCCCGCTTGAATTTTTTGCCCGCAATCGGCTCGACCTTGAGCTTGAATGCGCGATACCGCTTCCACTGCGAGCAATAGGGTTCGATGTCGTTCAGATAGAGATTGAACGACGGGAAATCGTCGTTCCAGCCTGAACCGTCAATTGCTTGGTTCGCCTGGTGCGACAGATGGCCCGCGGCGAACGCAAAGCGGGACTTGATCGCATAAGGTTGGCCCATCGCCACCGTGCCGAGCATCTCGATGAACTCATGGCTTGCCTCGTGCTTGTCATTATCGTCGAGCGTGGCAACGATCTGGTCCCATGCTCGCAGCCGATGCACATGATGCGTCAGGTCATTGATGATGTTGGCAAGCTCGGAAGCATACTCGCCGAGCATCTGGCTGTACGCCATCCATTCGGCATTGAGCCGGTCAGGCAAGGTCCACCAGCGATATGGCATCCAGCGTCCACCCACCGCGATCGAGTCGAGCGTTTCGCGATACCGCGTATAAAGCGCGGTTAGCTTCTCCGATCGGGCGAGCGAAAATTCGTCTGTCATCGCCACGTCTACCAGCTACGAGAGTCGATGCGCGAGCATCGCAACCCACTTTCCGGCTGGCAGGAACTGTCATTCACCAAGGCATGAGCTTTCTCTCAAAGCGAGCTTGTCAGGCATTGTTGGCATCTTCCGCAATCCTATAACTAGGCGATGAGAGCGCGTTATGAATAAGGCCGAACTGACCGGCGGTCAGTTGTGCGTACGCGGGATCGTGCAGCAAGCCATGCGCGGTCTCGCGCACAGCACATCGCTGGTTCTCAAGCTGGCGCAATTCGAGAACGCTGAACTCCTTTCGGCGCAATTGACACTCGAGCCGAACGACGGGGGCGACTTTCAGTGTGAAGCGGCGGGTGAGCGGCTCGTTGAGCAGGACAAAATCCGGACCAACGGCAAGCCATGGACGTCAGGGAACATCGCCGCCGATGTTCTTCCAGACCTCCTGAAATCTGTTCAAGACGACGGGCGGTCAACTCGGTATCGCTTCGCGACCGATGGTTCACTGAATTGCGATACCCTTCTTGATCTTTGTGCAGCTCTGAAAGGGCGCGCTGCTCCCGACGATCCGCTTGCCGCTCTCGACGATAACAACAAGAAGGCGTTCAAGTATCAGGCCTGGTTGTCAGAACGCGGGTTCTTCAAGGCGCTCGCTAAAAGCGCGAGTTGCACGGACTATCGCCGGTTTTGGCGTCTGCTGGCTTCGCTCGAAATCGAGGGCGATCTGACCGAGCATACTCTGATCACGCAAATTGACGCTTTCTTGACCGATGTGGTCGACGCAATCGAAGACATCGTCGGCAAGCGCGATCAGCTAATCGGCCTGATCCTCCGTCTGGCGCGCGACGAAACCCAGATCACGGTCGCCAACCTGCTCAAGGAAGCCGGACTCCCGGTCCAACGCGTCCTGCATTATTCGCGACTTCCGCAGGCGACGCGGGCCGCTCTTGAACATCAGCTCGCATTGCTCGGGTATGATTTGAAGCACGACGTCCGCCCGCCGCCGGGGTTGGGTGATCTCGGACTGACGTTGATCGCCGGCGAGAGTGGTTTCGGCAAATCTTGGCAGCTGGCTGGCGAACTTGCGCGGCTCGACCGCGCCGGTCACCTGACCGTGCTCGTTCAAAACGCCGACTCTCTCACCGCGATCGTCTCAAAGGTCGCCGAGGTCGTGTGGCACACTTCGTTTGATGGCCCGCAAACCATGCCTGGGCTCCAGCGGCGGCTTGGGCATCGTTACGTCGACGGTGACGGCGCCTGGCTTACCGTCGGCGTCGACGACGTGCAGAGCCGGTCGTTACTCAACGAAATGCGGGCAGCAAATTGGGCTGCATTTGGTGTTCGTTTGCTGGTCACCACGCCGACACCCCTCGCCGATGCGCTCACCAACATGCCGCTGCCACCACCGATTTTCCGCGTCGGTGAATTCTCGCTGCCGCAGCTACGCCAATTCCTGAAGTCGCACGACCGAGCAATGCAAGGGCTCCCCGACGATGTGATCGAACTCCTGCGGACGCCGATCTTCGCCGACCTCTACCGCCGGATCGAAAGCCCCGATTGGACACCGCTCAACGAATATAATCTGCTTGATCGGTTTTGGCGACATGCGACGTTCGAGGCGCGTGACATGGCGGATCATCAGGATGATCCTGACGGGCTCGCCCAACTGGCGCTGACCCTGCTCGCAGCGGGCGGCGCCTATCCGTGGCCCGCCGGTGTCGCCAAGGCGGCTGGCCTTGACCAGGAGGCGCGGAAGCGTCTTGTCGCGACTGGCATCCTGCGCCAGTCCGAGAACGGGTCGGTCATCATTCATGATCGCGTACTGAACTGGGTTGTGGCGCTTGGCCTCGCCCGGCGGCTCGAAAGCTCCGCCATCGACGCGCATGGTTCGGTCGCCGAACTGATCCGCATTGGTCAGCCTGACGAGTTGCCGATTGGTCTAAGCTATCGGCTTGGGTACGTCCTTCTCGACTTCCTGTGGCTGATCGCGGGCAAGGTCCCGGCACAAACTGTTGCCGAAATCCTGCTCGGCCTCATCGACGACCCGCAATATCGCATTAACGCCGGCAATCTGATTGAAGTCCATCTGGCCGGGCTTGGTAGCCGGATTATTCCAGCCCTCGCAGAGATTGCCAAGACGCCGAGCGGAAATCGCGGGCCAATCGCATCGCTTGCAGCACGTGCAATGGCCGCCGTCGGGCGAGCCGAACCGGGAAGCGTGGACCCGGCCCTTATCGGATTGATCTCCAATCCGGCCGATCACCGGGCAGTTCGCGCGGGGTTAATCGCTGCGGCTCTTTATCCGCTGTCGGATGCGATCGAGCAATTGTGGGCAATCCATCTCGAGCGGCGGCAGGCTACTGTCGATGCCGTCAACGCCGACTCTTCCGCCAAGCACGAGCTATTTTTGCGTCGGCAGGCGAGTTTCGACGCGTTGGTAACGACCGCGACCACAATGCCTGCGTGGATCGAGTCTAAACTCGATCAGACATCGGACGCCCCCACGGCTGAAGTCCTTCTGGAACTACTGCTGAAGGTTGAGCATGTCGTTGCGCAGGACATTTGGGTGCGGACGAAGGCGACGTTTCGTGCTCGGATAGCCGCCGGCAAGGCGATTTGGCCACGCGCGATTGGGCGGTTCGGGGAGAGCAGCGACGCCGAGCGACTGACGATCCCTAACGACCCGCAGGATCACTTCGAGCCGGCTGAGCGTTTCAGGGCGCTTGTACGGGTCGATCCTGTCCGAGCGAGCGCACATCTTGTCCAGGTCGAGGAACAGGTCGTTCGTCGCCACCTTTCCGACAGTCTCGCTCACCTGATCAGAAACGGCGGGCCGTCGGTGCCATCAAATTTGCGTGCGCGGCATGCTCCCGGTTGGGAAGGAATGAGCGATTTGGCAATCGCCTATGCGTCCGCCCCGCTATTAATCGACACCGACAGTTTTATGGCCCTGATTGCAGCACTCGAGGCGCGCTTAGCTGAAGTTGCCGGGCAGGCATGGCGGCCGACACGTGAGCGGCCCCTTGTCGAGTTTTTGGCTGGCACGACGCGCCCGGACCTGCTCGCCATTCTCGAAACCTATCGCGAAAGCGCATTGGAGACACTCTTGCGCGACCGCTTGATCGCAAATGGCGGGCGAGTGTCGCTAAGTGTCGATTCTGACGCAGACAATTTTGAGCGGTTGCTGCTTCTGATCGGCGGTGATGGATATGGCGCGGCCATAGCAGGGGCGATGATCAGCGATAAAGCATTCACCCGGCGTGACGGGTTCGAGTCCTCGATCATGCTTCCGCCTGGGTCGGCGCCCGCCAATCTACTCGCCGCCGGAGTGGCAGAACCCGATAACGGGAATCTGGATCAGTATTGGCTCATGATCGCGCTTGCTTTGCATGGTCCGGATGCGGCTCTGTATCAGCTCGTGATGCGGTCGCAGTCGGCGTACAATGACGCGATCGACGTTCGGATTAAGCGGGGACCTTGGCCCGCCGCCATTGCTGCCCAAATCGGGATCGATTTGGAAAGCGCCGATAGCGGTACGCGGATCGGTGCTACCTGTGCGCTCGCCATGGCACCGCCGCCGAATGCGGCCGACTTGCTTGCCAATACGCTAGCGCGGTGTCCAGACGATGATGAATCGGCATTGACCGTAATTCGGATAGCGTCGCACCTCGGCTGCTATGAGCCTCGAATGCTCGACCAACTCAAGCGCATGGTGAACCTGCCAGACGCCACCCGGCGTGAAGAAGCCCTTCCGTACCTGGCAGAGCAGGGCGATGCGGACGCTCGCAAATTCGTGCACGACCAGCTCACCGCGGGCACGACCGGCACGTATGACCGCTCCACGCTGCGAGCTGCTTACGCGCTAAGCGAGCATCTGCCCGACGACCCCATCATCAACGCCAAGCTCATGCCCTTCGTTGATCGGCATCATGGCATCTATCCGCTGGGACAGATTGCTGGGCGGCTGAGCGACAACGGCACGCTCGACGCCAACGATTTTATCGACTTGGGCTACTCGGCGAAGCGCCTGTCGGCGGACGATACCTATCTGCTGGTCGAGCGCATCTCTCGCGGCGATCCGGAAGAGGGCTTGGCGATCGCCGAGCGTCGGTATGACCAGAACCCATCCGCCGGCGGCGCGCGACAGATCCTCGGGCTTGGAGGCGCAAATGGCCTCGCTTTCCTGGTCGATCGCTACGCGGTTGAGCAACGGCACGAGGTCCGCTGGATCATCGCGCGCGCCTTGCGCCGTCACGCAGACAGGCAAGCCTTAATGACGCGCCTGATGAACGCTGCTCAAGGCAGCGCGGTAGCAATGCGGTGCGCTGCCGCCGAGCTGCTAGGGTGGCTCCCCGATGACGAAGTCGCGGGTCAACTGAATGCTCTTGTCAGCGACAAAGTGCCGGAGGTGTCTGATGCAGCCCTTGAAGCGGAGGGGCGGCGCGACGCCGAACGTCACGCAAAAGCATTGATCGCCGGAATTGCTGACGCCGATCATCTCGGGCGATGGTCGCGGCTCTGGGCTGTGGTTGATCTGGCCGACCCCTACCTCTTAGAATTCGACAGCGATGGCCTGGCGATCGGTCCACTCTTGGATTCGATGGATGAGATATTCGCGATCTGGACAGAAAAAACACTGGTGCGAAGAAAAGAGGCATTAGCAAAACGGGCAAAACGCCTCGATCAAAGATAGCGCGGTTACTGATCTGGGAGTTGGGTCAGCGACTGGATGTTCGCACGAACTACGGAAGTAGGCCAGCCCGCTCATGAATGAACCGCGCGAGTTGTTCCGGCGAAAAGCGCCGCGCATCGACAAAACCGTCGTGCCCCAGAACACCTTCGACTGCGCCATCGTCCATGCGGACATACATTATGCGTTCGGCCGCACGCCCGTTCAGCACTTCGCGGATGGCGCGAAACTCGATGCCGCACCATTCCTTGCGTTCATAATCTGAGCCGAGGAACACCACGATCAGCTTTGATCGATCGCGATAGATGGCTTGGAGAAAAGTATCGAGCGATGGCCGCGCGAGCTGCGCGACATAATTGTGGTCGTAGAAATATCGGTCGGGCCCGATCAGGCGTTCGAGGGCTGCCGCCACCTGCTGTACATAGGGGCGTGACTCCCCAGGGAACGACAACGCAACATCGAAGAGGTGGTCGGCGAGATTGACGCCCTTGCGGGCACCTGAAACCCAAGCGGGCAAGACGATCCCGCGGGCCCTCGCTAGCTCCTGCTGGAGGTTGAGATTTTTGACCGCCCAATGGGTGCGGTTCATCTCCCATTTACTCAGGTCCAACTCGAATGCCAGCGTATCCATGTCTTGCCAGGTCAAAAAGGGCGCGACGGGGTGAAGTTCGTATTCAACGCGCACCTGCGCCGCGCGGCGTGTCACGTCGGTGATGATCCCGAAGTTGGGATTCTTGTTGTTCCCGTTTTCGTAGGCGAAGATGCACGGCAAGAGCTTGAGCTCGGCGATCGCGACGGCGTCGAGTTCGCCGAATTTCGCGGTGATGTCCTTATCGGTATATTCTCGAACGCAACGTCCAATTTCGATTGTCCATGGCTGGCCGTTCCAAGCGTCGGCGCCGGCCGATACGAATAGATTGTACATCGTTGCTCCTCTCGATGTTTTTCCTACCCGAGCGCCTTGGCGGCGTCGCGTCTGATCGACAGAGCGATACTTGGCTAAAGATCGAGGCCGACGAAGCTTGGTTGGCGAGGTCACTCAGAAGCTCAAACAGGGCGTCGCCCACCACGATCGCAACTCACGCTCGGCGGCCGCAGACTGTTTCATCGTTACGAGTCTGCTGCTTCACGCCGCCTGCGAGAGTTCGAATGTCCCCACCTCGCCAGACTTCCACGCCGCTAGTTCGCTTGTGGCATAAACGACGCGCCTGCCAACCTTGCGAAAGGCTGGACCCGTCCCTTGCCAGCGGTAGGTCTGAAGCGTTCCGACGGTGAGTCCGAGGCACTTGGCAGCTCGAGCTGTGTCGACCCATCGCGTTTGAACAATCGCACCGAGCACTGGATCGGCCTTTGCTCTCACGTGAGCAGCCAAGTGGATGTCTCGTGGAAGCTGGGGATCAGTTGCAGCATCTTGCTGAACAAATGTCTCTCCCATGCTCAAGGCGATCTGCTCGGAAATGCGATCAGCAGCGGCCTTGAGCGGGTGATCAAACAGGTGCGTGTAGCGCTCCGTTGTCTTCGGGCTGGCGTGACCGAGCAGCTTGCTGATGATCAGCATGCTGTCGCCTAGATCGGCGCCGACCGACGCAAAGCTGTGCCGAAGATCGTGAAGGCGCACATCTTCGAGCCCGGCAGCCTTGCGGATGCGCTCCCAGACCGACTGGAGGTCGGTGACGTGCGTTCCGTCCTTCTTGCCGGGCAGTAAAAACGGATTACTCACGACTTCGGGAATGCCCTCGACCAGGCGCATTGCAGCCGCACCGAGATGGACGACCTTCGCGCCGGTCTTGCTGTCAGGCAGCCGCAGGCAGCGATGATACCAGTCCACGAACGTCCGCTTCAGTGTCAGAACTTCGTTTTTGCGGCAGCCGGTCAGGATGAGGAGCTTGATCGCCGCCAGCGCATAAGCGCTCTCGACGCCAAGCGCCGTCGCAGCGGCCAGCACGTCGCCGAGCCTCGCCAGTTCGACCGGAGAAAGAAATCGGTCGAGCTTGCGCCCGGGGTACTGCTTCACGCCAAGTGCCGGGTTGTCCGGTCGGATCTTCTGCGCGACCGCATAATTTAGCGCGCCTGACAAGATGACCAGGGCATTGTTCGCAGCGCCTTTCCCGCCGCGCACCCTTGCGAGCCGCCGGCGACCCTTCTTGACCGTGCGGGCGGTCTTGCCGGCTGCGACGTCACGCATCATCCGCTCGATATCGGCGCGGGTGAGCGTATCGGCGCGCCGGGTGCCCAGCAGCGGCGTGATGTGATTCTCGACGCAGCCCTGTGCACAGCTGATCGTGCTCGGCTTGCACGCGTACATTCCTTCTTCGACGTAGACCGTGCAAAGCTGGGCGGTGTTTGGGATCCCACGGCACTCGAAGCGCCAGCTCTGCGGATCGCGCCCATCGGCGATTTCACCGATCAGGCGACGAGCCTCGATCCTTGCCGTCTCCGGAGTCCACGGCGCGCCATGCCGACCAATCTTGAACCTCCGCTGGCGACCCTCGACCCGATACTGGAAGACGTAGGTGATGACGCCCGCGCGTGACTGTCGCACACCGAAGCCGGGAAGTTCGCGGTCCCATACGAACCGCTCCTTGCCGGTCGGAACGAGCGCATCAACGACCCTTTTCGTTACCTTGGGCATGAAACATCCGCTTCCAAATGCCCGAAACTGCTCTAAAGCCGTGCCCGAAGTTGGAAGCACATAGGAAGCAGTTGGGCGAAAACCGTGGAAAACAGTGTCGCGCTAGCTTCGGTCTAAGTCAATGAAACGAAACGGGAAGTCGTGCAAAGACAAGTCCTGGCGTAGGGGTGTTGGTCGGTGGTAAGGCTGAGGTCGTGAGTTCAATCCTCACCGGCAGCACCATTTTTCCCCGCACGATCGCGGTGTGAACCATAAGCCCGTCCGGCGCGTTCGGCGGCGATGGCAAATAAAACCCGATCCTCCGCCCCGCGTCCCCTCGTTGGTCTCGCCGCCGGCGTCGCCGCGGGCCTTGCCGCGTCCGCTGTGATGGCGCTCTTCCAGGCCAAGACCGCCAAGGCCTTCGATGCCGAGGGCGACCCGGCCGATTCGGCGACCGCAAAGGCCGCGAATGCGGCGAAGCTGTTGGCGACCGGTGAGCCGATGCGTCGCATCGACCGGCCCGCCGGCGGGCAGGTGGTCCACTATGTCTTCGGGGCGGCACTGGGCGGCGCTTACGGTCTCGCCGCCGAATACCGGCCCGGCATCGCCACCGGCTTCGGCAGCGCCTACGGCTTGCTGACGTCGGCGGTGTTCGACGAGGCGGCGGTGCCCGCGCTCGGCTTCGGGGATGCGCCGACCGAGACGCCGCTCGGCGTGCATCTCTACGGTGTGTCCTCGCACCTGGTGTATGGCCTTGCGCTGGAGGGCGTCCGCGCGCTTCTCGGCGGGCGCCGCGCCTAGAGCCGCTCGGCCTCGCTGACCGCGTCGGCGGCGCGTAGCGCGGCGAGCAGTCGGGTGAGGTGGCTGGCATTGCGCACCTCGATCTCGATCGTGTTGGTGTGGAACGTCGTGTCGCGGTTATCCATACGAAGGCCGAGGATGTTCGCCTTGTGCGCGCCGATGACGGTCGCGATCGCGCCCAGCGCGCCCGGTTCGTTCTTCAGCGTGACTGCGATGCGCGCGGTGCCGCCCTCCGCTTTGTCGCCCCACGCCAGGTCCACCCATTCGCCGCCGTCCGCGTCGACGGTATCCCCGATCTGCGGGCAGGCGATTTCGTGGACGGTAATGCCCTCGCCCTCGCGCCGGATGCCGACGATGCGGTCGCCCGGCACCGGGCGGCAGCATTCGGCGAGCGTATAGGCAACGCCCGGCGTCAGCCCGGTGATCGAAATGGCGTGCCGCTGCGGCGGGGCGACATGGGTGTCGGCGCCGCCCGCCGATCCGGGCATCAGCGCCTCCATCACCGCCGCATCCGACACCTTGCGCCGCGCGATCGCCTCCAGCAGCGCATCCTCGTCCGCCAGTTTCAACCGCTTGACCGCTGTCGCGACCGCGTCGGGACCGACCGGGGCGGGCAGGCGCGCGGCGATGTCGTCGTATAGCTTGCGCCCGAGGGCGTGCGTCTCTTGCCGTTCCTTCAGCCGCTGGTGCCGCCGGATCGCCGCGCGCGCCTTGCCGGTGGTGGCGAAGGCCAGCCAGTTGGGCTGCGGCGACTGACCCTTCGATCGCAGGATCTGAACCGAATCGCCGTTCGCGATCTCGGTGCGGAGCGGTACCATCCGCCCGTTGATCTTGGCACCCACCGCCTGGTCGCCGAGGTCGGTGTGGACGGCGTAGGCGAAATCGATCGGCGTCGCACCCTTGGGCAGCTGGATCAGTTCGCCCTTGGGGCTGAAGGCGAAGATGCGGTCGGCGTACATCGCCATCTTGGTATGTTCGAGCAGTTCCTCCGGGCTGTCGGCCGCCTCCAGGATCTCGACCAGATCGCTGATCCACGGCACCTGCGTGTCGGGGCGCACCGCGTCCTGCTTGTAGGCCCAGTGCGCGGCGATCCCGAATTCGGCCTGCGCATGCATCGCGCGCGTGCGAATCTGCACCTCGATCCGCGCGGTGTCGCCGAAGAAGACGGTGGTGTGGAGCGAGCGATAGCCGTTGCGCTTGGGCGTCGAGATGTAATCCTTGAACCGCCCCGGCACCATCGGCCACTTGCGGTGAATGACGCCCAGGGCCCGGTAGCATTCCTCCTCGGTCTCGACGATCGCGCGGAACGCCATGACATCGGACAATTGCTCCAGGCTGACGTGCCGCTCCGACATCTTGCGCCAGATCGAATAGGGATGCTTCTGCCGCCCGCCGACCTGCGCCTTGATGCCGGCGCGGTCGATCAGCGTTTCGATGGTCTGCGCGATCTTCTCGATCCGGTGGCCCTCGCTCTCCAGCGCCTCGAGCCGCTTCGTGATCGATTCGTAAGCCTCTGGCTCGAGTTCGCGGAAGGCGAGCGTCTGCATCTCCTTCATGAACTCGTACATACCGATCCGCTCGGCGAGCGGGGCGTAGATGTCCATCGTCTCCTTGGCGATGCGGCGCCGCTTCTCGGGCCGGGCGATGTAGTGGAGCGTCCGCATGTTGTGCAGCCGGTCGGCGAGCTTCACCAGCAGCACGCGGATGTCATCGGACATCGCCAGCAGGAACTTGCGCAAATTCTCCGCCGCGCGCTGGCTTTCGGTCTCGGCCTCTATCTTCGAAAGCTTGGTGACGCCGTCGACCAGCCGCGCGACCGAGGGGCCGAACAGCTGCTCGATCTGCTCGGGCGTGGCGACGGTATCCTCGACGGTGTCGTGCAGGATCGCGGTCGCGATCGTCTCGTCGTCGAGGTGCAGGTCGGTCAGGATGCCCGCTACCTCGATCGGATGGCTGAAATACGGGTCACCCGATGCGCGCTTCTGGGTGCCGTGGGCATTGACCGAAAAGACGTAGGCGCGGTTGAGCATGGCCTCGTCGGCCTGGGGATCGTAGCTCAACACCCGATCGACGAGTTCATATTGGCGCAGCACGGCGGCCCTAAGATGGGCTGCCGTGCTGCTGCATTGCAATGATTTTCAGATGCCCGGCGGGCAAATCGGCCTCAGCGGGCGCGCGCGTTGCACTTGTCGAGCGCCTCGGGAGCGAAGGCGGCACCGCCCGCGCTGAACGATTCCAGCTTGCCGACGCGCTGCACGACCAGTTCGCACAGCACGCTGTCGCGCTCGCCAGCCTTGTTCGCGGCGCAGACGCCATCTGCACACTTCCACAGCGTGCTGCGGGTCACCAGGCTCGCCTTCTTCAGCTCGGCGGCGGGCTTGGCGGTGTAATAGGACTGGGCGACCGCGGGCACACTGCCGAGGATGGCGAGCGAGGCGGCGGCGATCTTCAGGACGGTGTTCATGGGGATGCTCCTTGGATTTGCAGGCGAAAATTACTGGCAATCAAGTTGCAACACGCTACCTATCTGATTCGGTAGCAGGTTGCAACCTGAAACCTGTGCTGCGCTGCAATAGGATAAACCGCTTCGCCGTCAAGGCATTTTGCGATAGGTTTGAACGATATGGATGCGAAGATCCGGGAACCCTTGCGGGAGTTGTTCGCCCAGTGCAGCCTGCCCGCTGCGCTGGAGGCGATGGGGGAGCGGTGGGCGTTCCTGATCCTGCGCGCGGCGTTCAACGGCATCTATCATTTCGAGGAGTTCCAGTCGGAACTCGGCATCGCTCGGAACATCCTGGCCAACCGGCTGGCGCGGTTCGTCGAGCACGGCATCCTGGAGCGGCGCGCGCTGCCCGACGATCGCCGCAAGATCGAATATCGCCTGACCGAAAAGGGTTACGCGCTGCTGCCGACCATGATCGCGCTGCGGCAGTGGGGTGAGAAATGGGAAACGGGGGCGATCTCAAGCCCCGTGCTGGTCGACGCGCGCGACAGCCGCCCGATCCGGCAGGTCCGCGTGCTCTCGCAGGACGGGCGTGAACTGGAGAAGAGCGACCTCAAATGGCTGCTGCGTGAGGATGTCGTGTGGGACGATCCCGAACAGGTCGCCGCCGCTGAATAATCAACCGCCGGGAATCGTCGCCAGATAGGCACGCACCGCATCGCCGATCGGCACCGCGCGCCCGCTCGCCAGATCGACGTTCACGATGACCATCGCGATCGTGCAGTGCAGGTCGCCGGTGTCGGCATGGGCAAGCTCGAAATATTGGGTCAGGCTCGACGTGCCGACGCGCTCGATGCGGATGTTCGCCTCGATCATGTCGCCGAACACGAACGGCTTCAGATAGTCGATCTCGGTCCGCCGCACGTGAAATTCGGTGTCGGTCCACGCCGTGCCCAGTGCATCGGCGATCCCTGTCCACGGCCAGAATTCGGTGACCGCGACGTCGGCATATTCCAGATAGCGCGAATTGAAGACGACCCGCTGGCCGTCGATTTCAGCATAGCGCACGCGGAAGGTAGTGGAGAAGGCGAAGCCGGGACGGGTCATCGGCGGCGGATGGCGTGGCGGCAAGCGCCGGTCAACCGTCTCAAAGCAGCAGCTTTGCGCCCACGATCGCCAGCGTCACCGCCAGGATCGGCGTCAGCACGCGCTCCGACACCCGCGTCGCGATCAGGCTGCCGGCGATGATCCCCGGAATCGACCCGGCCAGCAGCGACAGCAGCAACGCGAAATCGACCCCGCCCATTGCCCAATGCCCGGCACCCGCGATCAGCGTCAGCGGGACGGCATGGGCGATGTCCGACCCGACCAGCCGGTTGACCGGCAGCCGCGGGTACAGGACCAGCAGCGCCGTCATCCCCAGCGCGCCTGCACCTACCGACGTCAGCGACACCAGCGCGCCGAGGATCGCGCCGAGCAGGATCGTCAGGCCGGCGATCCGGCGCTCGGCGATGCCGTCGAACCACGGCCCCATCCGCGCGACGATGCGCGCGCGGAACAGGATCGCGACCGCGGTCAGCAGCAGGGCCGCCCCAAGCACCACGGCGATGGCTTCCCCCATCGCCTTCGTGCCGGTCCCTGCGCGGCTCAGGGTGGCGAGGGTGATGAGCGTCATGGGGATGCTGCCCGTCGCCAGCCGCCGCACCACCCGCCAGTCGACCGTCCCGCGGTGCCCGTGGACGACCGTCCCGACCGACTTGGTCGCCGATGCGTACAGAAGGTCGGTGCCGACCGCGGTCACCGGGTGGATGCCGAACGCCAGCACAAGGATCGGCGTCATCAACGATCCCCCGCCGACGCCGGTCATGCCGACGAGCATGCCGACGAACACCCCGGCCAGCGAGTAGAGCGGATCGATCGCGGTCATCGCGGGCGAGCATGGCGGGGGTGCGTCAAAACGCGAGACAGATTTTCTTTGGGTGCGCTTGTGCCTGCGGGAACATCAGGTGAGGCAGCTGAGCCGTTCCCCGGCGAAGGCCGGGGTCCAGTTGCGGCGTCCAGGCGAGGTTCGGCGCGCCAGTCTGAGGTCCGTCCAACTGGACCCCGGCCTTCGCGGGAGAACGGTGCGCGCGCACCGCACCCACTCCGTGCTCCCGCGCAGGCGGGAGCCTAGGGTTTCGGGCGATGACGCTTGTGGCTCTGGGCTCCCGCCTGCGGAGGAGCACGGATGGGGAAGCCCCCCAAACCTACCCCGCCGCTTTCGTCCCCGTATTCACCCCCATGCTCGCCAGATATTTCTTCACGTTCCTGGCCGCCTGGCGCAAGCGCTGCTCGTTCTCGACCAGGGCGATGCGCACATAGCCTTCGCCGTCCTCGCCGTAGCCGACGCCCGGCGCCACCGCGACCTTGGCGTGGGTCAGCAACTGTTTGGAAAACTCGAGTGATCCCATCTCCCGCAATGCCGAGGGCAGGGGGGCCCAGGCGAACATCGACGCCTTCGGCGCGGGGATGTCCCAGCCCGCGCGCCCAAAACTCTCGACCAGCACGTCGCGGCGCTTGTGGTACAGTTCGCGGTTCTTCGCGACGATGTCCTGCGGGCCGTTGAGCGCCGCGCACGCCGCCGCCTGGATCGGCGTGAACGCGCCGTAATCGAGGTAGGACTTCACCCGCGTCAGCGCCGCAATCAGCTTCGGATTGCCGACCGCGAAGCCGATCCGCCAGCCGGCCATCGAATAGGTCTTCGACAGCGAGGTGAACTCGACCGCCACGTCCTTGGCGCCCGGCACCTGCAGGATCGAAGGCGTCGGGTTGCCGTCGTAGTACAGCTCCGAATAGGCGAGGTCGGACAGTACCCAGACCTTGTTCTCCTTCGCCCACGCGACCAGCCGTTCGTAGAAGGCGAGGTCGACCGTCTCGGCCGTCGGGTTAGACGGATAGCCGACCACCAGCACGCTCGGGCGCGGCACGGTGAACGCCATCGCGCGGTCGAGCGCCGCCCAATATTGCTCGTCCGGCGTCGTCGGCACGCTGCGGATCGTCGCGCCGGCAATGATGAAGCCGAACATATGGATCGGGTAGCTGGGGTTGGGCGCCAGCACGACGTCGCCGGGCGCGGTGATCGCGGTGGCGAGGCTGGCCAGCCCCTCCTTCGACCCCATCGTCACGACGACCTCGGTCTCGGGGTCGAGATCGACGCCGAAGCGCCGACCATAATAGTTCGCCTGGGCGCGACGGAGGCCGGGAATCCCCTTCGACTGCGAATAGCCGTGAGCGTCGGGCTTCATCGCCACTTCGCACAGTTTGTCGAGCACATGCTGCGGCGGCGGCAGGTCGGGGTTGCCCATACCTAGGTCGATGATGTCCTCCCCGCTCGCGCGCGCCGCGGCCCGCATCGCGTTCACCTCGGCGATGACATAGGGCGGCAGGCGCTTCATGCGGTAGAATTCGTCGGACATCGGGTCTCCCTTTCGGTGCTCGAAAGCCTACACTCTCCGTCACCCCAGCGGAAGCTGGGGTCTTGGGCCGCACGAGACCCCCGCTTTCGCCGGGGTGACGATGAGGGCTATAGACGCGGCAGGAGAGTGACTGATGTCCGAAACCAAGACCACCGCACCCGACCTCGCCGACATGCAGCACTGGACCTGGGTGCTGGGTCGCGCGCAGCAGATGATGCTGGAGGCGGGCGTCGAGATGACGAAGGCGGCGCCGGCGATGCCCGGCATGTTCGACGCCGCGCCGCTCCTCCAGGCGCAGGCCGATTTCTGGGGCGACACGATGAAGCTGTGGCAGCGCTTCCTCGACCCCGCCCATGCCGAGCCGTTCCACGAAACCCCCGAGCAGGCGCGCGACAAGCGCTTCAAGGCGCCCGAGTGGCGCGAGCAGCCCGTGTTCGACTTCATCCGCCAGAGCTATCTGACCATCGCCGACCATCTGCTGAAGGGCGTCGACGCGGTCGAGGGGCTGGATGCCAAGCAGAAGGATCAATTGAAGTTCGCGACCCGCGGCTTCGTCGATGCGATGAGCCCGACCAACTTCGCCGCGACCAACCCGCAGGTGCTGAACCGCATCGTCGAGACGAAGGGCGAAAGCCTGCTCAAAGGCCTGGAGAACATGCTCGCCGACATCCAGCGCGGGCAGCTGACGCACACCGATACCAACGCGTTCGAGGTCGGGCGCAACATCGCCACGACGCCGGGCAAGGTCGTCCACCGCACCCGCCTGTACGAACTGATCCAGTACACCCCGACCACCGAAATGGTGTTGGCGACACCGCTGGTCATCTTCCCGCCGTGGATCAACCGTTTCTACATCCTCGATCTGACCGCGGAGAAGAGCTTCATCGCCTGGGCGGTGGCGCAGGGGCTGAGCGTATTCGTGGTGTCGTGGAAATCCGCCGACGCGTCGCTCGCCGACGTGATGTGGGACGATTATGTCGCGGCGCAGATCGACGCGGTCGACACCATCCGCGACCTGCTCGACGTGCCCGCGGTCCATGCCATCGGCTATTGCGTCGCGGGCACCACGCTCGCCGCGACGCTCGCCGTGCTGACCGCGCGGGGGGAGGCGGCGAAGGTCGCCAGCGCCACCTTCTTCACGGCGCAGGTCGATTTCGCCGACGCCGGTGAGCTGCTGCACTTCGTCGACGACGACCAGCTGGCGATGATCCGTCAGGTTTCCACCGACGGCTATCTCGACGGCCGCTACATGGCGGCGACCTTCAACCTGCTGCGCGGGCGCGACCTGATCTGGAACTACGTCAGCAACAATTATCTGATGGGTCAGGATTATGTGCCGTTCGACCTGCTCCACTGGAACGGCGACGTCACCAACCTGCCGTCGGCGTGGCACCAGAGTTATCTGACCGACCTGTACCGCGACAACCGGCTGGCGCAGCCGGGGTCGCTGTCGGTGCTGGGCGTGCCGCTCGACCTGACGACGGTGAGGACGCCCTCCTATGTCCAGGCTGGGCGCGAGGATCATATCGCGCCGGCGGACAGCGTGTGGAAGATCACCGACCATTTCGCCGGGCCGTTACGCTTCGTGCTGGCGGGATCGGGGCATATCGCCGGGGTCGTGAACCCGCCGGCGGCGCAGAAATATCAGTACTGGACCAACGACGCCCCCGCCGCGACGCTCGAGGACTTCGTCGCCGGCGCGACCGAGACGAAGGGCAGCTGGTGGCCCGACTGGATCGGCTGGCTCCGTGACTTCGGCGCGACGGACGTCCCCGCTACCGGCGCGCGCGTGCCGGGGGAGGGCAAGCTGGCGGCGATCGCCGATGCTCCGGGCGAGTATGTGCGCACGCGCTAGGCGGTCGAAACCGCTGCACCATGACGAGAATGTTGCAGCGCACAAAATGACTTGCAATCGTCGCTGTTGATGCGTATTTGCTGCACCGCAACAATAAGTGGCGAGTGCATCCGATGGCGACCGAAACCCCGACGACCGACGTTGTGAAGGCTGCTGGCGACACCGCGATCGAGACGGCCAAGGCCGCCGAGACCGTCGTGAAGGCCGACGCGGATATCGTCGCGAAGACCGCTGAAACGGCCGCTCCCAAGGCGCCGGTCGCCCCGGTCCAGGCCGCCAAGCGTGTCGCCAAGGTGGCGAAGGCCAAGGCCGCGCCGGTGCGCAAGGCCGTCGCCAAGAGTGTGAAGACGGTCGCGGCAGTTCAGCCCGCGCCGATCCAGAAAGCGGCGAAAGCCGTCGCAACCGCGGCCGGGAAGGTCGCCTCCACCGTGAAGAAGGACATCACCATGGCTACCAAGTTCGAAACCCCGAAGATGCTGACCGACATGAACGACCGCGCCAAGGCTGCGTTCGACAAGAGCGGCAAGCTGGCGTCGGAAATGGGCGACTTCTCTAAGGGCAACGTCGAGGCGCTGGTCGAATCGACCCGCATCGCCGCCAAGGGCATGGAACTCATCGGCCAGGACACCGCCGACTACACCCGCAAGTCGTTCGAGGGCATGACCGCGACGCTGAAGAGCCTCGCCACCGTCAAGTCGCCGACCGAATTCTTCAAGCTGCAGGGTGACTACATGCGTACGGCGTTCGACGCCGCGGTGCAGCAGTCGTCGAAGTCGACCGAGATGTTCATCAAGCTGGCCGGCGACGCCGCCAAGCCGATCTCGAACCGCTTCGCGCTGGCCGCCGAGAAGGTGAAGACCGCCGCATAAGCCGGCGTCCCGCCCCGGCGGGAGAGACGAGGGGGCGGTGGCGCGGACGTGCCACCGCCCCTTTTTCGTTTGCCTGCACCACGACGACACCTTGCCCCCATCGCCGCGCGGGCATATTTTGGGCCACGTGACCATGCCATTCCAGCCCACCGCGACCGACGACAACCGCGACGACGATGACGGCACGTCGCTCGGCGTCGCCACCCGCACGCGCACCCGCACCAAGAAGCCGACGCCGTATCGCGTGCTGATGCTCAACGACGATTACACGCCCATGGAATTCGTCGTCCTGTGCCTCCAGCGCTTCTTCCGCATGACCGTGGAGGAAGCGACGCAGGTGATGCTCCACGTCCACCAGAAGGGCGTCGGCGTATGCGGCACGTTCAGCTACGAAGTCGCCGAGACGAAGGTCGGCCAGGTCATGGATTTCGCCCGCCAGAACCAGCACCCGCTGCAGTGTACGCTGGAGAAGGCGTAGGCGCGGGCGGCCGGCGATTTGCGGAAGCAAATCGCAGACTCGCCACGGCGGGCAGCGGGGTCGCGTAGCAGACCCGTCTGACGACGTGGCGGGCGGAAGGGAAAAATTCAGTCCTCGAGATTGAATGCCTCAACGTCAAAGGGCACGGATGCGTGAAGGGTTGTGCCGAAGATCGCATCTACGCAGGTTGAGTACGCGAACATGTCTTGCACCGCGCCTTGCCTTCCAGCCCAGATTCCACTCAGATTAATACGTAGTGCGCTTCGATCGCTTGTTGCGATCGCCTCACCACAGTAGCAGCATTGATACTCAAGCTGGCTCGCCATTTCCAAAGTTGGCACGGAGCGCGAACGCCTTCAATTGGCTCGCAGGTGGGGAGTTCCGCCACCGTATCCCTGCTTGCCGCATCCCCCCGACCCGCTAAACCTGCGCGGAGCACCGGGGGCATAAGCATGACGAGCGTAGCGACGACCGATATCGACAACGTGGCCGATCCGTCGCCCAAGGACATCCGCCTCGTCATCACCGCGTCGTCGCTCGGCACTGCGTTCGAATGGTATGATTTCTTCATCTACGGCACGCTCGCCGCGTCGGGGATCATCGGGCGGACGTTTTTCCCTGCCTCGTCGGAGATGATGCAGACCTTGCTCGCCTGGGCGGGCTTCGCGGTCGGGTTCGGCTTCCGACCCTTGGGCGCAGTGCTGTTCGGGTTCCTGGGCGACAAGCTCGGGCGCAAATATACCTTCCTCGTCACGATCACGCTGATGGGCATCGCCACCGCCGGGGTAGGGCTGGTGCCGAGCTATGCCGCGATCGGCATGGCGGCGCCGGCGATCATCATCCTGCTGCGCATCCTCCAGGGGCTTGCGCTGGGCGGCGAATATGGCGGGGCGGCGATCTATGTCGCCGAACACGCGACCGCGAAGAAGCGCGGCTATTACACCAGCTTCATCCAGGCGAGCGTCGCCGGCGGCTTCATCCTCAGCCTCGCGGTCGTCCTGATCGCCAAGGCGTCGATGCCGACCGCGACGTGGGAGGCATGGGGCTGGCGACTGCCATTCCTGTTCTCGGTCGTGCTGCTGGCGGTGTCGCTGTGGATGCGCCTGAAACTCTCCGAAAGCCCGGTGTTCAAGGCGATGAAGGCCGCCGGCCAGACCGCCAAGAACCCGTTCGTCGAAAGCTTCACCTATCCGGGGAACAAGCGCCGGCTGTTCGTCGCGCTGATGGGCATCGCCGCGGGGCTCACCGTCATCTGGTACACCGCGCTGTTCAGCGTGCTGTCGTTCCTGCAGGGGCCGATGCGCGTTGCGGAGACCCCGGCGCAGCTGATCGTCGGCGCCGGCGCGGTGCTCGGGCTGGTGTTCTTCATCGCCTCGGGGCGGCTGTCCGACCGGGTCGGGCGCAAGCTGCCGATCGTCGTCGGCTACATCGTCACGCTCGTGCTGCTGTTTCCGCTGTTCTGGCTGATGGGCCATGCCGCCAACCCCGAACTCGCCCGCGCCGCCGACCGTGCCCCGGTGATCGTGGCGGGGCCGGAGTGCAGATACGATCCCTTCGCCGCGAAGCAGAAGGATGCGTGCGGGCAGCTGCTCGACTACTTCTCGAAGAAGGGGGTGGCCTACAAGACGGTGCAGGCCGGGTCGGTCGCGGTCCTGATCGGCGGCGTGCCGCAGGAGGATGTCCGCCCCGCGGCCCTCGACACCGCGCTGGCCGACGCCGGCTACAAGCTCGACAAGGTGACGCCGCACGGACGCCAGATCGTGATGATCCTGGTCGCGATCCTCGGCCTCGCGCTGCTGTCGGGCCTCACCTACGGACCGGTTGCCGCCTTGCTCGCGGAGCTGTTCCCGCCGCGCATCCGCTACAGCTCGATGTCGATACCCTATCATGTCGGGACCGGCTATTTCGGCGGATTCCTGCCCTTCATCAGCCAGTATATCGTCGCGCGCACCGGCAATCCCTACGCTGGCCTCTGGTACACCTGGATCGTCGTCGCGATCGCGCTGGCGGTGCTGGTGTTCTGCATGAAGGAACGCGACCTGCTGAAGGACTGACGCGCGGGCGGTTGAGTGCAGGCGCCGGCGCGGCTACCGCGCGGGGCATGACGCTCGACCTTCCCGCCCGGCTCGATCTCGACGGCGGCGCGCTCGTCGCCAACTGGCGCGCGCTCGCGCGCATGGCCGGGGTACCGGCGGGCGCGGCGGTGAAGGCCGATGGCTATGGCCTGGGCGCGCGCGGCGTTGCCGACCGGCTGGTGGCCGCGGGATGCCGCGACCTGTTCGTCGCGACCTGGGCCGAGGCGCTGGCGCTCGGCGAATGCGGCGCGGCGGTGGCGGTGCTCCACGGCGTGCGCGAGGAGGACATGGCTGCCACCGGCTTGCCGAACGCCCGCCCGGTGCTGACCACGCCCGAACAGGTCCGTCGCTGGCGCGATGCCGGCGGCGGCGCGTGCGACGTGATGGTCGATACCGGCATGCACCGGCTGGGCGTTTCGGCGGAGGATGTCGCGGCAGGGCTTCTCGACGGGCTGCGCATCGACGTGCTGATGAGCCACCTCGCCTGCGCGGACGAGAATAGCGCGATGAACGCGGTCCAGCGCAACGCGCTGGCCGGCCTGCGCGACCGCACGTCGGCGCGCCGGCTGAGCCTCGCCAACTCCGCCGGCATTGCGCTCGGCAAGGACTACGCCTTCGACCTCGTCCGCCCCGGACTGGCGCTCTACGGTGGCGTGCCGTGCGCGGCGCTCGCCGACATCATCCGCCCGGTCGCCCGCCCCGAGGCGCAGATCCTCCAGCGCCGCCGCGTACCCGCCGGCGGTGCGGTCGGCTACAACGCCACCTGGACGGCCCCCGCGGACACCGAAGTCGCGATCGTCAATCTGGGCTATGCCGACGGCTATTGGCGCGGCTTTTCCGGCAAGGGCTTCGTGCGGGCAGGGGAGGCGGCCCTCCCCGTCATCGGCCGCGTGTCGATGGACCTGACTGCCCTCGACGTGTCGACGGCGCCGGCGCTGGCGGAGGGCGACTGGGTGACCTTCGACTACGCCCTACCGAAAGCGGCGGCGGCATCGGGGATGTCGCAATACGAGTTGCTGACGGGGCTCGGTTCGCGGTTCGCGCGGGTGTGGCGCTGATACGAAAAGGGCCGCCCCGAAGGACGGCCCTTTCCGATCAATGCCGATCGATCAGTAGCGGGTGGTGACCGCCACCTGGAAACGACGACCGATCTGATCGTAATAATCGGCGAAGCGGTAGCCGAGGTCGCCGCCCGTCGTCTGGTCGAGCACGTTCGACACGTTGAACTGCATGCGGAACTTCTCGTTCACGTCGACGCCCAGGGCTAGGTCGATGTTGTGCAGCGCAGGGTAGCGATTGTACGGGACGATTTCGGTCGTCGCGGGCAGACCGCTGCTGAACACCCGCGTCGGCGCCTGACGGTTCCAGGTCACTTGGGTGTAGAACTGCTCCCGCTCGTACCGGGCCGACAGCTGCGTTTCGAGCTTGGAGCGCGAGAACGTGCCGGCAGTCATCACCCGGTCGCCGTTGAAGGTGCCCGATGCCGAGGTATCATACTGGATCAGGTGGTAGGCGTTGGCGCGCAACGTCATCCGGCCCGACCCGATGCCGAAGGCATAGTTGCCCGACATGTTCATCGCACGGATCTTGATCGCACCCAGGTTGAGGAAGCCTGCCTGCACGCCGTTCTGCAGCTGGAAGTCGCTGCCGCGGGCAAAGCGGCTGCAGCCGTTGATGCCGATCTGGGCCGACGAGTCCGGGAAGGTCGGGCTGTCGTAGCAAGCCTGCAGGAACGTCCCCACGCCCGCGGTGACGATCGTGTTGTCGACGCGGACGTTGATGTAGTCCGCCGACAACGTCAGACCCGGGATCCAGCGCGGGGTCAGCACGCCGCCTGCCGTCCAGCTCTTACCCTTCTCGGGCGCGAGGCCGGTCGAGCCGGAGAAAGTACCCTGCAAGCTGCCGCCCTGCGGAACGAAATTGCGCAGGAACTCGGTCGCGCCGGCGGCGTCGTTCGAACCGATGAAGTTGCCGTTGGCAAGCGCCGCAGCAACGCAGTTCGCACGACGCGTGGTCGGAACCACACCGGTATCGATGCTGGCCGGGCCGCACAGATCGGTCACCGCCTGGAAGGTCGGCTGACCGCCAAGGAACAGCTCGACGATCGACGGCTGGCGCAGCGAGCGCGTGTAGTTGCCGCGGAACTGGATATCCTGGAGCGGCTTCCACGTCCCTGCCAGCGAATAGATCGTGCCCCAGTCGCCATCGGCCTTCGGCGTGATCGTGGTGCCCTGGAGGTTGCGATACGTCGCTGCCTGGCCGCTCTGCTTCGACATCCGGAATGCCGGGTTGAATTCCAGTCGTCCGAGGAACGACAGGAAGTCGGGCCCGGTGAGCGGAATGGCAAGCTCGCCACCGAACTCGTAGGTTTCCGTGTAGGCCGCGGTGTTTGCCGAAGGCGCCGAGCGCGAACGGCCCAGGATGTTGAGCTGGTTGGTCGTGAACGTCAGCTCGTCCTTGCGATACTCTCCGTTGGCGTTGAACTGCAGCGCGCCTGCCGGCAGGTCGAACAGCCCACCGCTCAGCGAGCCCTGGATGAAGGTCTGCTTCGACACGTTGCGGAACAGCGACGGGCTGGTGACATACGCTTTCGATTCAGCCGACATCTGATTGTAGCCGAACGGATTGAGCGGCTTGCACGCGGTGATCAGATCCTGCGTGATGGTCGGGGTGACGATGACTTCGGTCGGAATGCCGTCCGCTCCGACCACGCGGGTGATGTTGGTGGCGGTGCCGATCGGGGTGCGGCCCAGATACTGGCTCGGGAACACCTGCGAACGGCAGACGATGTTGCCGTTGGCGACGCCGGTGGTGGCGAGGCCCTGGTCAACCGCGTCGAGCGCCAGCTGATACTCGAGATCCGCGATGCCGTCCGAGCGGGTGTTCTGCTCGGAATTGCCGTACGTGCCCGACACTTCCGCCTTCCAGCGCTTGCCGAACAGTTCGAAGTTCGAGCGCAGGCCGGCGACGATGCGGTAGGTTTCCTGGCGATTGGTGTACGGATTCGCGCCGAAGATATCCTGATTCTGGCGCGTCAGCAGGAAGTTGCCGGCGTTCGCCTGGTTCGGGGCAATCCCGACGGCGGTCAGTGCCGCGCGGTCCGATGCATCGAGGAACGGGTTGTTGTAATTCAGCAGGAGCGCCGAATTCTCCTGGGTATTGGTGATGAAGTTCTGGGCGCCCGAAATATTGCCGAGCGACCGGTTCAGCACCTTCGCATAGGTACCTTCCGAGAAGAAGGTGATGTTGTCGGTGATGTCGAACTTGCCCATCAGGTTCGCGACGTAGCGATCCTGCTGGGTACGCAGCACGGTGTTCTCCAGGCTGCGGCGGAACCCGCCGTCACCGCCGCGCGCGCTGCCGACCGTGATCGGCGAATTGCCGCTGACCGGGCCGGAGAAATTGTAGCGGCGGATCGACCCGTCATCGTTGAATTCCAGCGGCACGGCGACGAACGGCAGCACCTGGTTTACCGGAACCTGGACGGTAGCGCCGTTGACTTTCACGTTCACCAGCGTGGTGTCGGTGTTGGCGATGCGCGGCACCGCCGGGTCGAACGTGCCGATGAAATAGTTGATGTTGGTCGTGGGGTTGGCCGCCAGGAATTCGCGCGACGTGAAGCGGTTCGCCTGCAGCAGGTTGATCGCCAGCGTCGTCTGCTGCGCTGCCGTCGAACCGGTCGGCGCGGTCACGCCGTACGCGGCCAGAACCTGTGCGGACGTCACGTTGGACGGCAACGCCGTCGGTGCGAAGGTCGTGAACGGGACGTTGGTCGCCTGCGTGGTCGAGCCGTTCAGGCCGTTCCCGCTCAGCGTTCCGAAAGTCACGTCGGAACCCGGGGTGCCCTTGATGATCTGCGCGGCGGAAAAGCTGAAGAACCCGTTATTCAGCGAAGAGATCGTCGTCGCTCCGCCGGTCGCGTTGGTCGCCGGCAATGCGAAGCCGACCGGTGCAGCACCGTTGGCAAAGGTGATGTAGTTGGAGGTGCGCAGCGTCGTGCCCGATCCGGTCGTGATCGGCGTATAGGGAGTGTAGAACGTGTTGCTCTGGACGTTCAGGATGGTGCCCGGATTGCTCAGCGTCTGCGTGACGAGGCCCAGGCCGTACAGGGTCGATGGCTGGCCATCGGTCGCAGCGGCCAGGAAAGCACCGTTGTTCAGACCGGTGGCGGTAGCATCGATGACGTCGCGTCCGGTGAAGCTGGGATTGCGGATGCCGCCGTTGAACGGGTTCGTATACGAACCGGGACGGACGTTCCGGAAATCGCGCGACACAGCCTGAAGGCCGTCGTTGCGGCTATACTCGAACGATGCCGTCAGGTTGGCGCGACCATCGAAGAAATTGCGCCCCGCCAATGCGCTGAGCTGGAACTGACCGGCGTCTCCACGCTCGGAAATTCCCGCAAGGCCGCGAAGCTGGACGCCGTCATAGTCGTCCTTCAGAATGTAGTTCACGACGCCGGCGATCGCGTCGGCGCCGTACGCCGCGGCGCCACCGACCGTGACGACATCGACGCGCTGGATCAGCGTGGACGGAATGACGTTCACATCGACCTGGCTGCCCGTCTCGTTACCCGCGACGAACAGCGACGCGGCGTTGCCCGACACGAAGCGACGGCCGTTCACCAGCGTCAGCGTGCGCGCGGTGCCCAGGTCGAGCAGATCGACGAACGCAGCACCCAGGCTGGCGGTCTGGCCGCCATTGTTGCCGTTCAGCGGGCTCGCACCCGGGCCGACGAGCGGGATGTCGTTCAATGCCTCGAGCGCATTGGTGAAGCCGCGCGTCTCGATCGACTGCGCCGTGATCTGCACGCCCGGCAACACACCGTCGGTTTCGGGCCGTGCGATGCGCGAACCGGTGACGACGATCGCGCCATCGTCGCTCGACTGGCCATCGGCGCTGACCGTCTGCGCGGCCTGTTCTGCGGCCTGCGGCGCCGTCTTCGGGGCGGGCTGCGCCGGATTCGGCGTGTTGGGCGTCGCCTGGCCGAAGGCCGGCGCGACCAAGAACAAGGTGGAGGCAAGCGCGGTCGCGCCAGCGTAACGGCTGAGCTTCATTGAAAATTTCCCCTGTTGGCCCGTGCAAGGCACAGGCTTGTGGGGATGCTGCAATGCAAACGTCACACTCTCAAGTGCTGAAGCGTACGCAATCGGCACCTGTCTGGATTTTTTCCCAGGGTGTGTCGGAAATACTACAATAGGATTGGCGTGAGGGGACGATACCACACAACGGATAAGCGACGATCTAAAGCCACACCAAATTTCCGGACACGATTTGCTAGCTATCTTTATTCTATTCGCTAGCTAATCGATTTTGAATCAATCCCGCTCCACGCACATCGCAATTCCCATGCCGCCGCCGATGCACAGCGTCGCCAGGCCCTTCTTCGCGTTGCGGCGCTGCATTTCGTAGATCAGGGTGGTCAGCACGCGCGCGCCGCTGGCGCCGATCGGGTGGCCGATGGCGATGGCGCCGCCGTTGACGTTCACCTTGTCGGCGTCCCAGCCCATTTCCTTGCCGACCGCCAGCGCCTGTGCGGCGAAGGCTTCGTTCGCTTCGATCAGGTCGAGGTCGGCGACGGTCCAGCCGGCTTTCTCCAGCGCCTTCTTCGATGCCGGCACCGGGCCGATGCCCATGATGGAGGGGTCGACGCCGGCGCTCGCCCAGCTCTTGATGCGTGCGAGCGGGGTGATGCCGCGTTTGGCGGCTTCGTCGCCGGACATGACGACGATCGCCGCCGCCCCGTCGTTGATGCCGCTGGCGTTGGCGGCGGTGACGGTGCCGTCCTTCTTGAAGGCGGGGCGCAGGCCCGACACGCCGTCCACGGTCGCGCCGGCGCGGATATATTCGTCGTCGGCGACGACCGTGTCGCCCTTGCGCCCCTTGATCGTCACCGGTGCGATCTCGTCGGCGAAGCGCCCGGCGCTGCGGGCCGCCTCGGCCAAATTCTGCGAGCGGACGGCGAACTCGTCCTGGGTGCCGCGGGTGATCTGGAACTGCTCGGCCAGATTTTCCGCTGTGATGCCCATGTGATAGCCGTTGAAGACGTCGGTCAGCCCGTCCTTGATCATCGTGTCGACGAGGCTGACGTCACCCATCTTCGTGCCCGGACGCATCGACCCGGCATGGGCGGACATCGACATCGATTCCTGCCCGCCGGCGACGACGATCCTGGCGTCACCGGTCGCGATCGCCTGGAATGCGAGCGCCACGGTGCGCAGGCCCGATCCGCACACCTGGTTGACGCCCCACGCCGGCACTTCCTTCGGCACGCCCGCCGCCATCGAGGCCTGGCGCGCGGGGTTCTGACCCTGCGCCGCGGTCAGCACCTGGCCGAGGATCACTTCGTCCACGTCCGAGCCCGCGACGCCGGCCTGCGCCAGCGCGGCCTCGATCGCGACGCGGCCCAGTTCATGCGCGGGCGTCGCGGCAAAGGCGCCCAGGAACGCGCCGACGGGGGTACGCTTGGCGGCGGCGATGACGACCTCGGTCATGGGACAGGCTCCTGCTCGGGAAAGATGTTCGGGCGCTATCTAGAGCCGACCACGCCGCTTATCCAGTGCGCGAGCGGCTCCCACAGCAGCGCGCGCGCCCGGCTGCCGACGATCATGCCGACGTGGCCGGCGGCGACGTCGTGGCGGGTGCCGATCGCGATGCTGGAGGCGGCGGGCACGATGCGGTCGCGGTCGGAGACGAAGTCGGCGACCGGGCAGGCGAGGGCGGACGGCTCTACCGCGTGGCCCGCGACCTGCCACGCCCCGCGTCCGGGCGCGTCGCTTGCAAAGAAATCCTCGAACATCTGCCGCCCGGCGGCCAGCGTCAGCGGCGCGCCCGCGTTGGCCCAGTCCTCCAGCGTGACGAAGCCGGAAAGTGCGCCGTCGTCCGCGCTCGCCAGCGCCTCGAACTTGGCGATGGTGCGTGCGGGATCGAGCTTCCAGAAGCCGGCCTGCAACACCTCCATCGGCACGACGCCGAGCGCTTCGCACGCCGGGCGAGCGCTGTTCCACAGGTCGGCGATGGCGGCGCGGGCGGACGCATCGAAGCCTTTGAACCGCCACGGCGCCGCGATCAGCGCGAGGCCGGCGACCGGCATGGTGGCAGCCAGTGCGGTCGCGATCGTCCCGCCCAGGCAATAGCCAACCAGCACCGGCGGCTCGTCCAGTCCGGTCAACACCCTTCGCAACCGCATCACGTGCGCGGTCACATCCTCGTCGCGGTCGGCGGGCGTCGGCGTGCCCCAGTCGACCAGCAGCACCCGGCGCCCCTGCGCCACCAGCCAGCGCAGCAGCGACGCGTCTGGCGACAAATCGAGCACGAACGGCGGGTTGATGAGCGAGGGCACGAACACCACCGGTACGCCCGCGCCACCATAGTCGCGCAGGGTGACGCGGCCATCACGCGCGACCTCTGGCATGGGCGCGGGGCGGGGCGTGCGCGGGGCTGCCTGATAGCGCGCCAGGCCGGCGAGTGCCGCCGCGCGTCGCTCGGGCGATGTTGCGGTTTCGCTGCGCAGCATCTCGATGAACAGGGGCAGGGGCCGCGGTCCGTGTTGCGGTGCGGCATGATTCAATGGTAGGCCGTCGTCAGTCATCGCGTGAGGGGACGCTTTCCATGAAGAAGACCGCAACCGGCACCGGCCCGGTCATCATCAAGAAATACGCGAACCGGCGCCTCTACAACACCGAATCCTCGTCCTACATCACGCTCGAGCATCTCGCGGCGATGACGCGCGAGGGCCGCGACTTCAAGGTCGTGGATGCGAAGACCGAGGAGGACATCACCCACAATGTCCTGACCCAGATCATCATGGAGGAGGAATCGCGCGGCCAGACGATGCTGCCGGTCAATTTCCTGCGTCAGTTGATCGCGCTGTACGGCGATTCGATGCAGGCGATGGTGCCGGGCTATCTGGAGGCGTCGATGGAAAGCTTCCGCCGCAACCAGCAGCAGTTCAAGACCGCGGTCGAGGGGGCGTTCGCCAATTCGCCGTTCGCCGAAATGGCCAAGCGCAACCTCCAAATGTTCGAAGCCGCGGCCGGCGCGTTCAAGCCGGGGGCGGGCGCTCCGGGTGCTGCGCCTGCCGCCGACACCGCCAGCGAAACGCACAGCAAGGATGCCGAGATCGCGGCGCTGAAGGCGGAGTTGTCGAAGCTTCAGGACAAGGTGGCGAAGCTTTAGGTCGGAAGGCGCGCTGATCGGCTCGCGCATTTATCTTTGCCGTTCGCCTCGAGTAGCCGTCGAGCCTGTCGAGACGGCGTATCGAGAGGTCCGCGCCCCGGGAAAGCCTCTCTCGATACGGCCCCGGATCAAGTCCGGGGTCGATCCCTACTCGAGACGAACGGGTGGACGAATTTCGATCGGTCCTGAAACGCCCCCTATTTCCGCGGCTTGGTGAAGCGGATCGTCATCCGGTCGCTTTCCCCGATCGCGGCATATTTCGCGCGATCGACGTCCTTCAGGCGATAGGTCGGCGGCAGGGTCCACACCCCCTCGGGCCAGTCGGCGGTGTCCTTCGGATTGGCGTTCACTTCCGACATTTCCGACACGACGAAGCCGGCCTGCTTGGCGAAGGCGACGACGCTCGACACCTTCATGTACCCGCTTTTTTCCTCCGCCGCGGCGTCGCGCGCCTCGGGCAGGCGGTGCTCGACGATGCCCAGCGTCCCGCCGGGTTTCAGCATCCGGTACATCTCGGAGAACGCGGCCTGGGTGCGGTCGACTCCGGCGAAGCGCAGGTTGTGGATGTTGCGGAACGTCAGCACCACGTCGGCGCTGCCCGCTGGCACGACCGGCTCACCCGCGGCGGCGGGGAAGGCGGCCAGGCGCACCTTGCCATAGGTCGCCGCGTCGGCGCCCTGCAGTTTCTTGATACCGTTCAGTCCGTTCGCCCAGGCGCCGGCGGCGTAATAGGTGCCGCGCTGCGCCAGATAGGGGGCGAGGATTTCGGTGTACCAGCCGCCACCGGGGATCAGTTCGACGACGGTGTCGGTCGGTTTCACGCGGAAGAAGGCCAGCGTATCGGTCGGGTGGCGATAGCGGTCGCGCGCGACATTGGCCGGCGTGCGGGTGGTCGATGCGACCGCCTTCGCGATCGCTCCGCGCGGGTTGCTCGGCTGGCCGATCGCGACGCTGGTCACGGCGGCAACGACGGAGGCGACCGCCAGCGTGGCGAGGATATTGCGCATCGTGTCTCTCCCGGGTCTGGACGGACCATCTTGTGCGGGGCAGAGGGCGGCGATGCAAGTGCGGTTGTGGAGCGGCGTGGCGGCGTGTGTCGCGGTTGCGGTGGCCAGTGGCCTTGCCGACTGGCGCCGCACGCGCCGTGCCGACCCCGACCGCGTCGGCTTCATGCCGTGGCCCACGGTACAATTTGCGGCGCTGTTCGCCGCGGTGATCGTCGCGGCCTTCGCGCTTACCGCCTGAACGGCAGGTCGCGGCGCAGGTACACGATCGTCCGGTAATCGGCGCGTGGCGTCGAGAACACGGGGCGATAGTCGCGCGCGAGCGCCGGGCGCAATTCGGCCAGCACCGCGCGGTTCCAGATCTTCAGCTTGCGGGTCGACGACACGATCACCGGCGGGCGCGCGGCGAGAATCCGGCGCGCTTCGGCTGCCTCGTCGATCCCGGTCGCCCCGGCCTCTGTGGTGTAGGCCAGAAAGTTGGGGAAGGCGCGGGAGGTCGGCAGGCATGCGCCGGCCAGGCTGTAGGTCGCGGTGTCGCCGATGAAGACCCAGGGGCAGCCGCCGCCGCTGTTGCGCCGCACGACCTCCGCAACCGCGCGGGCGCCTGGGGCGTCGTCGCGGATGAAGCTGCGCTCGACCAGCAGCAGCAACAGCCCGAGCGCCAGCGTCCCGACCAGCACGCGCGGGATGCGCCCCAGCGCGATGCCGCCCGCCATCGCCAGCGGCGGCAGCAGCGGCAGGGCGTAGTGATCGAAGAAGGTGCCGATCGCCGCGAAGCCGACCGCCGCCGCAGCGAGCCAGGCGAAGGCGGTCGCCCGCTCCCCGACCAGCCGCACCCTGCGCCGCCGCCACGCGATCGCGGCGCACAGCAGCAGGGGGGAGAGCTGCGCTAGAATGCCGAGCAGCCGCATCGCGATCTCGCCCGCGGGATAACCGGGTCGCTCCAGGATCGACGTGACGTTGGCGAACCACCAGGCGTCGAACGCGCCGACCCGCCAATACCAACCCGCCGCTGCCAGCGTCGGGGCAATGCCGATCGCCATCCACAGGATCGCACTACCGGCCAAGGTGACGACCCGTGCTCCCGCGCGGTGCAGCCACCACAATCCCGCCAACCCGACGAACGCCGCCTCGAACGCCGCGGTCGTCTTCACCTGCACCGCCAGCCCCGCGAGCAGGCACGCGGTCGCGCCACGGCGCAGGATCGCGGCCCGCGCGGATCGTTCGGCCAGCCATGGGAAACCGATGACGATGCGCGCGGCGGTCGCGATCAGCAGGTTATAGAACACCGGCGCCTGCCCGCCGCGCCCGCCGAGCAGCGGCAGCCAGACGAGATAGGCAATCCCCGCCGCGATCGCGCCGGTGCGGCTCGCCCCGACCGTCTTCGCGCCGCTCGCGACGACCAGCGCGGTGAGCGCGGCGAACAGCGTCGCCAGCAGCTGGTATCCGAGGATATCGTCGCCCGGCAGCGCCGCGGCACCGGCGTAGAGCAGGAACAGCCCCACCGGCTTGCGGTCCCAGACGTCGATATAGGGCACCGCGCCGTCCAGCAGCCGCTCACCGACCAGTAGATAATATTGCTCGTCGACATGGATGATCGGATTGCCGAAATCCGCGATCCTGAGCGCGACCGCGACCGCGAGGAAGCACAGGGCCACCGCCCAGCGTGGCGAGAAGCGCAGCGACATCGTCAGTAGAAGCTGGCGAGCGTCAGCTGCCGCTCGCCGCCACGGTCGCACAGGCCCAGTGACACGGTGCGGCCCGGCGTATCGATCGGCCAGGTCGCCAGTCGCGAGCTGGGATAGTCGCCGGGCAGCGGCGTGCCGTCGATCCGGCAGATTCGCTCGCCGGCCTTCCAGCCGGTCGCCGCGGCGGGCGAATTCTTCATCACGTGCACGACGCGCAGCGCGCCGCGTTCATAGGAGGCGACGATGCCGCTGGTCGATTTGGCGGGCACCGTGTCGATCTCGGCCCCCGGCGCCAGCACCATGCGGCGCGCGCGCGGGTCGATCAGCACGCGGTAGCGCCGCAGCAGCGCGGATCCGATCCGCCCGGCGATCGCGGTCTGCGCCGAATAGCCGCCGGGCCGCTCGATCCGCGCCTCGACATTGCGCGCCACCAGCGACCCCAGTCCGACCGCGGGCAGCGTCGCGAGATCGCTTTCGATCATGCCCCCCAGGCCGATCGCGACGGTGGAAGTCGGGCGGGCGGCGCTCAGCTGCGCGGCGGTCCACGCCTCGTTCGACAGCGACAGGAATCCGCCGTCGCCGGTGTCGATCATGACGGGGCGCAGCCGCGCGCGGTCGATCGTCAGGTCGACCAGGAACGTGCCCGATCGCTGGCCGGTGCGCATCGCCACCGTGGTCCCCGCAAACGGCATGCGCCCGCTCGGCAGCATGCGGAAACGGCGCTTGTCGAAATCGATGTCGATGGCGTGGTCGGCGATCAGGTCGGCGCCGATCAGGACGTCGACGGGCTCGGGCGTGTCGCTGACCAGCCGTCCGAAATCGGCGATGCCGATGCGTCCGCCGTCGCGCGACAGGCCGCCGAAGCCGATCGATTCGACCGCGGCCCAGCTGATCGGCACGGCGCCGCCGATCGCGGTCGCCTCCGCCCGCGCCGACGATTTCAGCCCGGCTGCCGCTGCGAACCCGGTCGACACCAGCGAGAAATTGACGCCGGTGTCGAGCAGCGCGATCGCGCGGCGCCCGTTCACCGTGACGCGAAACGCCAGCTGGTTGCCCGGCGTATAGTCGAACGCGATCCACTGGCGCTCGCTGTCGGCGGACAGGACGGGCCCGGGCGACAGCAAGGCCGGCGCGGTCCTGCGCACGGCAGCCGGCTTCTGCGCCACAAGCGGTGCGGCGGCACATAGACAGGCAAGGGCGGCAAGGCGAAGGATCGACATCTCGCCGCGCGTTAGCGGCTTTCCGTCGCACGCGCTACGCGGGCGCGCGTCCCAAATCGATCGTTCGAACGCCGCCGTCCGCGATGCGCGGACCTACAGGCATGCCTCCAGCATCGCCTGGTCGAACCCGAACTGGCGCGCCTTGTCGAGCGTGTACGGGCGCAGGCCCATCGAACGGTACTCGCCGATGATCTTGCCGTCGGCGCTCTCGTCCAGATACTCGAACTTGAACAGCTCCTGCGTCACGATGACGGGGCCTTCCATGCCGATCACCTCGGTGATGTTGGTGACGCGGCGCGAACCGTCGCGCAGACGCTTCACCTGAACGATCAGGTCGACCGAATCGGCGATCTGGCGGCTGATGGCTTCCTTCGGGATCTTGATGTCGCCCATCATCACCATGTTTTCCATACGCCCCAGGCATTCGCGCGGGGAGTTGGCGTGGAGCGTACACATCGATCCGTCGTGGCCGGTGTTCATCGCGGCGAGCAGGTCGAAACATTCCGACCCGCGGATTTCGCCCAGGATGATGCGGTCCGGGCGCATACGCAGCGCGTTCTTGACGAGGTCGCGGATGCTGATCTCGCCCTGGCCCTCCAGGTTCGGGGGGCGCGTTTCGAGCGGCAGCCAGTGCGGCTGCTGGAGCCTGAGTTCGGCGGCGTCCTCGATCGTCAGCACGCGCTCGCCCGGGTCGATCATCTTCGACAGGGCGTTCAGCATCGTCGTCTTGCCCGAACCGGTACCGCCCGAGATGACGACGTTGAACCGGCACGCGCCCGCGATCTTCAGCGCGGTCGCCATCTTCTGCGACATCGATCCGAAGCCGGCCATCATGTCGAGCGTGATCGGCTTGTCGGAAAACTTACGGATCGAGATCGCCGTGCCCTTGAGGCTAAGCGGCGGCACGATGACGTTGACGCGGCTGCCGTCCTTCAGGCGGGCGTCGGCGAGCGGCGTGGTCTGGTCGACGCGGCGGCCGACCGAGTTGCAGATGCGCTGCGCGATCTGGAACAGATGCTCCTCGTCGCGGAACTGGATGTTGGCCAGCTCCAGCTTGCCCTTGCGCTCGATGAAGGTCTGTTCGGGGCCGTTGACCATGATGTCGCTGATCGCGGGATCGCTGAGCAATTCCTCGAGCGGGCCAAGGCCGAGCAGCTCGTCGACCAGCACCTTTTCCAGCGCGAACTGTTCGCGGCGGTTGAGGGTCAGCTTCAGCTCGGCGAGCACTTCGCCGATGATCGGGCGGAATTCCTCGGCCAGCTCGTCCTTGTTCAGCGTCGCCGCCGCTTCGGGATCGACGCGTTCGAGCAGGCGAGGAAGCACCTGTTCCTTGATGCGGTGGATCGAGCTTTCGAAACCCTCGACCCGGCTGCTGCCGGCTTCGGCGGAAGCGGCCTGGCGCTCGGCCAACCGCGACATCGCATCGGCGTTGGGGCCGGGGGCGTCGGCGAACTGCGGCTCGGGTTCGGGCACGGGCAGGGTGATGCCGCCGAGCGGCGGGAACTGCTCGCCGCCCTCGGGCTCGCTGGGACGCACCGGCCCGCCCCCCTGCATCGGCCGCGCGACCCCGAAGGCGGGGCGCGAGCCGGCAGGCCCGTTGATACCGTTGCGTCGACCGAATGCGCTCATGCCGCCCCTCTTGCGCGGTTACATCCCACGCGAATCCTGAAGGACAGGGGTAGTGCCGAAGGTTTTACAATTGCCTAACCAAGTCCGGCGTGCCGATGGCAGTGCACAGCACTGCCGAGCGCCTCGCGCCGGACCGGCCGGCGGGGCTACAGCCCCGACCGACGACGCGGGCTTTGCCCGCGGCGGGATGTAGGAAAGGGTGAGTACGTCCGACCAATTCGGCCAGCGTGTCGCTCATGACACGTGCTTCGACTTCGCTCAGCACGAACGGTATGGCGGCAGCCGGCCTTAAGCCGCCACGGTCTCCGCCAGCACCACCAGCCCGACGCCGTTCACCTCGGCAAAACCGCCCTCGATGCGGATCGTCTCGGGGCTCGACCCTTGCGTCTTGTAAATCGCGAGTTCGCCGTCGCGGATCGTCGACATCAGCGGCGCATGGCCCTCAAGCACGCCGAAGTCGCCTTCGGTGCCGGGGACGACGACCATGTACACGTCCTCCGACCGGACGAGCTTTTCAGGCGTGACGAGTTCGAAGTGCAGCATTTGATTTCTCCCCCCTCCCGCGTGCGGGAGGGGTCGGGGGAGGGCCTGTCAATCTGGAGGGCGTCGCGTGCCGACAGACCCTCCCCTGACCCCTCCCGCACGCGGGAGGGGGATATGTCTTACGCCTCGTCGGCCAGCTTCTGGGCCTTGGCGACGACTTCGTCGATGCCGCCGACCATGTAGAACGCGCTTTCCGGCAGGTGATCATATTCGCCGTCGACGACCGCCTTGAAGGATTTCACGGTGTCCTCGATCGCGACGAACTTGCCGCTGATGCCGGTGAAGACCTCGGCGACGTGGAACGGCTGGCTGAGGAAACGCTGGATCTTGCGGGCGCGGGTGACGGTGATCTTATCCTCTTCGGACAGCTCGTCCATGCCGAGGATGGCGATGATATCCTGCAGCGCCTTGTACTTCTGCAGCGTCTCCTGGACGCGGCGGGCGGTGTCGTAATGCTCCTGGCCGACGACCGCAGGCGTCAGCACGCGGCTGGTCGAATCGAGCGGATCGACCGCCGGATAGATGCCGAGCTCCGAGATCGCGCGGTTGAGCACGGTCGTCGCGTCGAGATGGGCGAACGACGTGGCCGGGGCCGGATCGGTAAGATCGTCGGCCGGCACGTACACCGCCTGCACCGAGGTGATCGACCCCTTGTTGGTCGAGGTGATGCGCTCCTGCAGGGCGCCCATGTCGGTCGACAGCGTCGGCTGATAGCCCACTGCCGACGGGATGCGGCCCAGCAGTGCCGACACTTCGGCGCCGGCTTGCGTGAAACGGAAGATGTTGTCGACGAAGAACAGGACGTCCTGCCCCTCGACGTCGCGGAAATACTCGGCGATCGTCAGGCCGCTGAGAGCGACGCGGGCGCGGGCGCCGGGCGGCTCGTTCATCTGGCCGAACACCAGCGCGACCTTCGACCCCTCGCTCGTCGGATTGCCGTCGGCATCCTTGGCGATGACGTTGGCGTCGAGGAACTCGTGGTAGAGATCGTTGCCTTCGCGGGTACGCTCACCGACGCCGGCGAACACCGACGTGCCGCCGTGGCCCTTGGCGATGTTGTTGATCAGCTCCTGGATCAGCACGGTCTTGCCAACGCCGGCGCCCCCGAACAGCCCGATCTTGCCGCCCTTCGCATAGGGGGCGAGCAGGTCGATGACCTTGATGCCCGTGACCAGGATCGCGCTCTCGGTCGACTGGTCGACGAAGGCGGGCGCGGCGGCGTGGATCGGGGCGGTCGTCTCGGCACCGATGGGCCCGCGCTCGTCGATCGGCTCGCCGATGACGTTCATGATGCGGCCGAGCGTCTTGGGGCCGACGGGCACGCGGATCTGCGATCCGGTGTCGGTCACGCGCTGGCCGCGGGTCAGGCCCTCGGTCGCGTCCATCGCGATCGTGCGGACGGTGTTCTCGCCCAGATGCTGCGCGACCTCGAGCACCAGCTTGGTGCCGTTGTTCTCGGTCTCGAGCGCCGAAAGAATCGCCGGCAGCGCGTCTTCGAACGTCACGTCGACGACGGCGCCGATGATCTGCGAGACGCGACCGACGTTGTTCGTGGTCGCCTGGGGGGCGGTGGTAGCGGCGGTTGCCATTGTCTGTCTTCCTGCCTTCGTGACTTTAGAGCGCTTCGGCGCCGGAAATGATTTCCACCAGTTCGGTCGTGATCGCGGCCTGGCGGGTGCGGTTGTACTGGATGGTCAGCTTCTGGATCAGGTCGCCGGCGTTGCGGGTGGCGTTGTCCATCGCGGTCATCTTGCTGCCCTGTTCGGACGCGGCATTCTCGCGCATCGCCCGATAGAGCTGGATCGCGACGTTGCGCGGGAGCAGGTCGGCGAGGATCGATTCCTCGTCGGGCTCGTACGTCACCGCAGCCATACCGGTGTCCGCGGACGCCTTCGTCTGGCCGGCGTCGACCTTCACCGGGATGATCTGCTGCTCGGTCGGCTCCTGCGTCAGCACCGACTTGAAGTTCGAGAAGAACAGGTGCGCGACGTCGAACTCGCCCTTTTCGAACCGCGCGATCAGGTCGTCGGCATAGCCGCGGGCGTCGGCGAAGGTCAGCTTGCCGAGGTCGCCCGGCTCGATGCCGTGCAGCATGTTGTCGCGGTAGATGCGCGACAGCACGTTCCGCGCCTTCTTGCCGATCGTGTAGAATTTGACGGTCTTGCCCTCGGCCATCATCTCGGCTGCGCGCCGACGGGCGAGGCGGGCGATATTGGTGTTGAACGCGCCCGCCAGGCCGCGATCGCTCGACGCGACGACGAACAGGTGGACCTGGTCCTTGCCGGTGCCGGCCAGCAGCTTCGGGCTGCTTTCGCTCACCGTCACCTTCGATGCCAAGCTCGCGACGACACGCTCCAGCGTCGCGGCATAGGGACGACCGGCCTCCGCCGCTTCCTGCGCACGGCGCAGTTTCGCGGCGGCGACCATCTTCATCGCCTTGGTGATCTTCTGCGTCGACTTCACCGAGCCGATGCGAAGTTTCAGTGCCTTGAGGGAGGCCATCTAGTCAGCCCTTATGCGAACGTCTTCGCGAAGCTTTCCAGCGCCGCCTTGAGCTTGTCGCGAACGTCGTCCTTCAGGTCCTTCGCCTCGCGGATCGCCGTCAGGATGTCGCTGTGGTTGGCGCGCATGTCGGCCAGCATCGCCGCTTCGTAACGCACGACGTCCTGCACCGCGACCGCGTCGATATAGCCCTGCGTGCCGGCGAAGATCGAAACCGTCTGCTCCTCAAACGGCAGCGGCGAGAACTGCGGCTGCTTCAGCAGCTCGGTCAGGCGCGCGCCGCGGTTCAAGAGCTTCTGGGTCGAGGCGTCGAGGTCTGAGCCGAACTGCGCGAACGCCGCCATTTCGCGGTACTGCGCGAGCTCCAGCTTGATCGAGCCCGACACCTTCTTCATCGCCTTGGTCTGCGCAGCGGAACCCACGCGGCTGACCGACAGGCCGACGTTGATCGCCGGACGGATGCCCGCGAAGAACAGGTCGGTTTCGAGGAAGATCTGGCCATCGGTGATCGAGATCACGTTGGTCGGGATATAGGCCGACACGTCGCCCGCCTGCGTCTCGATGATCGGCAGCGCGGTCAGCGATCCGCCGCCGTTCGCGTCCGACATCTTGGCCGCGCGCTCCAGCAGGCGGCTGTGCAGGTAGAACACGTCGCCGGGATACGCTTCGCGGCCCGGCGGGCGGCGCAGCAGCAGCGACATCTGGCGATAGGCGACGGCCTGCTTCGACAGATCGTCGAACACGATCAGCGCGTGCATGCCGTTGTCGCGGAAATACTCACCCATCGCGGTGCCGGTGTAGGGCGCCAGGAACTGCAACGGAGCCGGCTCCGACGCGGTGGCGGCGACGACGATGGAATATTCCATCGCGCCATTTTCCTCCAGCGTGCGGACGAGCTGCGCGACGGTCGAGCGCTTCTGGCCGACTGCGACATAGACGCAGTACAGCTTCTTCGACTCATCGTCGCCGGCATTGGCCGTCTTCTGGTTGATGAAGGTATCGATCGCGACCGCCGACTTGCCGGTCTGGCGATCGCCGATGATCAGCTCGCGCTGGCCACGACCGACGGGAACGAGCGCGTCGATCGCCTTCAGGCCCGACTGCATCGGCTCGCTGACTGACTGGCGCGGGATGATGCCCGGCGCCTTCACCTCGACGCGGCTGCGCTGGTCCGACACGATCGGCCCCTTGCCGTCGATCGGATTGCCGAGGCCATCGACGACGCGGCCCAGCAGGCCCTTGCCGACGGGGACGTCGACGATCGTGCCGGTGCGCTTGACGGTGTCGCCCTCACGGATTTCGGAGTCCGAACCGAAGATCACGACGCCGACGTTGTCGGCCTCCAGGTTCAGCGCCATGCCCTGCACGCCGTTGGCGAATTCAACCATTTCGCCGGCCTGGACGTTGTCGAGGCCGTGGATGCGGGCGATGCCGTCGCCGACCGACAGCACCTGGCCGGTCTCGCTGACCTCGGCCTCGGTGCCGAAGTTGGCGATCTGGTCCTTGATGACCTTGGAGATTTCAGCGGCGCGGATGTCCATTGTCTTAGCCTTCAGCCTTTCATCGCGTGGGCGAGAGAATTCAAACGGGTCTTGATCGAGCTGTCGATCATCTGGCTGCCGATGCGGACGACGAGCCCGCCGAGCAGCGACGGATCGACCTTCAGATCGACGGAAACTTCGCGGCCGACGCGGGCGCGCAGGCCCTGCTTCAGCGCATCGACCTGGGCGTCGGTCAGCGGATGGGCCGACGTCACTTCGGCGGTCGTCTCGCCGCGGTGGTTGGCGGCCAGGCTGCGGAACGCGCGGATGATCGCGGGCAGATCCTTCAGCCGGCGGTTGTGGGCCAGCACGCCCAGGAACTTGGTGGTGGTCGGATCGAGCTTCAGCGAGGTAGCGACGGCGGCGATCGCCGCGCCTGCCGCACCGCGCCCGATCACCGGGCTGGTCGTCAGCGCCGCGAAATCGGCCGACTGGTCGAGCGCCGCGCGCACGGTCGCCAGGCTCGCCTCGACCGCGTCGATGGTCTTGGCATCACGGGCCAGCTCGAACAGCGCGGTCGCGTAGCGCCCGCTTAGACTTGCCTGAATACCGCCGATGCTTTCCACGGACGCAATGTTCCTCTTGGGGAGTCTGGGTTCGACCCGCGGGAGATGAGCCGAATCTCGTCCGGCCCCCGACGGGTCGCGGCGCGGTTAGCACCGTGCCCAGGATCATGCAACGGGGCTTGGGGAGCTGGTTGACAAGGAAACTGTTTTGACGACTGAAAGGCGCATGAACGACACCTCGACCTCCCTCGATGATGCTGCCGGTCACCGGTTGCGTCTGGCCGCGGCCCGTGCGTCGCAGCAGATCGGAGTGGTGCTGGCGCCCCATGCCCTGACGCCGATCGCCTGGACGGCGCTGCGACAATTGCACGACAGCGGCCCGGTCGCGCCGAGTGTTCTTGCCGATGCCTGCGGGCTGACGCGCGGCGCGGTCACGAAGCTGGTCGATCGGCTGCGGGAGCGCCGGTTCGTCGTCCGCGCTGCCGCCGGGCGTGACGATCGGCGGTACCAAACGGTGGCGCTTACCGGGGCGGGGGCGACGCTGGTGCGCGAACTGGCGCCGCTGGTGGCCGCGTGCGACCGGCACGCCGCGTCCGACGGGGCTGGCTAGTCCGGCGTAGAACTGATTACATTGGCGGCGCGGCGGGGGCCGCAAACGCATCGAACGGGGGAATGATGTTCAAGGTTGCTATCGTCGCGGCTGTCGCCGCAGCCACTCTGGCCGCGGCCGACACGGCGCCGGTGCAGGCCTGGCAGGTCGCAGGCGTCGAGATGAGCATGAAGACGCCTGCCGGCTTTTGTGCACCGACCGGGACCGGGGCCGGCGTCGCGCAGATGGTGGCCGCGACCGACGAAGCCAGCGTCACCCACCTGACGATGTTCCAGTGCGGCGATGCCGACGGCTCCAAACCCGATTATTTCATGGTCAAGACGCCCAAGGCCGCACTCACCGTCACGACGGAGCGCGCACCGTTCCTCGACTCGATCGCCGCGGCGATGAAGACGCCGACCATTCAGGCCCGCATCGGCACGGTCACCAACGAGGACGTGGCAAAGAATTTCGACAAGGTGTTCGGCGACCGCCCTGATATCGGCGGGGCGATCAAGCCCCTCGGTCGCGATGACGTCTGCGTCTATCTCGGCGGCGTCATGAGCTACAAGACGCCCCTGATCAGCTACTCACGGGCGGTCAGCGGTTGCATCACGGCGGTCGGCGGCAAGGTCATCACCATCACGCGGTACAGCGACGGCGTGCCCGCCAACGTGGTCAAGCACCTCGCCACCGTTCGCGCGATGGCATTGGCGGTGAACGCGAAGGCGCCTAAGCCCTAGGCGTTACGCCCAACCGCCGGATGCCCGCCCGCCCGCTGTGGCAGGAGCAGCACCAGCAACAGGATCGCCGCCCCCAGCACCAACGACGCCAGCGGGCGGCTGAATGCGAGGCCGCCGTGGTCGATCGGCTTGTCGAGCAGGTCGCCGACTGCGGCACCGAGCGGGCGGGTCAGGATGAACGCCGCCCAGAACAGCAGCACGCGACTGGCGCGAGTCCAGTAATAGGCCGCGGCGACACCGGCCAGTAGCACGCCGAACACCAGCGCCGCACCGCCATAGCCGAGGCCACCGGTATCTGCGGTCCAGTCGCCCAGCGCCGTGCCCAGTGTCTGAGAGAAGGTGATCGTCACCCAGTAGAAGACTTCCGCCCGCGGCGTCGCCACCGTGTCGGCATCGATCCGCCCGAGCGTCCGGTGCCAGATCGCGAGCGACGCCAGCACGCATCCGAACAGCAGCAGCGATCCGCCCGGATAGCCGATCCACAGCGACCGCGTCGCGAAATCGGCCATCGTCGTGCCCGCCGTGGTGGAGGCGATGATCGTCGCCCAATAGAGCAGCGGGCGATAGCGGTCGGCGGCGATCTGCGCCACGACCAGCACGACCAGGATAGCGGCGAAGATCGCGGTGCCGACCAGATAGCCGAGGTTCATCGACATGCTGACGGTGTCGCCGGCGGTTTCGCCCAACGTCGTCGCCAGGATCTTGATGATCCAGAAGCCCAGCGTGATCGCCGGCACCTTCGACAGCGCGTCTCGTTCGGTCTCGGTCATCGCTCGTCTCCCGCGCTACCGCGTCGCGCGCCCGGCAGATAGCAGAACGGCGACCGGGTGTCCCCAGGTCGCCGTTCCATCTTTCGCTTGAGGTCTGGCGCTTACCGCCCGCGTCCGCCGCCTGCGCTGCGCTGGCCGCCGCCCGGACGACCGCCGCCGCTGCCGGCGGGGCGTGCGCTGAACTTCTTTTTCGCGGGGAAGAACCGGCGCTCGCCCTCGGGTGCCGCGGCACCGCCGCCGCTGCGACCGCGACCGCCGCCCTGCTGGGCGCGACCGTTGCGGCCATTCTGCTCGTCGCGGCTCATCACCACCGGCTTGCGCGACTTCACCAGCTTCGCGGCCTCGGCCTGGAAATCCTCGGGCAGCGAGCGGATCGTCACCTTCTGGCGCGTCAGCTTCTCGATGTCGCGCAGATACGGCTTCTCGTCGTCGGCGCAGAAGCTGATGGCGATGCCGTCGGCGCCGGCGCGCGCGGTGCGGCCGATGCGGTGGACATATTGCTCGGGCACGTTGGGCAGCTCGAAGTTGAACACGTGGCTGACGCCCGACACGTCGATGCCGCGCGCGGCGATGTCGGTGGCGACCAGGATCGGTACCTCGCCCGAGCGGAACAGGCCGAGCGCGCGTTCACGCTGCGGCTGGCTCTTGTTGCCGTGGATCGCGTTCGACGCGATGCCATTCGCCTCCAGCAGCTTCACGACGCGGTCGGCGCCGTGCTTGGTGCGGGTGAACACCAGCGCGCGGTCGATCTTCAGCTGCATCAGCGCCATCGTGAGCAGCGCCTGCTTCTCGGTCTGGTTGACGAAGATCACCTGCTGCTCGACGCGCTCCGCCGTCGTCGCGACCGGGGTCACGCGGACCTCGACCGGATCCTTGATGAACTGCTCGGCCAGCTCGCGGATCGTCTTGGGCATGGTGGCGGAGAAGAACAGCGACTGGCGGCGATGCGGCAGCAGCTTCACGACACGCTTCAGCGCATGAATGAAGCCCAGGTCCATCATCTGGTCGGCCTCGTCGAGCACGAAGATCTCGACCGCCGACAGCGTCAGGTGACCCTGTTCGATCAGGTCGACCATGCGCCCCGGCGTCGCGACCAAGATGTCGCAGCCCTTCGACAGGTCGACCTTGTTCTTGTGGAGAGAGGTGCCGCCGAACACGGTGACGACCGACAGGCGGCTGCCCTTCGAATACAGGCGCGCGTTGTCGGCGATCTGCGCGGCAAGCTCACGCGTCGGCGCCAGCACCAGCATGCGGCACTGGCGCGGCATCGGGCGGACGTTGCTTTTGACGAGACGATCGATCGACGGCAGCACGAACGCCGCGGTCTTGCCGGTGCCGGTCTGTGCGATGCCGAGCAGGTCGCGACCCTCGAGCAGCGGCGGGATCGACTGCGCCTGGATCGGGGTGGGGGTGGTGTAGCCCTTGGCGGTCAGGGCATCGAGGACGGGCTTGGACAGGCCGAGCTGGTCGAATTGTACGGTCATGAAATCTGGACTCTACGAAATGGAGTCGGCGCGCGACGCCCCGAAATGCGGAGCGCGCGAAACGACGGGCCATGTGGGTCGCGCCAAACCGACGGCGACCCGTTGATGGCGACCCGCGTGATTGGGGAAGCTTTGGGAAAGCGAAGCCGAGCCGGGGGCGAAACCGCCCGATCACGCAGCCTTCTGACGGGCTTCGCAGCTGCAGCATATGCGGCGGCCGCGTCGGGAAGTCAAGGTCGAGCGTTTTGACCGCAAGCCACGGGACGCAAAAGTGCGGCGGCTGGCATATATATCCTGACATGACGCAGATCGACGACGCCAGAGCCTGGGCCGCTTTCGTGAGCCGCGACCGCCGCTATGACGGGCGGGTCATCGGCGCGGTCACCACCACCGGCATCTATTGCAAGCCGTCATGCCCGGCACGCCGCCCGAAGCGCGAGCATGTCGTGTTCTACCCCGACGCCGAAGCCGCGCGCGCCGCGGGGTATCGCGCCTGCCTGCGCTGCCTACCCGACGCTGTGGGGCGGGACCGGGTGGCGGTGGCGGAAGCGGTCGCGCTGCTGGAAGCCGCCGAGAATTCCATCGGCCTCGACGCGCTTGCGGCGCGGGTCGGCTATGCCCCGCACCATTTCCACCGCCTGTTCAAGCGCGCCACCGGGGTCACCCCCGCCGCCTATGCCCGCGGCCTGAAGGCGCGTCGCGCCGCCGATGCGCTGGGCGGCGAGGAGACCGTGACCGCGGCGATCTACGACGCCGGCTATTCCGCCCCCAGCCGCTTCTACGAAACCGCACCCGCCCGGCTGGGCATGACGCCGTCGGCGTGGAAACGGGGCGGGGCGGGGGTGACGATCCGCTGGACCGTTGCTGACACCAGCCTCGGGGCGCTGCTGATCGCCGCCACCGACAAGGGGCTGTGCCGCGTCGCCTTCGACGAGGATTGGGCGAGCCTGTCGATGCGCTTCCCGAACGCCGAGATCGTTCAGGGCGGCGCCGCGCTCGCCGATCTTGCCGCGCGTGTCGTCGGCGAAGTCGAGAGCCCCGGTCGCCACACCGACCTGCCGCTCGACGTGCAGGGCACCGCGTTCCAGGAAGCGGTGTGGGCCGCGCTGAAAGCGATCCCGAAGGGCGAAACCCGCAGCTACGCCCAGATCGCCGCCGCCGCCGGCTCCCCCTACGCCGTCCGCGCGGTCGGCACCGCGTGCGGATCGAACAATGTCGCGGTGGTCATACCCTGCCACCGCGTGACCCGCAGCGACGGCGCGGTCGGCGGCTATGCCTATGGCCCGACCCGCAAGGCTGCGCTGTTGAAGCGCGAAGGAGAGTGATCCGGCAGATTGGCCAGTCTGACGCTCACTCCAACCGTTCGCCTCGAGTAGTCGTCGAGCTTGTCGAGACGACGTATCGAGAGGTGGGTGCCACAGGAGAGCCTCTCTCGATACGGGCTCTCGACCTTGCTCGATCCCTACTCGAGACGAACGGTTGAATGGATGCTGGTCAGGCCTCGGAAACCGCGCTCACCCGCACCCGCTGCTCGCAGAACACCGCATTGCCGTAGCTGGTGAGGAACGCGACGTCGGCGGCATCGCGACCGACGCCGATCTTCGCCATGTCCTCCGCCCGCGCCATGCCGGTCGGGTCGACCAGATGCCACGCGCCGTCCAGGAACACCTCGGCGACAGCGTGGAAATCCTGCGGGTCGACCCCCAGCGCATAGACGCTGGCGATGCGCGCCGGAACGCCCGCCGCGCGCGCCAGCGTTATCATCACATGCGAATAATCGCGGCACACCCCCTTGCGCTGGACGAAGCTTTCCATCGCGGTGGTGAACGACGCGCTCGTGCCCGCTTCGTAACTGAAGTTGCGCTCGATCCAGTCGCGGATCGCGGCGATGCGCTCGCCCCCGCACAGATGCTCGAACTCCGCCGTCACGAATTCCTCGAACAGGTCCGACTGGCAATAGCGCGACGCCATCAGATACTGGACCGCCTCGCCCGGCAGCATGTGGAACGGCGTCGCCGCCAGCCCCGCCAGGTCGGCGACGATCCGCTGCGGCGTCACGGTCGCGCGGTAATCGACGGTCAGCCGCCCGCGCAGGCGCAGCCAGATGCGGTCGCCGATCATGTCGTGGCCGCTGACCCGCGCGAAATGCTCGACCGGGGAGATGTCGATGCGCGCATCGCGCACGACCTGCTCGGGGATCATCGCCGCCTCGACCTGCAGCAATATGTCGCTGGTTTCGGCAAAGTCGTAGGACAGGCGGGCGTCGATCTGGATACTCATCGCCCGCGCTAGGCGCATGATCCGCGGGCACGCGCAAGCACCGGCACGCGGTTTATCGTCCTGATCCGGGTCAAGTCGCGGAGCCGGGAAGGTGTCGCGCCATGCGCGCCCGCAGCAACCCGATCAGATCCGGGTCCATGAACCGGTAGTCGTCCGGTATGTCGAGGCAGACGATGCGCTTGCCGTGCAGTGCAGAACGGAACCGCGTCCGTACCTTCGCGCGGTGCGTGCGCTCCATCACCACGATCAGGTCCGCCCAGGCGACGAGTTCGTGGGTCAGGGGATTTTCGGCGTCGTTGTTGGTGCCCGCCGAACTCACCTCAATGCCGGGAAAATCGGCGAAAACCTGCTCGGCGGTCGGGCTGCGCAAGCGGTTCTGGCTGCACACGAACAGGATGGTCCGCACGCCGCTCACCCCGCCGGCTTGCACGTGTACACCAGCTTCTCATTGGGCAGTTGCGGCAGGGCGGCGCGGATCGCGGACTGCTGGCTCGACAGGTTGGCGCGCGCCGCGCCGTCGTCGGTGCAGGCCTTCACGCTGACGCCCTTTCGCAGCCGCCGCGCCTCGGCCATGCGCGCCGCGTCGAGGAAATAGCGGGTGTTGGTGTAGGTCCGCGTCGCCGGCTGGTACGCCAGGATCGACACGGTCGATTCGCCGTCGGGCACCAGCACGCGAGCGTAGCCGCCGCGGCCGTCCTCGGCATATTGGGTGCGTCCGTTGATGCAGCCGTTGCCGCCCCAGCTGAGCTTCGTATCCTCGGGCTGCGAGACCGTGACGCGGCTGCGTGCCGCGTCGAAACTGCACAGCATCGGGCCGGTGGCATCGGCGGTCGTCGCCCGCGCCGCGTGCGCCGCGGCGACGCTGCGCGGGTCGAACGACGGCCGCAGGAAGAAGGTCGCGATCGCGCCGATCACCAGCACCCCGCCGGCGACCGCCACGTAGCGCCAGCGTCGGTCGCCGCGCGACAGCAGCAGTCCTGCCGCCCCGAGCGCCAGCGCACCCGCGACCAGCACCAGCGCCGCCGCCGCCATGTAATTCTCGCGGCGCACCTGCGCGGCGGCGCGCCCCTCGACCAGCGCCGCGTCGCGCGCAGCGGCCTGACGCGCCATCGCCTCGCGGCTGGCGACGTCGCTCGCGCTTTTCGCATCGTCGTCGGCTGCGCGGTCTGCGGCCAGGCGTTCCTCCATCGTCATGCACGGCGTGCCGACGCTCGCGACCGGCTGCTTCGCCTCGCGCAGGAACGCGATCAGCTCGGTATCGGCGATGGCGAGGGCAAAGCTCGCATCGCCGTCGTCGCCGCGGGTCAGCGCCGAGTTGACGCCCAGCACCCGGCCGCACCGGTCGAGCAGCGGCCCGCCCGAATTGCCCCGCGCGATGCTGGCGGTGTGGAGCAGCATGTCGGTGCCCGCGAGACTCCGCCGACCGGAGAACACCCCCTGCGATCGCACCGGCGACGTCGGCGTGATGAAGTCCGCCGCCGAGCGCGCCGTCGCCAGATCGACGTTGCCGGGATAGCCGAGCGCGATCATCGCCTCGCCTTCGCCCGCCGGCCCGGCATACAGCGCCAGCGGGGCGAGCCGCACGCCCGTCACCTCGATCAGCGCCAGGTCGCGGGCGGGATCGACCGCGACCAGCTTGCCCTGCACCGACTGGTCACCATCGGACGGTACCACGCCGATGACGACGTTGCCCGGATAGCGCGCGGCGAGTTCGACGACATGCGCGTTGGTGACGATGCGCGTGGGTGAGATCGCGAAGCCCGATCCGTGGCCGAAGCCCACCACCTCGTCCTCCGCCACAGCGATGGTGACGACCCGCACGACCCCGCGGCCTGCGGCGGTGATGTCATCGGCGTGCGCGGGCGGGGCGACCACCAGCATTGCGAACAGGGCTAGGAGAAAGCGCATCGGGCGGCGGTGTAGCCGATCCCGACCGCCGCGGGAAAGGGCACGGCATTGCAGCGCGGGCGCGACAGGCGTAGGGGCGCGCGGATCATGACACTTCCGCAAACGACCGCCGTCGTCCTCGTCTCGGGCGGCCTCGACTCTATGGTATCCGCCGCGCGGGCGCGGGAGGATGGCCACCGCATTCTCGCGCTGTCGGTCGACTACAACCAGCGCCACCGCGTCGAACTCGCCGCCGCGCGCCGCGTCGCGAGCGCGCTCGGGGCGGAGCGCCATGTCGTCCTGCCGCTCGACCTGTCGGCGTTTGGCGGATCGGCGCTGACCGACGACATCGCGGTGCCGAAGGGGGGCGTGGAGCCGGGCATCCCGGTCACCTATGTCCCTGCACGCAACACCATTTTCCTCAGCCTTGCGCTCGGCTGGGCCGAGGCGGCGGGCGCGCGCGACATCTATATCGGCGTCAACGCGCTCGACTATTCGGGCTATCCCGATTGCCGCGCCGAATTCATCGCCGCGTTCGAGGGGCTGGCCGACATCGCGACCAAGGCGGGGGTGGAGGGTGCGCCCTTCCGCATCCGCGCGCCGCTGCAACACATGACCAAGGCCGATATCGTGGTCGAGGCCGCGCGGCTGGGCCTGGACGCCGGGATCAGCTGGTCGTGCTACGATCCGGCACCGGGCAGCGTCCATTGCGGCCTGTGCGACAGCTGCCGCCTGCGCGCCAAGGGCTTCGCCGACGCCGGGCTGCCCGATCCCACCGTCTACGCGACGACGCCGTGAGCTACGCGGTCAAGGAGCTGTTCCTGACCCTGCAGGGGGAGGGCGCGAACGCCGGGCGCCGCGCGGTGTTCGTGCGGTTCGCCGGCTGCAACCTCTGGTCGGGGCGCGAGCAGGATCGCGCCACCGCGGTCTGCAAATTCTGCGACACCGATTTCGTCGGCACCGATGGGGCGGGGGGCGGCAAGTTCGCCGATGCGGACGCGCTCGCCGCTGCCGTCGTCGCGGCATGGGGCGACGGCGACGCCCGCCGCTTCGTGGTCGTGACCGGGGGCGAACCGATGCTCCAGGTCGACGACGCCTTCGTCGACGCGCTCCACGCGGCGGGCTTCGAGATCGCGATCGAGAGCAACGGCACGTTGCCGGTCCACCCCGGCATCGACTGGGTCTGCATCAGCCCGAAGGCGGGCAGCGACGTTGTCCAGCGTAAGGGCGACGAACTTAAGCTGGTGTGGCCACAGGACGGCATCGATCCGGCCGAACTCGAAGGCTGGGACTTCGCCGATTTCCTGATCCAGCCGATGGACGACGCCCGCGGCCAGGCGAATGTGGCGGCGGCGATCGACGTGGCGATGGCGCGGCCGAAATGGCGGCTGTCCTTGCAGACGCACAAGCTGCTCGGGCTGCGCTGAATTCGAGCCGGGTCGCTGCGTCACCGCTCCGCTTCCGTGCGGTGCGATCCCCCACGCCTGCCAGTGCTGTGCCGTCCCCCCGTTCGTGCTGAGCGCAGTCGAAGCACATGCCAAGAACGGTGCGCCCGTGACATGTGCTTCGACTGCGCTCAGCACGCACGGTGAGGGTCCAGTTGGCGCGCCGCGAAAAGCTGGGTTTTGGCCCCCACCGACTTAACGCCGTCCCTACAAAAAATCCGTTCGTTTCGAGCGTAGTCGAGAAACCGCAGCGGTAGAGCCCGTGGCAGTTTCTCTACTACGCTCGAAACGAACGGATTGCAGGTCGTGTCGGGGAGCAATACCCCCCAATCACGTCACCCGAACGTCTGCGCCCCGCACTTCTTCGCGACCCAGTTCTCGTTCTTCCAGCACACCTTGTCCCAGCGCGGGCCGGTCCAGCGCGGGACGTAGATGCCCCAGGGGAATTTCTGTTCGCCCGACAGCACCAGGCTGTTGCGCAGCTGGCGCAGCCGCTCCTGCGCCAGCGTGCCGAAGCTGCCGCGCGGGGTGAACACCGCCAGGTTCGCGATCTCGCCGGCGGTCTGGCAGAAGGTCAGCTGCGCGCCGACCGTCGAGAAGCTCGAATAGACGCGCGTGCCGTACTGATCGAGCGCGGTCTGGCCGGCCTTCTTGCTGGGCGCGACGCGGACGAAATAATTGCTGAGCGTCGCATAGGATGCGTTCAGCTCGGCGCCGTGATCGCCCAAGATCTTGTTGTAGTTATAGAGCGTCAGCAGCGGCGGCATGAACTGGCACTGCAGCGCGGCGACGTTCAGCCCCGCGCGCATGTTCCAGATCAGCGCGGCGCGCAGCTCGTCGGGCGTAGCACCGGGCAGCGCCTGCGCCAGGATGCCGGGCTCGGCCCCCGTCACGATGGCACCGCGCAGATCGGGCGGCTGGAAGAAGAATTGCGCCGAAGCGGGGAGGGCGGTGGTCGCGGCGGCGATCGCGGCGACGGGGGCAATCAGGGTACGCAACAGCTTCATCGACAACCTCTCGTGCCGCGCGATCGTTCGGGCGACGCGGGCACGATTAGGCAATTCCGGTAACCTTCCCAAGCGGTTTCTCGCAATTTTCAGCGGGCTTGCCCCGCCGCCCCGGTGAAATGCCGCGCAGAACAACGAAAAGGGGCCGCCCGGTCGCCCGGACGGCCCCAAATCTTCGAAACCGAAACTACGGCCTCGCGATGATTACATCGCGTTGGTGGTCGTGGTCGTGGTGTTCGTGGTCATCGTCATGTTGCCGTCCATCGGCGCCATGCTGTTGGCCATCATCGCGTCATTGCCCATGGCGCCGTCGACGGCGGTCATGTTGTCGGTCATCGTGCCGTCCATCGTGGCGTCGGTGACGTTCAGGTCGGTGACGACGGTGTTCTCAGTGGTGGTCTCGGTCGAGCCGCCGCAGGCCGAAACGAGCAGCGCCGCGCCGGCGATCATCGAGGCCGTCAGGCCCTTGGCAAAAATAGAACGCATGTGGAAGCTCCCTAGATAAGGCGACCCGGGTCGGCTGGATGGCCTTTTATACCCCAAATCAGGTGGGACATTAGCCAACAACCCCGCCCCCCTCAAGCCCCCGTTTTCACCGGGCAGGGAGACAGCCGGTCGAGAAAGGCCGGAAACGCCGCGCGCAGCGCCGCGTCGAAGCTGGCGAAATCGGCCCGCGCGCCAAGGGCCGCCGCACTCGTCACGTCGTATTCGGCGATCCCACACGGCACGATTCCGCCGAAATGCGCCAGGTCCGGCGACAGGTTCACCGAGAAGCCGTGCATCGTTACCCAGCGTTTCACCCGCACCCCGATCGCGCCGATCTTCGCCTCGCCGCGCACCGGATCGCGGGTCCATATGCCGATCCGTCCCTCCGCCCGGAACGCATCGATGCCGATGCCGGCGAGCGCGTCGATCACCCACCCTTCCAGCGCGTGGACGAAGCAGCGCACGTCGCGCCCGCGCTTGCCGAGGTCGAGGACGAGGTAGCCGACGCGCTGGCCCGGCCCATGATAGGTATAGCGCCCGCCGCGTCCGGTAGCGTGCACAGGAAAGCGCGGGTCGATCAGCTCGGCGGCATCCGCACTGGTGCCGCCGGTGTAGAGCGGGGGATGTTCGAGCAGCCACACCAGTTCACGACCTGCGCCGTCCTGCACCGCGGCGACGCGCGCCTCCATCTCGCCCAGCGCTGCGGCATAGTCGCTCAGGCCCGGCGTCACGCGCCATTCGACGGTCTGGATGTCGCTCATCCTCGCGCAGATGTGCCCCACGAACGCGATTGGCAAGCGCGCGGCGGCTGCGCTAAGCCCTCGCGCAATGCGGCAGTGGGGGCGTGCGATGGTGAAGATCGAAACCGTCTGGGATCGGACGACCGAATTCCTGGGCGACAACATCGGCGTGCTGCTGCCGATCGTCGTGCTCGCGATCTTCGTGCCGGCCAGCATCTCGGGCAGCCTGGCCGATGTGCAGGAAACCGCAGGCTTCGGGCTGAAGCTCGGCCTCGGCCTGCTCGGCATCGCCTTCTCGCTACTGTCGCTGTGGGCGCAGCTCGCGATCGCCGCGCTCGCGATCGACCCCGCGCTCGGCTCGCGCGCGGCGCAGGTGGCGACGGCGCGCCTGCTGCCGGCGATCGGCGTGTTCCTGGCCGTACTGGCAGGGGCAATGCTGCTGGCGATCCCGATCCTCGCCCTCATGTCGGCGGCAGGGTTCGACTTCGCGGCGATGGCAGCGGGGGAGCGCGTGACGCCGACGATCACGCCCGGCTACGGCTTTGCGATCTTCGCGGTGACGCTGGTCGCCATCCTCATCCTGTTGTTTGTTGGCGCGCGGCTGGCGACGCTGACAGCGGTCATCGTCGCGGAACGCCGCGGCCTCGGCGCGATCCCGCGCGCGTTCGCGCTGACTCGCGGGCTGACGTGGAAGCTGGTCGGCGTCGTCATCCTCTACGCAGTTGTCGCGATCGTCGCGGTGCTGGCGGCGCAGACCGTGTTCGGGTCGGTGTTGCGCATCGTGTCGGGGGAGCCGGCGCGGGGCACGATCACCATCGCCGGGGTCATCACCTCGGTCGTGGTCGCGGCGGTGTCCTCGGGCTTCACCACGCTGGCGGCGGCGTTCTGCGCGAAGCTCTATGCCGCCGTCGTGCGCCACAACGAAACCACGCTCGCCCCGGCCGCATCTGCGTGAAGCTGCCGTTTACGACCGCTTTCGGGGATGCATGGGCGGCGTGGCGGCGCGACACCGCGCTGTTGCTGCCGCTCGCCGGGCTGACGATGTTCCTGCCGCAGCTGGCGGTGCTGCTGCTGGTCCCGCCGTTGCCGCCGATGGCCACGCCCGAGGATGGTCAGATGACAGAAGCGGCAGCGCAGGCCTGGGCCGATGCCTTCACCCTGTGGGCGGGGCAGCACGGCATCTGGTATGCGCTCGCCCCCGCGGTCGGGCTGTTCGGCGCGCTGGCGGTGATGGCGCTGTACCTCGACCGGCAGCGCCCGACGCTCGGGGGTGCGCTCGCGCGCGGGGCGATGCTGTTCCTGCGCTATCTGCTCGCCTCGATCCTGATCGCGATCGCCGCCATCGGCATCCTGATGCCGGGCGCCGCCTCGCGCCTGCTGCTCGCCGCGATGATCGCGCCGGCGTTCTATATCCTCGGGCGCACGATGCTCGCCGGGCCGGTGATCGTCGCGCAGGCACCGGTCGGTGCGGTCGCCGCGATCCGCCGCAGCTGGGCGCTGACCCGCGGCCACGGCTGGATGCTCGCCGCCACCTATGCCGCGATCCTGATGGGCGCGCAGCTGGTCGGCGGCGTGTTCCTGTCGCTCGCGGCGATGGGCACGGGCAGCGCGGGCGCGAATCCGGTGGTGGCGACGGTGTTCGACGGGGCGGCGGCGGTGGTGACCTCGGCGGCGGCGCTGACGCTCGCGCTGGTGCAGGTCGCGCTCTACCGCCGGCTGGCGAGCAAGGGCACCTGAGGGGCGGCGTCCTCCGCCAGGACGCCCGACACGCGCGGATCGGCGAAGGTCTCGATTGTCCGCTTGACCGCGACGAACCCGCTCGCGCGGTAGAAGCCGAGCGCGCGCGGGTGGTCGAGCGTACAGGTGTGCACCCACACCCGCGTTACGTCCTTCGCCCAGGCCCGCCCGAGCGCCTGCGCCATCAGCCAACGGCCATGCCCCGCGCCGGTCAGTTCGGGAATCAGCCCAACATAGGACAGCTCGCAGTCGCCGGCGGTCCGGAAATCGAGCTCCAGCATCCCGACCTCGATCCCCGCCGGATCGACCACCGCGAACACCTGCACGCCCGCATCGTGGACGATCCCCGCCAGCCGCGCGTCGTCCATGACCAGCCGGCTGAACCACAGCCACGGCGCGCCCACCCGCCGGAACAGCGCGCGGTATTTGTCGAGCGCCGGCGCCGGCCATGCCACCAGCCGCAGGTGCGACGCCGGCAGCGGCCGGGGGCGGGGACGCTCGCGCATCTCCAGCGTGGTGACGATCGTCGCCACCTCGTGCGGCGCGACCGGGATCAGGCCCATTCGGCGCGCGGCGGCAGGCTCATGAGAATCGCGTCGATGTTGCCGCCGGTCTTCAACCCGAACAGCGTGCCGCGGTCATAGACCAGGTTGAATTCGGCATAGCGCCCGCGCCATGCCAGCATCGCCGCCTCGTCCGTCGGAGTGTAGGCGTCGTTCATCCGCCGCCTGACGATCCGCGGATAAGCCTCGAGAAACGCGCGCCCCACGTCCTGCGTGAACGCGAAGCTGTCGGCGAAATCGCCGTCGAGATGGTCGAAGAAGATGCCCCCGACGCCGCGGCTCACCTGGCGGTGGGGGATGTAGAAATATTCCCCGGCCCACTTCGCGAACCTGTCGTAGTCGGCGACCGGATGCGCGTCGCACGCCCGGCGAAGGGTCGCGTGGAATTCGGCGGTATCGCTCTCGACCGGCAGCGGCGGGTTCAGGTCCGCGCCGCCGCCGAACCAGCGCTTCGTCGTCGCCAGGAAGCGGCAGTTCATGTGGACCGCCGGCACATGCGGATTGGCCATGTGCGCGACCAGGCTGATGCCGGTGGCGAAGAATTTGGGGTCGTCGCCGGCGCCGTGGATCGATTTGGCGAACTCGCCTTCGAACGTGCCGCCGACGGTCGAGACGTTGACCCCGACCTTCTCGAACACGCGCCCCTTCATCACCCCGCGCACGCCCCCGCCGCCGGGCTCGCCAGAGGGATCGGTGCGGTCCCACGCGATATAGTCGAAGTCGGCGTCCGACCCGGCCTCGCGCTCGACAGCGACGAATTCGGCGCAGATCAGGTCGCGCAAGGTTTCGAACCACGTTCGGGCGGCGGTCTGTTCGGAATCGAGAGGCTGCATCGTGCGGGCCTAGCAAATCCTCCCCGGCACGGGGAGGGGGACCAGCGAAGCTGGTGGAGGAGGCGGGCGGTAATCGTCGCGCCCACCTTCACCGTTCGCCTCAAGTAGCCGTCGAGCCTGTCGAGATGGCGTATCGAGAGGGCTGTGCCGCAAGAGAGCCTCTCTCGATACGGGCTCTCGACAAGCTCGATCCCTACTCGAGACGAACGGGGGCTTGAAGTCGATCGGCCCTAGCTGGGCCACCCGCCCGTCTGCCTCAGCGCCTCGGCCAGCACGATCCCCACCGATACCGACAGGTTCAGCGACCGCCTCCCCGCCGCCATCGCGATGACCACGCGGGCGTCGGCGCGCGCGTGGACGTGTTCGGGCACGCCCGCGCCCTCCTGCCCGAACAGCAATATGTCGTCGGGCCGAAACGCGATGTCATGCAGCGGCGTCGCGCCCTTCGTCGTCAGCAGCACGATGCGTCCGCGTGCCTGATCTTCGAACGCCGCCCAGTCTTCGTGCCGGGTCACGCGGACGTGGTCGATATAGTCCATGCCGGCCCGCGCCACGCGCTTGTCGTCCCACGCGAATCCCATCGGTTCGATCAGGTCGACCGGCGTTGCCAGGCACGCCCCGATTCGCAGGGTGGCGCCGACGTTTCCGGCGATCTCGGGCTGGTACAGGGCGATCCGCATGGTGGCTGCGGATAGGCGAGCGGGGATCGCCTCGCAAATTGCTGTTGGCAAAGCGCGCCCCCCGCGTTTATCAGGCCCGCCAGTCACCGGGGGCAACCGGGGGCGGTCCGCGGCTATCTGGCGCGGTTTCCGTATCGGCGCCGCGTTTCCGGGCGTCACAGAATTCGAAGTGCAAGGGCTTGTGCATGGCAACTGACCACGAAGGCGTAGCAGCGGGAGGCGTCGTCGACGGACCGCAGAACCCGCGCCGCCGCGACTATCTGCAGATCGGCGCGGTCGCCTGGGCCGGGGTCGGCGTCGGCGTGATCGCGCTGCCGCTGGTCAACCAGATGAACCCGTCCGCCGACGTGCTCGCGCAGTCGACCACGGAGATCGACATCTCCGCGATCCAGCCCGGCCAGGCGATCAAGACGACGTTCCGCAAGCAGCCGCTGTTCGTGCGCAACCTGACGCCGAAGGAAATCGCCGAGGCCGATGCCGTCAACGTCGGGTCGCTGCGCGATCCCCAGACGCTGGAGGAGCGCACCAAGACCGGCAAGAAGAACTGGCTCATTACGCTCGGCGTCTGCACCCATCTCGGCTGCGTGCCGCTGGGCGCGGGCGAGGGCGAGAACAAGGGTCCGTTCGGCGGCTATTTCTGCCCGTGCCACGGCTCGGCCTACGATACCGCGGGCCGTATCCGCCAGGGCCCGGCGCCGCAGAACCTGCATGTGCCGGATTATGTATTCACGTCCGATACCGTCGTGACGGTCGGGTGAGGGGCTAGACTGATATGAGCTTTCCCTGGGCCAAGCATTACGCGCCGAAGCATCCGCTGATGAAGTGGATGGACGAGCGCCTGCCCCTGCCGCGCTTCGTCTATGGTGCGATCGGCGGCGGCTATCCCGTCCCGCGCAACCTGAACTATTTCTGGAACTTCGGCGTCCTCGCCGGGGCGGCGCTGGCCATCCAGATCGTCACCGGCATCGTGCTGGCGATGCATTTCGCCGCCAACGGCGACATCGCGTTCAACTCGGTCGAGCACATCATGCGCGACGTGAACGCGGGCTGGTTCATCCGCTACGCGCACGCCAACGGCGCGTCGATGTTCCTGGCGGTCGTCTACATCCACATCGGGCGCGGGCTATATTACGGCTCGTACAAGGCCCCGCGTGAGATGGTGTGGCTGCTGGGCGTCGTCATCTTCCTGCTGATGATGGCGACCGCGTTCATGGGCTATGTGCTGCCGTGGGGGCAGATGAGCTTCTGGGGTGCTCAGGTCATCACCGGCTTCTTCTCGGCGATCCCGCTGGTGGGTGAAACGATCCGCGTGTGGCTGCTCGGTGGTTTCGCGCCGGACAACGCCGCGCTCAACCGCTTCTTCTCGCTCCACTATCTGCTGCCGTTCGTGATCGCGGGCGTCATCATCCTGCACATCTGGGCGCTGCATATTCCGGGGTCGAACAACCCGACCGGCGTCGAGGTGAAGGACGAGCAGGATACCGTCCCCTTCCATCCGTATTACACGGCGAAGGACGGCTTCGGGCTCGGCGTCTTCCTGCTGATCTTCGCGTCGCTGATCTTCTTCTCGCCGAACCTGCTGGGTCATCCGGACAACTACATCCCGGCCAACCCGCTCTCGACGCCCGCGCACATCGTGCCCGAATGGTATTTCCTGCCGTTCTACGCGATCCTGAAGTCGTTCACGATCGACTTCCTGTTCCCGGCGAAGCTGTGGGGCGTGCTGGCGATGTTCGGGTCGATCCTGCTGCTGTTCTTCCTGCCGTGGCTCGACACCTCGCCGGTGCGTTCGGCCAACTACCGGCCGGTGTACCGCTGGTTCCTGGTTGCGCTGGTCATCGACGTCCTCGTCCTCGGCTATGTCGGCGGCGCGGAGCCGAAAGCGGGCGTGATCCTGCTCGGCCAGCTCGCCTCGGCCTATTACTTCCTCCACTTCCTGGTGATCCTGCCGATCGTGTCGGCGATGGAGCGTCCGCGCCCCTTGCCCAATTCGATCACCGAAGCCGTGCTGGCAAAGCATGGCGGCACCAGCCCTGCACAGACCGCGATGCGCGGCGGCGTCATCGCGCCGGCCGAATAAGGACAGACGATGCTCAGTTTCCTCGGAGTTCGCCCGTTCGCCTTCCTGGCCGGGCTCGCCTTTGCGATGATGGCGCTGATCGGCGGCATCTCGACCGTCGTCGGCATGGTGCAGGAGCCGGAAAAGCCGACTGCGGAGCACGAGTTTCACAAGCACCCCAAGGAGCTTGAACTCGCGTCCAACGGCATCACCGGCAAGTTCGACCGCCGCCAGCTGCAGCGCGGCTTCCAGGTGTACAAGGAAGTCTGCTCGGCCTGCCATTCGCTGAAGCTCGTCGCGTTCCGCGATCTCCAGCAGATCGGCTATTCGGAAGCCGAGGTTAAGGCGATCGCGACCCAGTGGGCGATCGAAACGCCGGCCCCGAACCCGGAGACGGGCGAGATGGCGACGCGCAAGAACCTGCCGTCGGATCACTTCCCGGCGCCGTTCGCCAACGATATCGCCGCGCGTGCCGCCAACAACAATGCGGTCCCACCCGACCTGTCGCTGATGACGAAGGCACGCCACGACGGCGCCGCCTACGTTCATTCGCTGCTGACCGGTTTTCAGGAACAGCCCGCCGAACTGCTCAAGAAATTCCCGGAGGCGAAGACGCCCGAGGGGCTGCACTACAACCCATATTTCGCGACCCTCAACCTCGCGATGGCGCCGCCGCTGACCGGCGACGGCCAGGTCGGTTACACCGACGGCACCAAGGCGACCGTCGATCAGATGGCCAAGGACGTCTCGGCGTTCCTGGTGTGGACGGCGGAACCCAAGCTCGAGGCGCGCCACTCGGCGGGCTGGGCGGCGGTGATCTTCCTGCTGATCTTCTGCGTGCTGACCTGGGGCGCCTATCAGAGCGTCTGGCGCGACGTGAAGCATTGATCCGGTAGCGGGCGAGCCCCGCGACCGTACATAAGAACGCCCTGCACGGCGGCGCGACGGAACCGTTGCGCCGCCGTGCTCGTTTCGACTCCCATCCGCGTATCGGGAGTATTCGCCATGTCCTTGCTTCGTAGCCTGACGCTGGCCGCCGTCGCCAGCGTATCGCTCGCCGCCTGCACGGACGGCTATGGCTATTCGGGCGTGTCGGTCGGCTACGGCGGCGGATACGGCGGCTATGGCGACGGCTATTACGACAGCGGCTATTATGGCGGCGGCTACGGCAACAGCTATTACGGCTGGTACGGCGACTATTATTATCCGGGCACCGGTTACTACGTGTACGACCAGTACCGCCGCCCGTATCGCTGGAACGACAACCAGCGCAATTACTGGCAGGGCCGCGCCCGCAACTGGCAGGGCGACCGCCGCGAGATCCGCGACAACTGGAACGACTACGCCCGCGATCGCCGGCAGGACGACCGCGCCTATCGCCGGGATCGCCGCGACGACCGGCAGGATTATCGCCAGGGCGAGGTAACCCGCGAACAATTCCGCACCGAACGCCGCGAGGACCGCCGCGAGTATAATCGCGAACGTCGTCAGGACGGTCGCCAGCTACGCCGCGAGAACCGCCGCGACCGACGGGATTGAGGTTGGTGGGGGAGGTGCGGGTGCGCCTCGCCTCTCCCCACAAACCGTTCGCTTCGAGTAGGGATCGAGCGCAGTCGAGAGCCCGTATCGAGAAGTCCTCGCGAGAGGCATCAACCTCTCGATACGCCGTCTCGACAGGCTCGACGGCTACTCGAGGCGAACGGAAATCGTTACGAGGCCGCCCCCTCCCGCCGCCGATACAAACCCGTCGCGAGAAAGCTCATCACCGGCTCGTCCGCCTGATTGAACACCGTGCTGCGGGTCAGGGCGCTGCCCATGTCCGGCTTGCTGCGGAATGCGCGGGTCTCGACGACCTCGCTCTCGACGCGCAGCACGTCGCCCGGATACACCGGTTTCAGCCACCGCAACTCGTCGATCCCCGCCGCGCCCAGTCCGCCGGTATCGTTCGCCTGCATGTCGCGCACGATCATCGCCATCGTCATCGCGCAGGTGTGCCATCCGCTCGCCGCCAGCCGCCCGAAATGCGTGCCCTCGGCACCTTCGTCCGACAGATGGAACGGCTGCGGATCATATTTGCCGGCGAAGTCGAGCACCTCGTCGCGAGTGACCTCGTACGATCCGAACGCATTGGTGTCGCCGACGGCGAGGTCCTCGAAATAGCGCACGGGCGTCTCCGTCGGATCAGCGTTTCAGGATGGTGCGGAACGGCGCGTCATCGCCGTCGATGCCGGTGGCGGGGGGCAGACCGATCAGGTCGCGCAGCAGCGGGTTGACGTCGACATTGTCGAACGGCGCCAGCGTGCCGGCGTTGCGGATCGCCGGCCCGCTGGCGATGAACAGCGCCGCCATCTCGGGCGCGGCATTGTCATAGCCATGCGCCCCGCCGTGATCCTCGGCCTTCGGCGCGGTCTTCTCGATCGTCCACCCGACCTCGGCCAGGCACAGATACGGCGGCACCCGCGGGTTGCGGCCATAGGCGAAGCGCGCGGGGATATCGGCCTTGCGCCAGCAGGTCATATGGTCTTGCGGTCGCAGAAGCCGCGACTCCAGCGCGCGCTCGCGCCCCGGCATCGCCGCCAGGCTGGCGTAGGGCCCATTCTCGACGATGCGATAGTCGGCGGGATCGGCGACACGGTCGAGGGCGATCGTCCGCGTGCTCGACGTAGCCGCCATGCCGTGGTCGGCGACGATGACGAAATTGACCGGCTGTCCCATCGCGCGCAGCCCCGCGACGAGCTGGCCGATCGAACGATCGACCCCTGCCACAGCCGCGGTCGTCTCCGCCGCGTCGGGGCCATGTTCGTGCCCCGCGGTATCGACCGCCTCGTAATACAGCGTCAGGAACTTCGGCCGGATGCCCTCGGGCCGGCGCAGCAGGTCCAGCACGGCGTTGACCCGCTGCTCGGGGCTGATCGCCTCGTTATACTGCTGCCAGTCATGCGGACGCACCCCGCCGGTCAGCGCGTGCGGCCACGCCTCTGCCCGCGCGCCGCCGACCGCCACGTTCGATCCCGGCCAGAACATCGTCGCCGATCGGATGCCCGCACGCTCGGCATCGACCCAGATCGGCGTCGCCTCGTTCCACCAGAACGGGTCGTCGCTGGCCATCGTGAAGGTTTCGCCGGGGCGGCGCGCGTCCTCCATCTTGTTGGCGACGATGCCGTTGCGGTCGGGGCGCAGGCCGGTGACGATGGTCCAGTGGTTGGGGAAGGTCTTGGACGGGAACGACGGGCGCATCGCCGCCGACACGCCCGCCGCCGCCAGCGCATCCAGCGTCGGCGTCACCCCGCGCGACCGGTAATCGGGGCGGAAACCGTCGATCGACACCAGGATGGTGACCGGCGCGCGCCGCTCGGCGGCCATCGCCGCAGGCCTCTCGCCCGGTGCCACGCAGCCATTGAGGGACAGCGCGGCCATCGCCGCCAGCAACGCGAGTCGTATCGTCATGGGCACAGGGCTTGCCGCGGCCGGACGCCTGCGACAAGCCCGCGCGTCAGTTGTCGAGCGACAGCTTGGCGAACAGCGTATAGCCCGTGCCCGACCCGTAACGCGGCTGGAGCGCGTCGGGCACCGCGGTCGCCAGCACGCTGCCCCCCAGCGCCACGTTCAGCGGCCCCGCGATCGGCAGGCGATAGGCATATCCCCCCTCGACCCGGCTCACCCGGAATTTCACGTCGTGCAGGGGGTCGGCATGGTCGGGAAACAGCTCGTCATTGGCGACATTCTCCGCACGCGCGAATAGATTGTGGCCTCCCGCCGGATTCCAGTTGGCCTCCGCCAGCCACGCGGTCAACGTCTCGCCCGGAATGCGGTTCTTCGCCGACCACGCCAGCGTCGCCGCCAGCCGCCGGTCGCCATAATGGACGCTGGCGGTGGTCCGCCCCTCGTCCTCGCCGGGATGCTGCGCTTCGGGCTCCTTCAGCCGCCCGTGGCTGACCTGCGCCACCCAGTTGGGGGAGGGCGTCCAGGTCGCGCGCACGCTCCACGAATCGAGTGCCGGCGTCTCGATGTTCCATCGCGCCTCATCCGGCTCACGCCCGCGGAAGGCGGATGCCTCGACCTGCACCACCTTTGCCCTGACCCCCGCTGTCACCACGCCGTAGGTGATGTGCGTGCTGTCGAACCAGTGATGCGTGATCGGCGCCAGCGGCATGTAGCGCGACGACGGACGGTGCATGAACGCCGCCGGCCCCAGCGCGGGTTCGCCGACCGGCCCGCCATACAGGAATGCGCGGGTGTCCTCGCCGATGTCGAGATCGACGCGCGCGGCCAGCTCCATGAACAAATCGTGGGGATGCTGGCGGTCGACCAGCGGGCGCCCGAACGCCGTCTCCCCGGTCGCCAGCAGATTGGGATAGCCGCGCCGCCCCATCAGCGGCTCCAGGCTCAGCATCGACCGCAGCTGCAGATGCGCGGCGGAGCCAAGCTCGCGGTCGGCGGTCAGCATCGCCATCGACTGGACGAACGCCATGTCGTCGCCGCGCGGCCCCGACTGGTCGGTGTAGGCGCCCCAGACATAGCCGTGCGCCATCAGATCCCAGTTGCCTGCCGGAATATGCTGCCCGGTCATCATTCCGCTGCCCAGCGGCAACAGCGCGGTGCCCGATCCGAACGCCGCGCAGGCATCCCCCATCCGCATCGCGCCCATGTTCATCGCGCCCATGTCGTGCCCCATCGCGGCATCGTCGACGGCGGTCATCTCATGATCCTGATGCGCATCGTGCGTCATCGGTGCGGGCTGGTCCGCCTGCGACGGACCGGCGGCAGGGGCGGGGTTGGGGGCCGGCATCGGCATGTGCATATGCTGCGCCGCCGCCGGAAACGCGACGAACGCGCCCGCGGCAACCGCCGCGAGCAGGAGAAATCTCGACATCATCTGAACTTTCGAAGCTGAAAAGGACACGCGCGGGACGAACGCCCGCGTCGGATCACGCCTGCTTCGGTGGGGGCGTGTGCGGTCGCGCCGGCTTCAGCGCATGCGAGATGCGGATATGCGCCGCCGGGATCATCATCAGCGCCCGGTTCGGCGCCTCCAGCAGCGGCGGGCGCGCGGTGGAGGGCGCGACGCAGCCCAGGCACTGGCCCTGGCCGGGTTTGGCCTTGTCGTTCTGGCGGCGTTGTTGCTGGTGCTGGCCGGCATCATGCTGGCTGCTCGCGCTCGATTCGCTGGCCGGCGTTTCCGACGCACAGGCCGGGGTCACCACCGCCAGCGGCGACAGCAACAGGGCGAACAGCGCGATCAGGAGCCGCAGCGTCATGCGCGCCTCATACACCTAAAGTATAAGACGCGCAAACATCACACGTTGAAGCGGAACAGCAACACATCGCCGTCCTTGACGACGTATTCCTTGCCCTCGGACCGGAGTTTCCCGGCATCGCGCGCGCCGCTTTCGCCCGAAAACGCGACGTAATCTTCGTACGCGATGGTTTCAGCACGGATGAAGCCGCGTTCGAAATCGGTGTGGATCTCGCCTGCCGCCTGCGGCGCCTTCGCGCCGACATGCGTCGTCCACGCCCGCGCTTCCTTCGGCCCGACCGTGAAAAACGTCAGCAGGTGGAGCAGCTCGTACCCGGCGCGGATCACGCGGGCGAGGCCGGTTTCCTCCAGCCCCAGCTCGGCCAGGAATTCGGTGCGGTCCTCCGCCGGCATCGTCGCGATATCGGCCTCGATCGCCGCCGACACCACGACCGCCTCGGCGCCCTCGGCCTTCGCCTTGGCGAACACCTTTTCGGACAGCGCGTTGCCGTTCGCGGCATCCTCCTCGTTGACGTTGCAGACGTACAACACCGGCTTGGCGGTGATGAGCTGCGACGCCTTGAACACGCGCTCCTCCTCGCCATCCTTCGGCACCGTCAGCCGCGCCGGCTTGCCCTCGCGCAGCAGGTCGAGTGCCTGGCCCAGCACGCTCGCGCCGATTTTGGCTTCCTTGTCGCCCTGCGTCGCCTTCTTGGCGAGCGCCGGCACGCGCTTTTCGAGCGATTCCAGGTCGCTCAGCATCAATTCGGTCTCGACCGTCTCGGCGTCGGCGATCGGATCGACCTTGTTGTCGACATGCTGGATGTCGTCGTTCTCGAAACAGCGCAGGACGTGGACGATCGCATCGACCTCACGGATGTTGCCCAGAAACTGGTTGCCCAGCCCCTCGCCCTTCGACGCGCCGCGCACCAGCCCGGCGATGTCGACGAAGCCGAGCTGCGTCTCGATGATCTTGGCCGATCCGGCGATGGCGGCAAGCTTCTGGAGCCGCGGGTCGGGCACCGCGACGTTGCCGACGTTCGGCTCGATCGTGCAGAACGGATAATTCGCCGCCTGCGCCGCCGCCGTCTCCGTCAGAGCGTTGAAAAGCGTCGATTTGCCGACGTTCGGCAGGCCGACGATGCCGCAGCGGAAACCCATGGAAAATGCCTTCGCGTGAATGAAGTGGGAGGTCGGCGCGCGCGATAGGGCATCGCGGGCGTTGACGCCAGCGTGTGCGCCGCTGTCGCGCGAGACCGGTGGCCTGCCGCCTACCGATAGTTGAAGCTGATGCTGATCCGTTCGTGCTTCGCGGCGTTCGGCATCACTTCGTGGCGCAGCCAGCTTTCCCACAGAAATACGCCGCCTTCCGCGGGTTCGGCATAGACGAAGGTGTCGGGGCGGGCGGGGGCGGCCATCAGCATGGGCAGGCGCGGGTCCTCCAGCTTCAGCGCGCCCGACCCCGGCGGCACCGCGACATAGAGCGTCCCCGACACGACGCTGTGCGGATGGATGTGGCCCGAATGCGTGCCGCCGGGCTTCAGGACGTTGACCCACATACTGTCGAGCTTCAGCCGCCGCGCGAGATCAAAGCCGCAGTCGCGGGCGAAGGCGGCCACGTGGCGGTTGAGCAGCCGCACCAGATCGGCGAAGCGCGGGTCGCGCATCGGCAGGTCGTCGAGCGAGGCATAGCTGGTATAGCCGCGGTAGCCGTGGTCGCGCGACCAAGTGCGGCCCGCGCGGTCCTCCGACGCCAGTTCGCGGCATGCCTCGGCCAGCTCGGCGACCAGCGCGTCGTCGCCCAGCGGCGCCTCGTAAAATTGGGTCGGGAACAGCGCGCGCGTCGTCATGCGGGCACGGGTTAGCGTCGGCGGGGCGGGGCGTCCATGTCGTCGTGGATGATCTGGATGATGTCGCCGAAGGGCATCGAGGCGAGTGGCTTGCCGCCGTCGCCCACGATCTCGATGGTTTGGGCGAGGCAGACCACGCCGTCCTCGCGCAGGTCGATCGCCACCATCTCGCGCACGATCTGGCGTGCGCGCTCGACCGCGGTCGCATCGTCCAGCAGCACCAGCCCTTCGCCGTCGGACAGGTGATTTCCCGGGGAGTGAATGTTGAAGCGGTAGCGTGGCACTGAGACAATCCGGCGTCGGCGGGCGCATCGTGCCCGTCTGCGAAGCCGCGAGGAACTTCGTGACGAACCGCGACAACTGCCCGGCCCCCGTCAGTGTTCCCCTAAATAGATTAATTTAGATCAAGATGTTGCCAATTTCACGCAGCCAGCCGCAGCGCGACCTCGTTCATGAAGCGCACATCGTCCCCCGCCGCCAGCCACGGCGCCTCCGCGGCGATCGCGCCGAGCAAGTCGCTCAATGGCTCGATCTCGGTCTTGTGCCAGTTCGACAGGACATGGCCGGTCACGCGGTCCTTGTGCCCCGGATGGCCGATACCGATGCGGACGCGGCGAAAGTCGGCGCCGATATGGGCGACCGCGGATTTCAGCCCGTTCTGCCCCGCGGTGCCGCCGCCGCGCTTCACCTTCATCTTCAGCGGCAGTAAGTCGAGCTCGTCGTGGAAGACGGTGACGTCTTCGGGCGCGAGTTTGTAGAAATCGAGCGCGGCGCGGATCGCGCGGCCGCTGTCGTTCATGTAGGTCGCCGGTTTCAGCAGCACGACCCTGTGCGCGCCGATGCGTCCATCCTGCGCCCAGCCCTGGAACGCCTTCTTCGCTGCGGAAAACCCGTGGGTTGCGGCGATCGCATCGACCGCCATGAACCCGACGTTGTGGCGGTGCATGGCATAGTCCGGGCCAGGATTGCCCAGGCCGACCCACAGCTGCATCAACAAATTCCCCAAAAACGACGAAGGGCGGAATGCGTCGTCGCATCCCGCCCCCCGGTTGGTCGATATCGACGGATCAGTCGTCCTTCTGGGTCGTGATCTTGTCGTCGTCGTTGTCGTCGTCGTTCGGCTCGACTGCAGGCTCCTCGCCCTCGGCAGCGGCGGCTTCCTCGGCCTGCTGCTCGGCGGCGTTCGCCTCGGCTTCGGCGTCAGCCTCGGCCAGCGCTTCCTGCACGTCCGCCTTCATCGCCGACGGGGCGATGACGGTGGCGATGGTGAAGTCGCGGTCGTCGATCGCCGATTCGGTGCCCTTGGGCAGCGTGACGTTCGAGATGTGGATGGTATCGCCGACTTCCAGGCCCTTCAGCGAAACCTGGATTTCCGACGGGATTTCCGCGGCATCGCAGACCAGCTCCAGGTCGTGGCGAACGATGTTCAGCACGCCGCCCTTGGTGATGCCCGGCGCGTCCTCTTCGTCGGTGAAGACGATCGGCACCGCGACCGTGACAGTCGCGTGCTCGCTGATGCGCAGGAAATCGACGTGCAGGGGGCGGTCGGTGACCGGATGGAAGGCGACGTCCTTCGGCAGCGTGCGCACGGCCTTGCCCGAACCCGTCGAGATCATCACGACCGAGTTCATGAAGTGGCCCGAACCGAGCATCTTGGCGAGCTCGCGCTCGTTGACGCTGATGCTCAGCGGCTCCTGCTTGTTGCCGTACACGACGGCGGGGACGCGGCCATCACGACGCAGCGCCCGGGAGGCTCCCTTGCCAGCCCGGTCGCGCGTCTCGGCCGACAGCTTCAGCTGTTCGCTCATAGAATTATCCGATCTTGCGCTTGGTGTTTCGTATATTTGCCCGGCAAGCCTCCAGGGATGACCCTGCCGCGACAAGCGCGCGCCCATAGCGGGAAAGGCGCGCGATGGCAAATCTAACTCCCTCTCCCATCGGGAGAGGGAAGGGGCCCGTTGCCGAAGGCAATGGGAAGGGTGAGGGCCGTGACGACCGCTGCCCTCACCCTTCCGCAGCTGCGCTGCTCCCTCCCTCTCCCGCCGGGAGAGGGACTTCCTCTCAATACTTGACCCGCACCGCCTTCAGCTTCTTCGTCGCAAGATCGGCGATGACGCTCTTGTCGCCCGCCAGATGCCCCGCGCCGACGGCGACGAAGACCGTGCCCGGCTTCTGCATCCGCTCGCCGATCCACGTCGCCCAGCGGGCGTTGCGGTCGTAGAGGATTTTCGCCGCGACCTCGGGCGAATCCTTCAGCCCGTCGTTCATCGTCTTGGCGAGCGCATCGGTGCGCCCCGCCGACCAGTCCGCCACCATCGTGTCGAGCGTCGCCGCGCCCTTGGGCAGTTCGTCGAGGGTCGACGTCAGGAACGTCACCTGCGCACCGTCCGACAGGCCGTCGAAATAGCCGATCTGCTGCTCGGCGGTCTCAAGCCCCGTCACGGTCTTGCCCGCCGCCTTGGCCGCTGCGGTCAGGATCTTCTCGGGCCCCTGATCGCCGTCGTATCCGGCCTTGCGGATCGGCACCATCGAGATCGCGATGCTGGCGAACCACGGCTTCAGCCGCTCGGCGGCGGCGCCGGGGATGCCGGCTTCGGCGATGGCGGTGGTGAAGGCGGCGCGCTTGTCGGCGGGCAGGCGCTGGGTCAGGGTCGGCGCGCCGGTCGGGGCGATCGCCTTGGCCATCACGATCCCCTGCATGGTCGCGGCATCGGGCTCGACCATTTCCAGCACCAAAGTGTCGGACTTGTCGAACGCCGACTTCACCGCCTCGTCGAACCAGGTCAGGCCGGGCTTCAGCACATGCACCGTCCCGAACAGATAGATCGTCGTGTCCTTGTCCTTCACCACCCACAGCGCCGGATCGGCATCGTTCGCCGCGGTCGGCGTCGCCTTGGGTGCCGGCGCCGGCTGGGCACAGGCGGGCAGGGCACACAGCGCGGCCAGCGTCATCGCACCGGTCAACAGGGACTTCAGGGCAGGCATCGCATACTCCGTCTGGGACTTTCGCCCGACAAGTGGGGCGGGCGGCGGCGCTGTCAATCCGCAATCGTGGTTGACGCGCGGCCCACAGGCTTGCCCTCGCTCGCCCCATAAGCCAAACGCCGCCACGTGACCGACACCAATTCCCCGCCCGGACCGCTCTCGTTCCAGCGCATGATCCTGACGCTCCATGACTATTGGGCGGCGCGCGGCTGCGTGATCCTCCAGCCCTATGACATGCGGATGGGGGCGGGCACCTTCCACCCCGCAACGACGCTGCGCGCGCTCGGCCCCGATCCGTGGAACGCCGCCTTCGTCCAGCCGTGCCGCCGCCCGACCGACGGCCGCTACGGAGAAAACCCCAACCGCCTCCAGCATTACTATCAGTATCAGGTCATCCTGAAGCCCAGCCCGCCCGACCTGCAGGAGCTGTACCTGGGGTCGCTCGCCGCGATCGGTGTCGACATGCAGGCCCACGACATCCGCTTCGTCGAGGACGACTGGGAAAGCCCGACGCTCGGTGCCTGGGGCCTCGGCTGGGAAGTCTGGTGCGACGGCATGGAAGTCACCCAGTTCACCTATTTCCAGCAGATGGGCGGCTTCGACTGCAAGCCCGTCGCCGGCGAGCTGACCTACGGCCTCGAGCGGCTGGCGATGTATATTCAGGACAAGGACAGCGTGTACGATCTCGCCTTCAACGATGCGGGCGTGACCTACGGCGACGTGTTCCTCGAGAACGAGCGCCAGATGTCGGCGTGGAATTTCGAGGTCGCCGACACCGACACCCTCTTCGACCAGTTCAGGAAGGCCGCCGCAGAGTGCGAGAACAGCCTTGCCGCCGGACTTCCCATCCCCGCCTACGAACAGGCGATCGAGGCGAGCCACGTCTTCAACCTGCTCCAGGCCCGCGGCGTCATCTCCGTCGCCGAGCGCCAGGCCTATATGGGCCGCGTCCGCGACCTCGCGAAGGGCAGCTGCGCGGCGTGGATGGAGAAGAACGGGTGGGCAGCGTGATGGCGGCGGCTCGGGAAGAAAAGGATCTGCGGGGCGTGAGCAGGCTCACGCCAAGGCGCGAAGACGCGAAGATGTCGCGCCCGCCGCGCCGGCGGCCTTTAATCCATGAGCGTACAGCAAGCGATAAAGTCTCGCTGACGCGAGCCGGAGCAGCGCCCGCAACCCCTTCGCGCCTTCGCGCCTTCGCGAGAACGATTTCTTCTCATTCTTCCCTCCTCCGCGTCTCCGCGCCTCCGCGTGAACCCATTCAGGCCCCGACCCGATGACCGATTTCCTCCTCGAACTCCGCTCGGAGGAAATCCCCGCTCGCATGCAGGCACGCGCGCGGGAGGATCTGGCCAAGCTCTTCGCAGCCGAACTGGCGAAGGCCGGCCTCACCGCGACGGACACGACCACCTACGCCACCCCGCGCCGCCTGACCCTGATCGCGCGCGGCCTGCCGCTGGCGACCGAGGCGGTCAGCGACGAGGTGAAGGGCCCCAAGACCTCCGCCCCCGCGCAGGCACTGGAGGGCTTCCTCCGCAAGACCGGCCTCACCCAGGACCAGCTGACCGACCGCGACGGCATCTGGTTCGCGGTGATCGAAAAGCCCGGCCGCGCCACCGCCGACGTGCTCGCCGAAGCGATCCCCGCGATCGTCCGCGCCTTCCCCTGGCCGAAGTCCATGCGCTGGGGCGATGCCTCCGCCAGCACCGAATCCCTGCGCTGGGTGCGCCCGCTGCAGGGTATCGTCGCGCTGTTCGGCGACGATGTCGTCCCCTGCGAGATCGCCGGCATCGCCAGCGGCGCCGCGACCGTCGGCCACCGCTTCCACCATCCCGGCGTCATCACGATCGGCTCGGCGGGCGATTACGTCGAGAAGCTGCGCGCCTGCCACGTCATCGTCGACCAGGACGAGCGCGCCGCGATCATCGCCACCGGCGCGACGATGGCCGCGAAGAAGGCGGGCCTGACGCTGATCCGCGACGAGGGGCTGCTGGCCGAAAACGCCGGCCTGACCGAATGGCCGGTGCCGCTGCTCGGCCGCTTCGACCCCGAATTCCTCACCGTGCCGCCCGAAGTCATCCAGCTGACCGCGCGGGTGAACCAGAAGTATTTCGTCTGCACCGACGCCGCCGGGAAGCTCGCCAACGCCTTCGTCTGCGTCGCCAACATCGACGCGAAGGACGGCGGCGCGCTGATCGTCGAGGGCAACCGCAAGGTCCTCGCCGCGCGGCTGAGCGATGCGCGGTTTTTCTGGGCTCAAGATTTGAAAGTTGAGCCTCGCGAACAGTCTCGTCGCCTCGCCAATGTAAAATACTTTGAAGGGCTCGGAACCTATCAGGAGAAACAAGAGCGGATAGGGCGGCTTATAGAAGAGTTAGTTGCTCTTTATTTTCCTGAATTAAAGCGACTATGGTCGACAGCAGAGCTTTGTAAAGTTGATCTTCTAAGTGGTACTGTCGGTGAATTTCCTGAACTGCAAGGAGTTGTAGGTTCTTACCTACTCAAGAATGATCAGTATGCCGCGCCTTATGCGCAGGCCGTTCGAGGTTTATATAAAAACGCCTCTCAGATCATAGCTGATGGGGAAAATAAGCCAGAAAACCTGCTGCAAGTGGCAGACAGAATCGACAATGTCGTTGGTTTTGCAGCGGTCGGGATTTGGTTCAAGGGGTCGGGTGACCCTTATGGGATTAGACAATCTGCGCAGGCGGTTGTAGCGGCAATACTTACGAGTAAACTTCGTTTGAAAATTTCCGATCTGATAAAAATATCTTATGTCAATCTAGTTGAGACATTCGGGTTTCATCGCAATCTTTATGCGGTCGAGAGATTGACGGGCATTAAAGGTGAAATCCGGGATATCGAAACTCCTATGTTCGGCGCCGGTTTGTCCGATGCCCATGCTGCTAACGTGAGAGATTATCTAGATCGTGCCTTCAGAGCTAAGGCTGCCACGCGAGAAGAACTAAAGGGAAACGGGTTCGTTGACTGGGCAATTGATCACGCTCGTACTTATTACGCAGACGATATAAGCTGGCTTGCGCCGTATGCTGAAGTTTCGTCGCGGGTAGAAGCTCTGTTGATCGACCGTCTCAAAGTTCAGCAACGCGAAGCCGGCGTCCGCCACGACCTGATCGACGCCGTATTCGCGCTCGGAGGAGAGGACGACCTCGTCCGCCTGCTCGCCCGCGTCCACGCGCTGCAAGCCTTCGTCGCCACCCCGGACGGCACCAACCTGCTCGCCGGGTACAAGCGCGCGGCGAACATCCTGAAGAAGGAAGGTTTCACCGAAGCCGACGACAAGTCCCTGTCCTACACCCCCGAACCCGCCGAAAAGGCGCTCGCCGACGCGCTCGACCTCGCCGAGCTCAAGGCACGCACCGCCGTCGAGCAGGAGGATTTCGAAGCCGCTATGGCCGCTCTCGCAACCCTGCGCGCACCGATCGACGCGTTCTTCGATGGCGTGACCGTCAATGATGCCGACCCGGACAAGCGCGCCCATCGCCTCGGCCTGCTCGTCCGCGTCCGCGATGCGGTCCACGCGGTCGCCGACTTCTCGAAGATCGAGGGCTGACCCCCCGTTTCGGCCGTCAACTTTGTCAACATTCGCGCTGCCCGCGCACACACAGGACGCGACGATGACCAAGTATGTTTACCGCTTCGGCGGCGGGGTTTCGGACGGTGGGCGCGGCGACAAGAATCTGCTCGGCGGCAAGGGCGCGAACCTGGACGAGATGGCGTCGATCGGCCTGCCGGTGCCGCCGGGCTTCACCATCTCGACCGCCTTCTGCGCGGTCTATTATGACGAGGGCCGCGCCTTTCCGCCGTCGCTGCGCGACGAGGTCGCGACCGGCATCGCCCATATCGAGGGGGTCACCGGCAAGCGCTTCGGCGACGCCGCCGACCCGCTGCTGGTGTCCGTCCGCAGTGGCGCGCGCGCCTCGATGCCGGGGATGATGGACACCGTCCTCAACCTCGGCCTCAATGACGCGACCGTCGCCGGCCTTGCGCAGGTGTCGGGCGACGCGCGCTTCGCGTGGGACAGCTATCGCCGCTTCATCCAGATGTATTCGGACGTCGTGCTCGAACTCGATCACGCCCGGTTCGAGGAAGCCTTGGAGATCGCCAAGGAAGACCGCGGCTACTACCTCGACACCGACATGTCCGCCGCCGACTGGCAGGGGCTGGTCGACGAATACAAGTCGATCGTCGCCGAACTGTGGGGTAGGCCCTTCCCGCAGGATGTGCACGACCAGCTGTGGGGCGCGATCGGTGCGGTGTTCGGATCGTGGCAATCCGACCGCGCAAAGGTCTATCGCCGGCTGAACGACATCCCTTCCGAATGGGGCACCGCGGTCAACGTGCAGGCGATGGTGTTCGGCAACATGGGCGACACGTCGGCGACGGGGGTGGCCTTCACCCGCGATCCTGCGAAGGGCGACAACGCCTATTACGGCGAATTCCTCATCAACGCCCAAGGCGAGGACGTCGTCGCCGGCATCCGCACGCCGCAATATCTGACGAAGGCCGCGCGCGAAGCCGCCAATGCCAAGCCCGCCTCGATGGAAGAGGCGATGCCCGAGGTGTACGGCGAACTCGCCGCCGTCTTCGACCTGCTCGAACGCCATTACCGCGACATGCAGGATATCGAATTCACGGTGCAGCAGGGCAAGCTGTGGATGCTCCAGACCCGCTCGGGCAAGCGCACCGCCAAGGCTGCGCTGAAGATCGCGGTCGACATGGCGAGCGAGGGGCTCATCACCCGCGAGGAAGCGATCGCGCGGATCGATCCCGCCGCGCTCGACCAGCTGCTCCACCCGACGCTCGATCCGAAGGCGGCGCGCGACGTGCTGACGAAGGGGCTGCCGGCGTCGCCCGGCGCCGCCTCGGGCCGGATCGTCTTCACCGCCGACGAGGCCGAGCGCGCCGCGGCGGGTGGCGACGACGTCATCCTGGTCCGCGTCGAAACATCGCCCGAGGACATCCACGGCATGCACGCCGCCCGCGGCATCCTGACCGCGCGCGGCGGCATGACCAGCCACGCCGCGGTCGTCGCGCGCGGCATGGGGCGTCCGTGCGTCTCGGGGGCGGGATCGCTCTCGATCGGCAAGGGCGTGATGCGGGTAGGGGACCGCGAGGTGAAAGCGGGCGAGATCATCACCATCGACGGCTCGACCGGTGAGGTCATGGCGGGCGCCGTCCCGACGATCCAGCCCGAGCTGGTCGGCGATTTCGGCACGCTGATGGAATGGGCTGACGGCATCCGCCGCATGAAAGTCCGCACCAACGCCGAAACCCCGCAGGACTGCCGCACCGCGCGCGAATTCGGCGCAGAGGGCATCGGGCTGTGCCGCACCGAACACATGTTCTTCGACGCCGCGCGCATCACCAGCGTCCGCCAGATGATCCTCGCCAACGACGAGACCGGACGCCGCGCCGCGCTCGAAAAGCTGCTCCCCGAACAGCGCAGCGACTTCGTCGAGATCTTCGAGGTCATGGTCGGCCTGCCCTGCACGATCCGCCTGCTCGACCCGCCGCTCCACGAATTCCTGCCGCATGAGGATGCCGAGTTCGGGGAAGTCGCGAAGGCGACCGGGCTCGACGTCGACACGCTCAAGCGTCGCGCGGCGGAGTTGCACGAATTCAACCCGATGCTCGGCCATCGCGGCTGTCGTTTGGGCGTCACCTATCCCGAAATCTACGAGATGCAGGCGCGCGCCATCTTCGAGGCGGCGTGCGAGGTTGCCGAGAAGTCGGGCGCCGCGCCGGTGCCCGAAGTGATGATCCCCCTCGTCGGTACCAAGCGCGAATTGGAGCTGATGAAGGCCGTGGTCGATGCCGCCGCCGAAGCCGTCTTCGCCGACAAGGGGCGCCGGATCGAGTACCTGGTCGGCACGATGATCGAACTGCCCCGCGCCGCACTGCGCGCAGGGGAGATTGCAGAGGCGGGGGCATTCTTCTCCTTCGGCACCAACGACCTGACGCAGACGACGCTGGGCGTCAGCCGCGACGACGCCGCGCGTTTCCTGACCAGCTATGTCGAACAGGGCATCTACGCGAAGGATCCGTTCGTCAGCCTGGACGTAGACGGGGTCGGCGAACTGGTGAAGCTGGCCGCCGAGCGGGGCCGGGCGACGCGCCCCGAGATCAAGCTCGGCATCTGCGGCGAACATGGCGGCGATCCGGCGAGCATCGCCTTCTGCGAATCGGTCGGCCTCGATTACGTCAGCGCCTCCCCCTACCGCGTGCCGATCGCCCGGCTCGCGGCGGCGCAGGCGGCGCTTGCCGCCAAATGACGCCCGAACACGTTCACGACCCGCTCGGCGCGTTCGCGCGCGAGCTTTCGTCCGGCGGCATCGTCACGCAGGTGCTCGAGCGGCGCGCTGGCGGTCGTGTACGGGCGGAAGCGGTCGGTTCTACCTCGGTCACCGTCGATGCCGCGATCCGCGACCTGCTCGGCTGTGCCGCCAACGACGTCGTGGCGCACCGCGCGACGCGGCTGATGCATGGCGAGGTAGAGCTGTCGGATGCCGACCTCTGGTATCTGCCGTCGCGACTGACGCCGGAGATCAACCATGCGCTGACCGTCGGGGACACGCCGTTCGGACGGGCGATCCAGTCGCTCGCCCCGACCCGGCGGACACTGCTGTGCGAACGGCTATGGGGCGGCAGCTTCATCCTGCGGGTGCGCGCGGTCGTGCTGGACGGGGAGGGGCGTGCCTTGGCCCTGGTCGACGAGCGGTACCTCCCGGTCGCCCTGGGACGCGTTCAGACGTAGCGTCGCGCGTGTTCGTCGGCGGCGCCGCTGGCCAGCATCGCCGCCTGCTCGCGCCATTGCTCCTGAGCGATCCGGCCCGCCGACAGGCCCAGCCGTCGCTCCAGTTCGTGCTCGTCGGACACCGACATGCTCTCGACCTGGCCGTAGGTGCGGAACCCCTCGGCATGGAGCCGCGCCTCCAGATCGGCGTCGATCCCACGGATGCGCGACAGGGTGTCGCGCTCGCCGCCGAACAGGCCGCGAACCCCGCCGCCAGCGGGCGTGGCTGCCGCCGCTGCCACCGGTGCCGCGGTCGCAACCGGTGCCGCCTTGGCCAGCCGGTCGCGCTCGGTCTCGGCGGCCTTGGCCCGCGCTTGGGCATCGCGGACGCGGGTTTCGGCATCCTTGCGGTAGATGTCATGCTCGGCCTGCACTTCGCGCAGCCGTGCCTTGGCCTTCTTGCCGCCCGGATGGCTCGCCAGTCCGAAGATCCAGCCCGCGACGAGGCACAGCGCCAGCACCGCGAACTGCGAAGTCGTCGTGAACAGCATCATCCGTCTCCCGTTACGGAAGCATAACGGCGCGTGCCCGCGGGCGTTCCCTCAGCCCGTCAGCAGCGCATCGTTGATCGAACAAGCAGCCGGCCCGAGGATGACGATGAACAGCACCGGCAGGATGAACAGGATCAGCGGTACCGTCATGATCGCGGGCAGGCGTGCGGCCTTTTCCTCGGCGCGCATCATGCGTTCGTTGCGGAATTCCGCCGACAGCACGCGCAGCGCAGAGGCGAGCGGCGTACCGTATTTCTCGGTCTGGATCATGGTCGTGGTCACGCCCTTGATCGCGTCGAGATTGGTGCGCATCGCCAGATTCTCGAACGCCTGGCGACGATCGGTCAGGAAGCCCAGCTCGATCGCGGTCAGCGAAAACTCGTCACCCAGCTCAGGATACGCGCGCCCAAGTTCCTTCGCCACGCGGTGGAAGGCGGCGTCGACGGTCAGGCCCGCTTCGGCGCAGATCACCAGCAGGTCGAGCGCGTCGGGCAATCCCTTGCGGATCGCCGACTGGCGCTTGGAAATCTTGTTCTTCAGATAGATGTCGGGCGCCTTGTAGCTCAGGATGAAGGTGCCGGCGACCAGGCCGTACGCCTTCAGCGGGCTCCAGTCGGCGAACGTGTCGGTCCCGTACACGATGTACAGCATCGGCCCGCCGAGCACGATCGGCGCGACCAGCCGCCCGAAGATGACAGCGACGGCCCATTCCTTCGACCGGATGCCGGCCTGCATCAGCTTGTGCTGCGCAGCTTTCACCTGCGAATCCTGAAGCATCTTCAGCGACGACAGGAATGCGCGGATGCGGTCGGTCGCCTCGTTCTTCTGGACGAGCTTCGCGCGACGCTTGCTGGTCGATGCGGTGATGCCCGCCTTCAGCTGCTCGCGGCGTTCGTTCAGCGCCTTCACGCGCTTGACCATCGGATCGCTGACCGTGGTCGCGGTGTAGATCGCGAACATCACCGCGAGCGCCGCGACGCCGGCCAGCATGGTCGCGACCATGATGACATCGAAGCCGAGAATGGTGGGGCCACCGGAGGGAGGGGTCATGATGCTCGGCCCTCAGATTTCGAAGTTGATCATCTGGCGCATTATGAAGGCGCCGATCGCCATCCACACCATGCCGCCGCCGCCGGCGACCATCAGCCGCTCGTCGATGAAGAAGTTCTGCATGTAGCCGCCGTTGATGTACCAGATCAGCCCGAACACGATGAACGGCAGCGCGCCGATGATATAGGCCGACGCCTTCGATTCCGACGACATCGCCTTGATCTTCAGCTTCATCTGCCCGCGCTTGCGCAGCACTTCGGCGAGGTTGGCGAGCGTTTCGGCCAGATTGCCGCCGGTCTCACGCTGGATGGCGATGGTGATGACGAAGAACTGGAACTCGGGCGTGCCCAAGCGGTCCGATGTCTCCTGAAGCGCGGCGTCCATCGTGCGGCCGATCTTCATCTTGTCGGACACCATCCGGAATTCCTCGCCGACCGGACCCTCGACCTCCTGGCCGACGACGCCCATCGTCTCGGTGATCGGAAGGCCGGAGCGAAGGCCGCGCACCAGCAGCTCGATCGCGTCGGGAAACTTCGCGGTGAACTTCGCGATGCGGCGCTTGATGAAGAAGCCGACGACCGCGTGCGGCACACCGATACCGACGAACAGCGCGACGAACAGCGTCAGCAGCACCGGCGCTCCCTTTAGCGCCAGCAGCAGCCCGACGAACGCCGCCAACCCGAACGTCGCCATGCCGTATTTGCCGACCGTCCAGTCCTTGCCCGTCATCGCCAGCCGCTTCTGCAGCAGCGCGGGGTTGGGCAGGATGCGGCCCATCGTCAGGTCCATGCGCGTGGCGCGACCCATCGAGATCTTGCGGACCTGCGCTTCCATGTTCTGCGTCAGGTAATCGGTCGTCAGCCGCGTCTTGACCGCGGTCAGCCGGCGCGAGCCGACGCGTGCCGCCGACGGGCCGCTGAACGCGATCGCCAGCATCACCAGCACCAGGAAGGCCCCGGCGCACATCATCACGAACGGCACGATTTCCACGCGGACCTGGTCCTTTTCGTCACGTCCCGCGGCCAGCCCGCGGGATCGGTCGGCTTACTTCTGCTTCTTGCCGGGCAGCTTCGCGGTCAGCGCGCCAAGCTTGCCGAGCAGCGAGGCGCCGCCCTTGGCATCGCCCTTTGCCACCTTCGACTTGCCCGCAGCCGGAGCTGCGTCGTCGGCCGCATCGCCCAGCACCAGCAGATGCTCGGCAAGCGCGGCGATTGGTGCCAGTGTCTTGGTGTTCTTGCCCGCCTCGGCAAACGGCTTGCCGAGCTTGGCTGCCTGCGCGGCGACCTTGGGCTCGAAGGGGATCACGAAGTCGACCTTGCGCTCGATCGACCCCTCGAAGTCCTTGCGGCTGATCTCGAGCTGCGCGGACGGCTGGATGCGGTTGGCGACGACGACGACCTTGGTGGCCGGGGCGTTCGACTTGAACCAGGCGAGGATGCGGATCGTGTCGCGCGCCGACGCCAGCGTGAAGTCGGTCGCGACGACCGCGACCTGCACGTCGGTGATCAGGTGCGGGTGATTGACCAGCATCGATCGCGGCATATCGACGATCGTGCATTCGAACGCGCCGCGAATTTCCTCCTGCAGCTGGTAGAACGCGCTGCCGTCGGTGACGATCGGCGAGTTGATCGGCGCCTCCGCCGACAGGACGGCCAGCCGCTCCGACGCACGCACCATCGCGCGTTCGATGAAGAGCCCGTCGATGCGGCTCGGGTTCTCGATCGCATCGGTCAGGCCGCGCCCCGGCTCGAGGTCGAGCGACAGCGCGCCGGTGCCGAAATGCACGTCCAGGTCGAGCAGCGCGGTGGTGCGCTTGCCCTTTTCGCTCAGCAGCCAGGCAAGCGACGTCGACAGCGTCGACGCGCCGACACCGCCGCGCACGCCGATGACGGCGGTCGAGCAATGCGGGCGCTCGACGGCAGCCTCTACATGCTTGGGCGCGTTCAGCACCGCATGCGCGCTCGAGAAGCTCTCGCGCAGCACGTCGGGGTTCAGCGGCTTCAGCAGATAGTCCTGAATGCCGCTGGCGACCAGGTCGCGGTACAGGCGGACGTCGTTGACCTGGCCCGCCGCGATCACGACGGTGCCGGGCTCGCACACTTCGGCCAGTGCGTTGATGTCGTTCAGCGGATCGCCGCTTTCGGACAGGTCGACGAACAGGATGTTCGGGCTCGCGGCTACCGACAGCGACTGCACGGCATTGCGCAGGCCGCCCTTGTGCACCTTTTCCGCCGCCCAGCCGAGTTCGACCACGATCGGCCGGATCGCGGCAGCGGTGGTCTCGTCGCAGACATAGGCGACGAAAGGCTCGCGGGTGGTGTTGCGCGCAGGATTCCAGGGAGCGTTCATCAGTTGCCGCCCTTCGTGGTTTCGGATTTCAGCCCGCCGGCGCCGGTGGGCGCGGCCTTGCGGAGCGATTCGATGGCCTTGTAGCCGGTGGCCGGATCGGACACCGACGTGCCCGGCTGGCCGCGGACGAGATCCTCGGGCCGGGCGACCATCGCCGCCAGGTTCGAATTGATCGCGCAGCCATAATTCGACTGGGTGTTGCCCTCGAACTCGATGCCGCTGACGCGGCTGTGGTCGGGGCAGGTCGGGACCGAGGCGCGCATCCGCGATACGACGACGCGCGCCGTACCGCGGGCCACGACGCCGGTGGTGATCGGCACGTCGTCCGACACGAGCAGCCCGTAGCGCGCCGCCTGGGTTGCGACGTCATCGCGAACCGCGACCTCGCCGTTGCCGGTATCGACGGCGACGCGGTCGCCGTAGCCAAGCCGCAGCGAGCTCATCCATCCGGCGAGGCGATCGGCCTCGCCCGGCGCCAGCCCGCCGCCGCTGGTCGCGACGTCGAAGGCATAGTCGGCACGCTCGACCACCGGCTGGTGAACCGATTCGAGGCCGCGATTGGGCGTCCCGCACGCGGCCAGCGCCAGTGCGGATGCGGTCATCGCCAGGATGCGGAAACCACGGGCCATCGTCTTCTCCCTAACGCGCGCGATCACTTGAAGCTGAAGCCGGGCATCGCGCCGCCGGCATCCTTCTTGTCCTTGCCCTTCCTGGGCGTCGGCGTGGCCGCCGGCAGCGTACCGACGACGCTGCGGTCGTCCTGCGGTGCGCGCGCCGGCAGGACCGGGGCGGGCGTCACGACGCCGATCGAAGGCGGAGGCGCGGACGGCTGCGCCATCTGCGGCTTGGGACGGTCGCCGCCCGACTTGCCGCTGGCGAGCGTGCCGAGCAGCACGCGGCTGAGGTCGGTCGGCGCCTTGTAGCCATCGGTGGGCAGGACGACGTCGGCGGCGTTGACCGGCTTCACCAGATAGGGGGTGATGACGATCACGAGCTCGGTCTCGTTGCGCTTGAACCCGTTCGAGCGGAACAGCGCGCCCAGCACAGGAATGTCGCTGATCCCCGGTGTCTTGCTGAACTGGTTGTCGTGGCTGTTCTGCATCAGCCCGGCGATCATGAAGCTCTGGCCCGAACCCAGCTCGACGGTGGTCTCGGCGCGCCGCGTGGTGAGCGCGGGGATCGAGGTGCCGCCGATGGTGACTGCGCCGGCAGCCGACAGCTGCGACACTTCCGGACGGACGCGCAGCGAGATGCGGCCGTCGGACAGGACGGTCGGGGTGTAGGCGAGGCTGACGCCGTACTGCTTGTATTCGACCGAGACGGCGCCGAGGCCCTGGCTGACCGGGATCGGGATTTCGCCGCCGGCGAGGAACGTGCCGGTTTCGCCCGACAACGCAGTCAGGTTGGGATTGGCGAGCGTCGTCACCTGGCCGACCGTCTCACCCAGGTCGATCGCCGACAGGATGTCGAGGCCGGCAAGCTTGGTGGCGAGGCCGATCGCGGTGCGCTCGGTACCGGCGAGCTTCGAGAAGTCGAACGCGGTGCCGGTGTTCGGCAGGACGAAGTCGCCCGTCGCCGGGTTGAACGGCAGGCTGATCGACCCCGTCGGCAGGCCGTAGCGTGCCGAGGCGTCGAGCAGCGGGAAGCCCGCGGTGCTCGCCGAGCCGATGCTGCCGACCGAGCGCCCGCTGGCGACGTTTAGCTGGAAGCCGTCGGTCAGGTCGCGGGTCTGCAGGTTGACGCCGATGTTCTTGATGAAGCTGCGGCTGACCTCGGCGAATTTCACCTGGAGGTTGACCTGAAGCGGCGTCGCGGTGCGCAAGCGGTTGACCACCCCGATCTTCAGCGGCGCGCTGCCCGAGATGTCGATGCCCGGGTTCAGCAGCATCGTGACGAGCCGCTGCGCCTCCTGGCTGTCGGTCGGCGAGGCGACGGTGCCGGTGATGACCGCAAGCTGGCCGACCGTGGTCACGCGGATATCCGCGTCCGGCATCGCCAGCTTCATCATGCGGTCGATCGAGGTCAGGTTCTGGCTGACTCGGACGTTGGTCGAATAGACCACGGCGCCGCTGGCGCTGGTGGCGAAGATCGTGGCCTCGCCGAAATCCTTGCCGAACACGTTGATCTGGCGCGACGAACTTACGTACACGTCGGCGACGCCCGGGTTCGACGTCCACACGGTGGTGACGTCGGCGGGCAGGTTGACCAGCTGGCCCTGGCCGACCGACAACAGCACTTCGCTGGTCGGACGCTGGGTGCCGGCAGGCTGGCCGACGCGGACCCGCTGGCCGCCGCCGGGACCGGCGACTGCCGGCACCGCCGCGTTCAGCGTCAGCGCGGCGGCGGCACTGGCCGCGAGCGAGCGCCGGATGAATCCCTGGCTACGCATCTTAATTCTTCCCCCCCACCGGAACCACGGTGACATCATTGCCGCGTGCGACGCGGACGATCGGACCGACTGCGACCGGAGCGGCTGCACCCGGGAAGCTGCGCGTGGTCATCGGCACGCCCGTCGTCATCATCGACGGTCGGTCGTATCCGGGCTTCCCCGGGACCGACGAGCGCTGGAAGCGCGAGACGTCGGCACCGGTCGAGAAGCTGCCCTTGCCCTCCATCGGGCGGGCGGCGACGCCGGCGAGCATCTCGGCCTCGGCCTTCTTGCCGTCGGGTACGTTGACCGCGCCGCTGGCGATCGCTTCCTCGAGCTCGCCGGCATTGTCTGCGATCGAGCGCAGCGACAGTGAGATCGAGCCGACGGTCTGTGCGACCGCGATCTTCTCCGCGATCTGGGGCGTCGCCTCCAGCGTGACGGTCGAATAGTCGGTGACGATGGTGTTGCCCTTGTCGTCGACGGTCTTGTCCGTCTTGGTGCCCGTGGCGAGCACGCGGACGTTGCGCAGCATCGTCTCGGACGCCTTCAGCGGCGGACCGTCGCCGCCGCCCGCGACCGACTGGGTCAGGATGACGTCGACGCGGTCGCCCGGAAAGATGAAGCCCGCGACCGAAGTCTGGGCCGACACCGGCACCGTGATGGCGCGCATGCCGGCGCCGAGTGCGGCGGCCAGGAAGCCGCGGTCGCCCGGCTTCACCAGCGCGCCCTGGCTGACCGGCTGGCCGGCGGGAATCGGGAAGCGGACGACGGTGCCGACGACGTTTTTCAGGTCGGTACCCTGGCGCAGGAAATAGGCGTTCTCCACCAGCTCCTTCGGCCACGGCTGGAACTTCAGCGCGGTCGCGTCGATGATCGTGCCGACCGGCAGTGCCTTGGTCGCGACCAGCACTTCGGGCCCGTCGATGACGGGCTGGCTGGCGGCGGTGGGAGCCGCAGAGCCCATCATCAGGCTCCGCGCCATGAACGCGGTGATGCCTGCGATCAGCAGGGCACCTACCAGCAGCATGATCTTGCGTCCGTCCATTATCCTCACGCGCCTTTCGCAGTCGCAGCGGTTGATCCGCCGTTAAGCATCACCCGAAGTGGTTAAATATTGGTTCGCGAATCCACAGCAGCGCCGCGATGGCGATCGCGACGCCGTACGGGATCTCCAGCGGCTCGCGTTTCGCCTGCCAGCGCGCCTCGATCAGCAGCACGATCGTGACGAGGCCGCCGATCAGCGACATGATGATCAGCATCCACACGAGCGCGGTTGGCGGAATCCACAGCGCCAGCGCGCCGATCAGCTTCACGTCGCCCCCGCCCATCTGGCCGAGCGCGAACGCCGCCACGAACAGCCCGAAGACGAGCGCGGCGACGATCAGCTGCACGCCGACGTCCGGCCACAGCGTGTATCCCGCCGCCCACCACCATGCGGGGGCGAACAGCGCGATGACCGCATTCTTCCAGTTGGCGATCTCGCGGACGCGCGCGTCCTCGATGCCGGCCGATACCAGCAGAAGCCCGAGCGCGCCGAGCAAGGCTATGGCGACTGAATCCCCCATCAACCCTAAAGTCCTAGACGCAGCCTCTTTCGAAAACGTAACCAGCGCGGATGACCGACCCCGCGCCGTCCCCGCCCGCCGATCCCGTCCGCCGCGCGCTGCCCGATGGCGCGACGCTGGGAACGTGGCACGCGCCCGACGGCTGGCCGCTACGCACCTTCGACTGGCCGGCGCCGGCGGGGCGGGAGCGGGGGGCGATCCTGTTCCAGACCGGACGGGGCGATTTCTTCGAGAAGTATCTCGAGACGCTGGCGTACTGGCATAGCCGTGGCTGGCGCATCACCGCCTTCGACTGGCGCGGACAGGCGGGGTCAGGGCGGCTGACGCCTGCGCCGCACGTCGGCCATATCGACGATTACGCCACCTACATCGCCGATCTGCGCGCGTTCTGGGCGGAGTGGGCGGCGGGCGTGACGGGGCCGAAGGTCGCGATCGGCCATTCGATGGGCGGGCATCTGCTGCTGCGCGGACTTGCCGAAGGAGCGATCGCGCCCGATGCCGCGGTGCTTGTCGCGCCGATGCTCGGGCTGCACGCACCGGGCGGTGCCGCGATCGGCGAGCGCGTCGCCCGGCTGATCGGCGCCCTCGGCAAGCCCGCACGTCCGGCGTGGAAGGGGAATGAGCGGCCCCACACCATGATCCCCCGCCAGAAGCTGCTGACCACCGACCTCGATCGCTATGCCGACGAGCTGTGGTGGCAGCAGCAGGATCCGCGGCTCATCACCGGCCCGCCGAGCTGGCGCTGGGTGGTGCAAGGGTTCGAATCGACGCGGCTGCTGCGGGCCTCGCCGGCGCTCGCAACGCTCTCGACGCCGGTGCTGATGCTGGTGGCGGAGGCGGACAGGCTGGTCGATCCGCGTGCGGCGCTGGCGGTCGCGGCGAAGCTGCCCGACGTGCGCGTGGTACGCTTCGGGGCCGAATCGGCGCACGAGATCCTGCGCGAGTGCGACGCGGTGCGCGACCGTGCGCTTGTCGAGATCGACGATTTTCTGGAGACGCGCGTGGGAGTTCAGGGATGAGTCGGTTCGATATCGCCATCGTCGGCGGGGGGATCGCCGGCGCGACGCTGGCCGCCGAAGTCGCGCCCCACGCCTCGGTCGTGGTGCTGGAGGCGGAGGACGTCGCCGGATACCACGCCACCGGTCGCTCGGCGGCGTTCTGGTCCGAAACCTATGGCGGGGCAGGCATCCAGCCGCTGACCAGCGCGTCGGAAGCACCTTTACGCGACGGCGGGTTCCTCGAACCGCTCGGCTCGCTCCACATCGGGCGCGCCGACGAGGCCGCGGCGATCGACGCGTTTCTGGCGGAATTCGACGGCACCGGCGTCACCCTGTCGCGCGTCGATCCCGCCGAGCATGTTCCCGGCCTGCGTGCAGACTGGGTGCTGGGGGTGATGGAGCCGAGCTGCGCGTACATCGACGTCGCCGGGCTCCACGCCGAGGCCCTGTCGCGGGCAAAGCGCAGCGGTGCGGAGGTGCGGCTGGGCGCCGGCGTCACCGGTCTGACCCGCTCCGGCGGCGACTGGCAGGTGGAGACGGCGAGCGGGTCGCTGACCGCGGGGATCGTCGTCGATGCCGCCGGCGCCTGGGCCGATCCGGTCGCCGCGATGGCCGGAGCTCGCCCGCTCGGTATCCAGCCCTATCGCCGCACGCTGATGCAGCTGCGCACCGATCCGGAGGCGCCCGCGGGCATGGCGCATGTCGCCCACATCGGTCACGAATTCTACTTCAAGCCCGAAGCCGGCGGAAAACTCTGGCTCTCCCCGACCGACGAGACGCCGGTCGATCCGCACGACGTGCAGCCCGAGGAACTGGACGTCGCCATCGCCATCGACCGGTTCGAACACGTCGTCGACTGGCGAGTGACCGCGCTGGAGCGGAAATGGGCAGGGCTGCGCAGCTTCGCGCCCGACCGGCTGCCGGTGTACGGCTTCGATGCCGATGTCCCCGGCTTCTTCTGGTGTGCGGGGCAGGGCGGCTTCGGCATCCAGACCGCGCCGGCCGCCGCGCATGTCACCGCCGCGCTGCTGCTGGGCCGCGCCCCCGACCCGACGATCGCCGCGATCGATCTCGACCGCTATTCACCGGCGCGATTTGCGACTAGCCTTGTCTAGCAACATCTGGAGCGGGAGGGCGTCATGGCGCACAAGTTCGTGATCGAGCAGAACAAGGCGGGCGAATATGTCGCCAAATTCAAATACAACGCCGAAACGATCTTCTGGACCGAAGGCTACAAGAGCCGGTCGAGCGCGCAGAACGCGATCGATTCGATCCTGAAGAACGGACCCGGCGCCGCCCAGGAGTAGCGCCGGACCGGCTCAGCCCACCGACAGCGCCGCGTCGCTCGCCAGCCGGTCGGCGCGTTCGTTGTCGGGGTGGCCGGCGTGGCCCTTCACCCATTTCCATTCGATGCGGTGCGGCTTCGACGCGGCCAGCAGCGCCTGCCACAGCTCGGCATTCTTCACCGGCTTGCGGTCGGCGGTCTTCCAGCCGTTCTTCTGCCAGCCGTGGATCCACTTGGTCAGCCCGTCCATGACGTAGCGGCTGTCGGTCGACAGCGTCACGCGGCACGGCTTCGTCAGCGCCTCCAGCCCGCGGATCGCCGCCATCAATTCCATGCGGTTATTGGTCGACACGGCTTCCGCCCCCGACATCTCCTTCTCCACCCCGCCGAAGCGCAGAAGGGCGCCCCAGCCGCCGGGGCCGGGATTGCCCTTGCATGCGCCATCGGTGGCGATTTCGACATGGGGCAGCTCAGAAGTCATCGGGTAAAGGCTTTCGGATGCGCCTCGTACCAGTCGAGGCGGCGGAGATAGGCGAGGGGATCCTTGCGCGTCACCAGCGCGTCGGCGGGCGTGTTTACCCAGTCGTAAGCGCGCGACAGCAGGAAGCGGATGCAGGCTCCCTGCGCCAGCACCGGCATCGCCGCGCGTTCGGCTTCGGTCAGCGGCAGGACGGATTCATAGCCGTCGAGCAGCGCCTGGCCCACGGCGGGGTCGATCGGCGCGCCCGATGCGTCGAACGCCCAGGACGAGTGAGTGATGGCAAGGTCGTAGGCGCGGATATCGGTGCAGGCGAAATAGAAGTCGATCAGCCCGGTGACGCGGTCGCCGAGCATCAGCACGTTATCGGGAAACAGATCGGCATGGATCGCCGACGTCGCGAGGTCGCTCGGCCAGGCGGCGAGCACGTCGTCGAGCGCGGCGGCGACGCGAATGAACAGGCCGGGCGCGATGGAGTCGATCCCGTCGCCACACCGATCGAGCAGCGGGCGCCAATGCGCGTGCCCCATCGTGTTCGCACGGTCGCCGGCGAAATCGCCGAGCGCGACGTGCATCTGCGCCAGCGCCTCCCCCGCCGCGTGCGCCTGCGCCACGGTCGGGTGGCTGACCGATACGCCGGGCAGGAACGCGATCAGGCACGCGGGCCGCCCGGCCAACGTCTGGATCGCAACGCCGGCGCGGTCCTTGATCGCGGGCGGGACGGCGAGCCCCTTGGCTGCGAGGTGATCGAGCAGCGCCATGAAATAGGGCAGGTCACCCGCGGCCACGCGGCGTTCGTACAGCGTCAGGATGAAGCGACCCGCAGTCGTGTCGACAAGGTAGTTCGAATTCTCGACACCCTCGGCAATGCCCTTCGCCGACACCAGTTCTCCGACGTCGTAGCGCGCGAGGAAATCGCCCAGCGCCTCCGCCGAGACGTGGGTATAGACGGCCAAGTCAGGCCGCCTGAAGTTCGCGCGGCAGCTTGAAAGCGATCGATTCGCGCGTCGTCTCGACCTCGCGCTCGCGCACGTCGAAGCGGGTGGCGAGCAGGTCGACGAGTTCGCGCACCAGCACTTCCGGGGCGGAGGCGCCCGCGGTGATGCCGACCGCGCCGACGCCGTCGAGCCACGCCCAGTCGAGATCGGTCGCGCGCTGGACCAGCCGGGCGGGCGTGCCCTCGCGCTCGGCAACCTCTACCAGCCGCACCGAATTGGACGAATTTGAGGCGCCCAGCACCAGCACCAGGTCGACCGACGCCGCGATCGCCTTCACCGCCGACTGGCGGTTCGACGTCGCGTAGCAGATGTCGTCGGCCTTGGGCGCGACGATGCTGGGGAAGCGGCGCATCAGCACCGCCATCACCGCCGCGGTGTCGTCGACCGACAGCGTGGTCTGGGTCAGAAAGGCGAGGTTTTCGGGGTCGGCCGGCGCCAGCGCCTCGGCATCGGCGACCGTCTCGATCAGCGTCATCGACCCCTCGGGCACCTGGCCGAACGTGCCGATGACCTCGGGGTGGCCGGCGTGGCCGACGAACAGGATGTGGCGCCCGGCAGCGACCAGCCGCTCGGCCTGGCGATGCACCTTGCTGACCAGCGGGCAGGTGGCGTCGAGGTAGGACAGCCCGCGCGATTCGGCCTTGGCCGGCACCGCCTTGGGCACGCCGTGGGCGGAAAACACGACGGGTACGCCGTCGGGGACGTCGTCCAGCGTCTCGACGAACACCGCGCCCTTGCCGCGCAGGGTGTCGACCACGAATTTGTTGTGGACGATTTCGTGCCGCACATACACCGGCGCGCCATAGCGTTCGATCGCCAGCTCGACGATCTGGATCGCGCGGTCGACGCCTGCGCAAAAGCCGCGGGGCGCCGCGATCATCAGTTCCAGGACGGGTTTGGATTGATCGGTCATGTCGCCCACGCCTCTACGCGATTGCTTGCGCGGGGTGAAGGCGCTTGGTAGCGCAAAGCCGCAGCGCGGGAGTTCGGTCGCGCACGAGTTTCGAAAGGTGTTTCACGTGATCTCCCGCAGCCTCGTCGCCGTCGCCACCGTCGCGCTCCTCGCCACCACCGCCTGTTCGCGCACCGGTGAGATCGATTCGTCGGGCGGCATCACCGCGGTTCGCACCGTGTGTCCGGCGGTCGCCGTGCCCGCCGCGACCGGGGACATCACGCTGTTCGATCCCAGCGGCGCGCGCACCTCGGATGCGATCGACGTCAACGCGATCATCACCAACGTCCGCTCGACCTGCAACGACGCCGCCGACCCGATCGCGACGACAGTGACGTTCGACGTGCTCGCCCGCCGCACCCGCACCGACAGCGCGCGCGAAGTCGTGCTGCCGTATTTCACGGTGGTGACGCAGGGTGGATCGGTGATCGTCGCCAAGCGCGTGAACCGCGTGGCCATCCGCTTCGCCGCCGGCCAGTCGCGCGCGCAGACCAGTGCGACCGCGACCAGCTACGTCGTCCGCTCCGCGGCGACATTGCCCGCCGACGTCCGCGCCCAGATCACCCGCCAGCGCAAGCCCGGCCAGGAAGATGCGGCCCTCGACCCGCTCGCCGACCCCACGGTGCGCTCGGCGGTGGCGCGTGCGACCTTCGAGACGCTGGTGGGCTTCCAGCTGACCGCGGAGCAGTTGCAGTATAACGCGACGCGGTGAGCCTCTCCGTCAAAGCCGTTCGCTTCGAGTAGGGATCGAGCTTGTCGAGAGCCCGTATCGAGAAGTCGTCTCCATGAGGCACCCACCTCTCGATACGTCGTCTCGACAAGCTCGACGACTACTCGAGGCGAACGGGTGAAGAAGAAGCCTCGCCAGTCCCCCGCCTAAGCCGCATGCTCCGAAAATTGCAGGCTCGCCAGCCGCGCATACAGCCCGCTGGTCCGCATCAGTTCGCCGTGCGTGCCCGTCTCGACGATGCGCCCGCCGTCCATCACCACGATCCGCCCAGCAGCGCGGACGGTCGCCAGGCGGTGGGCGATGACCAGGGTGGTGCGGTCGGCCATCAGTCGCTCCAGCGCGATTTGTACCAGCCGCTCGCTTTCGGCATCCAGCGCACTGGTCGCCTCGTCGAGCAGCAGGATCGGCGCGTCGCGCAGCAGCGCGCGGGCGATGGCGATGCGCTGGCGTTGGCCGCCCGACAATCGCGCACCGCCCTCACCCAGATAGGTATCGAGCCCGTCGGGCAGCGCGCGCAGGAAATCGGCGGCGTTGGCGGCTTCGGCCGCGTCCCACAGCTGCGCGTCGCTTGAGTCCCAGTGGCCGTAGCGCAGATTATCGCGCGCCGATGCGGCGAAGATCACCGTCTCCTGCGGCACCATCGCGATGCGCGCGCGGATCGCCTCCGGATCGGCCTGCGGCACCGGCACGCCGTCGACGCTGACGGTGCCGGCGTCGGGATCGTAGAAGCGCTGGACGAGCTGGAACAGCGTCGATTTGCCCGCGCCCGACGGGCCGACGACGGCGACGGTTTCGCCCGGCCGCACGTCGAGCGAAAAATCGTCGAGCGCAGCGAAATCGGGGCGAGTGGGATAGCGGAACGTCACATGCTCGAAGCGGATCGCGCCCCGCGCCGGTTCGGGCAGCGCGACGGGGTGCGCTGGCGCGGCGATGTCGGGGTGGACGGCCAGCAGTTCGGCGAGCCGCCCGGCGGCGCCCGATCCGCGTAGCAGGTCGCCCCACACCTCGGTCAGCGCGCCGAACGCGCCCGCAACCAGCCCGCCGGTCAGCACGAACGCGGCGATGGTGCCGCCGGTCATCCGCCCTTCCGACACGTCGATCGCGCCCTGCCACATCACCATCGTGATCGCGGAAAAGATGAGCCCGATGACGGTCGCGGTCATGATCGCGCGCAGGAGGATGCGGCGCTTGGCTGTGCCGAACACGCGCTCGGCGGTGTCGGTGAAGCGCGTGCGCTCGCGGTCCTGCTGGCCGAACGCCTGGACGATCTTCATCGCGCCCAATGTCTCGCTGACCATCGCGCCGACGTCGGCGACCCGGTCCTGGCTGGAGCGCGAGATCGACCGCACGCGCCGGCCCAATAGCGCGATCGGCAGGATGACGAGCGGGATGCCCAGCAGCAGCAGGCCGGTGAGCTTCGGCGACAGCGTGAACAGATAAACGATCCCGCCCACCCCGACGATGACATTGCGCACCGCGATCGAGATCGTCGATCCGACGAGCTGTTCGATGATCGTGGTGTCCGACGTCATCCGGCTGGCGATTTCGGAGGGGCGATTTTCCTCGAAGAAGCTCGGGCTCTGGCGCAGCAGGTTGGTGAGCACCGCAATGCGCAGGTCGGCGACGACGCGCTCGCCGATCCACGACACGAAATAGAAGCGGAACGCGGTCGCGATCGCCATCACCAGCACGATCAGCAGCAGATACTGGAACCAGCGCCCGATATCGTCGCCGCCACCGGCAAAGCCGCGGTCGATGATGAGCTTGAAGCTGGACGGGATTGCCAGCGTCGCCAGCGCCGCGACCAGCATCGCCGACAGCGCGGCGGCGATCCGCGCCGGATAGCGCGTCGTGATCGCCCAGATCGTGCGCAGATTGCCGATGCGGCCGGTGGCGGGAATGGGGGCGGGCGGGGTCGGGGAGGCTGCCATGTTACACCAGCGCCTAGCGTGAACTGCGCGTCGGGGGAACCTTTGCCACGGCCCGCTCGCTGCACTGCACTATATGATGATTGTTTCGCAACCTGTCGGCGCTATACCGTCGATCGAAAGCCGTGCGCGGGGCCTTGGCGGCAGGGACATACCGAATGCTCTATAATGCCTATGAAATGCAGCGGTCGATGCTGGCCGGCGCGAGTGCGCTGGCGAATTTCTCGGTCGGCTGGCTGAACAATCCGGCCAATCCCTTCTCCTATTTCGGCGGCGGCCCGGTGCTGTCGTCGGCGCTGGAAGTGTTCGCCCACGCCTCCGCCCCGCGCGGCAAGCCGGCGTTCGGGCTGACCGAAACGGTCGTCGACGGCAAGACCGTCGCGGTCACCGAGCAGATCGTGCTGCGCAAGCCCTTCGGCCAGCTCAAGCGGTTCGTGCGCGAGGGTGTCGAGGGCGGTCCGAAGCTGCTGATCGTGGCGCCGATGTCGGGCCATTACGCGACGCTGCTGCGCGGCACGGTCGAGCGTACGCTGCCGGGGCACGACGTGTACATCACCGACTGGCGCGACGCGAAGCTGGTGCCGGTATCGGACGGCAGTTTCGACCTGGACGATTATGTCGATTACCTGATCGAATTTCTCGAGGTGATCGGTGGCGAAGGCGCTGAGCGTCCGCACATGCTGGCAGTGTGCCAGCCGTCGGTGCCCTGCTACGCCGCCGCCTGCGTGATGAGCGCCGACAAGCACCCCAATCGCCCGGCGACGCTGACGATGATGGGCGGTCCGATCGACACGCGCGAGGCGCCGACCGCGGTCAACACATTGGCGACCGAACGCCCGCACAGCTGGTTCTCGCAGAACGTCATCGCCACCATCCCGGTGACCTATCCGGGTGCGGGGCGTCGAGTGTATCCGGGCTTCCTGCAGCTCGCCGGCTTCATGACGATGAACCTCGGCAGCCACATGAATTCGCATTGGGAGCTGTTCAAGCATCTGGTCGCGGGCGACGGCGAGAGCGCCGATGCGACGATGGATTTCTACGAAGAATATCGTTCGGTCTGCGATATGACCGCCGAATTTTACCTCCAGACCATCCACACCGTGTTCCAGGACCACAGCCTGCCCAAGGGCACGATGCTGCACCGCGGGCGCACGGTAGATCCCGCCGCGATCACTGACATCGCGGTGCTGGCGATCGAGGGCGAGCGCGACGATATCTCCGGGCTAGGCCAGACCAAGGCGGCGCTGACCATCGCAACCAAGCTGCCGGCGAAGCTGAAGCGGTACCACATGGCGCCGGGTGTCGGGCACTACGGCATCTTCAACGGCAGCAAGTGGCGCGAGAAAATCGCGCCGGTAGTCGAGGACTGGATCGCCGCGCACCCCGGCTGAACGAGCGTCAGTCCCAGCGTCCGCGCAGTAGCCACCACAGGGCGACCAGCACCGCGATCCACGTCGCGACGACCAACACGACGCCGGTCCGGCTGACCGGTCGCTCTGCCGCCTGCTCGGCCGTCGCGCGAAACTCGGCCATCAGCGCCGCCGGGATCAGCCGCGTCATCAACCAGACGCCGGCGGGGATCAGCAGGGCGTCGTCGAGCAGGCCCAGCACCGGGATCACGTCCGGGATCAGGTCGATCGGCGACAGCGCATAGGCCGCGACGATCATGCCGAGCGCGCGTGCCGGCCACGGCGTCCGCGGATCGCGCACCGCCAGCCACACCGCGTGGGTCTCGATCCTCAGCCGGTGCGCAAGCGATGGTCCCATCGCGCGGTGATGCCCGTTCGCCGCGCCGGCTGCAACGCGCGACGGACCCGAAGCCGTGCGGAGGCGTTCGGGCGGGGAGTTCCATCCCGACCAGGAGATACGATCATGACGACCCGCACTGCATCCGCCCGCTACGAAGGCCTCGGCAAGGATGGCAAGGGCAGCGTTTCGACCCAGTCGGGCGTGCTCGCCGATAACCCTTACGGCTTCAATACGCGCTTCGAGAACGAGCCGGGTACCAACCCCGAGGAGCTGATCGCCGCCGCCCATGCCAGCTGCTTCACGATGGCGTTGAGCTTCGCGCTGGCGAAGGCGGGCAAGACCGCGGGCACGCTGGCGACGACTGCCGCGGTGACGCTGGAAAAGGATGGCGACGGGTTCAAAATCACCAAGTCCGAACTCGACCTGACCGCCACGGTCGACGGCATGAGCGCCGAGGAATTCGCGACCATCGCCGAAGAAGCGAAAAAGGGCTGCCCGGTGTCGAAGCTGTTGAATGCGGAGATCACGCTGACCCATCACCTCAACTAAGGGGAGATGACGACCGGCGCTTGCGTGGCGTATGCAGGCGAGCGCCGGTCGGTCCACCGTTGGACGGCGACCGCAACGCATCGTTCGAAGGTCGTCGTCATGCCCGAAGCCCAGCCTGCCCCTGCCGAGGCCGTGTTCATGGGGTCGCTAATCGGCTGGCGACACATCGCGACCGGTAAGGGCGCGATCCTGCGCATCCAGGCGGCGCGCTCGAAGCTCGACTTGCGCAAGGATGCCTTCGACGAATTCGACGTCGTGCTGACCGTGCAACAGCTGCGCATCCTTGGCTACGACCTGATCCGCGCCGCCGATGTGCGCGAGGGGCGGGTGCCGGCGCGGCGGCGCAAATGGTGGCGCTTCGGCTTCGGTCGCTGAGACAGCGGCGACAAGGCGCTCTCAGATCAGCCCCTGCGCCCTCAGGCTTGTGTGGCCGCCCGCAGCGATGATGATATGGTCGTGCAGCGCGACGCCCAGCGGCCTGCCGGCATCGGCGATGGCGCGGGTGATCTGGATGTCGGCGCGGCTGGGGCTGGCGTCGCCCGACGGATGGTTGTGGACCAGGATGATCGCCGCCGATCCGATCTGCAGCGCGCGGCGGATCACTTCGCGGGCATAGACCGGCGCCTCGTCGATGGTCCCCTCATTCATCACTTCGTCGCGGATCAGCTGGTTCCTGCTCGACAGGTGCAGCACCCGCACGCGCTCGACCGCGTGGTGCGCCATGTCGGCGCGCAGATAATCGAGCAGCGCCTGCCAGTTCGACAGGATCGGCAGATCGGACGTCGTCGTCTTCAACAGCCTGAGCGCGATCGCATGCGCCGCCTTGATCGCCGCGACCGAGGTTTCGCCCATGCCCTTCACCCGCGCCAGGTCGGCGGCGTCGGCGGTCATCACCCCCGACAGGGTTGCGAATTCGCGCAGCAGCGCCTTCGCCAGCGGTTTGGTATCGCGGCGCGGGATGGCGAGCGCGAGCAGATATTCGAGCAGTTCGTAATCGGGCAGGGTTTCGCCGCCATGTTCGAACAGGCGGCTGCGCAACCGGGCGCGGTGGCCGATGGCATCGTCGGGCGTGGTTGCAGGAACGTCCATCCGCGGCCAGAGTTACGACGATCCGGCGTCGCGGCGCAATCGGGAGTATCGAGTGACGGACGCCGATGGCGAGACGATGGGCGAAGGGGGCGGCAGGCGGCGCATGAAGCGGCGCTGGCGCACGCTGATCGCGCTGCTGATCGTGTTCGTCATCGCCGTGGTCGGCGTGTGGACGCAGCGCAAGCCGATCGCGACCGGCTTTGTGGCACGCGAACTTGCCAAGCGCGGCGTGCCCGCGCGCTACAAGATCGCCAGCATCGGACTGTCGACGCAGCGCCTGACCGATGTCGTCATCGGCGATCCCGCGAACCCCGATCTGGTCGCCGATTGGGTCGAGGTCGCGACGCATGTCGGCCTGTCGGGCGCGACCGTCACCGGGCTGTCGGCGGGACACGTGCGGATGCGCGCGCGGCTGATCGACGGAAAGCTCTCGCTCGGCGCGATCGACCGGCTGATGCCGCCGCCGAGCGGCAAGCCGTTCGCGCTGCCCGCGCTCGATGCGCGGCTGGAGGACGTGCGGCTGCGCGTCGAGACACCCTACGGGCTGGTCGGCGTGAAGCTCAAGGGTTCGGGCAAATTGAACGACGGTTTTGCCGGGCGTCTGGCGGCAGTCAGCGACCGGCTGGTGCTCGACGGCTGCACCGCAACGCGCGCGGCGGCGGCGACGGCGGTGCGGATCAGCGGCGGGCGCCCGACGATCGAGGGGCCGACGCGGCTGGCAAGCCTGGACTGCGGCGGCGCCGAAGTTTCCGGCATCGCCGCGGACGTGGCGGTGACGCTCGGCGCCGCGCTCGATCGCTGGACTGGTCGGACGCGCCTGGCGGCGGCGGGCGCGCGCAGCGGCAGCTATGCGGTCGGGCAGACGATGGCGCGGCTGACCTTCGCCGGCACTGCGCAGGCGACCGCCGGCGACGCCAGCCTGACCGCCGCCCGGCCGCGTGCGCCGCAGGGCGGTGCCGAAAGCCTGACGCTCGACGGGCGCTATCGTGTCGGAGCAGGCGGGGCAGAATTCGCCGGACGGACGCAGGTCGCGCACGCCGCCATCGCACCCGATCTGGTTGCGGGCGTGCGTCGGCTCGACACCGGGGCCGGCACTCCGATCGCGCCGCTGGCGACGGCGCTGTCGCGCGCAGTCGTCGCCGCGGCCCGCGACCTAAGCGCGGACGGCGCGGTCGAGGCGGTGGTGCGCGGCGGGCGTGCGGCAGTGCGGCTGACCGCGCTGGAGGCCTCGTCGACCAGCGGCGCGCGGATGAGCGTCGGCGGAGAACAACTGCGCTTCGGCAACATCGAGACGGGCGGGCGCATCGCGATCGCGGGCGGCGGCCTGCCGCAGGCGACGGTCGACCTCGTGCAGACCCCCGGCGGTCTGAGCGGGCGCGCGGTCGTCGCCCCCTACAGCGCGGGCGGCGCAACGCTGGCGTTGACCCCGGTCGCCTTCCGCGGGCTGGGGGCATCCATCACGCAGGTGACGACCGTGGCAACGCTGTCGGGCCCGCTCGGCGACGGTCGCATCGACGGCTTGCGCCTGCCCGTCGATGCGCGGTGGCGGGGCGCGCGGCTGGTCGTCAATCCGGCCTGTACGCCGGTTGCGTGGCGGCGGCTGTCGATCTCGGGGCTGGTGCTGAACCCGGCGCGGCTGGCGCTATGCCCGACGCAGGGTGCCCTGGTGACGCTCGATCGCGGGCAGTTGGGTGGCGGCGCGCGGATCGCGGCGCCGCGGCTGACGGGCACGCTCGGCGGCAGTCCGCTGACGCTGGCGGCGGCAGGGTCCGAGTTGCGGCTGGGCGACGGTGGCTTCGGCTTGCGCGAGGTCGCCGCGCGGATCGGTGCGGCGGGGCGCGTCACGCGGATCGATGCGGGGCGGATCGAGGGGCGGATCGCCGGCGGTGGGGTGTCGGGCAGTTTCGCGGGCGCAGGCGGGCAGATCGGCAACGTGCCGCTGATTCTCTCCGATGCCGCCGGCGACTGGCGATTGCAGCGCGGGGTGCTGGACCTGACCGGCGCGCTGAAAGTCTCCGACGCCGCGCCCGAACCGCGGTTCAAGCCATTGGACGGAAGGCAGGTCGCGCTGACGCTCGCCGGCGGTCGCATCACCGCCCGCGGCGTGCTGATCGCGCCGAAGGACGGGTCGAAGGTCGCCGACGTCACGCTCGCGCATCTGCTGTCGAGCGGCGCGGGGCGGGCGCGCCTGACCGTCCCGAACATCCGCTTCGCCACCAAGGGACTCCAGCCCGACGACCTGACCCCGATCACCTACGGCGTCATCGCCGCGGTCGACGGCAGCGTGGCGGGACAGGGCGACATCGCCTGGAACCGCGATGGCGTGACCAGCACCGGCAGCTTCGGCACCGATCGCATGGACCTGGCCGCCGCGTTCGGGCCGGTATCGGGGATCAAGGGGCGGATCGTGTTCACCGACCTGCTAGGCCTCGTCTCAGCGCCCGAACAGATTGCGACCGTGGAGACGATCAATCCCGGCATCACGGTCGAAAACGGCACGGTGCGGTTTCAGCTGGTCGGCAATTCGCGCGTGCAGGTGGCGGGTGCGCGGTGGCCGTTTGCCGGCGGCGAATTGACGCTCGACCCGACCCTGCTCGACTTCAACGCCAACCAAGAACGGCGGATGACGTTCAACGTCGTCCGCGCCGACGCCGCCGCGTTCCTTCAGCAGTTCGATTTCGACAATCTCCAGGCGACCGGCATTTTCGACGGGACGCTGCCGATGATCTTCGACGAACGCGGCGGGCGGATCGAGAACGGGCGGCTCGCCAGCCGTGCGGGCGGCAGCATCGCCTATATCGGGACGATCACCGAAAAGGACGTTGGCGTCTGGGGCAATCTGGCGTTCCAGGCGCTGAAGGCGCTGAATTACCGCCAGCTCAACCTGACGCTGAACGGCCCGCTGGCGGGCGAGATGGTGACCGAGATCCGCTTTGCCGGGGTCAGTCAGGGGGCGGGGACCAAGAGCAATTTCATCATCCGCCGGCTGGCGAAGCTGCCGTTCGTCTTCAACATCACGATTCGGGCGCCCTTCCGACAGCTCGCCGATTCGGTGCGCAGCTATTACGATCCGTCGCGTCTGATCGAACGCAACTTGCCCGCCTTGCTCGAGGAGCGGAAACGCCGCGAGCAGGGGCTGCTGCCCAACGTCATTCAGTCTCCCGCCATTCAGCCTCCCGCCATTCAGCCTCCCGAAAGCGAGAAGAAGCCATGAACGATACCGGATTGCACTCTGCGCGGGGTTGCGCGAGCATCCTGGGAATGAAGAGGACGATGGTTCTGGCGATGGCAATGACCGGTTTGACGGGCGGGTGCGTGAACGTGACCGCGCCCGACAAGCCGATCGTCATCAACCTGAACATCTCGATCACCCAGGAAGTGGTGTATCGTCTCGATGGCGAGGCGAAATCGCTGATCCAGAACAACCCGGGGATTTTCTGACCATGAAGACGCTTCACATCGCTGCGCTGATCGCCGTCGCTGCCGCTGGCGCGTTCGTCGCGACCGCCGCCTATGCGCAGCGCGATCCCGCCTATGCCGCTGCCCGCGCATCGGGCGAGGTCGGCGAGCAGCCCGACGGCTATCTGGGCATCGTCGGCAGCCCGACGGCGGCGCTGCGCGCGCTGGTCAACAACATCAATATCCAGCGCAAGGCGGCGTATGCCAAGCAGGCCGGCAACGGATCGACGATCGAGCAATTCGCGTTCGTCTCGGGCTGCAACCTGATCGCACAGACCCAGCCGGGCGAGAAATACCAGTCGCCGACCGGCCAGTGGATGACCCGCGGTGCTGGCGCACCGACCCGCGACGCGCGCTGCGTCTGAACGCTGGCTGCTGCGCGACTGGCTGATACCTTCGCCCCATCTCCCCCGCGGGAGATGGGGTTTCGGTTGACTCGGCCCAACCCGTTTTCTAAAGCGCGCGTGCCTTGGCGGGCTCGCCGCTCGGCTGTTCGACATGCCCGCTTTATCGCAAGAGTGGAGCATGACGCGTGGCAGAGAGAGAGCCCGGACTGGACCCACTCGCAGAGGACGCCCGACTGATTTCGCTCGATGAGCGGCTGGCCCGGGCGAAGACCGACGAGGCGATCAGGACCGGAGAGGCACAGGATGGATCCGAGGCGAGCTATCGCCTGGGCAATCGTGTGCTTGCCGAACTGATCGGGGGAATGGTCGGAGGGGCGCTGGTCGGCTGGGTGCTCGACCGGTTCCTCGGTACGTCCCCGTGGCTCCTGCTCGGCCTGCTGTTCCTCGGGATAGCGGCGGCGTTCAGGAACATCATCAGGATTTCCAGCGGACGCTCGAAGTGATTTTCGGGCGTCTCTTGTAATTTCGGCCACGTATCTTTGGCCAGGTTTTCAGGAAGCGAGCGCGTGTCAGGACAGTCCACCAAGATCGACCCGATGCACCAGTTCCAGGTGCAGACGATCTGGGACGGCTTCACGATCGGGGGCCACCAGATCGCCTTCACCAATTCCGCCGCATGGATGTGTGTGACGGTCGTGGTGCTGTGGCTGTTCATGCTGGGCGGCATGAAGCGCCAGATCGTACCCGGCCGCTGGCAGATGATGGTCGAGGGGTTCACGAACTTCATCGATTCGCTGCTGACTCAGAACCTGGGCAAGGCGACCGGCCGCAAGTATCTGCCCTACGTCTTCTCGCTGTTCATGTTCATCCTGTTCGCCAACGTGCTGGGCCTGCTGCCGCTGGGCGTCGTCGGGGTGCATCCGTTCACCTTCACCAGCCACTTCACGATCACCGGCGTGCTGGCGATCATGAGCTTCTCGATCGTGCTGGTCGTCGGCTTCTGGAAGCATGGCCTGCATTTCTTCAGCCTGTTCGTGCCGCACGGCACGCCGCTGCCGATGATTCCGGTGATCGCGCCGATCGAATTCGTCTCGTTCATCGTGCGGCCGTTCTCGCTCGGCCTGCGACTGTTCGTCGCGATGACGGCGGGCCACGTGCTGCTGAAGGTGCTGGCCGGCTTCGTCATCAATTCGGCCAACGCCGGCGCCGGCTACGGCGTGCTGGTCGGCATCCCCAGCTTCACGCTGATGGTCGGCATCTCGGCACTCGAGCTGCTGGTCGCGGGCATTCAGGCCTATGTCTTTGCGCTGCTGACGTCGTTGTACATCAACGATGCCGAGCATCTGCACTGAGTTTTCTACTACCAACCAACATCTTACACGCAGGAGTTATTAAAATGGACGCAGAAGCAGCCAAGCTGATCGGTGCGGGTCTCGCGGCAATCGGCGCCGGCATGGCCGCCATCGGCGTGGGCACGGTCTTCGGTCAGTTCCTCGAAGGCGCGCTGCGCAATCCGGGCGCTGCCGACGGCCAGCAGGGTCGCCTGTTCATCGGCTTCGCGGCCGCCGAGCTGCTCGGCCTGCTCGCGTTCGTCGTCGCGATGATCCTGATCTTCGTCGCGTAACATCCTTTTCAAGTCGGGGTCCGGTGCAGGCGCGCCGGGCCCGACGAGGAAACCAATGCCCCAGATAGCCCAACTCGGAGCGACATGGGCCAGCCAAGTCTTCTGGCTGGTGCTGACGTTCGGCATCGTCTTCCTGGTCGTCGGCCGGGGGATGGTGCCCAAGGTCCAGTCGACGATCGACCTGCGCGACGCCAGCGTCGCGGCCGACCTGACCGCGGCGGAAGCCGCGCGGGCCGAAGCCGATGCGCAGGAAGATCGCTGGCGGACGCAGGAAAACGCCGCGCGCGACCGTGCCCAGCGCACGATCGGCGAGGCGCGGGCCAAGGCGGCTGCCGCGACCGAGGCGACGCTGGCCAAGGCCGGCGAAACCTCGAACGCGCAGATCGCCGCCGCCGAGGCGAACATCGCGGCGGCATCGACCGCGGCGATGGCCGAGATCGAAGGCGTGGCGACCGAGGCGGCGCAGGACATCGTCCAGCGCCTGTCGGGTGCCAAGGTCACCAAGACGGATGCCGCGAAAGCGGTGAAGGCGGCGATGCATGGCTAACGTAACCGCCGGTTCGGTCGAGGTCGCGCAGAACCTGTCGAACGCCGACCACGCGCAGGGCCTGCCCGATACGGGCGGCAAGGCCGTGACCACCGAACATGCCGAGGTCGGCACCGAGCATCACGCCGACCCCGCCTTCCTGGGCCTCGACGCGACGGTCTGGGTGTCGCTCGCGATGCTGGCGTTCCTGGCGATCCTGATCGTCAAGAAGGTACCGGCGGTGATCGCCGCTGGCCTCGACAAGCAGATCGCGGCGATCCGCCAGCGTCTGGAGGAAGCCAAGCAGCTTCGTACCGAGGCGGAAGCACTGCGCGACGAATATGCGCGCAAGCTGGGCGACATCGAGAACCAGACCCGCGCGATCGTCGAACATGCCGAGGACGAGGCCAAGGCGATGATCGCCAAGGCCGAAACCGACGCCGCGGACCTGGTGACGCGCCGCGCGCGCATGGCCGAGGACAAGATCGCGGCCGCCGAGCGTACTGCGATCGCCGACGTCCGCGCTAAGGCCGCCGACGCCGCTACCCGCGCCGCGGGCACGCTGATCGCGGCGAAGCATGGTGCGGAGGCCGATCAGTCGCTGGTCGACAAGACGATCGCCGGATTGGGCCGATTGAACTGATCGTCGGTTCGGCTGCGGACGCGGCGGGATCGGATGGACAAGCGGACGGCGGGCCTTCGGGTCCGCCGTTTTGCGTTGCAGGGGCCATCCGTGCGCGAGTTACTGACACTGTGCCTCCCGATCACCCGCACGCCCGATGCAGCCGACTGCCTCGACACCCGGCGTGCTGCCGCATAGCCTTCCGGTGATACGGTAATCATCGGGAGTAGCTTCATGGATCGTCGCGCATTGCTGGCCGGGGGTGGTGCCTTGGCGGTGGCTTCGGCGTTGCCCGTGGTTCCGGCCACCGCCGCGGCGCGGGACGATGCGGCGTTTCGGGCGATGCTCGACCGGTTCTTCTACGACCGGCTGGCCGAAAGCCCGGAGGGCGCGACGCGGCTGGGGCTCGACACGGGCGCGCGGGCGGGGCTGCGGTCGAAGCTGTCGGACGAGGGGTCGCGCGGACGGGTGCGCGGGCTGGCGCGGGCGCGGACCGAGCAGGCGGAGCTGCGCAAGTTCGACCGGGCGGCGCTGTCCCCGGCGTCGCAGCTCGATTACGATATCGTCGACTATCAGCTGGCGCAGACGCTGAAGGGTGCGCGCTTCACCTATGGCTCGGCGGGCGGGCGGTATGCGCCTTATGTGCTGAGCCAGTTGAGCGGGCCGTACCGCGACGTTCCCGACTTCTTGGAATCGCAGCATCGCATCGTGTCAGCTGGCGACGCCGACGCCTATCTCGCCCGCCTGACCGCGTTCGCCACCGCGATCGACCAGAGTTCTGAGCAGCAGCGCGAGGATGCGGCCAAGGGGGTGTTCGCGCCCGACTATATCCTCGACACGACGCTGAAGCAGCTGGCGGCGGTCCGCGACCAGCCCGCCGCAGCGACCGTCATGGTGACGGCACTGGCGGCGAAGTTGAAGGCCGCAAAGCTGGATGGAGCGCGGGTCGCCGCCGCCGAGCGCATCGTGGCGGACAAGGTGTTCCCCGCGCTTGATCGTCAGCGCGCGCTGGTCACCGAGTTGCGGGCCAAAGCGGTCCATGACGCCGGGGTCTGGCGGCTGCCTGACGGAGAGGCCTATTACGCCGCCGCGGCGGAGGCGGCATCGACGGTGGCGCTGTCGGGCGACGACATCCACCGCCTCGGCCTCGACCAGGTCGCGCAGATTGCGGCGCGGATCGATGCGATCCTGAAGCGGCAGGGGATGACGCAGGGGACCGTCGGCGCGCGGCTGGTGGCGCTCAACCAGCGGCCCGATCAGTTGTTCGCGAACACCGATCCGGGTCGCGAGCAGTTGCTGGCGCTGCTGAACGGGCAGGTGAAAGCGATGTACGCGCGCCTGCCGGAGCAATTCGCGACGTTGCCCAAGGCGCCGGTCGAGGTCCGCCGCGTGCCGCCATCGATCCAGGCGGGGTCACCGGGCGGCTATTATCAGGCGGCGTCGCTCGACGGGTCGCGGCCCGGCATCTACTACATCAACCTGCGCGACACTTTCGATCGGCCGAAGTTCGGACTGGCGACGCTCAGCTATCACGAGGCGGTGCCGGGGCATCATATGCAGGTGATGATCGCGCTGGAGAGCCAGGACATCCCGCTGATCCGCCGCCGCGGCGGCTTCAGCGGCTATTCGGAAGGGTGGGGACTGTATTCCGAGCAGCTCGCCGACGAGATGGGCATGTACGACGGCGACCCGCTGGGGCAGGTCGGCTACCTCCAGTCGCTGCTGTTCCGTGCGACGAGGTTGGTAGTCGACTCCGGTATGCACGCGAAACGCTGGAGCCGCGAGAAGGCGACCGATTACCTGATCGCGACGACCGGCATCGCGCGCGGTCGCAGCCAGGGCGAGATCGATCGCTACACGGTATGGCCGGGGCAGGCGACGAGCTACAAGATCGGCCACACCAAATGGGTCGAGCTGCGCGATGCCGCGAAGGCGCGGGCAGGAGCGACGTGGGATCCGAGGGCGTTCCATGACGTGCTGAAGCTGGGTGCTATGCCGCTGACCGTGCTGGAGCGCGTGGTTCGCGCGCGGATGGCATAAACTCCTCCCCGGCACGGGGAGGGGGCAGCGCGCAGCGCTGACGGAGGGGGCGGGCCACAAGCGATACCGTACGTGGCCCGCCCCCTCCACCAGCCTACGGCTGGTCCCCCTCCCGTGCCGGGGAGGACTCAATCACTTCGGCTTTCTGAACCGATAGGCGAATTGGTCGGCCTTGCCGCGGATGCTGGGGTCGAACACGATCTTGTCGTGCGGGTCGGCGGGGTTGGCCCACAGCTTCGTCTCGCCGTCGTAGCGGAAGCCGGCGGCCTCAATCTCCTTGCGCACCGCGGCACCTTCTGCGCGGTGGAGCGTGTCGGCGACGGTGAAGCCGGTGCCCGCGGCGCTGGCGTTGTCGGCGACGACCAGCGTCCCGCCGGGCTTCAGCGCGGCGTAGAGTTGCCTGGCGACCAGGCTGCCGGTCGTGGCGCCCGACACTTTCAGGTGCAGATCGTGCCAGTTCTGCACGGTGATGATCGCGTCCAGCGGCTCTGGAAAGGCGAGGGCGCCGATGCCCGGGCGCAGCGGCACGACGTTCGCCCGGCCCTTCACCGCATCGTCCTGTTCGGTGCCGTAGGCGGCGCGGAAGCCGATGAATTCGGCGGGTTGATAGGCATAGACCTTTCCGCGAGGACCGACGACGCCGGACAGGATGCGCGTCCAGTATCCGCCGCCCATGATATAGTCGGCGACCTTCATGCCGGGCTTGATCCCCGCGAAGGCGATGAACGCGCCGGGCTTGCGCGCGACGTCGCGGGCGGTGTCGGCGGCGGGGCGCGTCGGGCTGGCGAGCGCGGCCCTGACCTCGGGCGACGGACCCTGGGCGATCAGCGTGGCGGGGGCGGCGAGCAGAGCGGCGGCGAGCAGGCGTTTCATGGCGACTCTCCCTGATGTCCGCGGCGATGCTACGCCGCTTTCGTGTGCGCGGGAAGTTGCCCGCACGGCGATTGATTCCTAGATCGGGCGCGTGATCGACCCGACCTCCCCCAATCGCTTCAACGAGGAACAGGCCACCTATACCGTCCGCGGGAGCGATGCGCCCGACCTGGAGGCGGGGGTGGCGGCGATCCGCAACGTCGTCCAGACGCTCCCCGTGCGCCCCGGCGTGTACCGGATGCAGGATGCCAAGGGCGAGGTGCTGTACGTCGGCAAGGCGCGCGCGCTGAAGAACCGCGTCGCCAATTACCTGCATGTCACGCGCCTGACCAAGCGGCTCCAGCGGATGGTCGCGCAGACGCGGTCGATGACGATCGTGACGACGAACAACGAGGCCGAGGCGCTGCTGCTCGAGGCGCAGCTCATCAAGCGGTATCGCCCGCCGTACAACGTGCTGCTGCGCGACGATAAGAGCTTTCCGTTCATCCTGCTGCGTGCCGATCACGACTTTCCGCGCATCCAGAAGCATCGCGGGGCGCGGCGGGCGAAGGGAAATTATTACGGCCCGTTTGCGTCGGCGGGATCGGTCAACAACACGCTGAACGCGCTGCAGAAGCTGTTCCTGCTCCGGTCGTGTACCGATGGTTTCTTCAAGACCCGCGACCGGCCGTGCCTGCTCTACCAGATCAAGCGATGCTCGGCGCCGTGCGTGGGTCGGATCGACACTGCGGGCTATGCCGAACTGGTCGACGACGCCAAGAAATTCCTGGCCGGCAAGGCGACCGACGTCCAGGCGAAGCTCGGCGCGCAGATGACCGCGGCGGCGGAGAACATGGATTTCGAGCTGGCCGCGGTAATCCGCGACCGGCTGCGCGCGCTGACCTTCATCCAGGGCACGCAGTTCATCAATGCCGAGGGGGTCGGCGACGCCGACATCTTCGCGCTGGCCGCACACGAAGGCGTGATGGGCATCCAGGCGTTCTTCATCCGCGGCGGGCAGAATTGGGGGCACCGCGGCTTCTTCCCCGCGCACACCGGCGACGTGGCGGAGACCGAGGTGCTGACCCAGTTCCTCGCGCAATTCTATGAGGAGGTGCCGCCCGGTCGCACGATCCTGGTCGACCGCGAGCTGCCCGAAAGCGAGCTGCTCGCCGAGGCGCTGGGCGAGGCTGCGGGGTACAAGGTCGCGATCTCGGTGCCGCAGCGGGGTACGCGCAAGCGGCTGCTCGAACAGGCGCAGCGTAACGCGAAGGAGGCGCTGGAGCGGCGCCTCGCCGAGAGTACGACCCAGGCGCGGCTGAACCGCGAGGTCGCCGATTTCTTCGAGCTGGCCGAGCCGCCCCAGCGCATCGAGGTATACGACAACAGCCATATCCAGGGCACGGCGGCGCTGGGCGCGATGGTCGTCGCCGGGCCCGAGGGGTTCCGCAAGGGCCAGTACCGCAAGTTCAACATCAAGCGGCCGGAGACGATCGCGGGCGACGACTTCGGGATGATGCGCGAGGTGTTCAGCCGCCGCTTCGCCCGCGCGCTGGAGGAGGATCCCGACCGCGATTCGGGCGAGTGGCCCGACCTGGTGCTGATCGACGGCGGTCGCGGGCAGCTGAACGCGGCGAAGGCGGTGCTCGAGAATCTGGGCATCGAGGACGTGTGCCTGGTCGGCGTCGCCAAGGGGCCGCACCACGGGCGCGAGGGGCGTGAGGTGTTCCACCTGATGGACGGGCGCGAACTGACGCTGCCGGTGAATTCACCGCTGCTGTTCTACCTCCAGCGGCTGCGCGACGAGGTGCACCGTTTCGCGATCGGCGCGCACCGGGCGAAACGCGCCAAGGCGATCGGCGCTAGCCCGCTCGACGACGTGCCCGGCATCGGCCCGGCGCGGAAGAAGGCACTGTTGATGCATTTCGGCACGGGCCGTGCGGTGCGCAACGCCAGCCTTGCCGACCTGCAACAGGCGCCGGGCGTGTCGGCGGCGGTTGCGCAACAGGTGTATGATTTCTATCATGCGCGGTAGCGCGCACATGATTTGCGCAGCAAATCATGAGACGCGCACCGCCGGCTGGCGGCGCACAGCGCCAACCGACGACGCGGGATTTACTCCCGCGTCCGCCCGCCCGTAATCGATCGCGCCTGCCCGCTCCGAAGTTTCCACTTCCTTCACCCACCCGCGCTACGCCCGCACGCATGGCGACGCGCGTGTTCCTGACGGTCGATACCGAGCTGCTGTGGCGGCACCATGCGGCGGGATTGCCGTCCGCGGAGATCGTCGCGCGGTCGCTGGAACCGGCGGGGGTCGGGATCGCGTACCAGCTCGCGACGCTGGCGGAGCATAGGCTTAAGGCGACGTTCTTCGTCGATCCGATGCCGGCGCTGGTCCACGGGATCGAGCATGTCCGCGCCGTCGTCGCGGCGATCCTGGCGGCGGGGCAGGAAGTGCAGCTGCACCTGCATCCCAACTGGATCGATGCGAAAGCCGTCGATCGCACCGCGCACGGTCGGTTCGAGTTGATCGACTTTTCTGCGGCAGAGCAACGCGGGCTGATCGCGCAGGCGCGCGACCTGCTGATCGAAGCGGGTGCACCGGCGCCGGTCGCGTTCCGGTCGGGCAGCTATTCCGCCAACGACGCTACGCTGGACGCACTCGCGGCGCTCGGCTTCGCCTATGACAGCAGCCATAACGGCTCCGAACATCCCTGGCCGAGCGCGATCGCGTTGCCGGTGCGGCAGATCGCGCCGGTCGCGCACCGCGGGGTGACCGAGGTGCCGGTGACGGTGATCGAGGATCGCGCCGGGCGGCTGCGCCATTTCCAGCTGTGCGCGCTGTCGGTGGGCGAGATGCGCGCCGCGCTCGACCACGCCGCAATCCGCGATCATGCCGCGGTTACGATCGTCAGCCACGGCTTCGAACTCGCCAACCGCGCCGGCACGCAGCGCAATACCGTCCATGTTCGCCGGTTCGAGGCGCTGTGCGCGATGCTGGCGGCGCGGCGCGATACGCTGGTGACCACGCATTTCGCCGAGCGCGCCGCGCTGCCGCTCGATCGCGCCGATACGCCGCTTGGCCCGAGCCTTTGGCGTACGCGGCGGCGGCAGGTCGAGCAATTGTGGTCGAACTTGGTCGCCGAGCGCGCGGCATGACCATCGCCGCACCCCTGCCGCTGAAATTCCAGATCGGCGCGCGAACCCTGTTCACGCTGAAACGCCGGTTGGTGCGCGTGGCGCTGTCGCTCGACGACGCGCGGGCCGAGCGGGCGCCGGTGGTGCCCGCGCTCGATGCAGGAGCGGACGGCTATCTGGTGACGTCGCTGCCCGAGGATCGGCTGGGTGAGGTCGCGGCGGCGCGCGGCATGATCGCGCACGTCCGGCAACGCTACACGCGCTATTTCGCCGACCTGGCGCCGGGCTACGACGCGTGGTGGGCCGGGCTGTCGGGCAACACCCGGTCCACGCTGAAGCGCAAGACGAAGAAGGCCGGGGCGGTCGAGGTGCGGCGGTATCGCACGCCTGCCGAAATCGAGGAATTTCATGCCCTGGCGCGCGTGGTGGCGGCGACGACCTATCAGGAGAAGCTGCTCGGCGCTGGCTTGCCCGACACGCCGGTATTCCGCCACGAGATGGTCGCGCTGGCGGCGGCGGGGCAGGTCCGGGCCTGGTTGCTTTTCGTTGAGGGGCGGGCGGTTGCCTATCTCTATTGCCCGATCGTCGATAGCGTGGTGATCTACGCCTATGTCGGGCATGATCCGGCGGTTGGGGTGCTGTCGCCCGGCACGCTGCTGCAATGGGAGGCGATGCGCGATCTGTTCGCGGAAGGCGATTTGCGCGCGTTCGACTTTACGGAAGGCGAGGGCCAGCACAAACGCGCGCTGGCGAGCGGCGGGGTGGCCTGCGTCGACTTGTTGCTGTTGCGGCCCACGGTGGCGAACCGCGCGGCGATCGCGGCGCTGGCGGGCTTCGATGGCGCGGTGGCGCGGGCGAAGCGGCTCGTCGCGCGCGGCGGGCTGCGGGATATGGTGCGCAAGCTGCGGCGTGGCTGATCGTCTCCGGCGTGTTTGTCGAGAACGCCTACCCTCATCCAACCTTCGCTAAGCCGCACGCTGGCAAGCGGCGGTATCCTTCTCCCTTTGGAGACGGCAGAAGGGGGCCATGCACCTTCGTACGCCCGCCATTGTCCTGAGCATTCGCGCGCACGGCGAGCATGGCGCGGTGGTGCGGGCGCTGACGCCGGAGCACGGGCTGCAGGCGGGCTATGTACGCGGCGGTCATGGACGGCGGCTGCGCCCGGTGCTGCAGCCTGGCAACCGCGTGCTGGGCGAGTGGCGGGCACGAACTGAGGACGCCTTGCCGGGGCTGACGGTCGAGCTGCTCGATAGTCGCGCGCCGCTGTATGCCGAGCCGTTGGCCGCCGCCGCGCTTGACTGGACGACGGCGCTGACGGCCGCGGTGCTGCCTGAGGGACAGTCCTACCCCCGCCTCCATGCCGCGCTCGACGCAGTGATCGATGCGATCGAGGCGGCGCCCGGCGCGCGCGGTTGGGCGGTGGCGCTGGTGCGCTACGAGCTGCTGCTGCTCGCCGAACTCGGCTTCGGGCTCGACCTTACGACGTGCGTGGCGACGGGCGCGAGCGACGACCTCGCCTTCGTCAGCCCGAAAAGCAGCGGCGCGGTGAGCCGAGCGGCGGCGACGGGGTATGAAGCGAGGCTCATGCGCCTGCCGCCGTTCCTGACCGCGGGCGGGACCGGGGCGTGGGACGATATCCTCGCCGGCCTGGCGATCACCGGCCATTTCCTGGAGCGCGACCTGCTCCACGGCCGCGCCGCCGATGCGCTGGCGGCACGCGAGCGGCTGGTCGACCGGATCAAGCGGGCGGTTGCGTAAATCCCGGCCTCCCGCCAAGGAAGCGGGGCGCAACGGGGATCACGCATGCCACTCATCGCCCTCCTGCCCGGAGACGGGATCGGACCCGAAGTCGTCGCGGAGGCGCGCCGCGTGCTCGATGCGCTCGACCTCGGCCTGACGTTCGAGGAAGCGCCGGTCGGCGGCGCGGCCTATGAAACGCTCGGTCATCCGTTGCCGATCTCGACGCTCGATCTGGCCGAGCAGGCCGACGCCATCCTGTTCGGCGCGGTGGGCGATGCGCGCTTCGACGGCGTCGAGCGGTCGCTGCGCCCCGAACAGGCGGTGCTGGGGCTGCGCAAGGAGCTGAACCTGTTCGCCAATTTGCGTCCGGCGAAGCTGTTCCCGGGGCTGGAGGATGCGTCCGCGCTCCGCCCCGAAGTCGCCGGCGCAATCGATCTGGTGATCGTCCGCGAGCTGACCGGCGACGTCTATTTCGGCGAGAAGGGTCGCCGCGAGACGATCGAGGGCCTGCGCGAGGGTTACGACCTGATGGCCTATGACGAGATCGAGGTGCGGCGCATCGCTCGCGTCGGCTTCGAAACCGCGCGCGGGCGGACGGGCAAGCTGTGTTCGGTCGACAAGGCCAATGTGCTCGAGACGTCGCAGCTGTGGCGCGACGTGGTGATCGAGACTGCCGCCGACTATCCCGACGTGGCGCTGACCCACATGTACGTCGACAACGCCGCGATGCAGCTGGTGCGCAATCCGGGCCAGTTCGACACGATCGTCACGGGCAACCTGTTCGGCGACATATTGTCCGACCAGGCGAGCATGTGCGCAGGGTCGATCGGGATGCTGCCGTCGGCGTCGCTCGGCGAGGCGATCGGTGGGCGGGTCAAGGGGCTGTACGAACCGATCCACGGCTCCGCCCCCGACATCGCCGGCCAGGGGAAGGCGAACCCGTGCGCGACGATCCTGTCGGCGGCGATGATGCTGCGCCATTCGCTCGACCGCGCCGACATGGCCGATCGGATCGAGGCGGCGGTGACCGCGGCGCTGGTCGGCGGCGCGCGGACCGCGGACCTCGGCGGCGCGCTGTCGACCAGTCAGATGGGCGACGCGGTGCTCGCGCGCCTGTGAGCCGCCCGCTCGAAATTGCCGTCGTCGTGCCGGTGTTCAACGAGCGCGCGAACGTCGCCGCATTGGTCGCCAAGCTCGACGCCGCGCTCGCCGGGCGCTCCTGGGAAGCGATTTTCGTCGACGACGATTCGCCCGACGGCACCGCCGACGCCGCCCGCGACCTGGCCCGCATCGACCCGCGCGTCCGGGTGATCCAGCGCATCGGGCGGCGCGGCCTGTCGACTGCCTGTATCGAAGGGATGTGCGCCAGCGCCGCGCCCGTCGTCGCGGTGATCGACGGCGATCTTCAGCATGATGAGCGGTTGTTGCCGCAGATGCTCGACGTGCTTTCCGCCGAGCCGGATGTCGACGTCGTCATCGGCTCGCGCTTCATGACGGGCGGCGGCACCGGCGACTGGGACCGCGACCGCGTCGCCAAGTCGGCCCTCGCCACCCGCCTGTCGCGGCGCGTCCTGAAGGCGGACCTGTCCGATCCGATGTCGGGCTTCTTCGCGATCCGGGCCGATGTGTTGCGGGGGCTGGTGCCGGTGCTGTCGGGGATCGGGTTCAAGATCCTGCTCGACATCATGACGGCCAGCCCGCGCCCTCTGAAATTCCGCGAACTGCCCTATACCTTCCGCGTGCGCGAGGCGGGCGAGAGCAAGCTCGATCACGTCGTCGCGATGGAATATCTGATCGCGCTGTATGACCGCATGTTCGGCAAGGTCGTGCCGGTGCGCTTCGCGATGTTCTCGGCGATCGGCGCGGCGGGGGCGGCGGTGCATCTGGCGGTGCTGTGGCCGCTGTTCCGCGGGCTCGGCATGCGCTTCCTGACCGCGACCATCGTCGCGACCGCGGTGGCGATGACGTTCAATTTCTTCCTCAACAATGCGCTGACCTACCGCGACCGCCGGCTGAAGGGGGCACGCCAGCTGTTCGACGGCTGGATCGGCTTCTGCCTGGTCTGCGCGATCGGAGCGGTCGCCAATGTCGGCGTCGCGGCGTTCCTGCACGACGTGCAGCAGGGCGGCTGGGCGGTGTCGGCGCTGGCCGGGATCGTCGTTGCCGCGGTGTGGAACTTCGCGCTCAGCTCGCGCTTCGTGTGGGGGCGCTATCGTTAACGCCAGCTGTCGAACCACATCCAGTGGTTGAACGCCTGGTCGCTGGGCAGCGCCGCCGCCGACAGGATCGGGTAAAAATAGGCGAACAGGCCGAGCGCAATGCAGCCGAACCAGAACATCGCGCTGTCTCGTTCCCCGTGGGCGCGCAGGTGGAACGCGGCGGGCAACGCGACGCACAGCCAGATGCCGCTGAGATAGTAATAATAATAGAAGCCCAGGCTCTTCGGGATCACCGCCCAGATCGCGAGACTCGCGATCCACAGCAGCGCGATCGCGCCGGCGCGCGCGTCGCGGGTCGTCCACCAGCGCCACGCCAGCCAGCCGACCGCGATCAGCCCGCCCCACATGATCGCCGGGTTGCCGACATAGAGGATGCCGCGCACCGCGCCGTCGACCGGCTCGTACAGATACCAGATCGGGCGGAGTTCGAGCGGCCAGGTCATCCAGCCGGACTGATAGGGGTGGGGGCTGAGCACCTGCGTCTGGCGCGCGTACATCTCGAACTGGAAGGGGATCAGCCCCCCGGGCGTCATCGCGTCCTGCGCGTAGAAGAAGGCGGGCAGGAACGTGACGGCATAGGCGGCGACGCTGATCACGCCGAGCAGGATGACGCCCTTCGCCGCCGCCAATCCCGGCCACAGATCGTGGCGCCGCGCACGGATCGCGACGAAGGCGAGGGAGGCGAAGGCTATGTAAGGCGCCGCAGTCCACTTCACCGCCGTCGCCAGGCCGAGCAGCACCGCGCCGAGCACCCAGCGCCGCGTGACGCGATCCGGCGGGCTGCGCATCGCCCACAGCAGCGCCGCCACCCCGCCTACCACGAACGCCGCCAGGAACGGCTCCAGCATGGCGATGCGCGCATGGATGTAGAGCGTGTTGCCCAGCACCGCGAACGCCGCGCCGTAGCTCGCGGTCCGCACCGACCCGAAAAGCAGCATCAGGATCGCGAAGATGCCGGTGACGGTCGCCGTGCCCGCCAGCGTCGATGCCGCGCGCCAGCCGATCGGATTGTCGCCGAACACCGCCATGCCGGCGGCGATCAGCTCCTTGCCCAACAGCGGATGCTCGATGTTCGCCGGTCGCTCCAGCGTCAGCAGCGTCCGCGCGGCGGGGACGTAATGAACCTCGTCGAACACCGGCTTCGACGGGCGGGCGAGGTTGATCGAGAACAGCAACTGCGCGGCGAGCGCGATCAGCAGCGCGGCGAAGGCGGGGTGGCTCAGGCGGGCGGGCATCGTCCGCACGGTTGCGTCAGCGCACACGCTCCGGCAAGGCGGAAAACATGAAGCGGCGCACCGGACAGGACCAGTCGATCACCCGCCACTGGCGGCCCGCCACCCAGGCGGTGCGCGGCGGAACCGCGCGCAGCGAGTTCGGTGAGACGAGCGAGGCGCTGTTCCTGACATCTGGCTATGCCTACGACTGTGCCGGCGACGCCGCGGCGCGCTTTGCCGGCGAGCAGGCCGGCATGACCTATTCGCGGCTCCAGAACCCGACGGTCGAGATGCTGGAGCAGCGCATCGCCCTGCTGGAGGGCGCCGAGGCGTGCCGTACGATGGCGACCGGCATGGCCGCGATGACCGCGGCGCTGCTGTGCCAGCTTGAAAGCGGCGACCATATCGTCGCTGGCCGCGCGGCATTCGGGTCGTGCCGCTGGCTGACCGACACGCTGCTGCCGAAATTCGGGATCGAAACCACGATCGTCGACGCGCGCGACGCCGACCAGTTCGCCGACGCGACGAAAGCGAATACCAAGCTCTATTTCTTCGAGACGCCGGCCAATCCCACGATGGACGTGGTCGATCTGCGCGCGGTGTGCGGCATGGCGCGCGAACGCGGCGTGCGGACGCTCGTCGACAATGCCTTCGCGACGCCCGCTCTCCAGCGGCCGATGGAATATGGCGCAGACATCACCGCCTATTCGGCGACGAAGATGATGGACGGGCAGGGTCGCGTGCTGGCGGGCGCGGTGTGCGGCACCGAGGATTTCATCACCAACACGTTGCTGCCGTTCACGCGCAACACCGGGCCGACCTTGAGCGCGTTCAATGCCTGGGTGGTGCTGAAGGGACTCGAGACGCTCGACCTGCGCATCCGCCGTCAGAGCGAGAATGCGCTGAAGGTCGGCACGTTCCTGGAAGGCCGCGTGCCGCAGATCCTGCATCCCGGCCTCGCCAGCCACCCCCAGCACACGCTCGCCATGTCGCAGATGGACATGGCCGGGTGCATCTTCGCGATCATCCTCGATGGCGGGCGGACGCAGGCGCACGGCCTGCTCGACGCGCTGCGGCTGATCGACATCTCGAACAACATCGGCGATTCGCGCTCGCTGATGACGCATCCATCGTCGACCACCCACGCCGGGCTGGCCGAGGAGAAGCGCGTGGAGATGGGCGTGACCGAGGGGATGCTGCGCCTGAACGTCGGGCTGGAAGATCCGCAGGACCTGATCGACGATCTCGACCAGGCGCTCCGCACGGTGGGGCTGTAGCGTGAGCGGCGTCATGGACCGGCTGTTCGGGCAGGTCGCCGACACCGACGGCATCGTCGTGCGGGTCGCGGTCAGCTACCTCGCCGACCAGTCTGAGCCGGCGCGGGGGCGCTGGTTCTGGTCGTACCACATCCGCATCGAGAACACGTCCGAACGCACCGTCCAGCTGCTGACCCGCCACTGGATCATCACCGACGGTCGCGGTGCCCGGCACACGGTGGAGGGAGAGGGCGTCGTCGGCGAACAGCCGGTGATCGCGCCGGGTGAAAGCTACGATTACGTCTCGGGCTGCCCGCTGACAACGCCGACCGGCGCGATGCGCGGCAGCTACCGCATGATCGCCGACGACGGCGCGTCGTTCGACGTCGCGATCCCGCACTTCGCGCTGATGGCGCCGGCGGTGGGGGCGTGAGTGGTTATCTCCAAAAACCCGTTCGTGCTGAGCTTGTCGAAGCACGTGTTCCGGGCACGCCTTTCGACAAGCTCAAGGCGAACGGGCGGGGCGCGCTTCATCGATACGAGTTGCGGTTTTGAAGCGTACCCACCTCCCCCTGAACGGCCTGCGCGTGCTGGACGCGGCGGCGCGGCATCTGTCGTTCACTCGTGCCGCCGACGAACTGGCGGTGACGCCCGCCGCGGTCGGCCAGCAGATCCGCGCGCTGGAGGATACGCTCGGTACTGTCCTCTTCCGCCGTACCACCAAGGGGCTGGAGCTGACGCCGGAGGGCGAGGCGGGTCTTGCGCCGTTGCGCGCCGGCTTTCTCCAGTTCGAGGAATCGGTGCGGGCTATGCAGGCGGGCCAGTCGTCCAAGGCGCTGACCATCGCCGCCCCGCGCGACCTGACCTCGAAATGGCTGATGGCGCGGCTGGCCGAGATTTCTTCGGGCGATGGCGAAATCCGTTTTGCCATCGTCGGCGACGAGAGCGTCGACTTCAGCGAAGCCAACCTCGACCTCGCGATCCGCTGGGGCGAGGGGCCGGGCGAGCATGAGGGCGAGGCGATCGAATCGGACGGCATGGTGACGGTGGCGGCGCCTGCGGGCGGGGCCGACACGCCGATCGCGTGGCCGGGCTGTCTGAGCGAGGATGCCGGCGCGCAGGTGCGGGTTGCCGACGCGGGGCTAGCGGTCGATGCCGCTGCCGCCGGGCTGGGGCGCGCGTGCGTTCCCGAACTGGTCGCGCGCGCGGACATCGCTGCGGGCCGCGTGGTACTGGTGGGCGAGCCGCGGGCGTCGGGCCGCGGATACTGGCTGGTCGCGCCGCTGCCGCAGTGGCGCCAGAAGAAGGTCCGCGCACTGGTCGACGCGCTGGCGCAATGAGCGGGGCGGAGCCGACAGCGTTCCTGAACCCGGAGTTCGACAGCGAGCGGCTGACGATGCGCCCGCAGTCGATCGACGATGCCGAGGCGTTGCACCCCGCCTATAGCGACGTCGCAGCGATGACGTGGTGGTCGAGCGCGCCGCATGCGTCCATCGACGAAACCCGCATCTACCTCGCCGACGGGGCGCGTTCCACCGACTGGCGTGGCTGGACCATACGGGCCAAGGACGACGGCCGCGTCGTCGGCACGCTTGCCGCGTGCGAGACCAAGCCGCGCGTCGCCGAGATCGGCTATATGGTCCTGCGGCGCGACTGGGGCAGCGGCCTGGCGCGCGAGGGCGTGTCGCGGCTGATCGACCTGCTGTTCGAAACCGAGAGGTACCGACGCGTTTGGGCCGACACCGATCCCGAAAACCTACCCTCGAACGCGTTGCTGACCCGGCTGGGCTTCACCCGCGAGGGGCATCTGCGCGGCGAATGGGAAACGCACATCGGCGTGCGCGATGCGTGGATATGGGGCTTGCTGCGTGAGGAATGGCGGCGGTGAGCGATCCGGCCCCCGACCTCGCCGACCCGGTCGAACTCGCTCGCTACAAGGCGGAGTTGCGCCACGTCGCCGCCGGCACCCGCCAGCTCGGCTTCCTGCTCGCCGGGCTGGGCATCCTGACCGCGATCCTGCGCGGGACAGTGATGCCGGGCTTGCCGGAGCTGGTACCGCTGGTGCTGATCGTCACGGCACTTGGGCTGATGCTGATCGGCATCGTCCGCCGTGCGCGCTATCATCTTGGGCGGATGCGCGGGCTCTAGGGAACGGCAAGCTCGACCGCGCGCTGCATCAGCGACGCGAAACGCATTTCGTCCACGCCCTTGGCGGAGTCGTTCCAGCTGCCCGACACCGCATACCAGCGCCCGTCCTTCGCTTGGAGCAGCCAGCTCATCGCCATTACGCCCGGCTCCGACCCGCCCTTGTACCCGGCGTAGGTCCAGCGCGATGCCGTCGCCGGCGGCAGGGCCGGATTGATCGCCAGGATCGCGCGAACGTCGGCGGCAGGGCCGGACGCGCTCGCGCGGCGGATCCAGTCTAGCGTGCGCGCGACGTCGCTTGGCGAGAAGAACCATTCGAGCTCGCCGATCCGCACCGGCTTGCCATCGGCGAACAGCGTCGAGGGGACCGCCGACAGCGGCATCCGCGCGATCTCCCCGGCCAGCATCGCGCGGCGGCCTGCCTCGGTCTGCGCAAGATAGCGGTCGGCGAGCGCCGACACCGCCTTCAGCTTGAACACTTCCGCCGTCGTCAGGAACGGGCGCGAGCGTGCGGGCGCGGCGATGCCGACCACCGGCATCATCGCCTCGACCTGCGACCGCCCGACCGTTTCCAGCAGAATGTCGGTCGCGCTGTTGTCGCTGACCGAGATCATCTTCGCCGCCAGATCGCGCAGCGACACCTGCGTGCCCTTTGCCGCCCGCGCCCAGCCGCCCGCGGGCCGCTCACTGCCGTCCAGCGTCACGCGGTCTTCCCAGCGACGCTTGCCGGCGGCGACATCGCGCACCAGCGTGGCCAGGATCACCAGCTTGAACTCCGACCCGATCGCGAACGCGCGGTCGGCGTTGCGCGCGACGATCGACTTCGGACCGCCGTCGTCCAGCCGAGCGAGCAGGAAGCCGGTCGTGCCGGGCAGTGCCGCGAGCGCAGCATCGACGGCACCGACGCTCGCCTCCGCCGCCGATACGCCCGACAGCAGCAGGCCCGACACCTGGTAGGGCGCGGTCGCATCGATCGCTATCTGCAAGGTGGCGACCGCGCGTTCGCAGGCGATCGTCACGACCGCGGCATAGGGGCTCACGGCCCTGACCGACGCGATCCGCTGCGGCGCGCCAGCGGCCTGGGTCAACTGCTTCGTGACGGCGGCAAATTTCTCCCTGGGTACCTGCGCGCGGAATGGCGGCGCGAACGTGGCGTCATAGTCGCCGCCGCCCTTCAGGATCGTCAGCACCTCTTCGATCCGCGCGGTCAGCTGCGGTGCGGCCACGACCGGGGCGGCGGGGGCAACCTGTGCGGTAGCGGGCGCGGCCACGGCGAAGGGCATGGCGGCGAGTGCGATGGCGAGGATATTGCGCATGGAGCCCCTCTTTGTGTATTAGTGTAGTGTTACACCAGCCGCGCGCCGCCGCAAGAAGGGAATCGCCGATGTCCGCACCCAGCCCCTGGACCCATCATCGTAAGGCGGGCCTCGCCGACGACATCGATTTCGAGATCAAGGGCCAGGAACTGCAGTTCGTCGAGATCGAGCTCGATCCGGGCGAAAGCGCGGTGGCGGAGGCGGGGGCGCTGGTGTGGAAGGATGCCGGCATCGACATGACGACCGTGTTCGGCGACGGATCGGGCGGGCAGGGCGGTGGCTTCATGGGCAAGCTGCTCGGCGCGGGAAAGCGGCTGGTGACCGGCGAATCGCTGTTCACCACCGTCTTCACGCATCTCGGCAGCGGCAAGGCGCGCGTCGCCTTCGCTTCGCCCACGCCGGGCGCGATCATCCCGCTGAAATTGGACAGCGTCGGCGGTACGCTCATTTGCCAGAAGGACAGCTTCCTGTGCGCCGCGAAGGGGGTCGCCATCGGCATCCACTTCCAGCAGAAGATCATGACCGGCCTGTTCGGCGGCGAAGGCTTCATCATGCAGCGGCTTGAGGGCGATGGCTGGGTCTTCGTCCAGATGGGCGGCGCTATCGTCGAGCGCGAACTGGCCGCGGGCGAGGAACTGCACGTCGATACCGGGTGCCTGGCCGCCTACACCCCAAGCGTCGATTTCGACCTGGTCCGCGCGGGCAGCGTCAAGAGCATGATCTTCGGCGGCGAAGGCGCCTTCTTCGCCCGCCTTCGCGGCCCGGGGAAGGTGTGGATCCAGTCGCTGCCGTTCTCACGCCTAGCCGGCCGCATGCTGGCCGCGGCGGGCTCACGCGGCGGCCAGAATCGCGGAGAAGGCAGCGTGCTGGGACAGTTCGGGGACCTGATCGGCGGGAATTGACCCGGCGATTTCCAGCGCCTTCAGGATCGTGAGGCGGACGTTATCGTTCCGGTCAGATCGACCGTGATGATCTTCGCCGGCCCGCAGCCGCTTGCGATGCGCGTCCCGGTCTTCGTCGCCCGGTCGGCCACCAGGACGAACCGCTCCCGGCGGGAAACGCCGGTCATGCCCTGAGCCATCTCCAGCGGCAGGTATCGCCGGCCTCTAAGCGATGATTGGGCGACATTTATCCAGGCGCCATCGGCATGCTTGCCCCGGCGCCTTTCGACGATGTCGCCGACGCGTCCGCCGGCATCGATTACGAAGTCATAGTCGATCCACTGGTCCTGAACATCGGGACCGTTCGCGCCAGCGTCGACGCAGCTACCATCTTCTCCGAGACTGAGCCGCGGAGCGACCACCAGCATCGGCGAGCGTGTGCGGCTCGGATACGTGTCGAGCAGGCGCTCGATCGGGGCGGGATCGCCGCGATCATAAGCAGCGCGTGCCACCAGAATTTCGGCGGCCTCGCGATAGGTCTGCATCGCCGGGTCGGTCGTCGCCCGCAGCGCCGCGATGCGTCGGTTCGCCTGTTGCCGGTACATGGCGTTGTCGCTGGCAAGTTGCGCAAACAGCGACGCCGACCGAAGCATCGCCCGCCCCTGCACGTCCGGCAGACGGGCTTCTGCGGCCCGCTTCGCCACCGCATCATACACGCTGACCGCCATCTGCAGCCGGCTGCGCAGTGGTAGCGGCGTCGTTGCCGCCTCCAGGTTGCTCTGGCGCGCGAACGCGTCGCCGATCTCCAGCCGCTTGAGTTCCAGATCGGCTTGCGACGCGTTCTTTTTCGCCTTCAGGGCCGAAAGCGAATCGATCGTTCCGACCCGGGCCAGATCCGGCTCGCCAAGCACGGTCGCCATATCCGCGCTGAACTGTCGCAACCCGCTGACGGACTTGGGCAATGTCGAGGCGTATCGATCGTTGCGTCCCCTGCTTCTGCGCAACGTCGCCCAGGCATTTTCGAAATCGCCATCGATGAACTGATTTTCAGCGTGCGTGATCGTCGCGGCGATATCCTCTTGCGGGGGGCATTTGCGGCGAATGCAGGCGTCCAGCGCGGCCTTGCTCTTTCGCGTATCGCGGGCGATCACGACGATCACGTCGCTGTCCTTGTCGGGACGCAACACCGTGCCTGGAACCGCCTGCGCCGCGAGCGCCATCCACAACAGCATCATGCGTCGATCGCCTCCTCTTCCAGCCGCGCGGCGTTTTCCTGGATGAAGGCGAAGCGGTGGGCAGGGTTGGTGCCCATCAGACGGTCGACCAGATCCTTTACGCCGGCACGTTCTTCATATTCCTGGGGAAGTGTGATGCGCAACATGCCGCGGGTGCGCGGGTCCATCGTCGTCTCGCGCAGCTGCTGCGGGTTCATTTCGCCGAGCCCCTTGAAGCGGGCGACGTCGACCTTCTTACCCTTGAACACGCCCGCCTCGATCTCGGCGCGGTGGGCGTCGTCGCGGGCGTACACCGACTTCGCGCCGACCGTCAGGCGGTAGAGCGGCGGCTGGGCGAGGTAGAGATGCCCCTGCCGGACGATGTCGGGCATTTCCTGGAAGAAGAACGTCATCAGCAGCGTGGCGATATGCGCGCCGTCGACGTCGGCGTCGGTCATGATGACGATGCGGTCGTAGCGCAGGTTTTCGGGCCTACAGTCCTTGCGCGTGCCGCAGCCGAGCGCCTGGATCAGGTCGGCGATTTCCTGATTGGCGAGTATTTTCGCACTGGTCGCGCTGGCCACGTTCAGGATCTTGCCGCGGATCGGCAGGATCGCCTGGGTCTTGCGATCGCGCGCCTGCTTGGCGGAGCCGCCGGCGGAATCGCCCTCGACGATGAACAATTCGGTGCCGGCGGGGTCGTCGGCGGAACAGTCGGTCAGCTTGCCGGGAAGGCGCAGCTTGCGGCCCGATGTGGCCGTCTTGCGCTTGACTTCGCGCTCCTGCTTGCGGCGCAGGCGGTCGTCCATGCGGTCGATGACATAGCCGAGCAGCGCCTTGCCGCGCTCCATATTGTCGGACAGGAAATGATCGAAGTGGTCGCGCACCGCACGCTCGACCAGGCCGGTCGCCTCGGGGCTGGTCAGCCGGTCCTTGGTCTGGCTCTGGAATTGCGGATCGCGGATGAAGACGCTCAGCATCAGCTCGCTGCCGACCATCACGTCGTCGGCGGTGATATCCTTCGCCTTTTTCTGCCCGACCAGGTCGCCGAACGCGCGGATGCCGCGGGTCAGCGCCTGGCGCAGGCCCTGTTCGTGAGTGCCGCCGTCGGGGGTCGGGATGGTGTTGCAATACCAGCTGTAGCTGCCGTCCGACCACAAGGGCCACGCGACCGCCCATTCGACCCTGCCCTGGCCGTCGGGGAAGTCCTGACGACCGGTGAACGCCTGTGCGGTGGCGCATTCGCGTGCGCCGACCTGTTCGCGCAGGTGATCGGCAAGCCCACCCGGAAACTGGAACACCGCCTCCGCCGGGGTGTCGTCGGAAATCAGCTCCGGCGCGCATTTCCAGCGGATTTCCACGCCCGCAAACAGATACGCCTTCGACCGCGCGAGCTTGTACAGGCGCGCGGGCTTGAAGTGCATTTCCGGCCCGAAAATCTCGTCATCGGGGGTGAAGGCGACACTGGTCCCGCGCCGGTTGGGGGTGCCGCCGAGATGCTCGAGCGGCCCCAGCGTCTGTCCGCGCGCGAAGCTCTGGCGGTACAGCTCGCGCCCGCGCGCGACCTCGACCACCGTGTCCTTCGATAGCGCGTTGACGACGCTGACGCCGACGCCGTGCAGGCCGCCCGACGTCGCATAGGCCTTGCCGGTGAACTTGCCGCCCGAATGCAGCGTCGAGAGGATGACTTCCAGCGCCGACTTGTCCGGAAACTTCGGATGCGGATCGACCGGGATGCCGCGGCCGTTGTCGACGACGGTCAGGCGGTTGCCCGGCTCCAGCGTCATCTCGATGCGGGTGGCGTGGCCGGCGACGGCCTCGTCCATCGCGTTGTCGAGCACTTCGGCGGCCAGGTGGTGCAGCGCGCGTTCGTCGGTGCCGCCGATATACATTCCCGGACGCCGGCGCACCGGCTCCAGCCCCTCCAGCACCTCGATCGACGAGGCATCGTAATCGGATGATGGCGCCGCGGAACCGGCGGCGAAGAGGTCGGACGACATGAGCCAAGCTATAGAGCGCATCGCGCGACGCTGCCAAGGCGGGCGACCTGACGGCTGTTGCGGAAATGTCACTGATCGAGATTGTTGTGCGCCGCGGCGGATACGAATGCATCCAAGCGCCGTTCAGCGACGGACATCCTGCCGGGAACACCGGGGACAACCTCGATAACAAAGGGAATTCCGATGATGAAGCGACTGGCTTACGCCACCCTGATCGGCACTGCCGCGATGACGCTGGCCGCGCCCGCGATGGCGCAGGACACCACCGAGAACCGCTTCGGCGGATTCTACGTGGGCGCGTCGGGCGGCTATGACGTGCAGCCGAACGACGACGGCTCGACCATCCTGTTCGATCGCAACCTGGACGGCACGTTCGGCGACACGGTGACGACGGCGGCAGGCGCCAATGCCTTTTCGCCCGGCTTCTGCAACGGCCGCGCCACCAGCAGCGCGCCGACCGCGTGCCGCAACGACAAGGACGGCTGGTCGTACAACGGCAAGATCGGCTTCGACATCCAGTCGGGCAAGATCGTGTTCGGTGCGGTCGGCGAATTCGGCAAGAGCGAGATCAACGACAGCGTGTCGGCCTTCTCGACGACGCCGGCGAGCTACACCATGCGCCGCAGCATCGAGTGGGAGGGCGCCGCCCGCCTGCGCGCCGGCTATGTCGCGGGTGACAGCACGCTGTTCTACGGCACCGGCGGCCTCGGCTACGCCCGCATCGACAACGAGTTCTTCACCAGCAACACTGCCAACGCCTTCGCCGGCCGCGGCAAGCGCAACCAGCTCGGCTTCCAGGCCGGCGGCGGTATCGAGCAGCTGCTGGGCAACAACTTCTCGGTCGGCGTCGAGTATATGTACCACGAGTACAAGGACGACGATTACCGCGTCCGCGCCAGCGCCGGCACCGCGCCTGCGACCAACCCGTTCATCCTGGCGCCGAACACGACCGGCACCGATTTCCGCCGTTCGGACGACAAGTTCCGCTGGCACAGCCTGCGCGCGACGGCGGCGTTCCGCTTCTGACGCGACGCCATCGGCAACGATGACGAAGGAACGGCGGCCGGGGCGACCCGGTCGCCGTTTCGCGTTTCAGATGACCGCCATGTCGGTCTTGTAATGATGCCACGCCATGATCGCCGCTGCGCCGCGGTGGGGGCGCCAGGCCTCGGCCAGCGCGCGCGTCGCCTTTTCGCTCGGGCGGGCGTCGTGGCCGAGGATGCGCCCGACCTCGATCTGCACGGCCAGGTCGCCCGCCGGCCAGACGTCGGCGCGCCCCTCCGCGAACAGCAGATAGATTTCCGCCGACCACCGCCCGATGCCTTTCACTCGCACCAGCTGCGCGATCGCAGCCTCGTCGTCGGCGGGGAGGTGGGCAAGGTCCAGCCGCCCGCTCGTCACTTCGTCGGCAAGGCTGCGGGCGTAGCCGGCCTTCTGGCGGGAGAACCCGGCGGTACGCAGCGTCTCGTCGGACGCCGCAGCGACGACCGCTGGGTCGGTCAGGTCGCCGAGCGCCGCCTCCAGCTTTGCCCACACGGAGGCCGCCGCGGCGACGCTTATCTGTTGGCCGACGATCGTGCGCAGCAAGGTGGCATAGCCCGGCTGGCTGATCCGCGGCTCGGGATAGCCCGATCGCGCGATCGCGGCGGCAAAGGCCGGCTCGATATCCGCGAGCGCGTCGAGCGAGGTGCGAAGCTGGTCGGCGGACAGGCCCATGCGGTTTCCACGCTTTCTTGAATTCGCGCGGGCGGCAAGGCATGGCCGGTCGCGACACGCTTTGGAGAATGAGGACAGATGCCGACACTTATCGTCACGACCCGCGAGGGGGAAGAACGCTCGGTCGAGGGTGAGGCGGGCCTGTCGGTGATGGAAGTCATCCGCGACAACGGCTTCGACGAATTGCTGGCGCTGTGCGGCGGCTGCTGTTCGTGCGCGACGTGCCACGTCCATATCGACCCGGAATTTGCGGCCAAACTGAAGTCGATGAGCGAGGACGAGAACGACCTGCTCGATTCGTCTGCAGACCGCGACGAAACGTCTCGCCTTTCCTGCCAGATCGAGTTCACCGATGCGCTCGACGGCCTGCGCGTGCGGATCGCCGCGGAGGATTGATCCCGGTGTCATAAGCCGCTGGCGGTGACGCTTCCCGCCCGGTATGGCGGGCGGCATGGCAGGCGAGCGCGTGTTTCAGGTCGATCCCGGCGACGATGTCGCGACGGCGCTCGGCGCGCTGGAGCCGGGGGAGGCGATCGACGGACTGGTGGTGCGCGACGCGGTTCCGGTCGGGCACAAGATCGCGGTGCGCGCGGTGGCGGCGGGGGCGCCGGTCATCAAGTTCGGCTTCCCGATCGGTCGCGCGACGCGGGACATCGCGGTCGGCGAGCATGTTCATGTCCACAATGTCGCGACCGCGCTCTGCACGCACGGCGACTATCGCTACGTACCGCAGGCGGCGTCGATGGCCACGCCGCCGGCGCCGCGCGAGTTCCTCGGCTATCGGCGGGCGGACGGGTGCGTCGCGACCCGGAACGAAGTGTGGGTGATCCCGACCGTCGGCTGCGTCGCGCGGACGGCGCAGAAGATCGCGGCGCGGGGCGATGCCCTGCACGGCGGGCGCATCGACGGGATCCACGCGCTGGTCCACCCGTTCGGCTGCTCGCAATTGGGCGACGATCTGGACGGCACGACCGCGATCCTTGCCGCACTGGCGCAGCATCCGAATGCGGCGGGCGTTGTGCTGGTCGGGCTGGGGTGCGAATCGAACCAGCTCGACCGGCTGGTGGCGATGATCGACCCCGCCCTGCGCGACCGCATCCGCACGGTGCGCGCGCAGTCGGCGACCGACGAAGTGGCCGAGGGCGTGGCCCACGTCGCCGAACTCGTTGCGCTGGCGGAGACGGTCGAGCGGACGGCGGTGCCGCTGTCCGAGCTTGTGCTGGGCGTCAAATGCGGGGGGTCGGACGGCTTTTCGGGCCTGACTGCCAATCCGCTGGTCGGGCGGATGAGCGACGCGGTCACGGCGGCAGGCGGGACCGCGATCCTGACCGAAATCCCCGAGATCTTCGGCGCCGAACAGATGTTGATGGACCGCGCCGCCGATGCCGACGTGTTCGCGGGGCTGGTCGCTATGGTCAACGGCTTCAAACGCTATTTCGTCGATGCCGGGCAGCCGGTGTCGGAGAATCCGTCGCCCGGCAACATCGCCGGCGGCATCACCACGCTTGAAGAAAAGTCGCTGGGCGCGGTGCAGAAGGCGGGGCACGCGACCGTCACCGACGTGCGCCGCTATGGCGAGCGCGTGCGCCGGCGCGGGCTGACTCTGCTGGAGGCGCCGGGCAACGACGCGGTATCCTGCACCGCGCTGGCGGCGGCGGGGGCGACCGCGATCCTGTTCACCACCGGGCGCGGCACGCCGCTCGGTTTCCCGGTCCCGACGATCAAGATCGCGTCGAACACCGCGCTCGCCGAACGCAAGCCGGGCTGGATCGATTTCGATGCGGGGCAGGCGCTTGAAGATGCCGACGGTGCGGCGACCGGGTTGCTCGACCGCGTGATCGCGATCGCGTCGGGCGAGGCGACCGCCGCCGAGCGCAACGACGAACGCGAGATCGCGATCTGGAAGCGGGGCGTGACGCTATAGCGCGGTGCGCGGCCCGAGGCCGCTCTATCCTCGACAGTTGCGTACCGGCGCCATCGCGGTCACACCGCGGCCAAGTTCGACCGCCGACGCACGGCCCATCGCCCGCGGTCACCGCATCGTCCACGCCTGCTTGAGAATCCCACCCATGATCCACGCCTATCGTGCCGAATTGCTGAGCGTCCCCGCAATCGGACGAGTGCTGCATCACGCCGATGGTCTGCTCGTGGTCGAGGATGGCCACGTCGTCGCGTTCGGCGATCGTGCCGATCTTGGCGCGCAATTCGCGGATGTGCCGGTGACTGCCTTTCCCGGCAAGACGATCGTGCCCGGCTTCGTCGACGCGCACGTCCATTACCCGCAGACCGACCGCATCGCCGCGCACGGCGAGCAATTGCTGGAATGGCTCGAGCGGCACATCTTCCCGGAGGAAGCGAAGTTCGCCGACCGCGCCCACGCGGATGCGGTGGCGGGCGTGTTTCTGGACGAGCTGCTGCGTAACGGCACGACGTCGGCGCTGGTGTTCGCGACCGTCCACGCGACCTCGGTCGATGCGCTGTTCGAAGCGGCGCTGGCGCGCGACATGCGGATCGTGTCGGGCAAGGTGCTGATGGACGGCGGCCCCGCGACCCTGCGCGACGATGTGGCGTCGGGGCGGGCGGAGACCGAGGCGCTGATCGCACGGTGGCGCGGGCGCGGGCGGCTGGGCTATGCGGTCACGCCGCGGTTCGCGCTGACTTCGTCCGACGCGCAACTCGCCGATGCCGGCGCGATCCTGGCGGCACACCCGGACGTGCTGATGCACACCCATCTGGCCGAGAATGCCGGCGAATGCGCCGCGGTCGCCGCGCGCTTCCCCGACGCCACCGATTACCTCGACGTCTATGATCGCTTCGGCCTCGTCGGCCCGCGATCGGTGTTCGCGCATTGCATCCACATGAGCGACCGCGCGATGACGCGGATGGCCGAGGCCGGCAGCGGCATCGCGCACTGCCCGACGTCGAACCTGTTCCTCGGCTCGGGCCTGTTCGATCTGGCCGCCGCCGACCGCTTCGGGGTGAAGACCGGCCTTGGCAGCGATGTCGGTGCGGGCACGACCTTCTCGCTGCTGGCGACGATGGGGGAGGCGTATAAGGTCGCCCAGATGCGCGGGGTCAGCCTCGACCCGTTCCGCGCGCTGCATCTGGCGACGGCGGGCGGCGCGCGGGTGCTCGGGCTCGACGACCGGATCGGCGCGCTGCAGCCGGGGCAGGAGGCGGATTTCGTCGTGCTCGATCCCGCCGCGACGCCGTTGCTCGCGCGTCGCACCGCGGGGCAGCCGCTCGCCGACAGGCTGTTCGCGCTCCAGATCCTCGGCGACGACCGCGCGGTCTCGGCGACCTATGTCGCCGGCCGCTGCGTCCACACGCGCTAGGCGAACAGTCCCAGCGGCCCGCGCCCGCCCGTCGTCCAGGTCGACCAGTTCGGCATGACATAGGGCATGTCGGTGTCGGTCACGCCGTGCCACCGCGCGATCGCGCCCAGATATTCCTCTTGCGCGATCTGCGGCAGGAAGCGCCCCTCCGACGCGACGTCGTCGGCGCCGCCCAGCGTGGTCGCGGGGTAGAGGCCGTGGACGGTCCGCGCCTTCAGCGCCGCCCCCATCACCAGATGGTTGCTGCCCCACGCATGGTCGGTCCCGGCTTGCGCATTGCCTTTGTACGTCCGTCCGAAATCGCTCATCGTGAAGGTGGTAACGCCGTCCGCGACGCCCAGCGACTTCAGCGCGCGGTGGAAGGCGCTGAGCGCCAGCGCGAGGTCGCCGAGCAGATTGGCGTGGGTGCCCGCCGACGTGTCGGTGTTCACCTGCGCCGAATGATTGTCGTAGCCGCCCTGCGTCACGAAGAAGGTCTGGCGATCGTGGCCGAGGCTGCCGCGCGCCTCGATCATGCGGGCGACGCGCAGCAGCTGGCGCGAGACGTCGCTGGTCAGCGTCGCGCCCGTCGTTGGGTTGACGAAGAACGCGTCGACGCCGCTGGTCGCGGTGAGGATCGTATTGGCGGTCGTCGCCTGCGTGTACGCCGCGGTGATCTGCTTCGCGGTCACGTCAGCGATCGTGCCCATGCCCGCGGCGGTCGCGAAGGCGTCGATCGCGCTGTTCTTCGCCGAGCTGCCCGTGGTGTAGCCGGTGCGGCTGAGCGTCCCTGTCGACGGCAGGATCAGCGGCGCCGAGGTCTGGCCGATCACCGCCAGGTTCGATCCACCGAGCGAGATCAGCGCGGGCGTCGCAGGGGTTGCCGATCTGTCGGCGATGCGGCCCATGAATCCATCGAAATTGTCGGTCCGCGCGCGCAACCCCTGCCAGTGCGCCTGTTCGTCGGAATGGCTGAGCAGGTTGGTGGGTCTCAGATCGCTGCGGCTCTGGTACGTCGCCTTGGTCAACGGCGCGAACAGCGTGCCGGCATTCAGCACCAGCCCGAGCGCGCCTTCGTCCCACACCGCGTTCAGGGGTGCCATCGCCGGGTGCAGCGCGAACGCCGCGCCGCCGAGCGTCGTCAGCCGCGCCTGCGCCAGCGCGACCGTGCCGCGCGATGCGGCATAGCCGGCGTAGCGGCTGTCGGTCGGCACCACCATGTTCCAGCCGTCGTTGCCGCCGAACAGGAACACGCCGACCATCGCGCGGTAGCCGGTGCCCCCCGCGGCGATCGCGGAGGTGCGAGCCAACTGGCCGAGCGCGGCGGCGGCCCCGGCCCCGGCGATGAATTTCGAGAAATCGCGGCGGGAGAAATCCATGCCCATGCTCCTACCGATCGACCTGGAACTGCGGGCTGGTGGCGACGATGTAGAGCAGCATCTGAGCCCGCCGGCGCGATTGCAGCGACGGGGTCGCGTTGGTGATCGCGCTCGCCGCCGACGTCAGCGCCGCCTTTTGCGCATCGCTCATCGTGTTCGCCATCATCAGCAGGTTGATGCGGTCGATCATGCCGGCGGTGTCCAGCGCTTCCCACGCGGTCCACGTCGTGCTGCTGCCGGTCCAGCCCGGGATGCCGGGGTTGGTCGTGAATTCGCTGCGCGCCTGATCGCCGCTGACCGTCCAGTTGTAGATCAGGTTGTGCAGGCGGATGACGTTGGAGGTCGTGATGAGCTTCGACGGCCCGCTGCGCAGCGTCGTGTTGCCGGGCAGGGGATAGTCGGGCGGGTAGAAGTTGAACACCGACCCGCTGCGGAACACGCCCTGCAACACGCCGGCATCCTGCGTGACGAACGGATAGCCGTCGGTCGAGAAACCGACGACGCGCATCGTCGCGGTCAGCGTCAGGATCGGCTCCTTCACTTTGCCGTCGCCGGCACCGCTGCGCACGCCCCCGCGCGCCTCGGCATCGGTCAGGATCGCGCGGACCACCGCCTTCATGTCGCCGCGGATCCCGCTGCCGTTGTCGGCGAATTTCGCCGCAACCCGCCCGACATAAGCGGGCGAGGGGTTGGAGGTGACAAGCTGCTGGATCAGCGATTTTGCCACGAACGGTGCAGTCGATGCATTGTTGAACGCGGCGTCGACCACCGCCTTCACGCTGTCGGCCTGGGTGGCGCCGGCGGGCACCGTGGTGCCCATGAACGTCTTCGCCGTGGTGTCGTAGCGCGCGGCGACCTGCACCATCGGTTTCGAATAGTCGCGGGCATTGTTGTCGGTCAGGGCCGCGCTGCCCAGGCGCGCGTAGGTCCAGCCGGTCAGCGCCTTCGCCACGCCCTTGATGTCGTCGGTCGTATAGTTGGGGATCGCCGCCCCGGTCGCATCCAGCCGTCGGGTGCCGTCCATGTTCAGCTGGTCCGGCCCGATGCTGAACAGCTGGAGCAGCTCGCGCGCGTAATTCTCGGACGGGGCGGTGCGGTTGCTGTCCGCCATGTCGAGATAATCGCCCATATAGCCGCTGAGCGTGACGTTCTGCAGGATATCGCGGTAGTTGCCGAACGCGCCGTCGAGCAGGATCTGCTGGTACGCGGCGATGCCGTTGGTTTCGTTCACCTCCAGCTCGGACGCGACCAGCACCTGCGACAGCGCGAAGGCGACGCGCTGCTTCAGCTGGTCGGGCGCGTTCATCGCATCGGCGTAGAAGCGCATCGCGACGGGCTCGCGGCTGAAATATTTGCGGTTGCACGCGGTGTCGGTCGATCCCGCGCCCGCGGTGCAGAAATCCTGCAGCGCCGCGGTCGAGGCGGCGATATCGTCGTAGCGGCTGCCGGTGGCGGCAAGCTGCTCGTCGATCCAGCCGGTGATGCCGAGCGCGACGATGCGGTTCACCACCTCTGGCGTCGGTCCAAACGTCGCCTGCTGCGCCAGGCGGACCGCATCGACCGACGTGACCGGGGTCGGCGTCGGTGTGGATGGCGCGGGCGAAGGCGTCGGCGTGACGCTGACCAGCCCGCCGCCCGATCCCGACGTACCGCCACCGCCGCACCCCGACAGCACGGCCATCGCCACCGCCGACGTCATCACCATCCGCAGCGCGTGCATGCCCGTCATGCCCGAAATCCCCGCTCCCGACGCACCCCCGTGCATCGGCCCCGCGCGCAGGTTTACCCTAGTTCGGATGGGGCAGGAAGCGCAGAAGAATGCTAACGCGGCGTTGGGCGCGTTTGCGCGCGGTCAGGCCGGTGACGACAGCTTCATCAGCACCAGGCCGCCGACGATCAGGACCGCAGCGGCGATGCGCGTCGCGCTCGCCTGTTCGCCCAGCACCAGCACGCCGACCAGGAACGCGCCGACTGCGCCGATGCCGGTCCACACCGTGTAGGCGGTGCCGAGCGGCAGCGTCTTCATCGACACCGACAGCAGGGCGAAGCTGGCGATCATCGCAACGATGGTAACGATGCTGGGCATGAGCCGGGTGAAGCCGTGCGACTGCTTCATCGCCGCTGCCCACACGATCTCCAGCACGCCCGCAATCCCTAAGAAAATCCACGCCACAGCAGCCTCCTCACAAAGGACTGCCGGGCCGTCCCGGTCTTGATCACCCGTGGCGGGGCGGGAACGTGGTCGCCGCGGGGCGGGATGTAGGTGGGGTGCGCGGACCGGTCAATGCACGGGGTGAGGCCACGAAAAAGGGCGGCCCGTTGCCGGACCGCCCCTTGTTCGTCTGCGATGCCTTCGAACCCGAAGGCTCCAGCTTAACGCTTCGAGAACTGGAAGCTGCGGCGGGCCTTGGCCTTGCCGTACTTCTTGCGCTCCACGGTGCGGCTGTCGCGGGTCAGGAAGCCAGCGGCCTTGACCGGTGAGCGCAGCGCCGGCTCGTAGCGGGTGATCGCCTGGGCGATGCCGTGCTTGACCGCGCCGGCCTGGCCCGAAAGCCCGCCACCCTTCACGGTGCAGATCACGTCATACTGACCCTCGCGCCCGGCGACGCCGAACACCTGGTTGATGACCAGACGCAGCGTGGGACGTGCGAAATACACTTCCTGGTCGCGGCCGTTGACCGTGATCTTGCCCGAACCCGGCTTCAGCCAGACGCGTGCGACGGCGTCCTTGCGGCGACCGGTCGCATAGGCGCGACCGAACTTGTCGATCTCCTGCGCGCGCAGCGGCGTGGTCGGCGCGGCGGGCTGTGCGGGGATCACGGTTTCAATGGCGGTCGCGTCGGTGGCGGTATCCGCACCGGCGGCAGGCGCCTCGGTCGGGGCCGGCTGGCCCGCGGCGATCGCACCCAGATCGGAAAGGGACTGGCGATTGTCGGACATTATGCGCCCACCTTGTTCTTGCGGCTCAGCGCCGCGACGTCGAGGACTTCGGGGTTCTGCGCGGCATGGTCATGCTCGGCGCCGTTGAACACGCGCAGGTTGCGCATCTGCTGGCGACCCAGCGGACCGCGCGGGATCATGCGCTCCACGGCCTTTTCCAGCACGCGCTCGGGGAAGCGGCCGTCGAGGATCTTGTCCGCGGTCACTTCCTTCAGCCCGCCCGGATAACCGGTGTGCTTGTAATAGATCTTGTCGGTGCGCTTCTTGCCGGTGAACTGCACCTTTTCGGCGTTGATGACGATGACGTTGTCACCGCAATCGACGTGCGGGGTGAAGCTCGTCTTGTGCTTGCCGCGCAGCAGGTTGGCGATGATGACGGCGACGCGGCCGACCACCAGACCCTCGGCATCGATCAGATGCCACTTCTTCTCCACCTCGTGCGGCTTCGCCGACTTGGTGGTCTTCAACAGTGCCTTCATGGGGCGCGAGACCTCTAAATGCATCGCGCCGCCCCTTGCGTGGAGCGGCGCGGATGCGGGGCCATTGCCGCTGACGGTCCCAAAAGTCAAGCAAAGTGGGGCTTTGCTGACGGGTAAAATAATACCGGTCAGTCGATCGTGTAGCGGCGCGTGATGGTCAACCTGCCGCTGGCGCTGGTCACGACGCTGGTGTCGGTGCGCAGGCGGGCGATGCCGGTCGCGGCATCGACAATCGCGCTTTCGCGGCGGGTGATCGCGCCGCCGGCGGTCGTGCGATCGAGCGCGAGCGTGCCGTCTCCCCGGCGCTCGACCCGCTCCTGCCCCGTCAGCGCCACCGCGCCGACCGGCGTCGTCCCGGCGATCGAAACCGGGCGATCGGCGAACGCGCCGCGCGCGACGACGCCGGTCGCGACGAGCGGCGCCACCGCCTCTCCCAGCTGGGCGATCTGCTGCGCCGGGGTCATGTTGCGCAGCGGCTTCAGCGCCAGCGCGACGCGCGCGGCGGGGCGTCCGGCCAGTGCACGCTCGATCGCGCCGATGTGCCGCGCCCATTCCGCCGCGCGGTCCTGCACGTCGACGACCGTGCCGGCATCGTCGAGCAGAAGGCGCAAGCGGCGCCCGATCGTGCCGCGCAGCATCGCGTCGAAGCGCGCACCCGCTCCTCCGGGCGCGCCCGATCCATCGACGCGCACGCCCTCGATGGTCGCCAGATAGCCGCCCGGTCGCGGCGTGAAGGTGACGTGGCGGACCAGCACGAACCGCTGCACGCCGTGGCCGTCGTCGCGGGTCTCGGTCTGGGTCAGGACATAGCGGCGCTCGGGCGGCGGCGCGAATGCCGGGGGCGCGGCGGGTTGCGGCGCGATCGCCTGCGCCAGCGGCAGCAACAGTGCGATCACGCCGTCGCGTCCGCGACCCACGCCGCAACGTCCGCCGCGACCTCGACCGTGACGGTCTCGATCACCGGCAGTTCGTAGCTGTGCAGCGCGTGGATCCGGTCACGCAGGGCGCGGGCGCGCATGCCGCTCGTCTTGAAGGTGGCGGGGATTTCATGCGCGCGATCGACCTCGCCCTGCCAGCGGAAGATCGAGCGCACCGGCTGGCCTACGGTGACGCATGCCGCCAGCCGCTCGGCGATCATCGACGCGCCGATCCGCTCGGCCTCCGCCGCGTCGGCGAACGTCGTCGAGACGAGCGCGATCTGGCTCACCGCGGCGCGCGACCGACGCTATGCGCGCCGAAGACGGTCGCGATCAGCAGCAGCGCGCCGGTCAGCTGGTGCAGCGCGGCGAGCCAGATCGGCACGCCCATCATCACCGTACCGATGCCGAGCAGGATCTGCGTGCCGACCGCGGCGTGGATCAGCACCGATTCGCGCCGCGCGCCCGATCGCTTCGCCACCCGTGCCAGCAGAATCAGCCCGGCAAAGGCGACGAACGCCCACCAGCGATGGATGAAATGTACCGTATAAGGATCGTTGACGATCGCATCGCCGATCGGATGCGCCGCGAACTCCGCGGACGGGAACACCCGCCCGTTCATCAGCGGCCAGTCCTTCGCCGCCAGCCCGGCGTTCAGCCCGGCCATCAGCGCGCCGTAGATCAGCTGCACGAACAACAGGCCGAGCGCGAGCGCGCCGACGCCGGTCAGCCGCGCGGGCCGGGCTTGCGGATCGGCGGCGAGCACGTTCAGGTCGCGCGCCGTCCACACGATCGCCGCGAGGATCGCCAGCGCCAGGTTGAGGTGCACCGCCAGCCGGATGTGGCTGACGTCGGTGCGCACCGACAGACCCGACGTCACCATCCACCAGCCGACGACGCCCTGCAGCCCGCCGAGCGCCAGCAGCGCGACGAGGCGCAGGCCGAACCCGTGCGGGATCGCCTTGCGCACCCAGAACCACAGCAGCGGCAGCGCGAAAGCGAGGCCGATCACCCGCCCGAGCAGGCGGTGGAGATATTCCCAGAAGAAGATGCCCTTGAACTCGGCCAGCGTCATGCCGCGGTTCAGCTGCTGATATTCTGGAATGCGCTGGTATTTCGCGAATTCCGCCGCCCACGCGCTGTCGGTTAGCGGGGGCAGGGTGCCCGTTACCGGCTTCCATTCGGTGATCGACAGGCCCGATTCCGTCAGGCGCGTGATCCCGCCGATGACGACCATCAGCACGATCAGCGCGGCGACGGCGTAGAGCCACCGCGCGAGAGCGGCGGGGCGGGCGGTGATCGGCGTCAGCGAAGGGCGAAGCATGGCGCGCGCGATAGCCGAGGCGGACGCCCCGCGGAAGTCTCCAGACGCCGCTAAAAATCCGCAATGTGATATTGTAACGTCGCGTGCTTTGGCCTATCTGGGGCGGACGATGGACACCACGACTCGCCTCGGCTGGATTTCCGGCCTCGATCGCCTTGCGATCGGGATGTCGGGGCTATGCATGGTCCATTGCCTGGCGACCGCGGTGCTGGTCGCGCTGGCGGCATCGGCGGGGGGCTTGCTGCTCGACCCGCATATTCATGAGATCGGGCTGGCGATCGCGATCCCGCTTGGCGCGCTGGCGCTGGGGCGGGGCATCTGGACGCACGGCTATATGATGCCCTCTGCGATCGGCGGGCTCGGCCTCGGCGTCATGGCCGGCGCGCTGACGCTGCCGCACAGCGAGGTCGAGGTGCTGTACACGCTGATCGGTGTCGGCACGCTCGCGCTCGGCCACGAACTGAACCGCCGCGCGACCTACTGACGGCTCGCTTGCCGGGCACCGCGCCCGCGCCTACATTCGCCCGCATGGCCGCCCATCACCACCATCACGAACATGCAGGCGCCGACCTGACGCGCGCCGCCGAAGCCACTCTGGTCAAGGCCGGCGAGCAGTGGACGACGATGCGCGCGCAGGTGTTCGGCGCGCTGGCCGGGTTCGACAAGCCGGCCTCCGCTTATGACATCGCCGATGCGGTGTCGAAGACGGAGGGTCGCCGCGTCGCCGCGAACAGCGTGTACCGCATCCTCGACCTGTTCGTCGGCGCGAACCTCGCGCGGCGGGTGGAAAGCGCCAACGCCTATGTCGCCAACGCGCATCCCGATTGCCTGCACGACTGCATCTTCCTCGTATGCGATCGCTGCGGTCAGACAACGCACATCGACGACGATAGTATCACCGGCACGGTGCGCAACGCCGCAAAGGGCGCGGGGTTCGTGCCGGTGCGCCCGGTGATCGAGGTGCGCGGCGTGTGCGCGGAATGCGATCAGGGTTCGGCACAGCCAGCCGCCGGACCTGGCGCCAGCTGATCCCATCCCCACCCGTTCGTTTCGAGCGCAGTCGAGAAACGCGATCCCACTCATACCGTTCGCACTAAGCCTGTCGAAGTGCGTGCCACGGACGATTCGCGCGGGGCACGTGCTTCGACAGGCTCAGCGCGAACGGCATCGTCGGTGGCGAAACCTGTTTCTCGACTGCGCTCGAAACGAACGGCTGGAGGCTAGCCCTTCTTCGCCTTCGCCCCGGCCTTGCCCAATTCCGCCTGCGCGGCACTCGACTTGCGCGGGTTCTTCTCGCCTTCCTTCGCGGCGATCGCGTTGGCGCGCTGGGCAACCGCGCTACCCTTGCCCTTTTTCTCCGTCATGCACCGCACTCCTCTCGGAGAGGTAATAGCGGTCGACGGGTTTGAGTTCCGCGTCGAGCTCGTACACGATCGGCTGTCCGGTCGGGATTTCGAGGCCGGTGATGTCGGCGTCCGAAATCCCCGACAGATGCTTCTCCAGCGCGCGCAGCGAATTGCCGTGGGCGGCGATCAGGACGCGCTTGCCGGCCTTCAGTTCGGGCGCGATCCGGCTTTCCCAGTATGGCAACACGCGCGCGATCGTATCCTTCAGGCTTTCGGTCTGGGGGATCGGGATCCCCTTATACCGCGCGTCCTTCGACAGGTCGTAGGCGCTTCCTTCGGCGGGCAGGGGCGGGGGGATGTCGAAGCTGCGGCGCCAGATCTTGACCTGATCGTCGCCGTGCAGCGCCGCGGTCTCGGCCTTGTCGAGGCCGGTCAGCCCGCCGTAATGCCGCTCGTTCAGCCGCCAGTCCTTTTCGGTCGGCAGCCACAACCGCCCCATCGCCTCCAGCGCCAAGTTCAGCGTCTTGATCGCGCGGCTCTGGAAGCTGGTGAAGGTGAGATCGAAGTCGAGCCCCGCCGCGCGCATCGCCTCGCCCGCCGCCCACGCCTCCTGCCGGCCCTGTTCGGTCAGGTCGACGTCCCACCAGCCGGTGAAGCGGTTTTCCAGATTCCAGGCCGACTGGCCGTGGCGGATCAGGACGAGGGTGGGCATCGGCAACTCCGGTATTCTGGATGGGGGATGGGAAAGCCGGGCGTCAAATCTCGTCGATCATGCCCGCCAGCGTCTTCAGGCAGGCGTGCGCCAGCGCCTTCGAGCGCGGGCCGTCCCAGCCGTGCGTGGCATCGGGGTTGGGATCGTGATCCTTGAACGGCATTTCCAGCGTCATCGCGACCGCGCCGAAGCGTTCGGCGAGCTGGTTGGTCGACATCGACAGATTGGCTTGGCCGGGTGCGGCCTTGTCATAGCCCTTCTCGGTCTGGAAATCGGGCGTCGCCTGCGCCAGCCGGCGCCCGAACTCGTAGAATTTCGCGCCGAGCGCGTCGGTCCACGACGGAATGCCTTCGAACCCGGCCAGGAAATTCGCCGGAATCGCCTCGTCGCCGTGCACGTCCATCGCGAAATCGACGCCGCTTTCGTCCATCGCACTCCGGACGCACAGCACTTCCGGGCTCTTCTCGGCGCTTGGGCTGTCCCATTCGCGGTTCAGGTTCATGCCCGCGGCGTTGGTGCGCAGATGGCCGCGGTACGATCCGTCGGGGTTCATGTTCGGGACGAGGTGGATCGTCGCCTTTTCGCGCAGCGTCGCCGCGGTCGCGTCGGTGGCGTCGGTCAGCAGCTCGATCGCGCCTTCCATCCACCATTCCGCCATCGGCTCACCCGGATGCTGGCGGGCGTAGAGCCAAACCTGCTTGGCGCCGGTACCGACCGACAGGCAGTCGATCGCCCGCCCGTCGAGGCTCTGGCTGATCTCGCGGTGGGTGACGCCCTCGGCCAGCGCGGCCTTCGCCACCAGCGCGTCGTGGCGCTCCATCGTATAGGGCTGGAAATAGGCGAACCAGGCAAGCTCGGTGTCGAACCGGTGCGTCCACGTCAGCACGCCGTCGTCGTATCGCGTGTCGGGCGCCATCGCCCACGTCTCGCGATCGGTCGATACGCGCGTCCGGTATCCCGGCCATCCGAACGGATAGGCCGACCCTGCGCAATTTGTGATCCGGAAGGTCAGCGTCCGCCCCCGCGCCCCGGCGACGCGGAAGTGGAACCACTGATAGAAGTCGGACAAGTGATCGGTGACGATTTCCAGTGACACGACGTCACCGTCGATGCCGGTGACGCGAATGTTGCCGCTATCGAACGCGGCCGAAACGATGATGGTCATTTCACGCTGATAGTGATTCCCGATTCCCCGGGGAACCCCTTGAACAGTGCATTTGCGAGGCGACCCGCCGTATCGACGGGCTGGCTGCCGCGGTCGCCCGACAGGAACTGTCGTTGCGCGCGGCCTTCCCAGACGACGGTGCCGTCGCTGCGACGGCGCAGCTGCACGGCGAGCTCGCTGACCAGGATGTCCTTGGTCTTGCTGCCGAACCCTGTGCTGAGGCCGCCGCCAAGGCCGACCCCGCCGCCGCCGCGCCCGCCGCTGAAGCCGCCGCCGCCGATGCCGATCGAGAATTTGGGCGGGGTGCGAACGGTGCCGCGCGACGTGCGCTGGAACGACACGGCGGCGATATATTGCGACGTCCCGGTCCCGGTGGGCGCGAAGCCCATCCGCCCCAGCTCCGCGGCGACGGCATCGGCGTAGAGCCGATATTCGGGGCTGGTGACCGCGCCCGACATTGCCATCGGTTCGGTCGCGACGCTGCCCGCCGGGATCGGCGCGCCGAGGTGATAGCGGGTGACATCGGTGCCCGCGCGATCGACGCCGCCGGTGGTGGCGCAACCCGCGGCGGCGCAGCCGAGGGCAAGGGCGGTGATCGCGGTACGCATCGTCATGACCAATTCTCCTGAGAGCGATGAAGCGTTCGTGGCGCACGCCGGTTCCAAGCGCAGGAGGGAGGGCGCGTTCGATCTTGACTTGGGACAGGGCGGTGGATAGGCGGGCGCCTCGAAATTTCCGACAACCAATAGTTCGAGAATCGGCCCACGCCCATGAAGATCGTCAACTCGCTCAAGTCCCTCAAGGACCGTCATCGCGACAACCGCGTGATCCGTCGTCGCGGCCGCATCTACGTCATCAACAAGACGAACCGTCGCTTCAAGGCGCGCCAGGGCTGATTTCGCCCCCGGTGCCGACCGCCGTCATCTTCGACGTCGGTCGTGTCCTGTACGACTGGGATCCACGATTCCTTTACGAGCGCCTCATCCCCGACGATGAGGCGCTTTTCGCGTTCCTGCGCGACGTGGTGACCGTGGACTGGCATTTCCAGCACGATGCCGGGCGGCCCTTCGCCGAGACGTCGGAGGAATTGGTCGCGAAGTTTCCCCAGCATGCCGAGCTGATCGGCCACTGGGGGCCGCGCTTCAACGAAAGCATCGGGCCGGCGATTCCGGGCATGGCCGCGCTGGTCGCCGATCTCGACGATGCCGGCGTGCCGCTGTTCGCGATCACCAATTTCTCGCACGAATTCTGGCCGCCGTTCCGCGCGCAGGAAGCCGAGCTGTTCGACCGTTTCCGCGATATCGTCGTTTCGGGTGCGGAGAAGCTGGTGAAGCCCGATCCGGCTATCTACCGGCTGGCGCTGACGCGATTCGGCCTGGCGCCCGAACAGGCGGTGTTCGTCGACGACATGCCCGCCAATGTCGACGCCGCCGCGGCGATCGGCATCCATGCGATCCGCTTCACCGACGCGGCGGCGCTGCGCGACAACCTGAAGGCGCTCGGCCTGCCGGTCTGACCGGCGCCGCGCCACCCCGGAGTTCTCGCGTTCGGTCGGGATGCGACGCGCGCAGAAAATCCTGTTCGGAACGGCGCGATCTGGTGCAGCCTGCCCGGCATGACGATTCGATCCTCGCGCCGCTCCTTTCGCGCTTTCCGCACCCTTGCCGTCGCGGCGTGCGCGCTGCTCGCCACGCCGTCCCTCGCCGCGCCTGCCGATGATTTGAGAGCCCTGCTCGCCGAGCATTGGGCGTGGACGCTGCGGGAGAGTCCGCAATTTGCGTCCTCGGTCGGGGTGCATGATTACGACACCGACCTCGGCGACCCGTCGCTTGCCGCGGAGGACCGCCGCGCCGCGCAGGCCGCTGCCTATCTGAAGCGCCTCGACGCCATCCCCGACGTCGGCCTGTCGGAGGTTGAACGCGCCAATAAGGCGGTGCTGCGCCGGCTGCTGTCGGAGGACGTCGAGGCCAATCGATTCGGCCAACGGATGATCGTCTTCACCAGCTATTCCTCGCCGTGGCAGGGCATGGCCGGGATGGGTGAGCGCCTGGCGTTTCGCGGCAAGCAGGATTTCGCCAACTATCTGACCCGATCGGAGAAATGGCCTGCGGTTAACGACGCATTGCTGGCGATCACGGCACAGGCGGTGCAGGGCGGGTATGTCCAGCCGTGCGTGTCGCTGGTCGGGTTCGAAGGGACGATCCGGGGTGTCGTCACCGCCGATCCGGTGGCGTCGCGCTTCTACATTCCCTTCGCTGGGACGCGCCCGCGCGATGCGAGCGAGGCCGAATGGACGGCGCTTCAAAAGCGTGCCCAGACAGTCATCATGGCGCGGCTGAACCCGGCCTACACGAAGGCGGCGGACTATTTCCGCGACCGCTACCTGCCCAAATGCGCGAAGACGGCAGGGGTGTCGGCGCAGCCGGGCGGGGCGGCCTATTACGCTTTCCGCGCGCGCCAGCTGACCACGACCGACCTGACGCCCGACCAGATTCATCAGATCGGCCTGGGCGAAGTCGCGCGCATCCGCGCCGAGATGACCCGGGTGGCGACGTCGGCGGGCTTTGACACGCGCGAGGCATTCATCGCCGAGCTGCGCACCAACCCGAAATATTACGCGAAAACGCCCGACGAATTGCTCGCCGCCGCGTCGCGGGTCGCCAAGACGATCGACGGCAGGATGCCCGGCCTGTTCCACCGCCTGCCGCGGCTGCCGTACGGTGTGAAGCCGATCCCGGCGGAGACGGCGGAGGGGACGACGACCGCCTATTACGGATCGGGCAGTCCGCAGAACGGGTTGTCCGGCACCTATTTCGTCAACACCTCGAAACTCGACCAGCGACCCTTGTGGGAATTGCCGTCGCTGACCGCGCATGAGGCGGTGCCGGGGCATCACAACCAGATCGCGCTGCAACAGGAACTCGACCTGCCGCCGCTGCGTACCCGCCTCGCCAGCTTCACCGCCTTTACCGAGGGGTGGGGGCTCTATGCCGAGACGCTGGGGAACGACATCGGCCTGTACGACACGCCCGAGAAGCAGATGGGGCGGCTGAGCTACGACATGTGGCGCGCGTGCCGGCTGGTGGTCGATACCGGCATCCATTCGAAGGGCTGGACGAAGGAGCGGGCGGTTGCGTTCATGCTCGACAACACCGCGCTGTCGCCGGCCAATATCGATGCCGAGGTCAATCGCTACATCAGCTGGCCGGCGCAAGCGCTCGGATACAAGCTCGGCGAATTGAAGATCCTCGATCTGCGGCGTCGTGCGGAGGCGGCGCTGGGCGCGAAGTTCGATCTCGCCGCGTTCAACGACGCGGTGCTGGAGCAGGGATCGGTGCCGCTCGACGTGCTGGAGGGGCATGTATCGAAATGGATAGCGTCGCAGGCGAAAAGCTGAACATTTCTGCGCCGGCGCGACAAACCTGCGACACTTTTTCGGGTTCGGCGGCACGGCTTTGCGACACGTGCGTTCCACATTGCGAGCATGCCCCGACGGGCAGGCAAAGAGGAGTGCGTACCATGAAGAAATTCACGCTGATGATCGCCGGCCTCGGCATCGCCGCTGCCACCATCCCCTCGGTCGCGAGCGCGCAGAACTACGGCAATTGGCAGCCGATCAACGCGCGCCAGGCGAACCTCGACCGCCGCATCGACGTCGGCATCCGCAACGGCTCGCTGAACCGCAACGAGGCGATGCGCCTGCGCGCCGAATTCCGCGGGCTGGCCAATCTGGAGGCACGCTATCGCCGCGGCGGGCTGTCGATCGGCGAGCGCCGCGACCTCGACCGCCGCTTCGACGCGCTGTCGGCGCGGATCAAGTACGAGCGGCATGATCGCCAGGGTCGCCGCTACTGATCCATCCCTATCGAACGGACAAGGGCCTCGCCGGCGACGGCGGGGCCCTTTTTCGCGTCAGCGCAGCGGCTTGCCCGAATCTTTCCACTTGTCGAGGATCTGGGAGTCGCTGGTCGCGTACTGCTCCTGCACCGTTCCGCTCGCGACATGCTGGGGCTGGACCTCGGGCAGGATCGGCGCGGGCCTGGCGGGCAGGGCGGCGGCGATGATGACCGGCGTCAGCGGCGCGGGCGTCTCGATCGGGGCGTGCGGCCCGGGCATCGGCTCCCCGCCGACATAGCTGCGGGTAAACGCGGCGGCGGTGCCCCACCACCCCTTCCACCGGTGGAAGAAATGCGCGCCGAACACGCCGGTCATCACCAGGCTGCGGTTCCACGCCGGGGTGACGGCATAGGTGTGGTAGTGCGTCGCCATGCCGACCGGCGCGAAGACGTAACCGGCGAGCGCCCTGGCCGCGGCCCGCTGTGCCCTTAGCCATGCCGAGCGCATCGGCAGGCGGGCGAGCGCACCGTCGCAGGCGAAGCTGAACTGGCAGCCGCGGCGTTCCGATCCCTGATAGACGACGCCGCAGACCGTGCCGGGAAAAGTCGGGTGGCGGGCGCGGTTCAGGATGACCTGCGCAACCGCGGCCTGGCCGTCGTCGGGCTCGCTCGCCGCCTCGTAATAGATGGCGGTCGTCAGGCACTGGAGCGCGCGCGCCTTGTCGAGCTGGCTGCCGCGCAGCACCCAGGGCGAGGCGGGCTGGATCGAGGCGGCGCCGGCGAACTGCGCGGCCTCGGGCGGCAGGTCGGGCAGCGCCACGGTGCCGGTCACGCCCTTCGCCGGGGTCGCGAGCGGCGTATCGACGTAGAGCAGGGCGGCACCGGGAAAGTGATCCTGCGCCTCGTACCCGACCGGAATCGGGCTGGGGCGGGGGGCGGCAAGCGCCGGCAGGTCGCGCCCGGCGTGGGCCGAGAAGCCGGCCCCGGCGAGCGACACCAGCAATGCGGCGACCGCGCCGCGTCCCTGGCCCGGTAGCCAGCGTCCCGAAATCCACCGCTTGCCCATCACAAGCGCGCTTAGCCCCAAATCCTGTCGATTTCCGCCGCGATTTTCGTGCTGTCCCAGTGCGGCACGAACGAATTCGACGCTAACTTCTCGTCAATCCCCGTCGCCATTGCCATCGTCGTCGCGGTCGCGATTGGCGTAGAGCATCGCCGCGGCCACCGCCGCCGATCCGATGCCCACGCCCAGGCCGATCGCCTTCAGCGGCCATTTGCCGGACTTCGCCTCGCGCTTCGCCCGCACCTTTGCCGCGCGCGCGGCGGCGACGATCTCGTTGGTCTTCTCTTCGGACACGCCTACTCTCCCTTGTCCCTGCGATATTGCGCGCGGAAGTCGTTGGCAAATGCAGTGAGCCCGCCTGCCGCGATTGCGCTCCGCAGATCGGCCATCAGCGCCTGATAGAAGGCGAGGTTGTGCTCGGTCATCAGCATCGCCCCCAGGATTTCGCCCGCGCGGACCAGATGGTGGAGATAGGCGCGGCTCCACGTCGAACAGACGTTGCAGGCGCAGGCGGGATCGAGCGGGCCGGTGTCCTCGGCGAATTTGGCGTTACGGATGTTGATCGGACCGGAGCGGGTAAAGGCCTGGCCCGTGCGGCCCGAGCGGGTGGGGAGCACGCAGTCGAACATGTCGATGCCGCGCTCGACCGCGCCCACAATGTCGTCTGGCTTGCCCACGCCCATCAGATAGCGGGGCTTGTCGGCGGGCAATTGGCCGGGCGCGAAGTCGAGGCAGCCGAACATCGCCTCCTGCCCCTCACCGACCGCGAGGCCGCCGACCGCATAGCCGTCGAAGCCGATGTCGATCAGCGCGTCGGCGCTCGCCTTGCGGAACCCCTCGTCGAGCGCACCCTGCTGGATGCCGAAGATGGCGTTGCCCTCGGCATGGTCCTCGGCGGCGTCGAAGGCGTCGCGACTCCGACGGGCCCAGCGCATCGACCGCTCCATCGCCGCGGCCTGCACCTCGCGGGTCGAGGTGGTCGGGACGAGCTCGTCGAACGCCATGGTGATGTTCGAGCCGAGCAGCCGCTGGATCTCGATCGAGCGTTCGGGGCTGAGCATGTGGCGCGTGCCGTCGAGGTGCGACTTGAAAGCCACGCCCTCCTCGCTGCGCTTGGTCAGGTCGGCCAGACTCATCACCTGATAGCCGCCCGAATCGGTCAGTATGGGGCGGTCCCAGCCCATGAACGCGTGCAGGCCGCCCAGTCGCGCGACCCGCTCGGCACCGGGGCGCAGCATCAGGTGATAGGTGTTGCCAAGGATGATGTCGGCGCCGGTCGCGCGGACGTCGGCGGGCTTCATCGCTTTGACCGTGGCGGAGGTGCCGACCGGCATGAAAGCGGGCGTGCGGATCTCGCCGCGACGCATCGCGATAGTACCGGTGCGCGCACGACCATCGGTGGCGGCAATGCTGAAGTCGAAACGGGGAGGCATGGCGACGCCTCTAGCGACCGCGCAACGCAAGGCAAAGCTCGCGCGTTGGCGGGCGATGGCGGATGCGAGCACCGATGCGCTGCGGGCGATGGCGACGCACCGCGGATTGAAACTGAAGGCGTCGCGGCGGCGCAAGGCGGGCGGGGACTTCGGCAAGTTCGGGCTGGTCGATGCGGGGGGCAAGGCCGTGCTCGGGATCGGCGATGACGGGCTGACCGCCAGCGCCGCCGAAGTCGAAGCCTATCTGCGCGGCGCGATGCACGCCGACTGGGCGGGGTCGACCAAGGGCCTGAAGCGGCGCAAGGCGGCGCCCGAGGCGAAGCCCGAACCGGCCCCGAAACCCAAACCCCGGTTCAAACCGGAGCTGTCGAATGTTTACGCGAAACTGCCCGCGGCGGCGCGGGCGGAGGCGTTCGACACGCTGGTCTACACGCGCGGCGTTCGGGTCGAGCGGATCGTGTCGAAGGGGCAGGTGACTCCAGAAGACGCGCCGATGGTGCAGGACCGCGACGAATGGGTGATCGTCCTGCAGGGCGAGGCGCGGATGCGGATCGCCGATTCGGACGAGATAACGCTGGCGGCGGGCGATCATGTGCGGATCGGCGCGGGGGTGCCGCATTGGGTGACCTTTACCAGCACGACGCCGCCGGTCGTGTGGCTGGCGGTGCATTTCGAGGGGTAGCGAAGGTTCGGAAAGTTCCGCGAAACGACCGCATATCGGAACTTTCACCCCATCCTGTCCCGCGATTCTCCGATGCCCGACTCAAGCACGCCGTCACCGCTGTAGGACAGCGAAAACGTCAATGCGCGTGGATGCGGCAGCCGGTGCCATCGCCGACCTCGATCTGAATCGTCGCGTGGCCAATGCCGAAATCATGGTCTAGCCGGTGCTGGAGATCGCGCAGGAACGCGTCGCCGGGGTGGCCGGCGGGCATGACGAGGTGGGCGGTCAGCGCATTCTCGGTCGTGCTCATCGACCAGATGTGGAGGTCGTGGAGGCGCTCGACACCGGGCAGCGCGACGAGCGCGGTGCGGACCGCGTGCGGATCGATCGCCGCGGGCACCGCCTGCATCGCCATGCCGAGCGCGTCGCGGAACAGCCCCCAGGTGCTCCACAGGATGACCGCGACGATCGCCAGGCTGACGACCGGGTCGATCCAGGCAAAGCCGCTCCACAGCATCAGCAGCCCGCCGACGACGACGCCGGCCGAGACCAATGCGTCGGCGGCCATGTGGAGATAGGCGCCGCGGATGTTCAGGTCGCCGTGCCGCCCGCGCGCGAACAACAGGGCGGTCGCGGTGTTGACCGCGATCCCGACCAGCGCAACCCAGATCACGACGTTCGCCTGCACCGCCGGGGGATCGTTCAGCCGCTGGAGCGTCTCCAGCAGGATCGCGCCGACCGCCACCAGCAGGAGGACGGCGTTGGCGAGTGCCGCGAGGATCGACGAGCTTTTCAGGCCGTATGTGTAGCGCGCCGATGCCGGTCGCTTGGCGAGGGTGGCGGCGCCCCAGGCGATGAGCAGGCCGAGGACGTCGGACAGATTGTGGCCGGCATCCGCCAGCAGCGCGACCGAATCGGCGGCGATGCCGAACCCCGCCTCCACCACCACGAAGCCGAGGTTGAGCGCCGTCCCGATCGCGAAGGCGCGGCCGAAGTCGGCGGGCGCATGGGCATGGCCATGATCGTGCCCGTGATGGCTCGCGTGTCCGTGGTTTCCGCCCATGTCCGATGCTTAGCGGGCAAGACGGTGGTTTTGCCAGCGTGTCGACACATCAAAATTCCCGACCGTGGGAAGGGGACGGACTTCTGATCCTCCCCCGGCACGGGGAGGTGGCAGCGCCTATGCGCTGACGGAGGGGGCCGTCCGCGCACGTAACGCTTGCGGCCCGCCCCCTCACCAGCCTTCGGCTGGTTCCCCTCCCCGTGCCGGGGAGGATCGAGGTCCGTTACCGCCGCGGCGGCATGGCCGGCTGGTCGCCGTCGCGATCGCGTCGGCGACGTTCGCCCGTGGGGGTGGTGCGGATGGTGAGCAATTCGGTGCGGGTCAGCGCGCCGTCCCTGTCGAGGTCGTAGCGCGTGAACAGCGCCTCGACCCGGTCCTCTAGCTCGGCGAGGGTGATGCGGTTGTCGCCGTTGCGGTCGACCTCGAACGGGGTCGGTACGCCGTTGCGGTCGCCGAGATAGCGCGCCGCCCAGTCGGCGAAGGCGAGATAGCCGACGCCGGTCGCCCATTCCGCGCCGCTGGCGGTCGCGCGCAGGCCGGCGCGCATCTCCGCCAGCGTCGTGCGCCCGTCGCCGTCGCGGTCGAACCCGGCGAACAGCAGTGCCACCGGCTCGGCGACGATCGTCGCGGGCGCCGCGCGGTAGGGATCGCCCGGACGCGGCGGCTGCGCCGGCGCGGCCTGGGTGAGGGCAAGCGCGGCCATAACGGGCAGGGCGGCAAGGATCATGGTCGGTTCCCCGGCACGGTGGCGGGGTGCCGCCGCATTGGACTGGTTCTACAGCACATAAACATCGTCGCCATAAGCCGGCGGCTGGTCGGCGGTGCTGTCGTGATACACCATCGGCAGCGACAGGCGCCGCCCGTCCGCGATCGGCGCGACGCGGTGCTCGATCGCGCCCGGGAAGCAGACGAACAGGCCGGGGCGCGGGGTCACCGCGCTTTCGCGGCCCGCGGCATCGCGGAACAGCAGATCGCCGCCGCCGTCGGTCCGCGCGGTCGCGAAGAACAGGCCGGTGACGGCGTTGTTGTCGCGGTGCCAGTCGCTCGATGCGCCGGGCCCGGACAGGATGTTGAGCGTCATCGTGGAGCGCAACCGCGCGGCGGCGACAACGGGGCGGGAGCACGCACGGGTGGCGAAATCGCGCAACACCCCGTGGTACAGTTCCCACAGCCACCCCAGCCGGTCGCACACGACATCGCCCTGCACCACCGAGAAGCTCCACTGATCGGTGCGGGAGAGCGTCAGGCATTCCGGCGCGTCCGCCAGCGCGGCGACCGTCTCCTCCCAGCCCGCGGGCAGCAGACCCTCCGCGACGAGATCGAGCAGGTGGCAGGGCGGGGGGCTTGCGGGCTCGGCCGGCTCGCGGGCTGCGATCGACGGTTCGGGCGACCGCGCGTCCGTCACGGCAGCAGCAGCGAGGCGTCGCCGTAGGAATAGAAGCGATAGCCGCTCGCGATGGCATGCGCGTAGCCGGCCTGCATCCGCTCCAGCCCCATCAGTGCCGACACCAGCATGAACAGCGTCGACCGCGGCAGGTGGAAATTGGTGACGAGGCCGTCGATGCCCTTGAAGCGATAGCCCGGCGTGATGAAGATCGCGGTGTCGCCCTCGAACGGGCGGACGATGCCGTCGTCGCCGCTGGCGCTTTCGATCAGGCGCAGGCTGGTGGTGCCGACCGCGATGACGCGTCCGCCGGCGGCGCGGACGGCGTTGAGGCGGTCGGCGGTGGCGGCGTCGATGCGGCCCCATTCGGCGTGCATGAGGTGGTCGGCGGTGTCGTCGGCCTTGACCGGCAGGAAGGTGCCCGCGCCGACGTGGAGGGTCAGCGTCGCATGGCCGATGCCCGCGGCGTCGAGCGCGGCCATCAGGTCGGGGGTGAAGTGCAGCGCCGCGGTCGGCGCAGCGACGGCACCCGGCTCGTTCGCGAACATCGTCTGGTAATCGTCGGCATCGCGCGCATCGGTCGGGCGCTTGGCGGCGATGTAGGGGGGCAGCGGCATGCGACCGGCGCGCTCCAGCAGCAGCTCGACCGGCTCGGTCCCCGCGAAATCGAGTGCGAAGCTGCCGTCGTCGCCGCGGTCGCCGGCGGTCGCCGATACCCCTTGCCCGAAATCGATGACGTCGCCGTCGCGCAGCCGCTTGGCGTTGCGGATGAAGGCGCGCCAGCGCCGCGGCCCCTCGCGCTTGTGCAGCGTCGCGCCGATCCTGGCCTCGCCGCGCGTGCCCTCCAGCTGGGCGGGGATGACGCGGGTGTCGTTGAAGACCAGCAGGTCGCCGGCGCGGAGCTGCGCGGGGAGGTCGCCGACGTGCAGGTCGCGCGTTGCGTCGCCATCGAGCACCAGCAGCCGCGCCGCGTCGCGCGGGGAGGCGGGGCGCAGCGCGATGCTGTCGTTCGGCAGCGCGAAATCGAACAGGTCGACGTTCATCGGAAAGCGGCTTCGGTCACAGCCCGGCGCGGGCGGTTACTTGCGCGGCGACGGAGCCCTGGGCGGCAGCTTGCGGCCCGGACCCGGTGGCAGGCTGATCGGATCGACCATCACCGGGGCGGGTGCCGGCGCCGCGGCGTAGGGCGGCGGGCCATCGGCGGCGATATAGGCGTGGACGATCTTCGTCGGCGCGGCGGGCGGCTCGCCCCGCTCGATCGCGTCGACGTACTGCATCCCCTCGATCACGCGACCGAACACGGTGTATTTCTTGTCGAGCGACAGCCGCGGCTGGAACACGATGAAGAACTGGCTGTCGGCGCTGTTCTCGGCCTTGGTCTTCTGTTCGGGGGTCGCACCCTCCGGCGCGCCCTCGCGCGCGGCGGACACCGCGCCGCGGACGTGGGGCAGGTAGTTGAACTCCGCGGGGACGTTGCCCAGGTCCGATCCGCCGGTGCCGTCCCCCTTTGGATCGCCGCCCTGCGCCATGAAGCCGTCGATGACGCGGTGGAACAGCAGCCCGTCATAGAATTTGCGGCGGGTGAGCGTCTTGATCCGCTCGACCATCTTGGGCGCGACGTCGGGCCGCAGCCAGATGGTGACGCGGCCACCGTCCGACAGGTCGAGCAGCCACAGGTTCTGCTTGTCGGTCGTCGCCGGTGCGGCGGCGCGACCGGGCACCGGGATCAGCTGGGCCGCGGCGGGCGTGGCGGCAAGCGGGGCGACGATGGCGGCGGCCAGCGCGGTCGCGGCGGACAGGAAACGCATGTTCGTAAGTACCCCAACCCGAGATGTTCGTGTGCGCGCTTAGATCAAATTCGACGTTGCGGCAAAGTGAACATCGGCGTCACCGCTCACCCCGGCGCCCCAGTTTCTCGACGCGGGCGTCGACTTCTGCCTTTACCGCGGGGCTGACGAATTTGGCGATGTTGCCGCCGTAGACCGCGATTTCCTTCACCAGCCGGCTGGCGATCGGCTGGAGCGAGACGTCGGCCATCAGGAAGACCGTCTCGATCCTCGCGTTCAGCTGCTGGTTCATGCCCGCCATCTGATATTCATATTCGAAGTCGGCGACCGCGCGCAGGCCGCGCACGATCATGCTCGCGCCCTCGCGCTCGGCGAAGTCCATCAGCAGCGAATCGAACCCGACGACGGCGATGTCGCCATCGACGCCCGCAACCTCGCGCCGGACCATCTCCAGCCGCTCGTCGTCGCTGAACATCGGCGACTTGGACGGGTTGGTGGTGACGCCGACGACCAGCCGGTCGACCAGCTTCGCGCCGCGACGGATGATATCCATGTGGCCCAAAGTGATCGGGTCGAACGTGCCCGGATAGACGCCGATGCGGGTCATTTCCTGCGCTCCAGGACATAGTCCGCGATGGCGCGGAGCAGGTCGGCTTCGGTACCGTAGCTGCGCAGATGCTGGTGCGCCTGGTCGACGAGCATCCGCGCCTGTTCGCGTGCGCGATCGATGCCGAGCAGCGAGAGGAAGGTTTCCTTGCCCGCCTCGGCATCCTTGCGCAGCGCCTTGCCGGCCAGCGCCTCGTCCCCCTCGGCATCGAGCAGGTCGTCGGCGATCTGGAAGGCGAGGCCGATGTCGCGGGCGTAGCCGCGCAGGCCGGTGCGCCCCTCGGGCGGGACGCGGCCCAGGATCGCCCCCGCCTCCACCGCGCAGGCGATCAGCGCGCCGGTCTTCATGCCCTGCAGGCGGGTGACGGTGGCGAGGTCGAACTGTTCGCTCTCGGCCTTCAGGTCCATCATCTGGCCGCCCGCCATGCCCGCGGGGCCGGCGGCGCGGGCGAGGTCGGCAACCAGCTCGATGCGGACGAACGGGTCGGGATGGGTTTCGGGGTCGGCGAGGATCTCGAACGCCAGGTCGTGGAGGCAGTCGCCGGCAAGGATCGCCGCCGCTTCGCCGAACGCCTTGTGCGCGGTCGGCTTGCCGCGGCGCAGGTCGTCGTCGTCCATCGCCGGCAAATCGTCGTGGATCAGGCTGTAGACGTGGATGCACTCGATCGCGGTCCCGGCGCGGACGGCGCAGGTGCGGTCGACCGCGAACAGGTCGGCAGTGGCCGTCGTCAGCAGCGGGCGCAGGCGCTTGCCCCCACCGATCGCGGAATGGCGCATGGCGTGGTACAGGTCGCCGCGGGCGTCGTCGGGGACGGGCAGCAGTTGGTCGAACTGGCGATCGACCTCGACCGCGATGTCGCGCAGCGCCGGTTCGAGCAGCGCGGACGGAGCGGTCACGCCGGCGATCATCCGGCGGCGAATGGGGTGGTGCCGGTCGCGCGACCATCGGCATCGGTGCGGATCGCCTCGATCCGGGCCTGCGCCGCGTTCAGCCGCGCATCGCACTGGCGGCGCAGCAGGTCACCGCGCGCGTAGAGATCAATCGCCTCCTGCAAGGGCGCGGTGCCGGTTTCGAGCCGCCCGACGATCGTCTCGAGCTCCTTCAACGCGTCCTCGAACGAGAGCGTTTCGATCGTGCTGTCCTCTGCCATGCCCGACCTATGCGGCAGGGGCGGATCGCTTTGCAACCCAAAGCACGGGCGTGACGTTTGGGCGGGCAAGGATGGAGTACGGCATGTTCAAGAGCATCAACCCGGCGACCGGAGAGACGATCGCGACCCATGCGCCGCTGAGCGCCGCGGAGATCGAGGCGAAGGTGGCGGCGGCGCATGCCGGGTACGCGCGGTGGCGGACGAGTGCTTACGCCGAGCGAACCGCGTTGCTGTCACGGATCGGCGATGCGTTCGAGGCGAACAAGAGTGCGCTCGCCGAGATGGCGGTGCGGGAGATGGGCAAGACGCTGAAATCCGCGGTCGCCGAGGTCGAGAAGTGCGTGAGCGGTTTCCGCTACTACGCCGAGCATGGTCCGGCGCTGCTGTCCGATACCGAAGTGCAGACCGCGAGCGGGAGCACCACCGCGCGGTGGCTGCCGATGGGGCCGGTGCTGGCGGTGATGCCGTGGAATTTCCCGTACTGGCAGGTGGTCCGTTTCATGGCGCCGGCGATCATGGCGGGGAATGTCGGGCTGCTGAAGCACGCCTCGCTGACGCAAGGGTGTGCTGCGCTGATCGAGGATATCGTGCGGCAGGCGGGAGCGCCCGACGGGGTGTTCCAGAACCTGGCGATCCCCTCGGACGCAGTGGGCGGGCTGATCGCCGACGATCGTATCGTCGCGGTGACGCTGACCGGCAGCGAGGGCGCCGGGATGAAGGTGGCCGAGGCGGCGGGCCGTGCGCTGAAGAAAGTGGTGCTGGAACTGGGCGGATCGGACCCGTTCATCGTCATGCCGTCTGCCGACGTGGCGAAGGCGGCGAAGGTCGCGGTGACGGCGCGGACGCAGAACGCCGGCCAGTCGTGCATCTGCGCAAAACGCTTCATCGTGCACGCGGACGTGCATGACGATTTTCTCGCGCGCTTTTCCGACGGAATGCAGGCGGTCAAAATCGACGATCCGATGACGGACGGCACCGATATGGGTCCGCTTTCCAGCGTCGAGCAGCGCGATACGGTCGTTTCGCAAATTGCCGAGGCGGAAGGCGAAGGCGCGCGGCTGCTGTTCGGCGGCGAGGCAATCGACCGCGCAGGAGCGTGGATGACGCCGGGCGTACTGGTCGATGTGCCGCCCGAGGGTGCGTTCGCCAAGCAGGAGATATTCGGCCCGATCGCGATGGTGTTCCGGGTGCCCGATATCGATGCCGCGATTGCACTCGCGAACGACGTGCCGTTCGGATTGGGATCGAGCGTGTGGACGACCGAAGCCGCCGAGCAGGAGCGGTTCGCGCGCGAGATCGAGGCCGGGATGACCGCGGTGAACGCGATGCTGGCGTCGGTGCCCGAAGCTCCCTTCGGCGGCGTCAAACGCTCCGGCCACGGGCGCGAACTGGGGCCGTGGGGGCTGCACGAATTCATGAACCTGAAGGCGGTGATGCGGTAGCGGGTCCGGCGGATCATGCTATAAGCGTCAGATGGCCGACCGCGATCCCGAGATCAATCTGGGCGAATACACCGAACGCGCCGCGCGTTTTGTCGCGGGCGGGGCGTTCGAATCGATCGACCATGTCGTCGAGGCGGCGCTGAACGCGCTCGAGCGGCAGCAGGAAGCGTTCAACGCGATCGTGCGGGAGAAGATCGCCGAGGCGCTGGCGGACCCGCGACCTTCTGTCTCGATGGAAGAGGCATTTCGGCAGCTGGACGAGGCCAAGGCACGACGCCGCGCGTGATCGTTCGCTTTTCGGGGGTCGCCGTGGCCGACCTCGATTCTCTCAGCATCTATATCGAGGCAGTAGCCAGTCGCGCGGGTGCGGACGCGTATGACAGGAGGATTCGCGCCAAGATCGCAACGCTCGCCGATTTTCCGAACCGTGGCACGGACCGGTCTGTTTTCGGAAAAGGCTATCGCTCGATCACTTTCGAGCGACGCCAGATCATCTTCTACCGGATCGACGACGACATCGTGACGATAGCTCGGGTTCTATCCGCCGACCGCGATCTACGCGGCTTCACCCTCTGACATCACCTCGGCCAGCAAGTCCTTTCGGCTGAGCTTGCCGATCATCGTTTTGGGCATCGTCAGGCGCACCACCACCTGATCGACGCGTTCGTGCTTGCCGAGTTGTGGATTGAGCCACGCCGCGAGCGCCGCGCCCGCGTCGTCGAAGCCGTCGTTCAGCGTGACGTAGGCGCGGGGGACTTCGCCGCGGTAGGTGTCGGGCAGGCCGATGACCAGCGCCTCCTTCACCGCGGGGTGGTGGTGGAGCAGCGCCTCGATCTGGCTGGGGAAGACCTTGAAGCCCCCGACCGCGATCATGTCCTTCAGCCGGTCGACGATGCGGATGAAGCCTTCCGCATCGATCGTGCCGACATCGCCGGTGCGCAGCCAGCGGGTGCCGGCGGCGTCGGTGACGAACACCTCGGCATCGGCGTCGGGCCTCTGCCAGTAGCCGGCCATGATCTGCGGGCCGGCCAGCACGATCTCTCCGGGCTCGCCGACTGGCGGCGGGCGGGTCGGGTCTTCCTTATCGACCAGGCGCACGCGTGTGGCGGCCAGCGGCTGGCCGATCGTGCCGGGATGCTGCGGCCCGGCGTAGGGATTGCACGAGACCACCCCCGAGCTTTCGGACAGGCCGTAGCCCTCGATCACGGTGGCGCCGGTCGCGGCCTCGAACTTCGACTTCAATTCCGCCGACAGCGGCGCGCCGCCCGAGATGCAGTAGCGCAGCGAGGCGAAGTCGGTGTGTCCGCACTTCGGATGGTCGAGCAGAGCCTGGTACATCGTCGGCACGCCGGGCAGGGCGCGCGGCTTCGTCCGGGCGATCGCGGCCAGCACCTGTCCCGCCTCGAAACGCGGCAGCATCACGATCTCTCCGCCGGTGCACACCGTCCGGTTGAGGACGCAGGTGTTGGCGAAGACGTGGAAGAAGGGCAGCACGCCGAGCACGCTGTCGGGCGTCTGCGGATCGGGGTCGAGGGCTGCGACCTGACGCGCGTTGGCCGACAGGTTCTGGTGGGTCAGCACCGCGCCCTTGGGCACGCCGGTGGTGCCCCCGGTGTACTGGATCAGCGCGACGTCGCGCGCCGGATCGATCGCGGGCGTCACGCAGGCGCCGTCGTTGGCGATCAGCGCGGAAAAGGCCGTGATCCGCGCGTCGTCGGGCCGCGCGGCGACCTCGCTCTTGCGGAACATGCGGTAGAAGAACGACTTGGTCGCCGGCAGCGCGCCCGCGACCGAGCCGACGACCAGCCGTTCGAGCGCGCTCTGCTCCAGCACCTTGACCGCGGTCGGCAGCAGCGCGGTTGCCGAGAGCGTGAACAACAGCCGGGTTCCCGAATCCGCGACCTGATGGGCGAGTTCGTCGACGGTGTAGAGCGGCGAGAAATTGACGACAGTCGCGCCGAGTTTGAGGATGCCGTAATAGGCCGCGACATAGTGGGGGACGTTGGGCAGGAAGAGCCCGATGCGGTCGCCGCGGCCATAGCCCAGCGCCTTCAGCCCGCAGGCGACGCGGTTGGCGCCGTCCTGCGTCTCGCCATAGCTGTAGCGGCGGCCGAGGAAGTCGATGAGCGGGGCGTCAGGCGCGCGCGTCGCGCTGGCGTCGAACAGATCGACCATCGAGAGCGGCGGAAAATCGCGATCCCAGGCGCCGGGATGAAGGAACGCGCTGCGCCAGATGGCTTCCGGGTCGGCGGGTTCGGGTGCGGCGGTCTCGGAATCGCTCATTGACACAGGTGTAAGTTGCTTGCCGCGCGCGGGCAAGCACCGCTCAGCGGGTCGCGACCTCCGCCGACCAGGTCACCAGCACCTTCACCGCCATCACGCCCAGGTCGACCGCGGCCTGGAAGCGGCGCGGGGCGACATCGGCGATGTCGTGGGTTTCGATGCGGATGTCGGCGGTCGGATGCGGAGTCAGCGCGATCAGCGCCAGTGCGGCGGCGACGACGATGGCGGTGCGGCGCTTGTCCATGAAGGGACGGTACAGCGCGGCGAGCCGTGCGCCAAGCGGATTTCAGGCGGCGCTGGCGATGGGCGGATCGGGCGTCAGCGGCGCTGCGCGGCGGGCGCGGTCGCGGCCCGCGGTCTTCGCCTCGAACAGCGCGCGGTCGGCGCTGCGGTACAGGCGTTTCCAGTCGAGTTCGGTGTCGAGCGACCCCGAACAGCTGCCGATGCTGGACGTGACGGTCAGGTCGAAGGGCATGCGCGCAGCGCGCAGCGCGGCCAGGATGCGATCCGCCTCCAGCGCGATATCGGCGTCCAGCACGATCGCGAATTCCTCGCCCCCGATCCGCGCGACGACGGCGCCGGTCGGGATCGCTTGGCGCAGGGTGCGGGCGAAGACGCGCAGCACTTCGTCCCCGCCGTCGTGGCCGAGGGTTTCGTTGACCGCCTTGAAATGATCGATGTCGATGACGTGCAGCGTCTGGATGCCGCGGCGCCCGATCGACTGGGCCAGGAACGCGCGGCGGTTGAGCAGGCCGGTGAGCGGGTCGGCATCGGCCAGCAGGCGCGCGGCGGTTTCGCTGGCGAGTGCCTCGTCCCGCTCGCGGCTGAGCATCTGCACGCGATAGGCGATCGCGATGCTCGACACGAGCGCCTCGAACGCGAGCGAGAAGACGGTCGAATTGTCGAGCCAGAAATTGCTCTGGTACAGGCCCAGCGCCGACAGGATGCGCGCGCCTGCGAACAGGACCGGCGCCGCCCAGCCGAGCGAAAACAGCCACAGATAGCTGCTGCCCCGCGTCCAGGCGTTCCACAGGATCGGGATGGTGACGGTGAGGCCGAACAGGAAGATTATCGACGCGATCCGGTCGGCCACGGGCATGTTGATGTGCGACAGCGCCGCAAAGCAGAAGCCGCTGATCCCCAGCAGCACCGCCGCCACCCAGGTCGTCCGCCCCAGCCAGCCCGAAAAGACGCGCGGTTCGAAGAAGGCGCGCGCGAACACGATCGCCATGCTCGCCCCCAGGCCCAGCGTCGCATAGTTGATGCGCATGCGGTCGTTGTTGTCGATCCCCGGAAACGCCCAGGCGAGCGCACCGGAGGACGAGGCCGCGTAGGCAAGCAGCGCCAGGACCATCGCGCAATAGGTCAGTTGGAACCGGTGGCGCAGCGCCCCCCATAGCGACAGGTTGTAGATCAGGAACGCGATGGCGAGGCCCGCGAACGCCGAATAGATCGCCGCCATCGTGGTATTGGCGTGGGCGCTTTCCTGCGCATCGGCGATCCGCTGGCCGAAAATGATGCCGCGGGTGTTGGCCGACCCGTCGACGCGCCACAGCAGCCGCGTCACCGGCGCCGCGCGCCACGGCGGCGCGAATTCCACGATCGCGCCGAGCTGGACGTGGCGCGACACCGTGGTGCTGTCCGTCGCGGTCGTGGCCACCGCGCCGTCGGCATAGACGGTGTGCAGCGTCAGGCGCTCCTGCCACAGGCTGCCGATGCGGACGCGGATATGGCGCTTGCTGGTGCTGGTCGCGATCGGGGCGGACAGCACCCAATAATCGCCGGGGCCGAAATCGGTCTGCGGGGTGGTGCAGTCGAACCGTCCCGGCGCCCGCAGCACCGTCGCCGGGGTATCGCCGGGCAGGACGCGCGCGATGCACGTCGCGAGCGGCGTGCCGGCAAGCCCCGCCTGCGCCGCCGCGGGTTGCGCAAGCATGGCCGTCGCGACCCCGATCAGGGCCAGCAGCGTCCGAACAAGCACATCCCCCGACATCGATCCCGTCTAGGTGGGGAAGGGCTAATTACCCGTTAAGCGGGTCATCCATTAGGATGAGGCTTCGCGCGCGGATCGGTGGCGCGGGATAGCGTTCAGATTGTGGGCGGATGAAGCCGCGCTCCACCCGCCCGCCAACGTCACGCCTTTTCGGTCTCGGCCTTCTTGCCGCCCTTGGGCTTGCCCGGTTTCTTGGGCGCGGCTGGCGTGATCTGGAAGGCGAGCGCATTGTCCTTCAGCTTCACGGTCACCTCGCCGCCGTGGACGAGCTTGCCGAACAGCAGCTCCTCGGCCAGCGGCTGCTTCACCTTTTCCTGGATCAGACGGCCCATCGGGCGTGCGCCGTAGAGCTTGTCGTATCCACGCTCGGTCAGCCACGCCTTCGATTCGTCGTCCAGCTGGATGTGGACGCCGCGGTCGGCCAGCTGCAGTTCAAGCTGGAGGATGAACTTTTCGACGACGCGACCGACCACTTCCGGTGGCAGGTAATCGAACGGCACGATGGCATCGAGGCGGTTGCGGAATTCGGGCGTGAAGAGCTTCTTCACGGCCTCCTCCTGCACGTCCTCCCGCGTAAACTGCCCGAAACCGATCGATTCCCGCGCCATGTCGGATGCACCGGCATTGGTGGTCATGATGAGGATCGTGTTGCGGAAATCGACGGTCTTGCCGTGGTGGTCGGTCAGCTTGCCGTTGTCCATCACCTGCAACAGTATGTTGAACAGGTCCGGATGCGCCTTCTCGATCTCGTCGAGCAGCAGGACGCTGTGCGGCTGCTGGTCGACCGCATCGGTCAGCAGGCCACCCTGGTCGTAGCCGACATAGCCCGGAGGCGCGCCGATCAGGCGCGAAACCGAGTGCCGCTCCATATATTCGGACATGTCGAACCGTTGGAGCGGGATGCCCATGATCTCGGCCAGCCGCCGCGCGACCTCGGTCTTGCCAACGCCGGTCGGGCCGCTGAACAGATAGTTGCCGATCGGCTTGTCGGGATCGCGCAGGCCCGCGCGCGACAGCTTGATCGCCGAGGACAGCACCTCGATCGCCTTGTCCTGCCCGAACACCACGCGCTTCAGGTCGGTGTCGAGGTTCGCCAGCGCCTTGGTATCGTCGGTCGAGACGGTCTTCGGCGGGATGCGCGCCATCGTCGCAATCACCGCCTCGATCTCCTTCGGCGTGATCGTCTTCTTGCGCTTCGACGGGGCGACCAGCATCTGCATCGCGCCGACTTCGTCGATCACGTCGATCGCCTTGTCGGGCAGCTTGCGGTCGTTGATGTAGCGCGCCGACAGCTCGACCGCCGACTTGATCGCGTCGGGCGTGTATTTGACGCCGTGATGGCTCTCGAACGCGGTGCGCAGGCCGGCGAGGATCTTGATCGTGTCCTCGACGGTCGGCTCGTTGACGTCGATCTTCTGGAACCGGCGCAGCAGCGCGCGATCCTTTTCGAAATGGTTGCGGAATTCCTTGTAGGTGGTCGATCCGATGCAGCGGATCGTGCCGCCGCTGAGCGCAGGCTTCAGCAGGTTCGACGCGTCCATCGCCCCGCCGCTGGTCGCGCCGGCGCCGATGACGGTGTGGATCTCGTCGATGAACAGCACTGCATGCGGCAGCTTCTCAAGCTCGTTCACGACCTGCTTCAGCCGCTCCTCGAAATCGCCGCGATAGCGGGTGCCGGCGAGCAGCGCGCCCATGTCGAGCGAGTAGATGACGGCTTCCTTCAGCACGTCGGGCACGTCGCCCTCGACGATCTTGCGCGCGAGGCCTTCCGCGATCGCAGTCTTGCCGACGCCGGGATCGCCTACGTAGAGCGGGTTGTTCTTGGACCGGCGGCAGAGGATCTGGACCGTCCGGTCCACCTCCGGCCCACGACCGATCAGCGGGTCGATCTTGCCGCCCTTAGCCTTCTCGTTCAGGTCGACCGTGAACTGCTTGAGCGCGCTTTCGGACTTGCCACCCTTGCTTTCGCCCTTCGCCGGCTTCTCGTCGTCCGCACCCTTGGGCGGCGTGCCTTCGGACGGCGCGCTGCCCTTGCCGACGCCGTGGCTGATGAAGCTGACCGCGTCGAGGCGGCTCATGTCCTGCTGTTGCAGGAAATAGACGGCATAGCTCTCGCGCTCGGAAAACAGCGCGACGAGCACATTGGCGCCGGTCACTTCGTCGCGGCCCGACGACTGGACGTGCAGGATCGCGCGCTGGACGACGCGCTGGAACCCGCTGGTCGGCGACGGATCGGTCGACTGCGCGACCTTCAGCGCCTCGAGTTCGGTGTCGAGATAGTGCGCGACCGTGGTCTTCAGGTCGCCCAGGTCTACGCCGCACGAACTCATCACCTTCGAGGCATGCTCGTCGTCGATCAGCGCGAGCAGGAGATGTTCGAGGGTCGCATATTCGTGCCGGCGGTTCGACGCGGCCTTCAGCGCCTCATGCAGGGTGTTTTCGAGCGCGGAAGCAAAGGATGGCATTGCAATTCTACTCCAGCGGGCCGGCGCAGATGCCCGGCCCCTTTCCGCCTATGTCGGAAGTCCGGGGCCGCGCATCAAGCGCGGGTGCCCACCACCGGTCGGTTCGCTTGCGCGCCCGGACCGGTGGGCCAGCGCTCACGACTTGAATAGCGCGTCGGCGCTTGCGCGATGGTTAACGGCGCGTTCAATTTTTTGGCGGGCCCGCGCAATCTCCGCCTCCAGCGCGGCGATGCGTTCGGTCAGCTCCGCGACCGAGAATGGGTCGAGATCCTGGCGCGCAAGCTCCGCGACCAGATCGCGCGAGCGGCGGGGAAGGCTGTCGTCGGCTTCCATCGCGCAATCGTTGACGCGCGGCAGGCGGGTGTCAATAAGCGCTAGGGTCGGCGTGCGACGAACGGGGGCTAGGCGTGACTGTACCGGCGACGATGACCGCGATCGATCCAGACGCCCCCGGCGGGCCGGAAGTGCTGGTGCCGGTCACGCGCCCGGTGCCGCAGCCCGCCGCCGACGAGGTGCTGATCCGCGTGGCCGCGGCGGGGGTCAACCGCCCCGACGTGCTCCAGCGCAAGGGTGGCTATGCCCCGCCGCCGGGCGCCAGCAGCATCCCCGGCCTGGAAATTGCCGGCGAGGTCGTCGCGGTCGGCGCGGACGTGCCGAGCGAGCTGATTGGCCAGCCGATGTGCGCGCTGGTCGCTGGCGGCGGTTATGCCGAATATTGCGTCGCGCCGTTCGGCCAGTGCCTGCCGGTACCGGACGCGCTGACGATGGCGGAGGCGGCGGCGCTGCCCGAGACATTGTTCACCGTATGGACGAACCTGTTCGAACGCGGCTTTGCGAGCGAGGGCGACACCGTGCTGGTCCACGGGGGTACGAGCGGCATCGGCACGATGGCGATCAGTTTGTGCACCATCTTCGGGATCGACATCATCGTGACGGCGGGATCGGCGGAAAAGGTTGCTGCGGCCAATGCCTTGGGCGCGACCCACGCGATCGACTATAACGCCGAGGATTTCGTGGCGCGCGTGAAGGAGATTACGGCGGGCAAGGGCGTCGATGTCGTGCTCGACATGGTCGGCGGCGATTACGTGCCGCGCAACCTGGCGTGCCTGGCCGAGGACGGGCGCCATGTCTCGATCGCGGTGCAGGGCGGGATGATGGCGACGATACCGATCTTCGACATCATGCGCCGCCGCCTGACGCTGACCGGATCGACGCTCCGCAACCGCGACACCGCGTTCAAGACCCTGGTCGCCGACGAACTCGCGCACACCGTCTGGCCGCATGTCGAGGCGGGGCGGCTGAAACCGGTGATGGACCGCAGCTTCCCCCTGGCCGAAGCCGCCGACGCGCATCGCCGGATGGAAGCGGGGGATCATGTGGGAAAGATCGTGCTGTTCCCCTGACGCCTAAGGGTGCGCGTCCGAATCCACTGGAGCCGCCGACGCTTGCCTCCTAGTCTTCGTACCGAATCGGGGAGGCAGGGGTGCTGGATTTTCTGGGCGCGTCGCAGAACGTGCTCTTTTCCGCGGCAATCGTATTGATGCTGCTGATCGGCGCGGTGCAGCTGGTCGGATTCGGGCATTTCGATGTGGATGCCGACGCCGATCTGGACGGCGATCTGCTGGCGTGGCTGGGCGTCGGTCGGCTGCCGCTGCTGATGCTGCTGGTGGTGTTTCTCGCGAGTTTCGGGATCATCGGCCTGATCGGGCAGCAGGCGTCGCACGACTGGCTGGGCGTGTTGCAGCCGCTGTGGATCGCCGCCCCGGTCGCGGCGATTGCGGCGCTGCCGGTCACAGGACTTGCCGCGCGGCTGCTGGCGCGCATCCTGCCCAGCGATTTCACCACCGCGGTCCCGATCGAGGACATGGTCGGGCGCGGCGCCACGATCGTCGTCGGACGCGCCGAACAGGGCTCGCCCGCCCGTGCCCGCGTCACCGATCAGTTCGGGCAGGCGCATTACGTGATGGTCGAGCCCGATACGCCCGACCAGGTTTTCGAGGAGGGCGAGGCGGTGCTGCTCGTCCGCCAGCAGGGCGCGGGCTTTCGCGCGATCACCCGGGGCGATCACCGCCTGCCGTATATCGATGGATGAGAAACGATGAATGAGGTTGCGACCCAGGGCAGCTCGATGCTGCCCTATCTGATCTACGCGGGCGTGGGACTCGCGACGTTGCTGGTGCTGGGGCTGATCCTGGCGAGGCTGTATCGTCGCGCGTCGAAGGAGATCGGTTTCGTCCGCACCGGGCTGGGCGGGGAGAAGGTGGTCATTAACGGCGGCGCTCTGGTGCTGCCCGTTTTTCACGAGACGATGCCGGTCAACATGAACACGGTGCGGCTGGCGGTAGAGCGCAAGAACATGGATGCGCTGATTACGCTCGACCGGTTGCGGATCGACGTGAAGGCGGAATTCTACGTGCGGGTGAAGCCCGACGCCGGCTCGATCGCGACCGCGGCGCAGACGCTCGGCATGCGGACGATGAACCCGGACGCGCTGAAGGAGCTGGTCGAAGGCAAGTTCGTCGATGCGCTCCGCTCGGTCGCGGCGGGGATGACGATGGCGCAGCTGCACGAACAGCGCAGCGAATTCGTCCAGAAGGTGCAGCAGGCATCCTCGGTCGACCTGGCGATGAACGGGCTGGAGTTGGAGAGCGTGTCGCTGACCGGGCTCGACCAGACCTCGATCGAGCATTTCAACGCGAACAATGCCTTCGACGCGGAGGGCCTGACCAAGCTGACCGAGCAGATCGAGCTGCGCAAGAAGGCGCGCAACGACATCGAGCAGGACACGCGCGTCCAGATCGAGACCAAGAACCTCGAAGCGCAACGCCAGTCCTTCCTTATCGGGCGTGACACCGAATTCGCCAGGCTGGAGCAGGAGCGCGAGGTCGAGATGCGGCGCGCGGCGCAATCGGCGGAGGTGGCGCGCGAACAGTCGCTACGTCAGCAGGAAGCCGACCAGGCGCGGATCGAGGCGAAGAAGCTGGTCGACAGCCAGCAAATCGAGGCCGATCGCGCGGTGAAACAGGCCCAGATCGCCCAAAGCCAGGCGCTGGAGCTGGCTCGGCAGGAGCAGCAGATCGCGGTGCAGAACAAGAGCCGCGAGGAAAGCCAGGCGCGGGCCGAGGCCGACAAGGCGCGCGCCGCCGCGGTCGTCGCCGAGGAGCAGGTCGGCACCGCGCGGGAGGCCGAGATCGCCGAGCGCCAGAAGCGAATCGAGCTGATCGACGCCGCGCGCGAGGCCGAGCGTGCCGCGATCGGCATCAGGGTGCAGGCCGAGGCCGAAAAGCAGGCCGCCGCCGACCGGGCACAGGCCGTGCTGGAAGGTGCGCGCGGCGAAGCGGAGGCGGCCAAGCTGAAGGCCGATGCCGACCGCGTCCGCTTCGAGGTGGAGGCGGCTGGCCAGCGCGCGGTCAACGAGGCGGCGAACCTGCTGTCGTCGGACCAGGTGTCGATGGCGACGAAGCTGGCGCTGCTGAAAGTGCTGCCCGAAGTGATCCGCGAGGCGGCGAAACCGATGGAGGCGATCGACAGCATCCGCATCGTCCAGGTCGATGGGCTGACCGGCAACGGCGGCGGCAATGGCGGCGGCGCGGGAGACGGTGGCGATGGGGGCGACCGCAACCTCGCCAATTCGGCGGTCGCGGCGGCGCTGCGCTACCGCGCGCAGGCGCCGGTGATCGACGGGCTGATGCGCGACCTGGGCTTCGAGGGCGGTTCGCTGGACGCGCTGGTCGCCAGCGCGACGGGGCAGGGTGCCGCGCCCGTGCCGAAGCCGCCGGTCGCGAAGAAGTAGCGGCGAGCAGGGGGCGGACATGCGGGCTCATCGGTATCTGGTGCCGATCGCGGTGGTGGTGATGGCGGGGGTGCAGGTGTTGTGGCCGGGATCGATCCGGCCGGTAGCGAACCGGCCGGCGGTGAGCGACGTCGCGGCATTGCCGCCGGCGGTCCATGCCAAGATGACGCGGTTTTTGGACGCACAGGCGATCCTGCTGCCCGAGCCATTTCCGCGGCGTGCCGATCCGCAGCCGGGCGCGCCGCGGCTGGGCTATGGCTACCGGGAGGTCGCGTTCTTCAAGCTGCCGCTGTTCGCCTACCGCGACCTGGGGTTCGTCCTGTACGACAGCGACGGCGCGCGGCAGCGGCTGGTACCGCTCGACGAGGGCTATCTGAAGCTGCTGGAGAAGGAGGCGGGGATGCCGCTGGCGCGCGGATATGTGTTCCCGGTCTGGTGGCATCTTTGGGGCTGGCTGGTCATCGCCGCGCTGGCGGCGTCGCTGGTGTCGTGGCTGCGCGAGCAGGACGACAAGCGGATGGCGGCGGGGATCATATGAGCGCGGCGATCATCCTCCACGAATATGCGGCGTCGGGGAATTGCTGGAAGATCCGCGCGACCGCGGCGCTGGCCGGAGTGGCGATCGAGCGGCGTGAGTATGACATCGTCCGCGGCGAGACGCGGACGCCCGAATTTCTGGCGACGGTCAATGCGAACGGGCGCATTCCGGTGTTGCAGGTTGGGGACCGTTTCCTGCCGGAAAGCAACGCCGCGTGCGTCTATCTGGGCGAGGGCACGGACCTGATCCCGCACGACAACTTCGACCGCGCGGATATGCTGCGATGGATGTTCTGGGAACAGTATAACCACGAGCCGAACGTCGCGACCCTGCGGTTCTGGACGGGATGGATCGGCCTCGACAGTCTGACCCCGGTTCAGGCCGGGCAGGTCGATGCAAAGCGCGCGGCGGGTGACGCCGCGCTGGCGCTGATGGACGAGCATCTGGCGCGGCACGACTGGTTCGTCGGCGACAGCGTGACGCTCGCCGACATTGCGCTCTATCCGTACACCGCGAAGGCGGGCGAGGGTGGGTTCGAGCTGGCGCGCTATCCGGCGGTGCGGGCGTGGCTGGCGCGCGTCGAGGGCGTGGCGGGGTTCGTACCCTTCGCCTGACTGTTACGCCGCAGTGACGCCGCCGCGTTCGAGCCGTAACATTTCCGCGCCACTGCCCGGGTCCAGGCTCGAACGGGGTGAGGCTCGGGAATGGACGATATCGCGCGGTTGCTGCCCGGCAGCGACGTCACCGACCTTGCCGAATTCGCCAGCCGGCGACCGAGCGTCCCCGAACGGGTGGCGGCGGCGCGGCGGCGATATCGGGCGATCTGGATTTCCGACGTCCATCTGGGCACGCGGGGCTGCAATGCCGACGCGCTGATCGACTTCCTGGACCATGTCGACAGCGACACGCTGTACCTGGTCGGCGACATCATCGACGGCTGGCGGCTGAAGAAAAAATTCTACTGGCCGCCCGCGCACAACGACGTCCTGTGGCGCCTGCTGAAGCGTGCGCGGCGGGGCACGCGCGTCGTCTATATCCCCGGCAACCATGACGAGATGTTCCGCCAGTTCGCGGGGCTCGATTTCGGCGGAGTGCTGATCCGGCGGCAGGCGGTCCACACGACCGCCGACGGACGTCGCCTCCTGGTGCTGCACGGCGACGAATTCGACGCGATCATGCTGTCGCACCGCTGGCTCGCGTATCTGGGCGACGCCGCCTACCACGCGGCGATGTGGGCGAACCGCTGGGTCAACGCCTATCGCCGCTGGGCCGGGCTGCCGTACTGGTCGCTGAGCAAGCACGCCAAGAGCCGCGTCAAGAAATCGGTCGAGTTCATCAGCCGGTTCGAGGAGATCGTCGCCCACGAGGCGGGGTCGCGCGGGGTCGATGGCGTCGTCGCCGGCCATATCCACACCGCCGAGATCCGCGAGATTGCCGGCGTCGCCTATTACAACGACGGCGACTGGGTCGAAGGCTGCACCGCGCTGGTCGAGCATCACGACGGCCGGATGGAGGTGCTGCACTGGGCCGACGAGATGGCGGCGCGCGGGGCGGACGTGGTGGCCGAGTTGGTGGCGGCGTGAGGGGAAGGCCAGCCTACCGCCGTTCGTTTCGAGCGTAGTCGAGAAACACCTGTGGAGCGCGCGGCGAGCGTTTCTCGACTTCGCTCGAAACGAACGGAACGAGAGGCGCCGCGATGCGCATAGCCATCGTCACCGACGCCTGGGCGCCGCAGGTCAACGGTGTCGTCCGCACGCTGAGCGCGATGCGCGACCGGCTGAGTGCGATGGGGCACGACATCCTGATCGTGTCGCCCGACGGGTTCGCATCGGTGCCGTGCCCGACCTATCCTGAAATCCGGCTGGCGTTCGCGCGGACGGGCACGGTCGGCGCGCGGCTGGCGGCGTTCGGGGCGGATGCGATCCATCTGGCGACCGAGGGGCCGCTGTGCATCGCCGCGCGGCGCTGGTGCCTGGCGCGGCGGTTGCCGTTCACGACCGCCTATCACACCCAGTTCCCCGATTACGTCTCGGCTCGCACCGGCGTGCCGGCGGCGTGGATCTGGCGCTATATCCGCTGGTTCCATGCGCCGGCGCAGGCGATCCTGGCCTCCACGCCCTCGATCCGCGCTACGCTGCGCGACCACGGTCTGGCGCATGTCCGGCACTGGAGCCGCGGGGTGGATCTGGGCGCGTTCCGCCGCGACACCGCGCCGCTCTCGGTGCTCCAGCACCTGCCGCGCCCGATCCAGCTGTACGTCGGGCGCATCGCGGTCGAGAAGAACATCGCGGCGTTCCTGGAAAGCGGGCATCCGGGGACCAAGGTTATCGTCGGCGACGGACCGGCCCGCGCGGCGCTCAGTGCGCGCTATCCGCAGGCGATCTTCACTGGCCCGCTCTTCGGCGGCGACCTCGCCGGAGCCTATGCCGCCGCCGACGTGCTCGTCTTTCCCAGCCGCACCGACACGTTCGGGTTGGTGATGATCGAGGCGCTGGCGTGTGGCACCCCCGTCGCGGCGTATCCCGTGACCGGGCCGATCGACGTGCTGACGCCCGAAACCGGCGCGATGGCCGAGCGGCTGGACGATGCCATCGCCGATGCCCTGACGCGCGACCGCGCGGCATGCGCGGACCACGGCGCCACCTTCACCTGGGAGGCGAGCGCGCGGCAGTTCCTCGACGCGCTGGCGCCGGTCGCGACCGCCCGCGCCGCATAGCGCCTTGCCCTTCAGGCCAAGCTCCATTAAATCGCTGCGAGACGCGGCCGCTCCTTCGATGGGGCGGCCATTCTTGTTTTTGGAGAATATCCGTGGCCCAGCCGCTCATGCCGCATGCGACCGCTTCCTGGCTGGTCGACAACACCGCGCTTTCCTTCGACCAGATCGCGGACTTCTGCGGGCTGCACATCCTTGAGGTGCAGGCGATCGCCGACGACACCGCGTCGTCGAAGCTGACCGGCCGCGATCCGGTGCGCGCGCACGAGCTGACGCTGGAGGAGATCGAGAAGGGCCAGGCCGATTCCGACTATCGCCTGGTGATGCTGAAGGGCCCCGAGCAGGTCCGCCGCACCAAGGGGCCGCGCTACACGCCGGTGTCGAAGCGCCAGGACAAGCCCGACGGCATCGCCTGGATCATCCGCAATCACCCGGAAATCTCGGACGGTGCGATCGGCAAGCTGATCGGCACGACCCGCACGACGATCGCCGCGATCCGCGATCGCAGCCACTGGAACATCGCCAACATCACGCCGAAGGATCCGGTGACGCTGGGCCTCACCTCGCAGCGCGAGCTCGACGCGCTGGTGGCCAAGGCGGCGAAGGCGGCGGGCATCGAGGCGCCGGTCGACACCCGCCTGGACGGCGACCGCGAGGCGCTGCTGAGCGAGTTGCGCGCCCAGCGCGAACAGGCCGCGCGCGACGCCGAGGGCGGCGACGCGATCGAGAGCGGCCCGGTCGAGCACACCGCGGATACGCTGTTCAAGAGCTGAGCCGGTAGGGGCGATCGGTTGCGGTCGCCCCGCCTTGCGCTAGGGTCGTCGCACAATCGCCGCACCGCCCGCCGGGCGAGTCGCGGCGAAGCGCGAGGAGCCTGGCCATGTGCGACGACGATACCGCCCACGAGAACGAGCTGTACCTGACCGACGGCGCGGTGAGCCGGCGGCGGTTCGGGGCGATCACCGCGGCGGCGGGCGTCATGGCGCTGCTGCCGCGACCCGCCGATGCGAAGCCGATCGCCGGGCGCGACGTCGTGATCGACACGCCCGATGGCAAGGCCGACGCCTATTTCGTCGCGCCGGCCAGCGGCAAGGGGCCGGCGGTGTTGGTGTGGCCCGACATCATGGGCCTGCGCCCCGCGTTCCGGCAGATGGCCGACCGGCTGGCCCAGTCCGGCTATGCGGTGCTGTGCGTCAACCAGTTCTATCGCTCGACGAAGGCGCCGTTCCTGAAGCCGGGCGAAAGCTTCGACCAGCCCGAGGTTCGCGCGAAGATCATGCCGTGGCGCGCGCCGCTGACGCCCGCAGCGACCGCCCGCGACGCGCGCGCCTTTATCGCGTGGCTCGACAGGCAGAAGGCGGTGGATACCAAGCGGGGGCTGGCGACGACCGGCTATTGCATGGGCGGGCCGATGGTCCTCATCACCGCCGCCGAGCGGCCCGACCGGGTGCGCGCGGGCGCGACCTTCCACGGCGGGGGCATGGCGACCGACAAGCCCGACAGCCCGCATCTACTGATCCCGAAGATGAAGGCGCGCTTCCTGATCGCGGTCGCCGAGAACGACGACAAGCGCGGCCCGCAGGAAAAGGAAACGCTGCGCACCGCCTTCGCCGCGGCGAAGCTGCCCGCCGAGATCGAGGTCTATGCCGGCACCATGCACGGTTGGTGCCCGCCCGACAGCCGGGTGTACAACGCCGCGATGGCGGAAAAGGCGTGGGCGCGGCAGCTGGCGCTGTTCAAGGCGGGGTTGTGATCGGTCACGACTGACCGTTCGCCTCGAGTAGTCGTCGAGCCTGTCGAGACGACGTATCGAGAGGTGGGTGCCACAAGAGAGCCCTCTCGATACGGGCTCTCGACAAGCTCGATCCCTACTCGAGGCGAACGGGTGGGGATGGATTAGGGAGTAGCGAGCATGCCCGACCTGACACTCTACACCAACCCCATGTCGCGCGGGCGGATCGCGCGGTGGATGCTCGAGGAAGTCGGCCAGCCCTATGAGACGGTGATCGTCCAGTTCGGCGACGAGACCATCCGCGGGGTCAACCCGATGGCGAAGGTGCCGACCGTCGTCCACGGCGAGCGGACGATCACCGAATGCGCGGCGATCTGCGCGTATCTGGCGGATGCGTTTCCCGCCGCCGGACTGGCGCCCGCGACCGACGACCGCGCGGATTATTACCGCTGGCTTTTCTTCGCCGCCGGGCCGGTGGAACAGGCGCTGACCAGTAATTCGCTCGGCTGGACGCCGACCGCGGAGCAGCAGGGCATGGTCGGCTTCGGCAGTTACGACCGGGTGGTCGACACGCTGGAGCAGGCGGTCGCGGACCTGGGCGACGGCTGGCTGACCGGCGACCGTTTCACCGCGGCGGACCTGTATGTCGGGGCGCACCTGTCATGGGGCACGGGCTTCGGCACGCTGCCGAAGAGGCCCGCCTTCATGGCCTTCGTCGAGCGGGTGAACGCGCGGCCTGCCGCACGGCGCGCGGCGGAGATCGACGACGCGCTGATCGCGGAGATGAAGCGCGGCGCCTAGGCCGCGGGCGGCAGCCAGGAAAGGTCGGTCCGCAGCGCCCGCTTGGGCGCTGCGGCGATCCGGTGCAGACCGGCACGGTCGCGCAGGCGCAGGCTGTGGCGATCGCGTGCGATCAGGCCCATCTCCTCAAGCTGACGCATCGTGCGGTTGACGTGGACCGCGGTGAGGCCGAGCGCGTCGCCGATCTGTTCCTGGGTGACCAACATGTCGAAAACGTCGTCCTTCACCAGCCCGAGCGGCTGGAGACGCTCGCAAAGGTCGATCAGCAGCGCCGCCAGCCGCGCCTCCGACAGCGTGCGGCCGACCGAGGTCAGCCAGTCCATCAGCGCGACCCGCTCCCGCTGGCAGCTCAGCAGGAACATCGCGGTCACGCGCGGATGATCGCGCAGCAGCGTGCCGAACCGGTCGAACGACACCGCACTGACGGTGGCGGGGGTCAGCGCGGTCAGCGTCTCGGCGGCGCGCGCCACGCTCATGCTCGGCGTGCCCAGCGCGTCGCCGGGCAGGTGGAACTTCATGATCTGGCGCCCGCCGCTCGGCAGGGTGACGCTCGACGATACCCAGCCGTCGATCAGCAGGTAGAATTCGGACGCGACGCCGCCTTCGCGCCGGATCACCTGGTTGCGGGCATAGCGGCGGGGCGGAGCGGCAAGTGCGGCCACCGCTGCCTGCTCGGCTGCGCCAAGCTCACCGAATTCCTCGAATCTGTGCAGCGGGAATGTCACCGAAGTCCTGGAACGCCGTGCGGATAAAGCGCGATGAACGGTGATCATGAGCGCGGCAATAATGTGGATCAAGCCCCCGGCCCGACCGGATCATTCGGCCCGCAGTCGCGCAATGCGCGGTGGCAGCCGGTCGAGGATCCGCTGCCGCTCGGCATCCGTCACGCTGCTCCATGCCGCGATCTCCGCGCCGGTGCGGCCGCAGCCGGTGCACCAGCCGGTGGCGGGATCGAGCGCGCAGACGTTGACGCACGGGCTCATCACCCGCGCCGGTTCGCAATAGTCGAACACATCGTCGGTCATCGGCGCGCCGACGTCGCCTGTCAGGCGCCCAGCTTCTGGTTCAGGAACGACGGCACGGGGCCGTTCCAGCCGCCGTCGTCGGGCGCGTCGATGTCGGGCGCGCGGCGGGGGCGGTCGTCGCGTGCGGGCCGGGCCGCGCGATCCGGACGTTGCGACCGCTCGTCCCGCGGCGCGCGTGCGTCGCGGTCGGGGCGGGGCGCGCGATCATCGCGCCGGGCGCGGTCGGCGCGCGGCGCATCGGTCGATGTCTCGACCGGGGCGGCAGCAGCCTCTGTCGGCGCGGCGGGCGCTTCGCTGCGCGCTGCCGAACCGCGACGCGGGCGCGCCGGGCGATCCTCGCGCGTGTCCTCGCGGCCAGTCTCCCGCCGGGGAGCGCGACCGGCGGGCGCAACCTCCAGCCGGGGGATCGACTGGCCGGTCAGCTTCTCGATATTCTCGATGTTCTCGGCGTCTTCGGCGGTGATGAGCGTGTAGGCGGTGCCGGTCGCGCCGGCACGCCCGGTGCGACCGATGCGGTGGACGTAATCGTCCGGATGCCACGGCGCGTCATAGTTGAAGACGTGGCTGACGCCCTTGATATCCAGACCGCGCGCAGCGACGTCGCTGGCGACCAGGATGTTGATCGCGCCCGATTTGAACAGGTCGAGTTCGGCGATCCGCTGCGGCTGTTCCATGTCGCCGTGGATCTCGCCCGAGCGGAAGCCCGACTGGCGCAGCGCCTTGTTCAGGTCGCGCACGGTCGTCTTGCGGTTGCAGAAGATGATCGCGTTGGCGACCTCGTCCTGACCCAGCAGCGTCGTCAGCACGTCGCGCTTGCCGCGGGTCGTCGTCGGCACCAGCGCCTGGGTGATGTTGGCGTTGGTCGATGCGGGGCGCGCGACCTCGATCGTCTTGGGGTTGGACAGGAACCGGTCGGCCAGCTTCTTGATCGGCGGCGGCATGGTCGCCGAGAACAGCAATGTCTGGCGGTTCTTCGGCAGCTTCGTGCAGATTTCCTCGATATCGGGGATGAACCCCATGTCGAGCATGCGATCGGCCTCGTCGATCACCAGCAATTCGCACCCGGTCAGCAGGATCTTGCCGCGCCCGAACAGGTCCATCAGCCGCCCGGGCGTGGCGATGAGGACGTCGACGCCCTTTTCCAGCGCCTTCACCTGGTCGCCCATCTGCACACCGCCGATCAGCAGCGCCATGCTGAGCTTGTGGTTCTTACCGTATTTCTCGAAATTTTCGGCGACCTGCGCCGCGAGTTCGCGCGTCGGTTCCAGGATCAGGCTGCGCGGCATCCGCGCGCGGCTGCGACCGTGGGCGAGGATGTCGATCATCGGCAGCACGAAGCTGGCCGTCTTGCCGGTGCCGGTCTGGGCGATGCCGATCAGGTCGCGCATCATCAGCACGGACGGGATCGCCGCCGCCTGGATCGCGGTCGGCTGGGTGTAGCCCGATGTCTCCACCGCGCGCAGCAATTCGTCGGAAAGGCCGAGATCGGCAAAATTCATGCAGGTTTCCGGAAAAAAACGGGCGCGCGCACAGGCGCGTGCCTCCAGGGGCCGCTCGCGGATTTACCGCGATTTGTCAAGTTTTGGGCGCGCCTTCGCCCTTAGCGGGCGGGGACGAGCGTGCGGAACCATTCGATTCGGCATTCGCGGCCAGAGCGCGAGCGGATCGAATCGCGGCGCGCGCACACCTTCCCGTCCTTCGCCATCTGCACGTAGAAACCCGAATAGAAATCGAGCGCGGGGCATTCGTCGCCCAGCTTCGCGCGCAGCCGCTGGCCGCCGTTCAGCATCAGGTCGACGCTGTCGGGGCCGTTGATCGCGGCGGCAGCCAGGCGCGTGACGGGGACGCAGCGATCGGCCTTCTTCTCGGTCCACTGCGCCGCGAAGGGGGAGCGCGCCGCAGCGGCGGCGACCGGCGTGCGCCCGCCCGGCAGGCGGGGGACTCGGATGATCATACGCTGCTGGATGATGACCGTCGACGATCCCACGGTCGGCGCCACAGGCGGGGGCGTGCGCTGCCCTCCCGCGGCGGCAGGAAGCGTCAGCGCCAGCGCGGCGGGGGGCAGGAACCGGGCGATCTTCATTAACGCGAGCGTGCTTGCGATATCCGGATTGAATGGTCGATGAACTGGCAGGCGTGCCGCCGCCATGCTAGCGACGCGCCCGTCATGACACCAGCGCAACACACGATCGTCGCTGCGGTCGCGTCCCGCTTCGGGGCGAAGGCGGCGATCACCGATGCCGCCGATATCGCGCCGTGGACGACCGACTGGCGCGGGCGCTACGCGGGTGCGGCGCCGGCGATCCTGGCGCCGAACAGCACCGCAGAGGTCGCCGCGATCGTCGGGATGGCCGCCGCGGCGGGCGTGCCGCTGGTGCCGCAGGGCGGCAACACCTCGATGGTCGGCGGGGCGACGCCGCCCGCGGACGGATCGGCAATGATCCTGTCGCTGCGCCGCATGAACCGCATTCGCAGCCTGTCCCCCGACGACGGGCTGGCGGTGGCGGAGGCGGGCGTGATCTTGGCCGACCTGCACGCCGCGGCGGAAGGGGTGGGGCGGCGGTTCCCGCTTACATTGGGCGCGCGCGGGTCGGCGACGGTCGGCGGGCTCGTCTCCACCAACGCCGGGGGGACGCAGGTGCTGCGCTGGGGCACGATGCGCGGGTTGGTCGCGGGGCTGGAGGCGGTGCTGCCCGACGGGTCGATCCACGACGGCACCGCCGCGCTGAAGAAGGACAATCGCGGCTACGACCTGAACCAGCTGCTGATCGGGGCGGAGGGGACATTGGGCATCGTGACCGCGGCGACGCTGCGGCTGGCGCCGGCGATCGCGCAGCGCGGGGTGGCGTGGGTCGGGCTGGCGTCGCCGCACGCCGCGCTTGCGCTGCTGCGCCGGATCGAGGCGCAGACGCAGGCCGTCGAGAGTTTCGAGATCGTCCCCGGCGACAGCCTGGCGCTGGTGCTGCGGCACATTCCCGCCACGCGCGATCCGCTGTCGGGCCGCCATGCATGGCACGTACTGATCGAAGCGGTCTCCGCGAGCGTGGATGGCGAGGCGCCCGCGGCGCTGCTCGAACGGCTGCTGGCGCCCGCACTCGCCGACGGGCTGATCGAGGATGCGACGATCGCGTCGAGCGAGGGGCAGGGCGATGCTTTCTGGAAGATCCGCGATTCGCTGTCGGAGGCGGAGCGGGCGGCAGGCCCGGCGGCGCAGCACGACATTTCGGTACCCGTCGCGGCGATGCCCGATTTCATGATCGACGGCGCCGCCGCGGTCGAGGCGCGCTTTCCCGGCGCGCATGCGACCGCCTTCGGGCATCTCGGCGACGGCAACGTGCATTTCCACGTCCGCGCGCCTGAAGGCGCCGACGCGGCGACCTGGTATGCGGAGGACGCGGGCGTCGTCACCGCCTTCGTCAACGACATGGTGGTGGCCGCGGGCGGATCGATCTCCGCCGAGCATGGCATCGGCCAGATGAAGGTCGCCGAACTCGCCCGCCTGGGCTCGCCCGCGCGCCTGGCCGCGCTGCGCGCGATCAAGGCGGCGATGGACCCGGCGGGCCTTATGAATCCGGGCAAGCTGGTCCCGCTTGTCGATCGCGCGGCCCGGCCATAGGATCGCGCCCGAGAGGGGCGTCGCACGTCGTGCCGCCCGGGGAGAAGCACCACCGATGCGCAGCGCCGTTGTTCGCACCGATCGTTATTCGCGGGGCGCGATCGCCTTCCACTGGATCATTGCCGTCGCGATCCTCCTGAACCTGTGGCTGGGCATCGCCCACGACAGCCTGCCGCGTGATTGGAGGGTCATGCCGGTGCACAAGGCGGTGGGGATCACGGTGCTGATGCTCAGCCTCGCGCGGCTCGCGTGGCGGCTGGGGCATCGCCCGCCGCCGCTGCCGCTCGCGCTGCCGCATTGGGAGAAGCTGACCGCGAAGGCGGCGCACTGGACGCTCTATGCGCTGACCATCGTCATCCCGCTGACCGGGTGGATGATGGTGTCGAACGGCAATCCGCCGCGCCCGCTCGACTGGTTCGGGCTGTTCCCGATTCCCTATCTGCCGGTGTCGAAGGCGGTGTCGGGCGTCAGCCACGAAGCGCACGAAATCCTCGGCTGGGCGCTACTGGTGCTGGTCGTGCTCCACATCCTGGCGGCGCTGCGCCATCACCTGATCCTGCGCGATTCCACCCTGGTCCGGATGCTGCCGATCCTGCGCGCGCCAACCGTCTAGAAAGACAGGCGAAATTTCCGGAAAAACAGGTCTTGAAGCCCGGAAACCGGGCGCCTATATTCGAATTGTACGGCGCTGTGTCCCCCCTTTCGCGGTGTCGTACGGCACGCCTCCGGGCGTGTCTCCTCCCTGAACCTTGGCCACCCCGGGCGCCTGCCCGGGGTGGTTTTTTATGTGCGGCGCGCGGCTTATTCCGCGGCGAGCGCCAGGCCGGTCGCTTCGTCGGCGACGGCAGCGGCCATATCGCGCAGCAGCGCCGCGGCACCGGCAAACCCTTGCCCGAGCGTGCGTCCGTCGCGATCGAGATACAGCGTACGGTCCACCTCCAGCTGCACGGCGTGGATATCGCGGGCGGGCGCGCCGTGCCGGTCGAGGATGTGTCCGCCGGCATAGGGCGCATTGAGCGCGGTGCGGACGCCGTGGGCGCGCGCCGCCGCATCCAGCCGCGCGACGAGCCGCGCACCGGCGCTCCGCCCGAACCGGTCGCCGATCACCACCTGTGGCGCGGGACGGTCGGGAAGCGGCGGCATCGAATGGACGTCCAGCAGGATGGCAATGCCGAACCGCGCCCGCGCCGCCTGCAAGGCTGCGGCGAGTGCGCTATGATAAGGCCGGTGATCGGCGGCGATGCGGGCGGCGACGGCGTCGGCACTCCACCGCCCGCGCCAGATCGGAGTCGCACCCGACGCGCGGCGCGGAATGAGGCCAAGGCCGCCGCGCACTTTCAGCGAGGGATAGGGGGCGGCGGCGTTGCTCGCCCCGTCGTCGATCCGCGGGTCGCGTTCATGCTCGGCGCGGTTGAGGTCGATCCAGGCGCGCGGGCGCCGCGCCACGAACAGCGTCTCGTCCCCCCGCGCGGCGATGGCGAGTCGGTCGGCCAGCCGGTCCTCGAGCGGCAGCAGCGCCGCTTCCGGCACGGCGAGCGCGGCCAGCAGCTCGGGCGGATAGTCGCGGCCCGCGTGCGGCACCGACAGCACGACCGGACTGTCCGGAACCGCGGGGCCGTATCGGTCGAAGCTGGGCCGGTCGATGCTGGTATCCACGCCCGCGACGCTACTCGTCGCATCGCCCCGTCGCAACGCCGCGCGCGCACTGGAAATTGTTAAGCGTGACGCGCTAGGGTTCGCGCATCACGCGAGGGTCGGGGACGGAATGATAAGGATCTTGCTGGCCGAGGACGATTCGGTGATGCGCGAATATCTGACGCGCGCGCTGGAGAAGTCGGGCTATGCCGTCTCGCCGGTCGATCGCGGCACGGCGGCGGTGCCGCTGCTGGAAAGCGAGCGGTTCGACTTGCTGCTGACCGATATCGTCATGCCCGAGATGGACGGCATCCAGCTCGCGCAGAAATGTGCCGAGATCGCGCCCGACACCCGCGTCATGTTCATCACCGGCTTCGCCGCGGTCACGCTGAAGGCCGGCAAGGCGATGCCGCAGGCGCGCGTGCTGTCGAAGCCGTTCCACCTGCGCGACCTGGTGCTGGAGATCGACCGCATGTTCGAGGTCGGCAGCGCATCGGGCCTCAACTAAGCGGTTGCGGAAGGGCGAACGGGCGGCTAAAGGCCCGCTTCCCGCAAGGGACCGTGGGCGTGTAGCTCAGTGGTAGAGCACTGTGTTGACATCGCAGGGGTCGCAAGTTCAATCCTTGCCACGCCCACCATAAAAAGCCCGCCAGGTCGCTGATCCGGCGGGCTTTTTTGTGCCCTTTCGCGCGCGGCGCGGTTGCGGCATGATCGCGGGATGACCGATCATACCGGGCCGCTCGCCGGCATTCGCATCGTCGAGATGGACGCGATCGGCCCGGTGCCGCTGGCCGGCATGATGCTGGCCGACATGGGCGCGGACGTGGTGCGGATCGCGCGGGGGGAACCGCGCGGGCCCGAGGCGCCGCTGATCGCCAATCGGTCGAGCGTCGTGATCGACCTGAAGTCCGCGGACGGAGTGGCGGCTGCGCGCGACCTGATCGCGCGGGCGGATGCGGTGATCGAGGGGTTTCGCCCGGGCGTGATGGAGCGGCTGGGGCTGGGGCCGGACGCGTGCCTGGCGGCCAACCCTGCGCTCGTCTTCGTGCGGATGACGGGGTGGGGGCAGGCAGGGCCGCTGGCGGAGCGCGCCGGGCACGACCTGAATTACATCGCGATTACCGGGGTGCTGGGCGCCATCGGGGCGGGTGGCACCGCGCCGCCGCCGCCGCTGAACCTGATCGGCGATTATGGCGGGGGCGCGATGTTCGCCATCTCCGGAATTCTGGCGGCTTTGCTCAGCGCGCGCGCGACCGGACGGGGGCAGGTGGTGGACGCGGCGATGGTCGACGGGGTGGCGACGCTGTCGAGCCTGTTCCACACGCTGTCGGGCGTCGGGCTGTGGAGCGGCGGGCGGGGCGGCAATCTGCTTGACGGGGGCGCGCCCTTCTACCGCTGCTATCCTTGCGCGGACGGTGAGTTTGTCGCCGTCGGGGCGATCGAGCCGCAGTTCTTCGCGCTGCTGCTGGCGGGGCTGGGGATCGACGGTGCGCGGTTCGCGCAGCATGATCGCGCGGGGTGGCCGGCACTGGCCGAGGCGATCGGAGGGGTCTTCGCCACGCAGCCGCGCGATCACTGGGCGGCGGTGTTCGGGGATACCGATGCGTGCGTGACGCCGGTGCTGAGCTTTGCCGAGGCGCGCGCGCACCGCCATGTTGCCGCGCGGGGAATCCTCGACGGCGATCTGCCCGCACCGGCGCCGCGCTTTTCGGTCACCCCGGCAGAGCGGCAGTCGCGCGCGCCGGTGCTGGCGCTGGAGGACGCGCTCGCCCGCTGGGATCAGGCGAAGCGGTAGGGGACGATCGCGCGCGCGTCGGGATCGATGCGCAGCTCGGTTCCCGCCGGCGGAAACGCGCGCTGGTCGCAGTCGGGGCGCGGGCAGATGCGGCAGGAGATGCCGATCGGCGTCGGCGGCTGGCCGGTGACCGCGTCGGCATAGATGAAGTCGGCGGCGTCGCCTTCCTCGCACCCCAGCGCCACCGCATAGCGGCGGGGGGACCGCGCGAAGCTGCCCGATGGCTTCACCAGCCCCTTCGCCATCGAGACGTAGCGCGTGCCGTCGGGCATTTCGGCGCGCTGAACGAGGATGCGGTCGGGGATCGCGACCGCCTCGTGCACCACCCACAGCGGGCAGGCGCCGCCGAAGCGCGCGAATTGCAGGCGGGTGGCGGAGTGGCGCTTGGTGATGTTGCCGGCCATGTCGACTCGCAGGAAGAACAGCGGAATGCCCGCCGCGCCGGGGCGCTGGAGCGTCGAGAGGCGGTGGCAGGCTTGCTCGAAACTCACCCCGAAGCGCTGGCGCAGCCGGTCGATGTCGTGGCGCAGGTCGTGCGCCGCGGTGCGGAACGCGGCATAAGGCATGACGACCGCGCCCGCGGCATAGTTGGCGAGGCCGACCGCGAGCAATTGGCGCGAGGCGTCGTATCGCAGCCCGGCGCCGGCGACGATCTCGGCGATGGCCTCGCGCATTTCCAGCCGCACGAGCTGGTGGGCGATCAGGAAGGCCGCACTTTCGGGTGGCAGCCCCCGGTCGATCGTGAGCACGCCGCGCGCCGGATCGAACCGGCGCAGCTCGCCTCCGCCGGTATCGATGCTGTCGATGCGGACCCCATGCGCTTCGGCAAGGCGGGTGGAAAGGTCGCCCCCGACGCTGGTCGCCAGCGCCTCCGCCTGGCGATCGAGCGGGTCGATGTAGTTGCCCGCAGCGTGGAACCAGTCGCGCACTTCCTCCCACGGTAGCCGCGCGGCGTCGCCGGTGCCGGCGTCCATGCGGTCGTCGAGGATGCGCAACTGCTCCTGCGCGCGGCGCCACGCATCGTGGATCGCGACCATGCGGCGGGCGAGCTGCGGCTGCTGTTCGACCGAGCGACGCAGTGTGTCCTCGGGCAGCGGCGCGGCGATGCTCGGGTCGCTGGCGGCGCCGGCGGCGGCGAGCAGCAGCGGCTCGTCGATGCCGGTGACGCCGGCCCAGTCGTCCGGATAGGCGCGGGCGAGCGCCAGCAGCACGGGCGCGGTGAGCGGGCGGTCGTTGCTCTCGATCTGCGAGAGGTACGGGACCGAGATGCCGAGCGTCGCGGCGAGTTCGGCCTGGCTGGCGGCGATGCGGGCGCGCAGGGTGCGGACTTCGTGGCCTGCGAACAGGCGTCGGCGATCACGCATCCATCCCAACTCCGTTCGTCCTGAGCGAAGTCAAAGCACATGTACCGGACACGTCCTTCGACTTCGCTCAGGACGAATGGATAGGGGGAGGGTGACGATTTTGCAAACCTGACCGCCCGCACTTTGCAACATTGCATTTGCGTCGAGCCGCGCCTCTTGAAAGAGGAAGCCAGCCGAAACGGGAGCGCCCATGTCGTCGACCATCGAGGAACTCGAACGCCGCCGCGCCGCCGCGCGCCTGGGCGGGGGAGAGAAGCGCATCGCCGCGCAGCATGCCAAGGGCAAGCTGACCGCGCGCGAGCGGCTCGACGTGCTGCTCGACCACGGCAGCTTCGAGGAGCTCGACATGTACGTAGAGCATAATTGCGTCGATTTCGGCATGCCCGAGCAGGTCGTGCCCGGCGACGGCGTGGTCACCGGCAGCGGCACGATCAACGGGCGGCTGGTGTTCGTGTTCAGCCAGGACTTCACCGTCTTCGGCGGCTCGCTGTCCGAGCGCCATGCCGAAAAGATCTGCAAGATCATGGACATGGCGCTGAAGGTCGGCGCCCCCGTCATCGGCCTGAACGATTCGGGCGGCGCCCGCATTCAGGAGGGCGTCGCGTCGCTCGGCGGCTATGCCGAGGTGTTCCAGCGCAACGTGCTCGCATCGGGCGTCGTGCCCCAGTTGAGCCTCATCATGGGGCCGTGCGCAGGTGGAGCGGTCTATTCTCCAGCAATGACGGACTTCATCTTCATGGTGAAGGATTCGTCGTACATGTTCGTCACCGGCCCGGATGTAGTGAAGACCGTTACAAACGAGATCGTCACGCAGGAGGAACTGGGTGGAGCGGTGACGCATACCACGAAGTCGGGGGTCGCGGACGTCGCCTTCGATAACGATATCGAGGCGCTGCTCGCGGCCCGCGACTTCGTGGACTTCCTTCCCGCATCGAACCGGGAAAGCGTGCCCGAGAGGCCGTGCGACGACCCGTGGGACCGGCTGGTGCCGAGCCTCGACACGCTGGTGCCGGCGTCCGCCAACCAGCCGTACGACATGCACGAGCTGATCCGGAAGGTGGTGGACGAGGGCGACTTCTTCGAAGTGCAGCCGACCCACGCCGGCAACATCCTGATCGGCTTTGCCCGCATCGAGGGGCGGACTGTCGGCATCGTCGCCAACCAGCCGATGGTGCTGGCGGGCGTGCTCGACATCAATTCGTCGAAGAAGGCGGCGCGGTTCGTGCGTTTCTGCGACGCGTTCGAGATTCCGATCGTGACCTTTGTCGACGTCCCCGGCTTCCTGCCCGGCGTCGCGCAAGAGCATTCGGGGATCATCAAGCACGGCGCGAAGCTGCTCTACGCCTATGCAGAGGCGACCGTGCCGAAGCTGACCGTCATCACGCGGAAAGCCTATGGCGGCGCGTACGACGTCATGGCGTCGAAGCACCTGCGCGGCGACCTCAACTACGCCTGGCCGACCGCCGAGATCGCGGTGATGGGCGCGAAGGGCGCGGTGGAGATCATCTTCCGCGGCAAGACGACCGAGGAGATCGCCGAGCGGACTGCCGAGTACGAGGCGCGCTTCGCCAACCCGTTCGTCGCGGCGTCGAAGGGCTTCATCGACGAGGTGATCATGCCGCACTCGACAAGGCGGCGGATCGCGCTGGGATTGAGGAAGCTACGGGGTAAGCAGCTCGAGAATCCGTGGAAGAAGCATGACAATATCCCGCTGTAGGGGGCATATATGAGCGATAGATACGATGATTTGGAACGAGCTCATCGCCTGTGGCAGGATGGGTTGCTTTCAGAAAGTGAATATAAACTGGAGCGAGTGCGGATATTGCGCCCTCTTCCTCAGGAGGTGGCGCGCGATATCTATGAAAACAATGTTAAGCCGGCCGCATCTATTGGGTTAAAGGTCGCGGCGCTTGTTACTTCAATGTTCTTTATACTCGCGTTTATCGTAATCATAGTGAATAGCTCCCGTGGTTAACACTTTAGGCCGCCTCAACCATGTCGGCGTCGCGACGCCGTCGATCGGCGACAGCATCGCCTTCTACCGCGACGTGATGGGCGCGACGACTATCCATGCGGCGTTCGACCTGCCGGTGCAGGGCGTGCGGGTGTGTTTCGTCGATATGCCAAATACGCAGATCGAGTTGATCGAGCCCTTGGGCGAGGATTCGCCGATCGCGGCGTTCATCGCGAAGAACCCGGCCGGGGGGCAGCATCACCTTTGTTACGAAGTGCCCGATATCGAGGAAGCGCTGGCGTGGTTCCGGGCGAAGGGCGCGCGGGTGCTCGGAGAGCCGCGTACAGGGGCGCACGGGACGCCGATCTTCTTCGTGCATCCGCGCGACATGGGCGGGGTGCTGACCGAGATCATGGAGACGCCGCGTGAGCAACACTGACCGGTGCTCCCGCGAAGGCGGGAGCCCAGGGCCGCGAGCGACGCACTCCGTAACTCTGGGCTCCCGCCTGCGCGGGAGCACGGGGGGTGGACGTGACTGACCATCCTACCCCGAACGACTGGGCCGCCCTCGCCGCGAAGGAAGTGAAGGGCCGCGACCTCACCTGGCACACGCCGGAAAGGATCGCGGTCAAGCCGCTCTATACGCAGGACGATGTGCCGGGCGACCCCGGCCTGCCCGGCTTCGCGCCGTTCACGCGTGGGGTGCGCGCGTCGATGTACGCGGGTCGCCCTTGGACGATCCGGCAATACGCCGGCTTCTCGACCGCCGAGGAATCGAACGCCTTTTACCGCCGCAACCTCGCCGCCGGACAGAAGGGGCTGTCGGTGGCCTTCGATCTCGCCACCCACCGCGGCTACGACAGCGACCATCCGCGCGTGGTCGGCGACGTCGGCAAGGCGGGCGTCGCGATCGATAGTGTCGAGGACATGAAGATCCTGTTCGACGGCATCCCGCTCGACCAGATGAGCGTCAGCATGACGATGAACGGGGCGGTGATCCCGATCCTGGCCTTCTTCATCGTCGCGGGCGAGGAGCAGGGGGTGCCGCTGGCCGCACTCGACGGGACGATCCAGAACGACATCCTGAAGGAGTTCATGGTCCGCAACACTTATATCTACCCGCCCGAGCCGAGCATGCGGATCATCTCGGACATTTTCGCATATACCTCAGCCAACATGCCGAAATTCAACAGCATTTCGATTTCCGGCTATCATATGCAGGAGGCCGGGGCGACGCAGGTGCAGGAACTGGCCTTCACCATCGCCGACGGTATGGAATATGTGAAATACGGCGTCGCGTCGGGCCTCGACATCGACAAGTTTGCCGGGCGCCTGTCGTTCTTCTTCGCAATCGGCATGAACTTCTTCATGGAAGTCGCGAAGTTACGGGCGGCGCGCGTTCTGTGGCACCGGGTGATGACGCAACTCGGCGCGCAGGACGAGCGCAGCAAGATGCTGCGCACGCATTGCCAGACGTCGGGCGTGTCGCTGACCGAGCAGGATCCGTACAATAACGTCATCCGGACCACGATCGAGGCGATGGCGGCGATGCTGGGGGGCACGCAGTCGCTCCACACCAATGCGCTCGACGAAGCGATCGCGCTGCCGACCGATTTTTCCGCCCGGATCGCCCGCAATACCCAGCTGGTGATCCAGGAAGAGACGGGGATGACGAAGGTCGTCGATCCGCTGGGCGGTTCATATTATGTCGAAGCATTGACCGCTGAACTCGTTGAAAAGGCGTGGGAGATCATCGAGCGCGTCGAGGCCGAGGGCGGCATGGCGAAGGCCGTCGCGGCGGGCTGGCCCAAGGCGATGATCGAGGAAGCCGCCGCGGCGAAGCAGGCGCGGGTCGACCGCGGCGAGGACGTGATCGTCGGGGTCAACAAATACCAGCCCGCGAATGCGGACGAGATCGAGATCCTGGCGGTCGACAACCATGCCGTCCGCGAGGGGCAGGTCGCGCGGCTGAAGCGCATTCGCGAAACGCGTGACACCGCGGCGTGCGAGGCGGAGTTGGGGCGGCTGCGGGAAGGGGCGACCAACACCGGCAACCTCTTGGCGCTGGCCGTCGAGGCTGCGCGCGCCCGCGCGACGCTCGGCGAGATTTCCGCAGCGATGGAGGCGGGGTTCGGGCGCTATGAGACGCAGCCGACGCCCGTCGCCGGCATCTACGCGGGCGCGTTCGCTGCCGATCCCCGCTGGAGCCGCCTGACAGACGGAGTCGCCGCGACCGAGCGGCGGCTGGGGCGCAAGCCGCGGATGCTCGTCGCCAAGATGGGGCAGGACGGGCATGACCGCGGCGCCAATCTGGTCAGCAGCATGTTCGGCGACCTGGGGTTCGAGATCGTGCCGGGCGCGCTGTTCCGCACTCCCGACGAGGTTGCCAAACAGGCGATCGCCGAGGGAGTCGACGTGGTCGGCGCCTCCAGCCTGGCGGCGGGGCATCTGACGCTGATTCCCGAGCTCATCGGTCATCTGCGCGATGCCGGGCGCAGCGACATCCGCGTGATCGCTGGGGGCGTGATACCGCAGCAGGATTATCAGGCGCTGCGCGATGCCGGCGTCCAGGCTATCTTCGGCCCCGGCACCAATTTAATCGCGGCGGCGGAGGAAGTGCTGCGACTGCTTGGCCACAACTGGGCGCCCGAAACGGAGAGTGCGGAATGAAACCGATCGTGATGCTGGCCGCGTTGCTGGCGGCGGGGCCCGCGCTCGCCCAGACGCAGGTGCAGATGAACGCGCAGGCCGCGACCGCCTATACCCGCGCCGACGCCGCGATGGCGCGCGAATGGCGCGCGACCTACGCGTATATGAAGGCGCTGGACGCGCGCGACACGTCGCGGGGCGGGGGCGTCGGCTATGCCGCGGCGACGCTGGAGAGCCAGCGTGCCTGGCTGAAGTTCCGCGACACCCAGTGCATCATCGAGGGCAGCGAATTCGCCGGCGGATCGATGCAGGGCATGGTGATGACGCGGTGCCGCACGCGGTTGACCAACGAGCGCTGGGGGCAGTTGCGCAAGCTGCGGTGGGGGCGATGAGCGAGGTCACCCAACCCCCGTTCGTTTCGAGCGAAGTCGAGAAACCTGGTCTGGACGACAACAACGGTTTCTCGACGACGCTCGAAACGAACGGTGTGCGGACGGACTGGACCCGCGCTGAAATCGCGGCGCTGTTCGATCTGCCGTTCGACGACCTGCTCTACGCCGCGCAGACCGTCCACCGCGCGCACCATGCCGCGGGCGAGGTTCAGCTGTGCACGTTGCTGTCGATCAAGACCGGCGGGTGTCCTGAGGATTGCGGCTATTGCTCGCAGTCCAAGAGCGCCGACAGCGGGGTGAAGGCGACCAAGCTGATGGACCCGCGCGCGGTGCTGCAGATGGCGGCGCAGGCGAAGGATGCGGGGTCGCAGCGGTTTTGCATGGGCGCGGCGTGGCGCAATCCCAAGGACCGCGACATGCCCGCCATCGTCGAGATGGTGCGCGGGGTGCGCCAGATGGGGCTGGAGACCTGCATGACGCTCGGCATGCTGACGCCCGCACAGGCGGCGATGCTCGCCGATGCGGGGCTCGATTACTACAACCACAATATCGACACGTCGCCGGAGCGGTACGACCAGGTCATCACTACGCGGACCTTCGCCGACCGGCTCAATACGCTGGAAAATGTGCGGAAGGCGGGGATCAACGTATGCTGCGGCGGGATCGTCGGGATGGGCGAGACGCGCGAGGATCGTGTCGGCTTCGTCCACGCACTCGCCACGCTGCCGCGCCATCCCGAGAGCGTGCCGGTCAATGCGCTGGTGCCGGTCAAGGGCACGGTGCTGGGCGACATGCTCGCCGACACGCCGCTCGCCAAGATCGACGAGATCGAGTTCGTCCGCACCGTCGCGGTCGCGCGGATCACGATGCCGATGAGCATGGTGCGGTTGTCGGCGGGGCGCGAGAGCATGTCGGAGGCGACGCAGGCGTTGTGCTTCCTGGCCGGCGCGAACTCGATCTTCACCGGCGACAAGCTGCTCACCACCGGCAACCGCGGTGACGACGCGGACGCTGCGCTGTTCGCCAAGCTGGGGGTGCGGCCGATGACGGCGGACGAGCCGATGCGGGTGGCGACGGAGTGAGCGGGCGGCTTGCTGGCCTTGCGCTGTATGCAATTGGGCTAGCAATCCCAATTGCGTTCGCCTGGTTTGCACAGTGGTATTTGGGCGTATGGGGATTTGGTTTTCCGGTCGATCCGATTGGAATGATTGTCATCCTCGTGATGACCGGCCCATTCACCATCCTCTGCTTTCAGATCGGTGCTGCGCTGCGAAGGAAAGCTAAGCAGCCTATCACAAGGGTCGACTGAAAATGTTCAACAAAATCCTCATCGCCAACCGCGGCGAGATCGCGTGTCGCGTCATGCGCACCGCCAAGCGGATGGGGATCGCCACCGTCGCGGTCTATTCGGATGCCGATGCTCGCAGCCCGCACGTGCTGATGGCCGACGAGGCGGTGCGGCTGGGGCCGGCGCCGGCGGCGGAGAGCTATTTGAAGGCCGAGCTGATCCTCGACGCGGCGAAGATCACCGGCGCGGACTGCATCCACCCCGGCTATGGCTTCCTGTCCGAACGCGAGAGCTTCGCGCGGGCGTGCGCCGACGCCGGGATCGCCTTCGTCGGGCCGCCGCCGAACGCCATCGCGGCGATGGGCGACAAGATCGAGTCGAAGAAGCTGGCCAAGGAAGCGGGCGTCAACGTCGTCCCCGGCTATCTCGGCGAGATCGCCGAAACCGACGAGGCGGTGCGGATCGCGGGCGACATCGGCTATCCGGTGATGATGAAGGCGAGCGCAGGCGGCGGCGGCAAGGGGATGCGGCTGGCGTGGAGCGAGGCCGACGTGCGCGAAGGTTTCGAGGCGACCAAGCGCGAGGGGCTGGCAAGCTTCGGCGACGACCGCGTGTTCATCGAAAAGTTCATCGAAAGCCCGCGGCACATCGAGATTCAGGTGCTCGGCGATCAGCACGGGAACATCGTCTATCTGGGCGAGCGCGAATGCTCGATCCAGCGGCGGCACCAGAAGGTGGTCGAGGAAGCGCCCTCGCCGTTCGTCACCCCCGAAATGCGTCGCGCGATGGGTGAGCAGGCGGTCGCGCTGGCGGCGGCGGTCGGGTATTATTCCGCGGGCACGGTCGAGCTGATCGTCTCGGGTGCGGATACGACCGGGAAGGGGTTCTACTTCCTCGAGATGAACACCCGGCTGCAGGTCGAGCATCCGGTAACCGAGGCGATCACCGGCCTGGACCTGGTCGAGCAGATGATCCGCGTGGCGGCGGGCGAGCAGCTGAGCTTCGGTCAGGACGACGTGAAGCTGAACGGCTGGGCGATCGAGAACCGGGTGTATGCCGAGGATCCGTATCGCGGCTTCTTGCCGAGCACCGGGCGGCTGGTGACGTATCGTCCGCCGAAGGCAGTGGAGACGCCCTATTCAACCCCGTTCGTTTCGAGCGAAGTCGAGAAACATGCTCCGGGGACAGGCTTCTCGACTTCGCTCGAAGCGAACGGAGGGGGAGAGCGCACAGCGAGCGCCGCCTATACCCGCGTCGACGACGGCGTGGTCGAGGGCGGCGAGGTCAGCATGTTTTACGACCCGATGATCGCCAAGCTGGTGACGTGGGCACCGACGCGCGAAGAAGCCGCCGACCGCCAGGTCGCGGCGCTCGATGCGTTCCGGATCGAGGGGATCGGGCACAACATCGATTTCCTCTCCGCGATCATGCAGCATCCGCGCTTCCTCGAAGGTGCGCTGACGACGGGGTTCATTGCCGAGGAATATCCCGACGGCTTCCACGGTGCGCCGGCGTCGGAGGAGTTGTTGTGGAAGCTCGCGGCAGTGGCGACTTTTCTAGACGTGGATCGCGCCGGTCGTGCACTGGACATTGATGGTCAGCTTGGCACCAAGCCGATTCCGTCGTCTAATCGCACCGTTACCATAGCTGGAAGGACATTCCGGCTGAGCGCGAACCATCTCGCCAACGGCGGCAGTTTGATATTCGACGATGACGATAGCGCCAGCGTAGTACTCGACGGTGACTGGCGTCCGGGGCAGCCCGTGTTCGCTTGCACTATCGACGGAGAGCCGCTGACAGTCGGCGTCGAGCGGAAAGGCAGCGGCTGGAAACTTACCAGTCATGGCGCTTCACACACCGTGACGGCTTATCCCTGGTGGGTGGGGGAACTCGCCCAGCACATGATCGAGAAGGTGCCGCCCGACACGTCGAAGTTCCTGCTGGCGCCGATGCCGGGTCTTCTGACGCGGCTGGACGTTACTGTCGGCGACAGCGTCGAGGCCGGGCAGCCGCTCGCCGTGGTCGAGGCGATGAAGATGGAAAATATCCTGCGCGCCGAGAAGTCGGCGACCGTCAAGGCGGTGAACTTCGCGGCAGGCGACAGCCTGGTCGTCGATGCCGCGATCATCGAATTCGAGTGATTGGAGAGAGTTATGCGTGATATCGACCATGTGATCGTCGGCGGGGCCGGCGGTTCGGCTACGCGCTTTGGCGACGTTTTCGATCCCAACACCGGCAAGGTGCAGGCGCGCGTGGGGCTGGGCACGCAGGCCGACCTCGACCGGGCGGTGGCGGCGGCGGAGGCTGCGCAGCCGGGCTGGGCGGCGACCAATCCGCAGCGGCGCGCGCGCGTCATGTTCAACTTCAAGGCGCTGGTCGAGAAGAACATGGACGCGCTCGCGCACCTGCTGTCGTCGGAGCACGGCAAGGTAATCGCGGACGCGAAGGGCGATATCCAGCGCGGCCTGGAAGTCATCGAATTCTGCTGCGGCATCCCGCACGTGCTGAAGGGCGAATATACCCAGGGCGCCGGGCCGGGCATCGACGTGTATTCGATGCGTCAGCCGATCGGCATCGGTGCGGGCATCACCCCGTTCAACTTTCCCGGCATGATTCCGATGTGGATGTTCGGCGTCGCCATCGCGACCGGCAACGCCTTCATCCTGAAGCCGTCCGAGCGCGACCCGAGCGTGCCGGTGCGCCTCGCCGAACTGATGCTGGAAGCGGGTGCGCCCGAGGGCATCTTGCAGGTCGTCCACGGCGACAAGGAAATGGTCGACGCCATTCTCGATCACCCGTCGATCGGCGCAATCAGCTTCGTCGGGTCGAGCGACATCGCGCATTACGTGTACCAGCGCGGCGTCGCGGCGGGGAAGCGCGTGCAGGCGATGGGCGGCGCCAAGAACCACGGCATCGTCATGCCCGACGCCGACCTTGACCAAGTCGTCGCCGACCTGTCGGGCGCGGCATTCGGATCGGCGGGCGAGCGGTGCATGGCGCTGCCGGTGGTGGTACCGGTCGGCGAGAAGACTGCGGACAACCTCCGCGCGAAGCTGATCCCCGCGATCGAGGCTCTGCGGGTCGGCGTCTCCACCGACGATGACGCGCACTACGGCCCGGTCGTCAACGCCGCGCACAAGCAGCGCGTGGAGAACTGGATCCAGACCGGGGTGGACGAGGGCGCCGAGCTGGTCGTCGATGGCCGTGGCTTCCAGCTTCAGGGGCATGAGGAAGGGTTCTTCATCGGCCCGACGCTGTTCGACCGCGTCACGACCGACATGAGCGCGTACAAGGAGGAAATCTTCGGCCCCGTCCTGCAGATCGTCCGCGCGCCCGATTTCGAGACCGCGGTGCGCCTGCCGAGCGAGCATCAGTACGGCAACGGTGTCGCGATCTTCACCCGCAACGGTCACGCCGCGCGCGAATTCGCCGCGCGCGTCAACGTCGGCATGGTCGGCATCAACGTCCCGATCCCGGTGCCCGTCGCCTATCACAGCTTCGGCGGGTGGAAGCGCAGCGCGTTCGGCGACACCAACCAGCACGGCATGGAAGGCGTGAAGTTCTGGACGAAGGTCAAGACGATCACCCAGCGTTGGCCCGACGGCGGTGTCGGTGACGGCGCCAACGCCTTCGTCATCCCGACGATGGGGTGAGCGTGGATCGCGCCCGCGTCTCGTCCGGTTCGCCTTTCGAAGCGAGCATCGGGTTCAGCCGCGCGGTGCGCGTCGGCTACCGTATCCTGGTGTCCGGCACCGCGCCGGTAGAGGATGACGGATCGTCGACGCCGGGCGATGCCGAGGCGCAGGCCGAGCGGTGCCTGGCGGTGATCGTCCGCGCGATCGAGCAGCTGGGCGGATCGGCGGAGGACGTCGTGCGGACGCGTCAGTATTTGGTCGATGCCGCCGACGCCGAAGCGGTTGGGCGGGCGCATGGCCGTTGGTTCGGCGACGTGCGCCCGGCATCGACGATGATCGTCGTCGCCGGACTGCTGCGCCCGGAATGGCGGGTGGAAATCGAGGCGGAAGCGGTGGTGGGCGAATGAGCGTGATGGGTGTACTGTGCTGCGCGGTGGCCGGTCTGCTGCTGCCTGTTCCAGCCGCGGCGAAGACGGTTGCGACGCCGCCCCCGGCTGCGCCGGTCAAGGTGATGGTGGTCGGCATGTTCCACTTCGCCAACCCCGGCCTCGATTTCCGCAATCTCCAGGTCGACGACGTGCTCGCCGCCCCGCGCCAGCGCGAGATCGCGGCGATCGTGAACGCGCTCGCGCGGTTCAAACCGACCGTGATCGGCACCGAGTGGCGCGCCGAGGCGGCGACGACCAGCTACCGCAAATACCTCGACGGCGCGCTGCCGCCGAGCCGCGACGAGACGGTGCAGCTCGCGTTCCGGCTCGGCAAGCAGGCCGGGGTGACGCGCGTCCTCGGCATGGATGCCCCCGCCTCGCTGCCGTTCGGCGCGGTGTTCGACTATGCGAAGGCGCACGGCCAGCAGCCGATCATCGACCATATCGGCGCGGTCAGCGATGCCAATGTCGCCGAGCAGGACCGGCTGCTGAAGACCGCGGGAATCGCCGGCACGATCAGGGCTTTGAGCGACCCGGTGAAGGCGCGGCGCGATCACGCGCTCTACAACGAGACGCTCAGGATCGGCGGGGGTAGCGTGCAGCCCGGTGTCGATGCGGTCGCAGTCTGGTATCGCCGCAACCTCGCCATCTGCGCGAATATGTTGCAGGCAGCGCAACCGGGCGACCGCATGATCGTCTTCTTCGGGGGCGGGCACCTCCACCTGCTGCGCCAATGCCTCTCCGAAACACCGGGCGTCGAGCTGATCGATGCCCGCGACTATCTGCCGACCGGCCAGGAAAAGACGCTACGATGACGGACCAGTTCGACCTCACCGACGACCAGCGCGAGATCCAGGAACTCGCGCGGCGCTTCACTGCCGACCGCATTACGCCCAACGCCGCGGAGTGGGACGAGAAGCACATCTTCCCGCGCGACGTCATCAAGGAGGCGGCGGACCTCGGCTTCGCTGCGATCTACGTCAGCGAGGAGAGCGGGGGCATCAACCTGGGGCGGCTGGAAGCGGCGCTCATCATGGAGGCGATGGCTTACGGCTGTCCGTCGACGTCGGCGTTCATTTCGATCCACAACATGGCGTCGTGGATGATCGACCGGTTCGGCTCCGCTGCGGTCAAGGACAAGTATCTGCCGAGCCTGGTCACGATGGACCGGCTGGCCAGCTATTGCCTGACCGAGCCGTCGTCGGGCTCCGACGCCGCCGCGCTCAAGACCCGCGCGGTCCGGGATGGCGACGACTGGATCGTCACCGGCAGCAAGCAGTTCATTTCGGGCGGCGGCGAGAACGAAGTCTATGTCTGCATGGTCCGCACCGGGGAGGATGGGCCGAAGGGTATCAGCTGTTTGGTGATCGAAAAGGACATGGCCGGCGTCAGCTTTGGTGCGAACGAACGCAAGCTTGGCTGGCATTCGCAGCCAACCGCGCAGGTAATGTTCGACAGCGTCCGCGTGCCGGGCGAGAATCTGGTCGGCGGCGAGGGCGAGGGGTTCCGCATCGCGATGATGGGGCTGGACGGCGGGCGGCTGAACATCGGCGCCTGTTCGCTTGGGGGCGCGCAACGCTGCCTCGACGAAGCGGTCGCCTATACCAAGGACCGCAAGCAGTTCGGGCGCGCGGTCGCCGATTTCCAGAACACGCAGTTCACGCTGGCCGACATGGCGACCGACCTGGAGGCGGCGCGCGCGCTGCTCTACATGGCCGCGGCGAAAGTCACCGCGAACGCGCCCGACAAGACCAAGTTCGCGGCGATGGCGAAGCGGCTGGCGACCGACAACGGATCGTCGATCGTCGACCGCGCGCTGCAACTGCATGGCGGTTACGGCTATCTGATGGACTATCCGATCGAACGCTTCTGGCGCGATCTGCGCGTGCATTCGATTTTGGAGGGGACCAACCAGGTCATGCGCATGATCGTCGGGCGGGAGCTGACGCGCCAGTGATTGCCGTTTCTACATGGTGCCGTCACCCCGGACGTGTTCCGGGGTCCACCGGGCGGCATCCGGTTTGGATCGAGACTCCATCGCTTGCGCTTGCGGCGCGGTGGACCCCGGAACGGGGCCGGGGTGACTAAGGATGTGTGTGTGACTGACCCCTGGACCCAGGCGATGCAGACGATGACCGCGGCGATGCGGCGTCCGGTGACGGGCGCGGCGACGCGGCCCTACGACCCGCTGGCGCTGTTCGAATCGATGGCGCGCTTCGGCGCCAGTTTCGATCCGGCGCAGGTGTTCGCGCTGCAGGTCGATGCCGCGCGCGAGTGGAGCGCGTTCTGGGCGAACGTGTGGACGCCCGTCGCTGACAAGCCGAAGGACCGTAGATTCGCCGCGCCGGCATGGCAGGAGGATGCCTGGTTCCGCGCGATCCGCGACGGCTATCTGCTCGCCTCGGCGCAGATGCGGCGGCTGGTGGCGCAGGGCGATGGCGATGCGAAGACGCAGGCGATGGCGAATTTCCTGCTCGACGGCTGGCTGAACGCGGTCGCGCCGACCAATTTCGCGATGACCAACCCGGCGGTGATCGAAAAGACGATCGCGACCGGCGGCGCGAACCTGATGCAGGGGTTCGCGAATCTGATGGAGGACGTGACGAGCGGGAAGGGCATCGTCACTCGCCGCACCGATCCGGACGCGTTCGTGAAGGGCGAGACGATCGCCGCGACGCCGGGTCAGGTCGTGTGGCAGAACGACCTGTGCCAGCTGATCCAGTACACGCCGACGACGCCGGACGTCGCCGCCGAGCCGCTGCTGTACGTGCCGCCGCTGGTCAACCGCTTCTACATGATCGACCTTCAGCCGAAATCGAGCCTGGTCAAATGGCTGGTCGATCAGGGCCGCACCGTGTTCGTCGTGTCGTGGGTCAACCCGACCGAGGCGCACCGCGACAAAGGCGTCGAGGACTATGTGCTGGACGGCATCGTCGCGGCGATCGGCGTGGTGCGACAGCGGACCGGGGCGACGCCCGACCTGTTCGCCTTCTGCCTTGGCGGCACGCTGGTCGCGATCGCGCTCGCCTATCTGGCGGCCAAGGGGCGCAGCGGCGAGGTGAACTCGGCGACGCTGATCGGCAGCATGGTCGATTTCGCGGATATGCGCGACTGGTCGGCGTTCGTCCACGAAGCGCATTTGACCGCGCTGGAGGGGCATCTCGAGCGGCAGGGCTTCATCGATTCGGTCGAGCTGCAACAGCTGTTCGCGGCGATGCGCGCCAACGACCTGATCTGGTCGTCGGTGGTGAACCACTATCTGCTCGACCAGGCAGCACCGCCGAGCGACCTGCTCTACTGGTTCGAGGATGGCGCGCGGATTCCGGCAAAATTCCTGACGTCGTATAACCGCAGGCTGCTGTACGAGAATGCGCTGGCGAGGCCGGCCGGGTTCGAGGTCGGCGGCGTGGCGATCGACCTCGCCGCGGTCGCGACGCCCGTGCTCTCGATCGCGCTGAAGGACGATCACGTCTCCGCCTGGAGCGCGGTGTATGACGGTTCGAAGCTGCTGAGGGCGGATTTCATCCTCGGCGGATCCGGGCACAATGCCGGCGTCATCAATCCGCCCGCCGCCAACAGGCACGGATACTGGACGGGCAGCGAGCGTCCGGCGACGGCGGCGGACTGGCTGGAGAGCGCGACCCGGCACGAGGGGTCGTGGTGGCCGCACTGGATCGGCTGGCTGGAGGCACACGGCACCGGAAAGCAGGTGCCCGCGCGCGTCATTACCGACGGTATCGAACCCGCCCCCGGCAGCTACGCGAAGACCGCATGACCGACAGCATTATCGCTTTGCGTGAGGGCGCCGCCGCGCGCCTGCGCCTCAATCGTCCGAAGGCGCTCCACGCGCTCGACCTGTCGATGGTGCGCCAGATGACGCACGCGCTGCTGGCGTGGCGCGACGATCCCGATGTCCGCATCGTCCTGATCGACCATGCGACGTCGCCGGATGGCGATCCGAAACTGTCCCGCGGCTTTTGCGCGGGCGGCGACGTGGTGACGATCGCAAAGGCGGTGGAGGGGCACGACCATGCCGCGCGCGCCTTCTTCTTCCAGGAATATCGCCTCAACCACCTGATGTACACGTTCCCGAAGCCGGGCGTCGCCTTCATGGACGGGGTGACGATGGGCGGCGGTGTCGGCATCGCATGCCCGTGCCGCTACCGCGTGGCGACCGAGCGCACCGTGTTCGCGATGCCTGAGACGACGATCGGCATCTTCCCCGACGTCGGCGGCGGGCGCTACCTGTCGCGGCTGCGCGGACGGCTGGCGCAATATCTGGCGCTGACCGGCGCGCGGCTGAACGGGGCGGAATGCAAGGCGCTACGCCTCGCGACGCATTACCTGCCGTCCGACGTGCTGGACGAGGCGAAGGCGCGCATCGCCGCCGATCCCTACCGCGTCGAGGCGATCCTGGACGAACTGTCGGTCGACCCGTCCGGGGCGCCGCTGAAGGCGCGCCTGCCGCTGATCGACCGGTGTTTCGCGAGCGATACGCTGGCGGACATCCTCGCGTGCCTGGATGCCGAGGGCGATGACTGGGCGAGCGCCACCGCGGCGACGATCCGCGCGAAGTCTCCGACCGCGTGCGCGGTATCGCTCAGGATGCTGGTCGAAAGCCCGAAGCAACCCCATTTCGTCGACGAGATGCGGATGGAATACGGCCTGATGGTGCGCATGATCGCCTTCCCCGATTTTCGCGAGGGCGTGCGCGCGCTGCTGATCGACAAGGACGGCGCACCCGCCTGGGCGCCCGAGGCGCCGACCGACGCATTCTTCCAACCCCTGCCGCCCGAGGAGGCCTGGAGCCCGCTATGACTTACGAAACCCTGATCGTCGACGCGCGCGCCGATGGCGTCACGCTCATCACGCTCAATCGCCCGCAGGCGCTGAACGCGCTGAACGGACAGGTGCTGGCCGAACTGATCGCGGCGCTGGTGGCGTTCGATGCCGATGCGACGCAGGGCTGCGCGGTGCTGACCGGCAGCGAGAAGGCGTTCGCGGCGGGGGCGGACATCAAGGAGATGTCCGACATGGATTTCTCCGCGATGTACGGCACCAATCATTTCGCGGGCTATGAGCGGGTGACCGCGACCCGCAAGCCGGTGATCGCCGCAGTCGCGGGCTATGCGCTGGGCGGCGGGTGCGAACTGGCCATGATGTGCGATTTCATCCTGGCCGCCGACACCGCGAAATTCGGACAGCCTGAGATCAAGCTCGGGGTCAGCCCCGGCATGGGGGGCTCGCAGCGGCTGACGCGGGCGGTCGGCAAGGCCAAGGCGATGGAGATGTGCCTGACCGGGCGGATGATGGGCGCCGAGGAAGCCGAGCGCGCCGGCCTCGTCGCCCGCATCGTTCCCGCCGCCGACCTGATCGACGACGCGCTGAAGACCGCCGCAACGATCGCGGGCATGGCCCCGCTGGCGGTCAAGGCGAACAAGGAAATGGTCAACGCCGCGTTCGAAACGGGGCTTGCGCAGGGCGTGCTGTTCGAACGCCGTCTGTTCAACGGCCTTTTCGGGACGCAGGACCAGAGCGAAGGCATGGCGGCGTTTGTGGAGAAACGTCCGGGCAAGTGGTCGGGCAAATAAGGCTTTCCCTCTCCCATCGGGAGAGGGTTGCGCAGACTTGGGTCGCGTTCTTCACGCGGCCCTAGTCGTAGCTGGGTGAGGGGATCGCCCTATCGAGAGCGGCTCCCCTCATCCAACCTTCGCTAGCGAGCACGCTCGCAAGCTGCGGTATCCTTCTCCCTCCGGAGAAGGTTTGGATTGGAGAGAACAATGGCACGGATAGCCTTCATCGGTCTCGGCAACATGGGCGGCGGGATGGCCGCGAATCTGGCGAAGGCGGGGCATGACGTCCGCGCGTTCGACCTGTCGGCGGACGCGCTCGACAAGGCGAAGGCGGCGGGGTGCCTGCCCGCAGACAGCGCGGCGGCGGCCTGCGAGGGCGTCGAAGCCGTCGTGACGATGCTGCCCGCGGGCAAGCATGTCGAGGGGGTCTATGCCGACAGCATCTTCGACGCGGTGCCGAAGACCGCGATCCTGATCGACTGCTCGACGATCGACGTCGCGACCGCGAAGCGCGTGGCCGAGGCCGCTGCGGCCAAGGGCCTGACGATGGTCGACGCGCCCGTCTCCGGCGGGATCGGCGCGGCGAACGCGGGCACGCTGACCTTCATGGTCGGCGGCTCGGCGGCGGCGTTCGAACGGGCGGAGGCTTTCCTGTCCGACATGGGCAAGGCGGTGATCCACGCAGGGGCGAACGGCAGCGGACAGTCGGTCAAGATCTGCAACAACATGCTGCTCGGCGCGACGATGATCGCGACGTGCGAGGCGATGGTGCTGGCGCAGAAGCTGGGGCTCGACCCACAGAAATTCTACGACATTGCCAGCGTCTCTTCGGGGTCGTGCTGGTCGCTCAACACCTATGCGCCGATGCCCGGCGTGGGCCCGCAGAGTCCCGCCGACAACGACTATCAGGGCGGGTTCGCGGCGGCTTTGATGCTGAAGGACCTGCGCCTGGCGATGGAGGCCGCGGGCAGCGTCGATGCCGAGACGCCGATGGGCGCGAAGGCGACGGCGCTGTACGAGGCTTTTGTCGCGGCGGACGTCGGCAACCATGACTTCTCGGGGATTATCCGGACGCTGGCCACGAGCAAAACGTAAACGGCTGCGCATGCCGTCCCGGCGCGGCACGCAGGCCCGGTTAACCTTCTATCGGGGTTTTCAGCTGCAGGCGGCGAGCGCATCTGGGCGATATGCTACGCCCGATCCTGCTCGCCGCCGCGGCGCTTGCCGTCGCCAGCCCGATTGCCGCCCAGCAGGGACACGCGCCCTTCACGGTTCAGGAAACCGGTGAAGGGTTCCAGCGACTGGACGATGCGGTCGGTTCGATCCGCATGGGAACTGGCACCATCCTGATCGCGCCCGGCACCTACCACGAATGCACGGTCCAGACCGGCGGGCACATCACCTTCCGCGCGGCGACGCCCGGCAGCGTGGTGTTCGAGGGGAGCCCGTGCGAGGGCAAGGCGATCTTCGTGCTACGGGGGCTGGGGTCGACCGTCGACGGCATCATCTTTCGCGGCGTGCGCGTGCCCGACGGCAATGGCGCGGGCATCCGCACCGAGATGGGCAATCTGACCGTCACCAATTCTATGTTTCTCGACAGCCAGGAGGGCATCCTGGGCGGCGAGCCCGCGGCGCAGAAGATCGTGATCGACAAGTCGACGTTCGCCGGGCTCGGCCAATGCGACGAGACGACCGATTGCTCGCACGGCATCTACCTCGCGAACCAAGGCAGTGTGACGGTGACGCGCAGCCGCTTCGAACGCGGGACCGGCGGTCATTATGTGAAGGTCCGTTCGCCCAGCGTCACCATCACCGACAACAGCTTCGACGACACGCGCGGGCGCAAGACCAACTACATGATCGACCTGCCCGAAGGCGCCACCGGGCTGATCGCGCGCAACATGTTCGTGCAGGGGCGCAACAAGGAGAACTGGACCGGCTTCATCGTCGTCGCGGCGGAGAACCGGACCTATCGCTCGACCGGCCTGCGCATAGAGGACAACGACGCGAGCCTGGCGCCGGGCGAGACGCGGTCGCCCGCGTTCGTGGCGGACTATAGCCACGACCGGCTGGCGGTCGGCGCCAACCGGCTGGGCAGGGGCGTGCGGTTGTTCGAGACGCGGTAGGAAGTCGCGCGCCAAACCCCACTCGTTCGTGCTGAACTGGCCTCAGTTCGGGCAACTGCTCGCCGGCCCCGCGACCAGGTCCAGGCAGCGACCATCGACGTCGCCGGGCTTCAGCGGCAGGCCGATCAGCCCCGCGAGCGTCGGGGCGATATCGACGGTTTCCACCGACAGCGGCTGTTCGAAGCCGACCATCCCCTTGCGCCAGAACAGCATCGGCACGCGGCGGTCGTAGTCCCAGAAGCTGCCGTGGGTGGCGACATAGCCCTTGGTCGGGTCGACGATTGGCGTGATCCGCGGCTTCAACGCGACGACGAAGGCGCCGGAGCGCAAGGGATTGTACGAGGCGCGGGCGCGCTCCAGCAAACTCCACGTCTCGGGCGGGGCCTTCGACAGCGGGGTCGCGGCGATCTGTTCGGCGGTGAAGACCGCCTGGACCTGCGGGTGGGCGGCGAATGCCTTTACCCCTTCGGCGATCACCGTCTTGCGCTGCGCTGCAGTCAACGTCGGATCGACCCAGATGTCGCCGAAATTGCCGCCCCGCAGCAATTGCCCCTTCAGCCCCAGCTTCGCCGCGATCGCGGTGCCGATCGTCTTGGCATTCAGGTCTGCGGTGGTGCGCACCGCGCCCGGTACGGCATCCTCGCGGTGACGCTCGGGCAGGTCGGTGCCGCCGTGGTCCGCGGTCAGCGCGACCGCATAATCCACGCCACTCCTGTCCAGCACCGCGAAGAAATCGCCGAGGTCGCGGTCGAGCGACAGCAGCTGGCCGCACATCTCGGCACCCTCGGTGCCATAGGTGTGGCCGACGTAATCGGTCGCCGACGCGCCGATGCTGATGATGTCGGGCGCCGCACCCTGGCCGAGCTTCATCTCGCGGATCAGGCCGGCGGCGAGCGCCAGCGTCGCGGCATCGAACTGCGGGGAGGCGCGGTAGAGGCGGGCGTTGTTGCCGTCGCGCTCGAAATGGCCGGTGCCGACCGACTTGCCCGCGCCGATCGCCACCGCGCGGTCGCGCGCGGCGCATTGCGGAGGTACTGCGACCGCCGCCGCCGGGGCGGCATAGCGCGCGCCGACCAGCGCGTTGACCTGTGCCACCACCGGCGGGGTCGGGCGTCCGGCGTAGGTGCGGTAGGCGCCGGCGTCCCACCACCACAGCTCGTCGACCTTGTGCCCACCCATCATCACCGCCGCGCGGTCCTTGCCCGCGACCGAGACGACGCGGCTGGCCGGGTTCCACGCCTTCATCCGCTCGCCGAGCGTCGGGACCAGCAGATGCTTGTCGGAGACGGTGTATTTGCTCGAGGTCGAGCCCGGCACGTTCTCGTCCTCGGCGCAATAGACGGTCTTGTCCTCGCGCGCGGTCTTCAGGTCGACCCAGTCGTTGGCGATGATGCCGGTGCGGGCGGGGCGGGCGCCGGTGGTGATGGTCGAATGGCCGGGGCACGTCTCTGTCGCCGCATGGCTCTGATAACCCGAGGGAAAGACCGCGCCGTCCTGCAACCGCGCGAAGCCGCCGGTGAAGTGGCGGCGATATTCGGCGAACAGGTCGGCGGAGAATTGATCGACCGAGATGACGACGAGCAGCTTCGGCGGCGCGGTGGGCGCAGGCGCGGCCTGTTGCGCGAGCGCGGGAACGCTGAGCGCGGTGGCGCACAAGGCGAGTGGGAGCAGCTTCACGTCGGGCCTCCGATCGGGCAAGGGCAATCTGCCCTCGCTATTCGAGCGGCGAGGATGCCACAAGGATCGGCGATGCGGCTTCTGCATGTCCTGTTGATGACACTCGCGTTTTTCGCGACGCAGGCGGCTGCGCAGGCGCCGGGCGAGCGGCACATCGCGATCACCCTGGTTGCCGAGAGCGAGACGCCGCGCGCCGGCGAAAAAATGACGCTGGCGTTCGCCGCGACGCCGCAGCAGGGTTGGCACGGCTATTGGAAGAATCCGGGCGACGCCGGGGTCGAGACGACGGCGGCGTGGACTCTGCCGGCGGGGGTGACGGCGGGGCCGATCCAGTATCCCGTGCCGCAGCGGCTGCTGATCTCCGGCCTGATGAATTACGTGTATGAGGGGCCGTTCGCGCAATTCGTGACGCTGACGCTGCCGGGGGGGCTGGCGCAGGGCACGGCGCTGCCGGTGTCGGTGAAGCTAGACTATCTGGTGTGCACCGACCAGGTGTGCGTGCCCGAGAGCCAAACGCTCACGACACGGCTGACGGTCGGCGACGGCGCCGTCAGTCTGGAGCGGCGCGCCGAGTTCGACGGGTGGCGCCGCGCGATGCCGAAGCCGCTGGGATCGCCCGCGCGGTTTGCCGTGGCGGACGGGCAGGTGCGGCTGGCGGTGCCGTATCCGGCGGATTCGCCGGCGACTGATCCGTACTTTTTCCCGCTGACGCAAGGCGTGGTCGATTACGCCGCGCCGCAGCGCTTGACCCGCGAAGGAGACATGCTGACCATCGCGACCAAGGCGAGCGGCGGCGCGCCGGCGATGGTCGAGGGCGTATTGGCGGTGGCGCCGGGCCAGGGCTTCCTTGTTCGCGCCGCGCCGGGAACTGTCGCGGTAAGCGAGGGCGGCGTGGGCTGGTCGCTGCTCGCGGCGCTCGGCGGGGCGATCCTTGGCGGGTTGTTGCTGAACGTCATGCCGTGCGTGTTCCCGATCCTGAGCCTGAAGGCATTGAGCCTCGCCAAGTCGGGCGGCGAAGGGGCGAAGGGAGAGGCGCTGGCCTATACAGCGGGCGTGATGCTGGTGTGTGTCGCGCTGGGCGCGGTGCTGCTGGCGCTGCGGGCGGGCGGTGCGAGCGTGGGCTGGGCGTTCCAGCTGACCGATCCGCGCGTGATCCTGCTGCTGTTGCTGCTGATGACCGCAATCGCCTTCAATCTCGCCGGGCTGTTCGAACTGGCGACGCCGGGCGCGGTCAATCGCATGGCGGCGGGCGGAAAAGGCGGAGCGTTCGGCACCGGCGCGCTGGCGGCGTTCGTGGCGACGCCGTGCACGGGGCCGTTCATGGGCGCAGCGATGGCTGCGACCTTGGTGCTGCCATGGTGGGCGGCAATGGCGGTGTTCGCGGGGCTCGGGCTTGGGCTCGCGCTGCCGTTCCTGGCGATCGGGTTCGTGCCGGCGCTGCGGCGGATGCTGCCGAAGCCGGGGGCTTGGATGGCGACGTTCCGCCATGTCCTGGCGCTGCCGATGTTCGCGACTGCGCTGGCGCTGGCGTGGGTGCTGGGGCGGCAGGCCGGGGTGACCGGCATGACGCTGGGGCTGGGCGCGGCGATCGTGCTCGCGACTGGGCTGTGGTGGACGGGCGCGCGTCAGGCGCGGGGAAGCGCGCAGGCCTGGGTGCCGGGTGCGCTGGCCGCGGTGCTGGCGCTGGGCACGCTCGCCGTCGTCACCCGCGCGCCGGTACAAGCGGCGGCGGTTGCCGGGGTCGAGCCCTTCAGCGAAGCCCGACTTGCGGCGCTCCGCGCGCAGGGCAAGCCTGTCTTCGCCTATTTCACCGCCGACTGGTGCGTCACGTGCAAGGTGAACGAGCGCGCCGTCATCGACACCGACGCGGTGCAGGACGCGCTGAAGCGGGGCGGGGTGACGGTGCTGGTCGGCGACTGGACCGACGGCGACCGCGTGCTCGGGCGGTTCATCGAACGCCATAATCGCGCGGGCGTGCCGCTGTACCTCTGGTATGCGAAGGGCGGCGGCGAGGCCGAAGTCCTGCCGCAGCTCTTGTCGCGCGACATGCTGACGACCCGCGCCGGCAGATAGGGCGCGATTTTATTGCGCTTGTGCAACGCAGCATCCGCGGGCAGCATGCAACTTATGGTGATCCTGCGGCTTTCACCCCTTTGATGCTATCGGGGGGCGCTTTTGACGAAATCTGGGGAGCGGGTGGCCCCGGCCATGTCCGCCCGGAATTCGCCGCGCTAGGGCGCTGGCTGGACGAGACGCCGCCCGCCGAGTTCGGTCGCAGGCTGGAGGCGGCGGAGGCGACGTTCCGGCAGCTCGGCATCACCTTTGCCGTCTATGGCGACGCCGATGCCGCCGAGCGCATCATCCCGTTCGACATCGTGCCGCGCGTCTTCACCGCGAACGAATGGGCGGGGCTGAGTGACGGGCTGGTCCAGCGGGTCGGCGCCATCAATGCTTTCCTGGACGACATCTATGGCGAGCGCGAGATCCTGCGCGCCGGGGTGCTGCCGCCCGACCTGATCTTTCAGAACCCGCAGTTCCGCCCGGAGATCGCCGGCGCGCGTCCGCCGCACGGCATCTGGGCGCACATCTGCGGCATCGACTGCGTCCGCACCGGGCCGGACGAATTCTACGTGCTGGAGGACAATGCGCGCACGCCGTCGGGCGTGTCGTACATGCTGGAAAACCGCGAGGCGATGATCCGGCTGTGCCCCGAACTGTTCCGCGAGTTCCGGGTCGCCGCGGTCGACAGCTATCCCGACATGCTGCTGGAGACGATGCGGTCGGTCGCGCCATCGGGCGCGGGGCAGAGCCCGGTGTGCGTCGTGCTGACGCCCGGACACTTCAACTCGGCCTATTACGAGCACAGCTTCCTCGCCGATTCGATGGGGGTCGAGCTCGTCGAGGCCGCCGACCTGGTCGTGGACGACGACATCGTGTGGATGCGCACGATCGGCGGGCGGGTGAAGGTCGATGTGATCTACCGCCGCATCGACGACGATTATCTCGACCCGCTGGTGTTCCGCCCGGATTCGCTGCTGGGCGTGCCGGGGCTCATCTCGGCCTATCGTGCCGGCAACGTCGCGCTCATCAACGCGCCGGGCAACGGCATCGCCGACGACAAGGCGATCTACAGTTATATGCCGGAGATCGTGCGCTTCTATTCGGGCGCCGACGCGAAGCTGCCGAACGTCCAGACGTTCCGGTGCCGTGAGCCCGTGGCGCTGAAATATGTGCTCGATCACTTGGGTGAGCTGGTGGTGAAGCTAGTCGACGGATCGGGCGGGTACGGCATGCTGGTCGGCCCGACCGCGAGCCGGGCGGAGATCGAGGAGTTCCGCGCCGCGCTGATCGCGGCGCCCGAACGCTATATCGCGCAGCCGACGCTCGCGCTGTCGACGGTGCCGACGGTGACCGAGGCGGGCCTTGCCCCGCGCCACGTCGATTTCCGGCCCTTCGTGCTGACCGGGCGCAACTTCACCCGCGTCGTGCCGGGCGGCCTGACCCGCGTCGCGCTGAAGGAGGGGTCGCTGGTCGTCAATTCCAGCCAGGGCGGCGGGACCAAGGACAGTTTCGTGCTGATGCCCGATGCCCCCGGCGGGCCGGGCCAGTCGCAGGCCCAAACGCAGGGGCAGGAGCGATGATGCTCTCTCGCACTGCGTCGTCGCTCTACTGGCTGGGGCGCTATATCGAGCGTGCCGATTTCGCGGCGCGGCTGGTCGAGGCGACGATCCGCCTGGACGCGCTGTCACCCAGCCCGGCGGGGGTGGCGGCGTGGCGATCGGCGCTGTCGGTGACCTATTCGGACAAGGCGTTCGCCGCCACCGAGCGCGAGGTGACCGCGGCGAGCGTCACGCGGTTCCTGACCACCGACACCGGCAACCACGGCTCGATCGCCGCCTGCCTCGACCAGGCGCGCAACAATGCGAAGGCTGTGCGCACCGCGCTGACCCGCGACGCCTGGACCGCGATCAACCGCGCGTGGCTGATCTTCAACGCGCGCGGGCGCCCGGCTTCAACGATGGCGCCGCTGACTCTGGTCGAGGCGGTGAAGGCCGAAACCCGCGGGTTCGAGGGTGCGACCCACTGGATGATGCGCAACCAGGCGACGTGGTTCATTCGCCTGGGCGCCGCGATCGAGCGCGCCGACAACACCGCGCGGCTGCTCGACGTCAAATATCACCTGCTGTTGCCGAAGGGCGAGCAGGTCGGCGGCACGGTCGATCGCGATCAGTGGACGACGATCCTGCAGGTGGTGTCGGCGGTGACGGCCTATCGGTGGATGTACAGCGAGGGGTTGAAGCCGTCGCTGGTCATCGACCTGCTGACCACGCGGTTCGAACTGCCGCGCAGTCTGGCGGGAAGCGTCGAGGAAGTGGTGGAGGTGATGACCCTGCTCGGCAAGCGTACCGGCCTGCACGGCGAGGCCGACCGCATGGCGCGCGCGCGGCTGACCACGATGCAGCGCACGCGCTCGCACGACGTGATCGTGAAGGGGCTGCACCAATATCTGAACGCCTTCATCCGCGAGAACGAGTTGCTGCACGCCGCGATCGCCCGGCAGTTCCGGTTCACATGAGAATCTCGGTCGACCACCATACGCGCTATCGTTTTTCGAAGCCGCAGGACCGGCTGGTCCAGATGCTGCGCCTGACCCCGCAGGATTCGGTCGATCAGACGGTGGTGACGTGGCACATCGGCGTCGATTGCGACGCGCGGTTGCGTGAGGCGCGCGACGGGTTCGGCAACCGCGTGACGATGCTGTACGCCGACGGGCCGCTCGATGGGATCGAGATCACCGTGCAGGGCGAGGTGCTGACCGCGGGCGATGCCGGCATCGTCCACGGCGCGGTCGAGCCGCTGCCGGCGGAGCTGTACCTGCGCCGCGGGGGGCGTACCGATCCGTCCGCCGATCTGCTGGAGTTCGCCGGCGATCACGCCGGGCGCGATCCGCTGGATACGCTGCACCGCTTCTGCCGCGGCCTGCACGAGCGGGTCGGGGTGATCGAGAAGCATCACGACGACGGGCTGGACGCGGGCCAGGTCTTCGCGACGACCGAGGCGGCACCGCGCGACTTTGCGCACATGATGATCGCGCTGGGCCATGCCGCGGGAATCCCGGGGCGCTACGTCTCTGGCTATCTGCGCAATCCCGATGGCGCCGCGCACGCGCCACATGCGTGGATGGAGGCGCATGTCGCCGGGCTGGGCTGGGTCGCGTTCGACGCGGCGCGCGGAATCTGTGCGGATCGCAACTACGTCCGCGTCGCGGTGGCGCTGGACGCGGCGGGCGCGGCGCCGGTCGCGGGCTTGCGGATCGGGTCGGGTCGCGAGATGCTCGACGTCGACGTGCAGGTAGAGGACATGGGCGGGGACGCCTGAGCGCCCGCGCGCCGGTTCAGGCGAGTTCGCGCATCCGCGGCGCGTGGACCGGCACCGGATCGGCATCGGGATCGAAATCCGACCAGCCGCCCGGCCCCAATACCTCGATCGGGCGATAGCGGGTCTTGTAGTCCATCCGGCGCGACCCCTTCACCCAATAGCCGAGGTACACGTATGGCAGCCCGGCGCTGTGGGCGCGCAGGATGTGGTCCATGATGATGAAATTGCCGAGGCCCGGGCGGTCGGCGCCGTCGGCGTCGAAGAAGCTGTAGATCATCGACAGGCCGTCGGCCTGCTGGTCGGTGATGCACGCGCCGACCAGCTTGCCGCGGCGCCCGTCGACGGTCGGCTCGCGATATTCGACGACGAAGCTGTTGACCGGGCTCTGCTCGACCATGTCGGAATAATCGCCCTCGTCCATCGTCGCCATGCCGCCGCCGGGGTGGCGGCTGGAGAGATAGCGGCGCAGGAGTTCGTACTGCTCGTCGGTGGCCCAGGGCCGGCAGGCGTGGACTTCCAGGTCGGCGTTGCGCTTCAGCACCCGGCGCTGCGTGCCGTTCGGCCTGAACCCTTCGGTGACGACACGGACCGAAACGCAGGCGGTGCAGCCCGCGCAGGACGGACGATAGGCGACCGACTGGCTGCGGCGGAAACCGATGCGGCCAAGCGCGTCATTCAGCTCGCCGGCATGCTGGCCGTTCAGCTCGGTAAACACCTTCCGCTCCTCGCGGCCGGGCAGATACGGGCACGGCGTCGGGCTCGTGACGAAGAACCGCGGATAGCGAAAAGGTGCCGTCACCACTCAATCCCAAGGCGGTCCGCACGACCGCGCCGATATCTTATGCGACCGGAAAATCGTGATGAAAAGGCGCTTTACCAAGAAAGAAAGTTAACGCTTCGGCGACCGAAGGGGCGGCGCGCGGCTGGTGCGAATCATGCCATCGGGACGGCGCGCGCGATAGCCGGCGGCGGTTCGGTTCGCCGCGCGCAGGACTCGCTTCGACTCGAGTCGCGTCAGGCGAGTTCGACCAGGCTGACTTCGTAATTGTCGGCGCGCAGCGCGGTCAGCAGCCGGTCGAGATGCGCCTTGTCCCGCGTCTCGCATTCGACGTCGAGACTGAGGCCCTTGGCCGGCAGGTTGGTGAAGATGCGCTGGTGCGACAGCTCCAGGATGTTGACCGCGGTATCGTTGAAGATCCGCGCGACCTGGAACAGCGCGCCGGGGCGATCCTGCAATCGGATGCGCAGCCGCGCGAGGCGTCCGGAACGGGCAAGGTCGCGCAGCAGCACGTTGGCGAGCAGGCGGGTGTCGATGTTGCCGCCGCAGATGACGATGCCGACGGTGCGCCCGCGGAATCGATCGGGATATTCCATCAGCGCGGCGAGACCCGCGGCGCCGGCGCCCTCCGCTACGGTCTTCTCGATCTGGAGCAGCAGGCTGACCGATTCCTCCAGCCGCCGCTCGCTGACCAGCACGATATCGTCGACCAGCGCGGCGACCACGTCGGCGGTGATCGTGCCCGGCTGCTTGACCGCAATGCCCTCCGCCAGCGTATCGCCGCCGCATGGCAGGTGGTTGCCGGTGAAGCTGTTGTACATCGACGGATAGAGTTCGGCCTGCACCCCGACGATCTCGATCGGATGGTCGGCGGCGCGCGCCACGGTCGACACGCCCGAGATCAGCCCGCCGCCGCCGATCGGCACGACCAGCGTGTCGATCGCGGGCGCGTCGGCCAGCATTTCCAGCGCGACGGTGCCCTGCCCCGCGATGATGCGCGGGTCATCGAACGGGTGGACGAAGGTCAGGTCGCGCTCCGCCTCCAGCGTGCGAGCGTGGGCATAGGCGGCGTCATAGGTCTCGCCGTGCAGGATCACGGTGGCGCCGTGCCCTTCGGTCTGCATGACCTTCACGGTTGGGGTCAGCCGCGGCATGACGATGGTGACCGGGATGCCCAGGCGATTGCCGTGATAGGCGAGGCCCTGCGCATGATTGCCCGCCGATGCCGCGATCACGCCCTTCGCCCGCGCCGCATCGTCGAGCTGGAGCAGGGTGTTGAGCGCGCCACGCTCCTTGTAGGCGGCGGTGAACTGCAGATTCTCGAACTTGATCCACACGTCGGCGCCGGTCATGTCCGACAGCGTCTTGCTGTGCAGCGTCGGCGTGCGCACGACGGAGCCTGCAATCCGCATCGCCGCTGCCTCGACATCGGCATAGGTGACGGGAAGCGGGGCGGACGGAGCGCGACGGGTAGCCATGACCGCGCCGCCTAAACGATCGGGGCGCGGAAGGGAAATGGCGCGACCTAGCGCGTGGCGAAGGCGTCGCGGTAATCGAGCTTCACCGCGCGCAGCACCGCGGGCGTGACCGGGAGCGTCAGGTCGTAGCTGCCCTCCGCATAGGCGCCGGCGACATAGGGGCCGACGAGCAGGCCGATCCGGTCGATCGTGCGGCGGTTCGTGGAGCCGATGATCAGCGTGGTTTCCGCAACCTTCGGGCATTGGTTGAAGCCGTCGTCGTCGCGCACGACCGGGGCGCCGCGGCGCTTGGCGCGCTCGATGTCGAGCTTGCGGCAGAATTCGCTGCGCAGCGCGGTTTCGATCGCCGCGGGCGACACGAACATGTCGACCGGATCGATACGTTTCGCCGCCGCCTTGTCCCACGCCGTCGCGCGGAAGCCCGGCGAGCCGTGCGCGCCGCCGGTATAGTCGTAGGTGGTCGCCGACAGGCTGAGCAGGCGCGGCGTCTCGGTCACCGTCTGCCATGTCGTCGTCGAGTCGTACTTGTTGAAGTTGAAGCCGCCCTCGGCCGTTTCCTTGCGATAGGCGGCGCTGTCCTTGGCGACCCCTGCGCGAACCTTTTCGCGGTCGGCGTCGAGCCAAGCGGCAAGTGCCGGGATCGCCGCGGCGGCGGCGGGATAGCCGTATTCGAAGGTGTAGTCGGGCGTATCCGCCTTCGTCAGGCTGGGCGCCGCCGCCGGTGCCGCCGCGGGCGTCGGGGTGGGGCCGTAGGATGGAGTCGGTTCCGCCACCGGGGCGGGCGTCGCGGTGTTGCCGGTGGCGGGCGCGGTGCCGCCACAGGCCGGCAGCATCGCGCTCGCCAGGATCAGGATCGTCGCGGTTCGGGTACGCATCGCTCTCTCGCCAAAGCCTTTTCCACACCATATGGCGGTCGGATGCAGACTTCCACCACCGTGTCGCGCGTCCTCGCCGCGCTCGCCCTGTTCGCCGCAACCCCCGCCGCCGCCGATGCGCTGGTCGATAACGTGACCGGCGTCGCGCTCGACAAGGACGGGCGGGTGATCCGTTTCACCGGCATCCTGATGTCGCCCGACGGCAAGGTCGTGAAGCTGATGCAGCGCGGCGACAAGCGGCCCGAGCGGCTCGACTGGCGCGCCGACATGAAGGGCAAGGTCGCGATCCCCGGCATGATCGACGCGCACGGCCATGTCATGGACCTGGGCTTCCGCGCGCTCAGTCTCGACCTGTTCGACACCACTTCGCTCGAACAGGCGAAGGCGAAGCTCGCCGCCTATGCCGCCGCCAATCCGCAACGTCCGTGGATCGTCGGCGGCGGGTGGAACCAGGAAGTGTGGAAGCTGGGGCGCTTCCCGACCGCGGCGGATATCGATGCGGTGACCGGTAACCGCCCGGTGTGGCTGCAGCGCGCCGATGGCCACGCCGGCCTCGCCAACACCGCCGCGATGCGCGCCGCGGGCATCACCGCAAGGACCGCGACGCCCGCGGGCGGGCGGATCGAAAAGGGCGCGAACGGCCAGCCGACCGGCGTGTTCGTCGACGGCGCGATGGACCTGATCGCCAAGCACCTGCCGCCGCCCACCGCGCGCGACCGCGACGCCGCGTTTCTGAAGGCGCAGGAGGCGTTGCTGTCGGCGGGCATCACCGCGACCGCCGACATGGGGACCGAGGTCGACGACTGGCTGACCTATCGCCGGATGGGCGACCAGAACCTGCTGCGCGTCCGCATCATGGCCTATTCGGCAGGCGTCGATCCGGCGATCAAGATCGGCGGGCAGGGGCCGACCCCGTGGCTGTACGCCGACCGGCTGCGGATGGGCGGGATCAAGCTCTATGCCGACGGCGCATTGGGTTCGCGGGGGGCGTGGCTGAAGGCGCCCTATGCCGATTCACCCGGCAATTCGGGACTCGGCTTCCTGAAGGACGACCAGCTGCTCAACCTGATGAGCCGGGGTGCGATGGACAATTTCCAGATCGCCGTCCACGCGATCGGCGACCGTGCCAACGCGCAGGTGCTCGACGCGATCGACGAGCTGTCGGAGAGCTACAAGGGCGATCGCCGCTGGCGGATCGAACATGCGCAGATCGTCGATCCGGTCGACCTGCCGCGGTTCGGGCGCAACGGCACGATCGCGTCGATGCAGCCGGTCCATGAATCTAGCGACTGGCGCATGGCCGAGGCGCGGCTGGGGCCGGCGCGGCTGGGCGGTGCCTATGCCTGGGCGCAGATGCTGCGCGTCGGATCGCGCCTGGCGTTCGGGTCGGATTATCCGGTCGAGAATCCCAATCCCTTCGTCGGATGGGCGGTCGCCTTCACCCGGCTGGACGCCAATGGCGAGCCGTTTGGCGGCTGGCGCCCGGAGGACCGGGTGACGCGCGAACAGGCGTGGAAGGCGTTCACCAGCGACGCCGCTTATGCCGGCTTCGCGGAAAGCAAGTTCGGCACGCTCGCGCCCGGCCTGCGCGCCGATTTCGTCATCGTCGACCGCGACCCGACCGAGGTGTCGCAGACCGACCTGCGTGGCACGCGGGTGCTGGAGACGTGGGTCGGTGGCGAGAAGATGTGGGCGGCCAAGTGATTGAGCCTGCCCGCATTTGGTGAAAGCCGTCCGGACGCCTACATAGGGGACATCGCGGATACTCCACGTAGGCACCCGTGACGGCGAGCCCGCGCCCGGCTCCCTGCTTACAGACACGCAGGAGCCTGCCCCTTGCCCGACACCGACGACATGCCTGTTCCCGCGCCCGCGCCGTCGCTCGCCGACAAGCCGGTGACGAAGAAATTCCGCCGCCACACCACCGAGCGCGTCGCCCCCGAGATCGCCAGCCGCCAAGGCAGGATCGCCGGGCTCGCCTGGCAGAAGCTCGGCGGGCGCGATGCCGCGATGGCATTCCTGAACGACCATGACGCGACTCTGGGCGCGCGCCCCCTCGACGTCGCGATCGCGAGCGACGCGGGATACGACACGGTCGCCGCGCTGATCGCCGATCGCGCGCGTCCTGCCTGATCGCGACGCGGGTCTGCGCGACGCCCACCTGACGCTGCGCCGCGGGTCGGCATTCCTGCTGCGGAGTTTCGGCGACGGCGCGGGACGCTATCGGTCGAAGCTGCTGGGCAATGCGCTCCGCGAACTAGACGTGTTCCTCAACCATCTGGTGGTCGAGGCCGGGCACCGGCGGGGTGCTGCCTCGCCGCGGGTCGAGCGCAATACAGCCAATGCACTGGCGCGGCTGCGCTGGCGGCTGGGCGAGGCCGGCAACGATACGTCGCGGCTGCGCGCGCTGGGGCGGTCGCGGGCGTGCCTGTTCTATTGCGACGGAGTCGTGCGCCGTGCCGACCTGCGCGGCGGTGCGGCCATGACGCTGGGCTGGGGGAGTGCCGCGACAGTCCCGCTCGGCACGGTGTTGAGCGTCGATGCGCGCGCGATCGCCGATATCTGCGCCTTCTACGACCGGGTGGGGGACGACGTCATCCGCCTGGCGCTCGCCCCGACGCAGCATGCAGAAGGGCCGCCGTCCCGGATCGGAACGGCGGCCCCTGGTGCACGCCCCCGCGTGGCAGCTTGTTAGTTAGGCGCCGGGATCAGGCGACCGCGGCCTCCAGCACCGGCTCGCCGGCGGCATCGGGCTCGCGCAGCACATAGCCGCGGCCCCACACCGTCTCGATGTAATTCTCGCCGTCGCACGCCATGCTCAGCTTCTTGCGCAGCTTGCAGATGAAGACGTCGATGATCTTCAGTTCGGGCTCGTCCATCCCGCCATAGAGGTGGTTGAGGAACATTTCCTTGGTCAGCGTCGTGCCCTTGCGGAGAGACAACAGCTCCAGCATCGCATATTCCTTGCCGGTCAGGTGGACGCGGGCGCCATCGACCTCGACGGTCTTGGCATCCAGGTTCACCGCCAGCTTGCCGGTCTTGATGACCGACTGCGAATGCCCCTTCGAGCGACGCACGACGGCGTGGATGCGGGCGACCAGTTCCTCGCGGTGGAACGGCTTGGTCACGTAGTCGTCGGCACCGAAGCCGAAGCTGCGCACCTTCGAATCCATTTCCGAAACGCCGGACAGGATCAGCACCGGCGTCGTCACCCGCGCCACGCGCAGCTTCTTCAGCACGTCATAGCCGTGCATGTCGGGCAGGTTCAGGTCGAGCAGGATGATGTCGTAGTCATACAGCTTGCCGAGATCGAGGCCCTCCTCGCCGAGGTCGGTCGTGTAGACGTTGAACCCCTCGGTCGTCAGCATCAGGTCGATCGCCTTGGCGGTCGTCGGCTCGTCCTCGATCAGCAGCACGCGCATTGGCTGTTCCCCTTGCCGGATCCGCCTGCGGCACCCCCCTGTGGATGCCCGGCGTCGGCGAAACATTAACCTAAGCACATCTGAAGGCAAAAGGTTAATTTCTCCCTAACCGGCCTGACTCCGCGAGTCGCGCGATCTTTGGGGCTGTCGCGAGCAGCGCGATGTTGCCCGAATGCGTCAGCCGCGCGGCTTCGTCCGTTGCCGGACGATTGCCGGTTGTAAACGGTTTCGACCGTGATAGCCTCATCCGTTCAATCAGGATCGACGGGGGGTCGTCGATCCACGCCGACGTCGGCGACACGGGGGGATTTCCAGATGAAGTTGAAGGCCGCGCTATTCCTGTCGGCAGCGTTCCTGAGCGCGCCTGCGTTCGCACAGGTGGCGACCGAGGGCACCACCCAGCCCGCAGCGACCCCGACCGGCGCCGAACTGCCGCAAACCAGCGCTGCGTTGACCAGCAAGCCCGAGGACAATGGCGAGATCATCGTCACGGGATCGCGCATCAAGCAGGATCCGAACAATTCGGCGCTGCCGCTGCAGGTCATCACCACCCAGGAGCTCGAGCGCAACGGCATCAGCAGCCCGGAGCAGCTGGTGATGTTCCTGTCGACCAACGGCTCGGGCGCGGACAACCTCGCCTCCAACGCCGACGTGACCAGCGGCGCGCAGCGCGGCACCAACGGCCTGAGCGCGGCCAACCTGCGCGGGCAGGGATCGGCGGCGACGCTGGTCCTGCTGAACGGTCGCCGCGTCGCCGCGCACGGCCTGACCGGCTCCGCGGTCGATGTGAACCAGATCCCGTTCGCTGCGATCGAGCGGGTCGAGGTGCTGAAGGACGGCGCGTCGGCCATCTACGGCACCGATGCCGTCGGCGGCGTCATCAACTTCATCACGCGCAAGGATTATGAGGGGCTGGGTGTCCAGGGCTTCGTCGATGCGACCGAGCGGGGCGACGCCAACATCTACCGCGTCAGCGGCATCGCCGGTTACGGCAACCTGACCGAGCAGGGCTTCAACGTCATGGGGGCGGTGGCCAAGAGCTGGAACCAGGCGCTGCTTGGCGCCAATCGCGCTTTCCAGAACGGTAACCAGCCCGAGCGCGGCCTGACCATCGATACCCGCGGCACGCCGATCGCGACCGCTTTCCCCCTAAATCCCAGCACGGCATTCTTCCCGACCGGTACGCTGCTGGGCGGGACCAGCGGCGCGACGGTGCTGACCGGCCTCGTCTATCCGGGCACGACGACGCCGGCCAACGCGGGCATCAACGTGCTCGACCTGCCGGGTGGTGCGGGCTGTACGTCGATGGACGGCGGCCTGCCTTATGACGAACTCCTGTGGAACGCGCCGGGTGCGCGCTATGCCTGCGCCTGGGATACGGGCCGGGCGGCGGTGTTGCAGCAGCCGATCGAGACGCTGACCTATTACGGGCGCGGCGTCGTGCGCGTCGGTGGCAGCCACGAACTGTCGGTCGAAGTGACGGGATCGGATGCGACGTCCGCCAAGCGTTTCTCGAACGCGCAGGTGTCGGGCAACACGTCGAACCTGCAGGTGGCGTATCCGCTGAACGACATCACGCGCACGACCTATAACAGCATCTACAACCAGCTGGTCGCGGTGTTCCCGGCGATCGCCGCCAATTACGGCAAGCCGATCGCCTATCGCTGGCGCTGTATCGAATGCGGTCCGCGCGAATATGTGACCGACACCAACACGTTCCGCGTGGCGTTCGGCGCCGAAGGGCCGCTGTTCGGCGACTGGGACTACCGCGCCGGTGCATCCTATGCACGCAGCCAGTCGCAGTCGACGCTGGGGACGGGCTATTATTTCCGTGGCACGACCGCGACCAACGCGGTCGATCCCAGCGCCCCGACCGCGCCGGGCGCCACCGCGCCGGGCCTGCTCGGGCTGCTCAACAGCGGCATCATCAACCCGTTCAGCGTCGTCCAGTCGGACGCCGCCAAGGCAGGGTTGGCTGCGATCTCGGCAGAGGGATCGACGCTCTATGGCGGCAAATATGAGGTGAAGCAGTTCGACGGCTCGGTCTCGGGCTCGCTGTTCTCGCTATGGGGCCGCGACATCAAGATGGCGGCGGGCGTCGATTACCGGCGCGAGACCTATTCGTTCAACGGCGCTCCGGCGGCGGCGACGGGGCCGGTCATCTTCTTGGCGGCGTTCGATGCGGTCAACGCGCTGACGCCCAAGACCCGCAACGTGAAGGCCGCCTATGCCGAGGTGCTGATCCCGCTGGCCGACCAGCTCGAAATCACCGCGGCCGGCCGTGTCGACGACTACACGGGCTTCGGCAGCACCTTCAATCCGAAGGTGTCGGTCAAATTCCGTCCGTTCGAGCCGATCATGTTCCGCGGATCGTACAACACCGGCTTCCGCGTGCCGGCGTTCAACCAGATCTTCAACGGGGTCACCGAATCGCCCTATTCGGGCAGCGACCTGGTCGATCCGATCCGGTGCCCGACGGGCGTCGCCAACCTGACCGATCCGGGCTGCGCGTTCATCCGCCCGAGCATCCTGACCGGCGGCAACCTGGAATTGGGGCCGGAGACCGCCAAACAGTATAGCGCCGGCGTCGTCTTCCAGCCGGCACGCCTGTTCAGCGCATCGGTCGATTTCTGGCACATCGCTGTCGACAACGTCATCGCGACGCTGACGTTGACCCAGCTGATCCAGAATGCCGCGCTGTTCCCCGATCGGTTCATCCGCGACGGCAACAACGTCATTACCGCAATCGACGACCGCGTCATCAATGCCGGCGCACGCCGGACAGAGGGCCTGGAAGTCGCGCTGCGCGGCGGATTCGAAAATGTGCTGGGCGGCAAGATCTCGGCGGGCCTCGACGGCACCTATCTGCTCAAGAAGCGCGAGAAGCTGACCCAGAACGCGGCCTATGGCCCCAGCCTGATCGGCGTGTTCAGCTTTGCCGGCGACCTCGGCATCAAGTGGAAGCACACCGCCTTCATCAACTATTCGACGAAGGACGTCGCGCTGTCGCTGACCCAGATCTACCGCCAGGGTTATCGCAACGGCGCGCTGCCGGGGATCGCCTCGGGCGCGGTGACGCGGCCCGGGTACAACCGCTACGTCGACGACTACATCATCTACAACGCGTCGCTGGCGTACACGGGCCTGTCGCCGAACTTCAAGATCGTCGCCGGCGTCCGCAACCTCTTCGACACCAAGCCGCCGTTCGCGATCACCTATGACGGCAACACCGGCGCCGGCGGATCGTGGGAGCCGCGCGTGGCGGACCCGCGGCTGCGGTCGTTCACGATGGGGGTCGAAGCGAAGTTCTAGTCCGGGCGGCCGTGGCAACAGCAAGGCTGTTGCCCGGCTCAAGCCCGGACCGGCCGGCGGCGCGTAAGCGCCGTCCGACGACGCGGCTTCGCCGCGGCGAGCCTCGGGATAAAAACCGGTCGCGACGGAAACCCCGCCGCGGCCGTTTTCTTGTCACCCCACCGCCTTGGCCTCCTCGGCGCGGCACAGATCGCGGAACCGCTCGGCCAGAAACGCGATCACCGCCTCGACCCGCGCCGGGCGCAGCGGGCTGGGCGGGGTCATCAGGTGGAGCGCGATGCCGGCGCTGCGCCAGTCGGGCAGGATCTCGACCAGCCGCCCGCTCGCGATCTCGGTATCGACGATGAAATCGGGCAGCCGCGCGATGCCTAGGCCGGCGCGCAAAGCCGGCAGCATCGCATCGCCATTGTCGGTGACGAGCGGTCCGGCGGGACGTACTGACGCTTCCTCTCCGCTCGCGCTGCGGAAATGCCAGGTGCCGATGGCGTTGGCATAGCCGAAGCAGGCATGCTCGCCGAGCTCGGCAGGATGTCGCGGGGTGCCGTGCGCGGCGAGGTAGGCGGGGGCGGCGACCACGCGCACCGTCACCGGCGCCAGCCGCCGCGCGCGCAGCGAACTGTCGGGCAGGTCGGCGATGCGAAGTGCGATGTCGAAGCCGTCGGCGACGATGTCGGTGCGGGCGTCGGACAGGCGCAGATCGATCTCGATCCCCGGATGCGCGCTAAGGAAATCGGCGATAGCAGGCGCGACGAAGCGGATGCCGAAAGTGATCGGCGCGGCGATGCGGACGAGGCCCGCGGGCGCAGCGGCGGCGTCGCGCGCGCTGTCCTCCGCCGCGCGCGCCTCGGTCAGGATGCGCGCGGCACGATCGGCGAGCGCCGCGCCGCTGTCGGTCAGCGACAGCCGGCGCGACGTGCGGTGGAACAATGTGGTGCCGAGCGACGCCTCCAGCCGGCTGATCGCCTTCGACACGGTCGCCTTGCTCACCCCGATGGCGTCGGCGGCGGCGCTGAAGGAGCGGTGCTCGACCACGCAGGCGAACATCGCCCAGGCTTCGAAATCGGGAAGGCGCATGGCCGCATGCTACTGCTGAGCGCGCAAGGAAACAATCCGTTTCCGACGTTTCCATTTACGTGCTGATCCGCATCCCTATCTTGGCGGCAACATTGGGAGACCGATCATGGCTACCACCATCGCAGAAAACACCATCGACCGCCGCAGCTTCGACAGCCTCGGCCATGCCGATCACGGATGGCTGAACGCGCGGCATCACTTCAGCTTCGCAAACTACTACGACCCCGACCGCATGGGCTGGGGCGCGATCCGGGTGTGGAACGACGACGAGATCGCCGGCAATTCCGGCTTTCCCGCGCATCCGCACCGCGACATGGAAATCATCACCTACGTCCGATCGGGCGCGATCACGCATCAGGATTCGATGGGCAATCGCGGGCGCACGGGCGCTGGCGACGTTCAGGTGATGAGTGCGGGCACCGGCGTCCAGCACGCCGAGTTCAACCTGGAGGCGGAGACGACGACGCTGTTCCAGATCTGGATCGAACCGCGCACCCGCGGCGGCGCGCCGTCTTGGGGCGCGAAGCCGTTCCCGAAGGACGACCGCAGCGGCAACTTCGTCGCGCTGGCCAGCGGCTTTGCCGACGACATCGACGCCGGCGCCCTGCCGATCCGCTCCGATGCACGGGTCATGGGCGCAACGCTCAAGGCCGGTGCGAGCACGACGCACGCGATCGGGGAGGGGCGCCACGTCTATCTCGTCCCTGCGACCGGTGCGATCACGATCGATGGCGTCCGCTTCGAGCCCCGCGACGGTGCGGCGCTGAGCGGCGGGCAGACCGTGACGATCACCGCGATCGAGGACGCCGAGATCGTTCTGGTCGACAGCGAATAAGTCCCCCCCGGCCCGAGGATTCCCCGCCTCGGGACACCCCAATTTTCATCGGAGCAGCAACATGGCCAAGGTCCTCGTCCTCTATTATTCCTCCTACGGTCACATGGAGCAGATGGCCGATGCCGTCGCCGAGGGCGCCCGCTCTGCTGGCGCACAGGTCGACATCCGCCGCGTCCCCGAAACCGCACCGCCGGAGGTCGCGAAGGCAGCGCATTTCAAGACCGACAGCGCGCATCCCGTCATCGCCGGCCCGCACGAGCTGGAGGGGTATGACGCGATCGTCGTCGGGTCGCCGACCCGCTTCGGCCGCATGTCCAGCCAGATGGCGGCGTTCTGGGACACCGCCGGCGGCTTGTGGGCGAAGGGCGCGCTGAACGGCAAGGTCGGCGCCGCCTTCACCTCCACCGCGACCCAGCATGGCGGGCAGGAGACGACGCTGTTCGGCATCATCACCAATTTGCTGCACTTCGGGCTGGTCGTCGTCGGGCTGGATTACGGCTATGAGGGGCATCAGGGCGTCACCGAGGTCCACGGCACCACGCCCTATGGCGCCTCGACGATCGCCGGCGGCGACGGCAGCCGGCAACCGAGCGCAGTCGACCTCGATGGCGCGCGCTATCAGGGCAAGCGCGTCGCCGAAGTCGCGACGAAGCTGTTCGGGTAACAGCTCGTAAAGCCCCGTCTGCGATCGCTGGAGGCGTCCATCGGGTTCAGACCCGGTGGGAAGGGAGTTGCCGAAAATGCGCTTTCTGCTCGCCTTCTGGATGGTCGCGATCAGCATCTATCTGCTGGGACGCCCGAGCTCGGCGGATCAGGTGATCCACAAGGTACCGTTCGTCGGGACGTTGGGAATTACCACTCTCAGCGTGCCCGACAGTCGGGTGTACGAGCGGGCTTCGCTCAGTCTGCGAGGGGGGCGTGGAGACTATATCAAGTTCGAGCTGTGCCCGACGATCGCAACGGACGGTCGACGTGCCCCCGGCTGCGAGGCGATTGCGGCGCTGCCGGTAAGGGACGAAATCTACGTTCTGATCCACGCGCCGCGATCGCGGGCGAAATCGCCGTCGATCAGCGAACGGCCGGACGTCAGAGAACCGGTGCCTACGGCCTTGCTGCCCACCCCGTACGATCCGCGAGCGCGAAGACTGAAGCCGGCGGATTCGGACTATGCGCTCAGTCGACTGAGCGTGCTCAACCCCGCAAGTATCGACACGACCGAACATGGATGGCCGCTGGTGGCGCGCGACGATGGCAAGTCGCCGTTCGTCACCTGCATCGCCGCTTTCGCGATCAAGGATGTGTTCGTGGAAGCCCTCTGGCAGGCGGATCGGGCCGACGCGCCCGATCAACTGCAAGCCTGGCGGATAGCCGCCGTTACCGACGAGATGACCAGGGCGATCATCAAGTAATGCCCGCCTTGTCCCCGCAAATGCGTTGTATCGCTGGAGCCATTATGGATCACCTGTCCTTCGTCCCGACCATTCCGGCGCCTCGGCTCGCGCGGTGGCGTGGCGACGTGGCTGAGGCATGAGCGCCGCCATGCTGCCCTCCGTCTTCGTCTCGCACGGGTCGCCGATGATCATGCTCGAACCCAGCCCGGCGCGGGATTTCCTTGCCGGGCTGGGGGCGCGGTTCGGCAAGCCCGAAGCGATCGTCGTGGTGTCCGCGCACCACGACACCGTGGAGGCGGTGGCGACGGCGTCGCCCGCCCCGGCGACGATCCACGACTTCGGCGGCTTTCCGCAGGCGCTGTTCGACATGCGCTATCCGGCGCCCGGCGACCCGGCGCTGGCGCAGGAGATTGCGGACATCGTCGCGGGGGCCGGCATGCCGGTCAGCGTCGATGCCGACCGCGGGCTGGATCACGGGGCTTGGGTGCCGTTGATGCTCGGCTGGCCGGAGGCGGATGTGCCGGTGGTACAGCTGTCGATCAGCAGCCGGCATGCGCCCGCGTGGCATTTCGAGATTGGGCGGTTGCTCCAGCCGCTGCGCGAGCGCGGCGTGCTTGTGCTCGGGTCGGGCAGCCTGACGCACAATCTGCGCGCGATCTTTGCAGAGGGGCGCGACCATGACGCCGCGGTGCCCGATTGGGCCGCGGCGTTCGCGGACTGGGTGCAGGAGCGCATTGCGGCGGGCGATACGGAAGCGGTGCTGAACGCCGTCGAGCGCGGCCCGCACGGGCGGCAGAATCACCCGACCCCGGACCACATCCTGCCGTTGTTCGCCGCGATGGGCGCGGGCGGGCGGGGCGAGCGCATCCACCACAGCTTCACCTACGGCGTGCTCGCGATGGATGCCTACGCCTTCCACTGAGCGCCAAGCGGTGGCAAGGGGCGGGGATGATCGCCGACCACATCATCTTCCTCGATGGCGAGGCGATCGTCCTCGACAAGCCCGCCGGCCTGCCGGTCGACGCCCCGCGCGACCGTTCGCCCAGCGTCGAATCGATGCTGGACGAGCTGACCTTCGGCTTCCACCGCCTGCCCCAGCCGGTCCACAGGATCGACCGTGACACCAGCGGCTGCCTGCTGCTGGCGCGCAATCCCGGCGCGATGAAGCGGTTCGGCCAGACGTTCGAGGGCGGGCTGGTGACGAAGCGGTACCTCGCGATCCTCGACGGCGTGCCGGACGAAGGCGAGGGGCTCGTCGATCTGGCGCTCGCCAAGGTCAGCACGCGCGAGGAGGGCTGGCGGATGGTCGGCGATCCGGAAGGCAAGGCAGCGCGGACGCACTGGCGGGTTGTGGAGACGAAGGACGGGCGCGCGCTGGTCGAGTTTCGGCCCGAAACCGGGCGCACGCATCAGTTGCGCGTCCATGCCGCGACCGGCCTTGGCATCCCGATCGTCGGCGATCCCGTCTATGGCCGCGGCGGGCCGGCGATGATGCTGCATGCCGCGAACCTGACGATGCCGCGCGCGAACAAGCCGCCGGTCGAGGCGGCGGCGAAGCTGCCGCCGCGGTTCGCGCATCTCGGCTTCACCGATGCTGAGAGCGCGGCAGGGTGATTCCCGAGGATGCGATCGTCGAGGAGAAATTCCTCGCAGCGACCGGTCCCGGCGGGCAGAACGTCAACAAGGTCGCGACCGCGGTGCAGCTGCGCGTCGATGTCTTCCGTTTGGGCCTGCCGCCCTACGCCTATGCGCAGCTGAAGACGCTGGCGGGGTCGAAGATGACCGCGGCGGGCGAACTCCTCATCACCGCGCGACGCTTTCGGACGCAGGACGCCAATCGCGAGGATGCGCGCGCGCGCCTTTCCGAACTGGTCGAGAAGGCGAAGGAACGCCAGGCCCGGCGGGTGAAGACCAAACCGTCGAAGGCGGCGAAGGCGCGCCGGGTGGACGATAAGAAGGGACGTGCGACGATCAAGGCGGGCAGGGGCCGCGTGCGGATCGACTGACGCTACCGCTTGGCTGGTCTCGGCCCTATATCCCCGCGCATGTATGATTTCGCCATCGCCGCAGGGTCCAAGACCGAACTTTACCGCGAACTCTCGGTCGCGCTCGACGCGCTGACCGTGGACGAGCCCGATGCCATCGCCAACATGGCGAATGCAGCGGCGCTGCTTTGGCAGTATTTGCCCGACCTGAACTGGGCCGGCTTCTACCGGAACATCGGCGACGAACTCGTGCTCGGGCCGTTTCAGGGCAAGGCGGCGTGCATCCGCATCCCGTTCGGCAAGGGCGTGTGCGGTGCGGCGGCGGCGACGCGCGAGACGCAGCGGATCGACGACGTCCACGCCTTTCCGGGCCATATCGCCTGCGATGCGGCGAGCGCTTCGGAGCTGGTGGTGCCGATCGTCCACCAGGGCGCGCTGATCGGTGTGCTCGACCTCGACAGCCCGCTGGCGAACCGGTTCGATGCCGGCGATGCGGCGGGGTGCGAGGCGTTGATGCGGCTGCTCGCGCCGCGCCTGGTCGGTTAACCGCGCGCTGGCCCGGATCGGGACGGCATTAACCCTGGTTGGCGGTTCAACAGGCCGAGAATTGCGCTTATCCTCTCCGGCGAATTAACCATCGGTGCGCGGGGGCGGCACCAGCAGGGAGTGACAGGATGCGCAACCTTTTGACCGCCGCGACGATCGCCGGATGTGCGCTGGCCGCGGCGCCCGCCGCCGACGCGCAGGCTATTGCCCAGGCGCGCAGCGCGGGCGGCACCGTCGTGACGCAGGCGCCCGCCGGCGGCGCGGCCTTCGCGCAGTCGAGCGCGCCGATCGTGCGCACCACCGCGCCCGCGGGCAGCTGGACCGCGACCACCGCGCAGCGTCGTGGCGGCATGTGGCAGGGGCGCCCGACGATGCCGCGCACCGGCAATCCGGGCATGCGCTGGGGCCAGTCGATCGGCGGGCGCTGGCACGGCGGCGTGCGCGCCCCCGGCGGCTGGGCGGCCTATCGCCGGCCCGCGCGCGGCTGGGTGCTGCCGGGCTACTGGTTCGCGCCGAGCTTCTACGTGAACGACTATGCCGCCTACGGCCTCGGCGCGCCGCCTTACGGCTATACGTGGACGCGCTATTACGACGACGCCGTCTTGGTAGATGGGCGGGGCCGGGTGTACGACAGCGTGACCGGGCTCGACTGGGATCGCTACGCCTATGACGACCGCGCCTATGACGATGGCGACCGTTATTATGCGGACGGCGCCGACGACCACTATGGTCCGCGCCCGCGCGGCGACCGCGGGATGGGCGGCGCGGTGATCGGCGGAGTCGTGGGCGGCGTCGCCGGCAACGTCATCGCGGGGCGCGGCAACCGCCTGCCGGGCACGATCGTCGGCGCCGGTGTCGGTGCGGTCGTCGGCAGCGCGATCGACCGGGCGGAGGACCGCGACGACCGCCGCGGCGCGCGCCGCCCGCTGCCGCCGATCGCGCCCGACCATGCGCCGCCGCCGTCGCCGGGCTACGGCTATGGGTCAATGCCGTACGGCCACGGCTATTCGCGGACGTGGGTCGCAGGCGGCAGCAGCTATGCGGCGGGCAGCACGATCGTCCACGTCCAGCCGACCGTCACGACGACGACCACGACGACCACCGAATATGTCTATGAGACGGCGGCGCGCGCTTCGTACAAGAAACGCAGCTATCGCAAGCCGGTGGTGCGGTCGAAAATCCTCTCGCGCGATTGCCGCTGCAACTACACGAAATGAGGCGGTTCGGGCGGGCGCGCGGCGTCCGCCCGTTCAGCTCATCCTGTCGATGTCCTCGCGGGTGAGCCCGCCGGGGATAATCATCACTGGTACCGACAGGCTGCCCGCGTCGGCGCCTGCGAAGTGGCTGACCAGCGGGCCGGGCGCGCCGCTGGCGGCGGCCCCCAGCACCAGCGCGGCGACGTCGGGCGTGGCTGCGATCATCTCGCGCACGATCTTCGGCCCGTCGCCCTGGCGGACCACGATCGAGGGCGTGACCCCCGATTCGGCGAAGAGCGTGCCCGCCGCCCCGGCGACGATCGCCTCGGCGTGCAGCCGCGCTTCCTCTTCGATGGTCGCCTGGACGCCGCCCCATTGCACGAATTCGGCGGGTGCGATGAGCGCGAGGATGACGACGCCGCCGCCGGTCTTCACCGCGCGCCGCGCGGCGAAGCGCAGCGCGATCTCCGCCTCCGGGCTGTCGTCCACCACCACCAGATAGGTGCGCATCGCCGTTCCCCTCTTCCGGCAGCAGGGGTGACGCAAGCGCGCGCCTGACGCAAGCGTCAGCCTTGACCCGGCCCCGCCCGGGCGCAAGAGAGATGGCCCCCAGGACTTACAGGATCCGTCATGGCGATTGACCTCAAGATGCCCGCGCTCTCCCCGACGATGGAGGAAGGCACGCTCGCCAAATGGCTGGTGAAGGAAGGCGACGTCGTGAAATCGGGCGATCTGCTCGCCGAGATCGAGACCGACAAGGCGACGATGGAGTTCGAGGCGGTCGACGAGGGCACGATCGCCAAGATCCTGGTGGCCGAGGGCACCGACGGGGTGAAGGTCGGCACCGTGATCGCGCAGATCGCCGCCGAGGGCGAGGACGCGAGCGCCGCGCCGGCGCCCGAGGCGAAGGCCGAGGCTCCGAAGGCCGAGGCTCCGAAGGCGGAGGCTCCGAAGCCCGAAGCACCCAAGCCCGCCGAAGCGCCGAAGGCCGCAGCGCCAGCGCCAGCGCCAGCACCCGCGTCCAGCGGCGACCGCATCAAGGCGTCGCCGCTCGCCCGCCGCATCGCCGCCGAAAAGGGCATCGAGCTGTCGTCGCTGTCGGGGTCCGGGCCGAACGGTCGCATTGTGAAGGCCGACCTGGAGGGCGCCAAGAGCGGGGCCGCACCGACTGCGCAGCCGGCTGCCGCCGCTGCCGAGACGCCCGCTACCGCACCCGCCGCCGCACCGGCGCCGTCGAAGGTCTGGTACGACGAGAGCATCCCGCACAGCGTCGAGAAGCTCAGCAACATCCGCAAGACGATCGCGCGCCGCCTGACCGAATCGAAGCAGACGGTGCCGCACATCTATCTGACGGTCGACATCCGCCTCGACGCGCTGCTGAAGCTGCGCAGCGATCTCAACAAGGCGCTCGAGGCGCGGGGCGTGAAGCTGTCGGTGAACGACCTGCTCATCAAGGCGCTGGGCGTCGCTCTGGAGGCGACGCCGAAATGCAACGTCACCTTCACTGGCGACAATCTGGTCAGCTACACCCGGGCCGACGTGTCGGTCGCGGTGTCGACGCCGACGGGCCTCATCACCCCGATCATCCGCGACGCCGCCAATGCGTCTCCGTCGAGCATCTCCACGCAGATGAAGGAGCTGGCGGGCCGCGCCAAGGAAGGCAAGCTGAAGCCAGAGGAATATCAGGGCGGCACCGCCAGCCTGTCGAACATGGGCATGTTCGGCATCAAGCAGTTCGAAGCGGTCATCAATCCGCCGCAGGGCATGATCATGGCGATCGGCGCGGGCGAGAAGCGGCCCTATGTCATCGACGACGCGCTGGGCGTCGCGACGGTCATGTCGGCGACCGGCAGCTTCGATCACCGCGCGATCGACGGCGCCGACGGGGCCGAACTGATGAAGGCGTTCAAGGCGCTGGTCGAATCCCCGCTGGGCATGATCGCCTGAGGGGCGCCCCGCCGTGCCGTCCCGCACCCTGACAGAGCTGTTCCACATAGTGGCGGGCCTGGCCGCGACGGTCGCGATCGTCGCGGTCGCGGCCTGGGCGTACCCGCTGGCGCGTCACGAGATCCGCGTCGTCGGCTGGATGGCGGCGGCGATCGTCGTGGCGATGGGCGTGCGTCCGCTGCGCCGCGCCTGGGCGGTCGATCATCAGGAGCGCGGCGGTGAGTGAGCTGCCGGCGGCCCCCGCGGCAACGCCGCCCGCGGGCGAACCGGTCATCCGCGTCATCGCGATGCCCGCGGATGCCAATCCTTACGGCGATATCTTCGGCGGGTGGCTGATGAGCTGGATGGATTCCGCCGCTGGCTCGGTCGCCTCGCTGCACTGCGGCGGACGCGCCGTCACCATCGCGATGGACGGCATGCAGTTCCTGAACCCGGTGTTCGTCGGTGACGAGCTGTCGGTCTATGCGACGCTGGTGAAGGCCGGGCGCACGTCGATGACCATCGATGTCGAGGCGTGGCGCCGCCACCGCCACGAAGCCGCGCGCCACAAGGTGACGCAGGCGCAATTCGTGTTCGTCGCGATCGACGAACATCGCCGTCCGCGGGCGATCGCGGGATGACGGGCCTGCTCGCCTATCCGGTCGCGCTGCTCGCCGCGCTGCCCACGACGCTCTGCGTGCTGGGGCTGTGGGTGCTGCATTCCCGCGTCGTGGACGGGAACAGCGTCGACAGCGTGTTCCTGTCGTTCGTGTTCCTGTTCGTGACCCTGATCTTCTGCGTGTCGATCGTCGCCAATCTGGCCGCGGTCGCGATCGGTCAGGTGGCGAGCCTGGCGGCGCCGCGACTGGGCGGCTGGGCGACGATCGGCGCGGCGGGCGTACTGGTGTGTGCCCTCTGTGCGTGGACGCAGCGCGGCTCGGGGCGGCTGTTTGCCGGGCCGGCACCGGTGTCCGCGCTACCGGTCGCGCTGTTCGCGCTTGCCGACATGATGATCCTTGCCGGCGGGCTCAGCCTGCTGCCGCATCCACTGACTTTCTGACGGGAGCTGATCCTTTGGCTGACACCTACGACCTCATCGTGCTCGGCTCCGGGCCGGGCGGCTATGTCGCGGCGATCCGCGCGGCGCAGCTGGGGATGAAGACCGCGATCGTCGAGCGCGAGAATCTGGGCGGCATCTGCCTGAACTGGGGCTGCATCCCGACCAAGGCGCTGCTGCGCTCGGCGGAGATCTTCCACTATATGCAGCACGCCAAGGACTATGGGCTGGTCGCCGAGAAGATCAGCGCCGACCTGGACGCGGTGGTGAAGCGCTCGCGCGGGGTCGCGAAGCAGCTCAATCAGGGCGTTACGCACCTGATGAAGAAGAACAAGATTGCAGTCCACATGGGCACCGGCAAGCTGACCGGGAAGGGCAGGCTGACCGTCACCGCCGCGGACGGCAAGACGACCGAGCTGACCGCGAAGAACATCATCGTCGCCACCGGCGCTCGCGCTCGCGATCTGCCCGGCACCCCTGCCGACGGCAAGCGCGTGTGGACCTATCGCCACGCGATGGTGCCGACCGAGATGCCACGCAAGCTGCTGGTCATCGGATCGGGCGCGATCGGGATCGAATTCGCGAGCTTTTACAACGACATGGGCGCCGAGGTGACCGTGGTCGAGATGATGGACCGGATCGTGCCGGTCGAGGACGCCGACGTCTCCGCCTTCTTGGAAAAGGCACTGAAGAAACAGGGCATGACGATCCTGACGGGTGCGGGCGTGTCCGACATCAAGGTCGGCGGCGCGAGCGTGACCGCGAAGCTGAAGGACAAGGCCGGCAAGGTCACCGACGCCGAATTCAGCCACGTCATCGTCGCGATCGGCATCGTGCCCAACACCGCCGACATCGGCTTGAAGGAACTGGGCGTCGCGGTGGACGACCGCGGCTTCCTGAAGACCGACGCAACCTGCAGGACCAATGTCGAGGGGATTTACGCGATCGGCGACATCACCGCGCCGCCGTGGCTGGCGCACAAGGCGAGCCACGAGGGCGTGATCGCGGTCGAGGCGATCGCGGGCAAGCATCCGCACGCGATGGACCCGCTGAACATCCCCGGCTGCACCTATTGCCACCCCCAGGTCGCCAGCGTCGGCCTGACCGAGGCGAAGGCGAAGGAGGCGGGCTACGAGCTGAAGGTCGGCACCTTCCCGTTCATCGGCAACGGCAAGGCGATCGCGCTCGGCGAAGCGGAAGGCTTCATCAAGACGGTGTTCGACGCGAAGACCGGCGAGCTGCTGGGTGCGCATATGGTCGGGGCCGAGGTGACCGAGCTGATCCAGGGCTATACCGTCGGCAAGCAGCTCGAGACGACCGAGGCGGAGCTGATGGAAACGGTGTTCCCGCACCCGACGCTATCCGAAATGATGCACGAAAGCGTGCTGGCCGCCTACGGACGCCAGCTGCACATGTGAGGGCGCCTCGCCCGTCTATCGGCGGGCGATGGCCATCGGCGCTTCGGGCGTCGCGATCGGGGACCAGTCGAAGGCGGGGCTCGGATACGGCGCGTTGTCGTTCGCCGGGCGGCGCGGTGGCGGGCGTTGCCAGCGGCGCACCGCGTGGGCCAGGGCATAGGCGCTCACGCCGATGGCAAAGGTGGTCGCGACCGCAAGCACCGCATCTCGCCATGTCGGGGGCAGGGCGCTCAGGATCCGCGCGATCGTGGGGAGCGACAGCGCGACCATGCTCCAGCCCGCCACGACCGCCATCGCCAGCGCGGTTGAGGCGGCGTGCAGCCTGCGGCGGGGAAGGGGAATCGCGGCCATTGCGCATGCTCATGCGCGCGTCCCGGTTGCGGACCGGTTAAGTCCGGCGCTGCCCCCGCGCTCCTGTTGACCGATACCGGGGTGCCGCGTATAGGCCTGCCGCGTCTCGTGAGCGGCAAACCGGTGATTCTTCGCCGCTGCCATCCAGCCCGCGGGACAAGAGCTGAACGTTGCTGGAGACTGTTGGGCCCGGGGGGCATCGCTTCCCATGGCCCTTCTGTCGTTTCGACGCCTGAGGGCTTCAGCAAAGTAACCGCCGGAATGTGCCGGTAACGAAAAAGGTGAAGGGCTTCATGCCAACGATCAACCAGCTGGTCCGCAAGGGCCGCGACCCGCAGAAGGCCAAGTCGAAGGTCCCTGCGATGGAACAGAACCCGCAGAAGCGCGGCGTCTGCACCCGAGTCTATACGACGACCCCGAAGAAGCCGAACTCGGCTCTGCGCAAGGTGGCCAAGGTTCGCCTGACCAACCAGCGCGAAGTCATTTCGTACATCCCGGGCGAGGGCCACAACCTTCAGGAGCACTCGGTGGTCCTGATCCGCGGCGGCCGTGTCCGCGATCTTCCCGGCGTTCGCTACCACGTCCTGCGCGGCGTGCTCGATACGCAGGGCGTGAAGGATCGCAAGCAGTCGCGTTCCAAGTACGGCGCAAAGCGTCCGAAGTAAGCCGGTCGGCTTTTTAGCCGATCCTTAGAATGGCTGAAGTTTAGAAGGAATTTGAAATGGCTCGTCGTCGTCGTCCCGAAAAGCGGGAAATCCTGCCTGATCCCAAGTTTGGTGATGAGGTTCTGTCGAAGTTCATGAACAGCGTGATGCTGGACGGCAAGAAGTCCGTCGCGGAAGGCATCGTCTATTCGGCGATGGAAACCGTCGAGCAGCGCGCCAAGCGCGAGCCGATCGGCGTGTTCCACGACGCGCTGAACAACATCAAGCCGGGCATCGAGGTCCGTTCGCGCCGCGTCGGCGGTGCGACCTACCAGGTGCCGGTCGAGGTGCGTCCCGAGCGCGCCCAGGCGCTGGCGATCCGCTGGCTCATCACCGCGGCGCGCAACCGCAGCGAGCACACCATGTCGGCACGCCTCTCGGGCGAGCTGATGGATGCCGCCAACAACCGCGGCAACGCCGTGAAGAAGCGCGAAGACACGCACCGCATGGCCGAAGCCAACCGCGCGTTCTCGCACTACCGCTGGTAAGGCTTCAAGTCGCTGTAATCGAAACTATATAGTGGGGAGCTGGATCGTCCGGCTCCCCACATTTCCAAGGAAGCATGACAATGGCCCGCAGCCATCCGCTCGAGCGTTACCGCAATATCGGCATCATGGCGCACATCGACGCCGGCAAGACGACGACGACCGAGCGCATCCTCTATTACACCGGCAAGTCCTACAAGATCGGCGAAGTGCATGAAGGCACCGCGACGATGGACTGGATGGAGCAGGAGCAGGAGCGCGGGATCACGATCACGTCGGCTGCGACCACCTGCAAGTGGAAGGCCGAGGACGGCGCGGGCCCCGAGCACCTCATCAACATCATCGACACCCCCGGCCACGTCGACTTCACGATCGAAGTCGAGCGTTCGCTGCGCGTGCTCGACGGCGCGGTCGCGTGCTTCGACGGCGTTGCGGGCGTCGAGCCGCAGTCGGAAACCGTGTGGCGTCAGGCTGACAAGTACGGCGTGCCGCGCATGTGCTTCGTCAACAAGCTCGACCGCACCGGCGCCGATTTCTATTTCTGCGTGCAGTCGATCATCGATCGCCTGGGTGCGAAGCCGGCCGTGCTGTATCTCCCGATCGGCATGGAAGGCGGCTTCAAGGGCCTGGTCGACCTGGTCGAGAACCGCGCGATCATCTGGCTCGAAGAGTCGCTGGGCGCGAAGTTCGAATATCAGGACATCCCGGACGACCTGAAGGACAAGGCCGCCGACTATCGCAACCAGCTGATCGAGCTGGCGGTCGAGCAGGACGACGACGCGATGGAGCAGTACCTCGAGGGTAACGAGCCCGACGCGAAGACGCTGAAGGCGCTGATCCGCAAGGGGACGCTGGGCATGGCGTTCGTGCCGGTCGTCTGCGGCTCGGCGTTCAAGAACAAGGGCGTGCAGCCCCTGCTCGACGCGGTCGTCGACTATCTGCCGAGCCCGCTCGACGTGCCGGCGATCAAGGGCATCCTGCCGAACGGCGACGAGGCCGATCGCCCGTCGTCGGACGACGCACCGTTCTCGGCGCTGGCGTTCAAGATCATGAACGACCCGTTCGTCGGCACGCTGACCTTCGCGCGCATCTATTCGGGCAAGCTCGAGACGGCGTCGCAGGTCCTGAACTCGGTGAAGGACAAGAAGGAAAAGGTCGGCCGCATGCTGCTGATGCATGCGAACGAGCGTGAGGACATCCAGGTGGCCTATGCCGGCGACATCGTCGCTCTGGCGGGCCTGAAGGACACGACGACCGGCGACACGCTGTGCGCGACGGCCGCACCGATCGTGCTCGAGCGGATGGAATTCCCCGAGCCCGTCATCGAGCTGTCGGTGGAGCCGAAGACCAAGGCCGACCAGGAGAAGATGGGCGTCGCGCTCAATCGCCTGGCGCGCGAGGATCCGTCGTTCCGCGTGACCTCGGACGCTGAGAGCGGCCAGACGATCATCAAGGGGATGGGCGAGCTCCACCTCGAGATCATCGTCGATCGCATGAAGCGCGAGTTCAAGGTCGAGGCGAACGTCGGCGCGCCGCAGGTGGCGTACCGCGAGTACCTCGGCAAGCCGGTCGACATCGACTACACGCACAAGAAGCAGTCGGGCGGTACCGGCCAGTTCGGTCGCGTGAAGGTAAAGCTGACGCCGGGCGAGCGCGGTTCGGGCATCGTCTTCAAGGACGAGATCAAGGGCGGCAACATTCCGAAGGAATATCTGCCGGCGATCGAAAAGGGCTTCCGCGAGACGGCAGCCTCGGGCTCGCTGGTCGGCTTCCCGATCATCGATTTCGAGATCGTGCTGTATGACGGCGCCTACCATGACGTCGACTCGTCGGCGCTGGCGTTCGAAATCACCGCGCGTGGTGCGATGCGTGAAGCGGCGCAGAAGTCGGGCATCAAGCTGCTCGAGCCGATCATGAAGGTCGAGGTCGTCACCCCGGAGGATTATCTGGGCGACGTCATCGGCGACATGAACAGTCGCCGCGGCCAGATCCAGGGCACCGACACCCGCGGCAACGCGCAGGCGGTCGAGGCGATGGTGCCGCTGGCCAACATGTTCGGTTACGTGAACCAGCTGCGCTCGTTTACGCAGGGCCGCGCGCAGTACAGCATGCAGTTCTCGCACTATGACGAAGTGCCCCAGAACGTCGCCGACGAGGTGAAGGCCAAATTGGCTTGAGCCGAGGCGCCCGGAACCAGTGAAGCTGGCTCCGGGACGCGCGGAGGCCGGCCGGCTGCGGGCACCGCAGTCCGACGACAGCGGATTTACTCCGCTGTCTGCCTCTCCATCACGGTAGGGGCTGGCGTTGAATTGAATCCCCCGTTAAGGGGCCGCGTTCGCGTGGCGCCCTTACCGGCCGCGAAATTGATCCAGAAGGTAGGAAACCATGGCAAAAGCAAAGTTCGAGCGGAACAAGCCGCATCTCAACATCGGCACCATCGGTCACGTCGACCACGGCAAGACCTCGCTGACGGCCGCCATCACCAAGGTGCTGGCAGAGAACGTCGCGGGCAACGCAGCGGTCGATTTCGCCAACATCGACAAGGCTCCGGAAGAGCGTGAGCGCGGCATCACGATCTCGACCGCGCACGTCGAGTACGAGACCGACAAGCGTCACTACGCGCACGTCGATTGCCCCGGCCACGCCGACTATGTGAAGAACATGATCACCGGCGCCGCCCAGATGGACGGCGCGATCCTGGTCGTCGCCGCCACCGACGGCCCGATGCCGCAGACCAAGGAGCACATCCTGCTCGCGCGTCAGGTCGGCGTGCCGACGATGGTCGTCTTCCTGAACAAGGTCGACCTGGTCGACGATGAGGAAATCCTCGAGCTGGTCGAGATGGAAATCCGCGAAGAGCTCAGCAAGCGTGAGTTCGACGGCGACAACATCCCGATCATCCGCGGTTCGGCGACTGCCGCGCTGTCGGGTTCGGACGACAAGCTGGGCAAGGACGCGGTCCTCGCGCTCATGGCCGCCGTCGACGAGTCGATCCCGCAGCCCGAGCGTCCGCTCGACAAGCCGTTCATGATGCCGATCGAGGACGTGTTCTCGATCTCGGGTCGCGGCACGGTCGTCACCGGTCGCGTCGAGACCGGCATCGTCAAGGTTGGTGAGGAAGTCGAGATCGTCGGCATCCACCCGGAAGTCCGCAAGACCACGGTCACCGGCGTCGAAATGTTCCGCAAGCTGCTCGACCAGGGCCAGGCCGGCGACAACGTCGGCGCGCTGATCCGCGGCGTCGCTCGTGACGAAGTGGAGCGTGGCCAGGTGCTCGCGAAGCCGGGTTCGATCAAGCCGCACACCGACTTCCAGTCGTCGGTGTACGTGCTGTCGAAGGACGAGGGTGGCCGTCACACGCCGTTCTTCGCCAACTATCGTCCGCAGTTCTACTTCCGCACGACGGACGTGACCGGCACGATCGAGCTGCCCGAGGGCACCGAGATGGTCATGCCGGGCGACGAAGTCGCTCTCGGCATCAAGCTGATCGCACCGATCGCCATGGACGTGGGCCAGCGCTTCACGATCCGCGAGGGTGGCCGCACCGTCGGCGCCGGCGTCGTCAGCCAGATCGACAAGTAAGTCTCTTTTGAGACGAGCTGCCGCCCGGCACTCCGTAATGGAGTGTCGGGCGGTTGCTTTTTATGGAGGCGCTCTGTAAGGGCCGCCCTCCAGTTTGAGTTCAACAGTCAAGAGCCGCCCCCAGGCGGCCCGCTCTTTCGCATCGGTGAGACCATGGAAACGCAGAATATCCGCATCCGCCTGAAGGCGTTCGACCACCGCGTGCTCGACAGCGCCACCGGAGAGATCGCCGACACCGCCCGCCGCACCGGCGCCCTGATCCGTGGTCCCATCCCGCTGCCGACGCGCATCGAGAAGTTCACGGTCAACCGTGGTCCCCACATCGACAAGAAGAGCCGCGAGCAGTTCGAGGTGCGTACGTACAAGCGCATGCTCGACATCGTGCAGCCGACCGCCAACACGGTCGATGCGCTGATGAAGCTCGACCTGGCCGCCGGCGTCGACGTGGAAATCAAGCTCGCGTGATGCGCGCTTTCGTCGCGCGGGAGATGATCCGGCGCGACGGTGGGGCTGTTGACGGAAGCACCCGCTTCCCCTAATGGCTCCACACCCGGCGGGGTTGATTCTTCGCCGTGCTTGCGTCGCCGGATACGGCGACGCGCAGAAAGCAGGGATACCGGCCAGTCTGACTGGCGCCTGAGTCCCCGTCTTTCGCTTTATGACGAAGCGAAAACATTGGCCCTGACGGGGGCACTTGGAATTGGGCTGGCTCTTCGGCGGTGACGCTGGGGGGCCTTTTCGTTGGCACGCTCCCCGGACACCCGCGGAGCCTCTGTTTGGAAGGGAATACGCATCATGCGCACAGGCGTGATCGCGAAGAAGTTGGGCATGACCCGGCTGTTCCAGGACGATGGGCGCCACGTGCCCGTGACCGTCCTGCAGCTCGATGGTCTCCAGGTCGTCGCACGCAAGGAATCGGATCGTGACGGTTATGTCGCGGTGCAGCTGGGCGCGGGCAGCGCCAAGGCCAAGAACGTCGCCAAGCCGCAGCGCGGCATGTTCGGTAAGGCCGAGGTGGAGCCCAAGGCCAAGCTGGTCGAGTTCCGCGTTTCCGACGACAATCTGCTGGACGTGGGCGCCGAGATTTCGGCCGACCATTTCGCCAGCGGTCAGCTGGTCGACGTGCAGGGCGTAACGCAGGGCAAGGGCTTCGCCGGCGCCATGAAGCGTTGGGGCTTCGGCGGTCTGCGCGCGACGCACGGCGTCTCGGTCTCGCACCGTTCGCACGGTTCGACCGGTAACCGCCAGGATCCGGGCCGCGTCTTCAAGAACAAGAAGATGGCCGGCCACATGGGCGCGCGCAACCGCACCCAGCAGAACCTCGAGATCGTGTCGACCGACGTCGAGCGCGGCCTGATCTTCGTCAAGGGCTCGGTGCCCGGCTCGAAGGGTGGCTGGCTGATCGTCAAGGACGCGGTCAAGGTTCCGGCGCATGCCGACACCCCGTATCCGGCCAGCCTGAAGCAGGCTGCCAACAGCAACACCGCAGCGGACACGCCGGCCGAGCAGGCCCAGGCACCCGAAGCGACCGACGGCCAGGAGGGCTGAACGTGAAGGTCAAGGTTCAATCCTTCGACGCCAAGGCGAAGGCTGCCGACGCCGAGCTCAACGACGCCATCTTCGGCGTCGAGCCGCGCGCCGACATCCTGCACCGCGTCGTCACCTGGCAGCTCGAGAAGCGTCGCGGCACCGCCCGCGGCACGCGCGAGCGGTCCGAGGTCGCCCGCACGGGCAAGAAGTTCGGTCGCCAGAAGGGCGGCGGTACCGCTCGTCACGGCGATCGCCGCGCGCCGATCTTCATCGGTGGTGGTAAGGCGCACGGCGCTCGTGTTCGCGACTTCAACCCGTCGCTGAACAAGAAGATTCGCGCGCTCGGCCTGAAGATGGCGCTGTCGACCCATGCCAAGGCAGGGTCGCTGGTGGTCATGGACAGCCTGGCCGTCGCCGAGAACAAGACCAAGACGCTGCTGGCGGACTGGGCGAAGCTCGGCACGGGCAAGACCGCGTTGGTCATCGACGGCGACATGGTCGACACGAGCTTCGCACTGGCCGCGGGCAACCTGCACACGATCAACGTGCTGCCGGCTGCCGGCGCCAATGTGTACGACATCCTGAAGCATGACACGCTGGTGCTGACCCGCGCCGCTGTCGAGAAGCTGGAGGCGCGCTTCAATGGCTAAGGCTCCGAAGAAGGCGATCGACAATCGCCATTACGACGTGATCGTGGCTCCCCACATCACCGAGAAGTCGACCATGATGTCGGAGCACAACGCGGTTGTGTTCAAGGTGTCGAACGACGCGTCGAAGCCCGAGATCAAGGCCGCTGTCGAGGCGCTGTTCAATGTCTCGGTGATCGGCGTGAACACGCTGGTCCAGAAGGGCAAGACCAAGCGCTGGAAGGGCACGCCCTACAGCCGGTCTGACATGAAGAAGGCGATCGTCACGCTGAAGGACGGCGACTCGATCGACGTCACGCAGGGGGTCAACTAATCATGGCACTCAAGAATTATAACCCGACGTCGCCTGGCGTCCGCGGCCTGATCCTGATCGACCGTTCGACCCTGTACAAGGGTCGTCCGGTCAAGGCGCTGACCGAGGGCAAGACGAAGTCGGGTGGCCGCAACAACAAGGGCCATGTGACCTCGCGCGGCATCGCCGGCGGCCATAAGCAGCGGTACCGCATCATCGACTTCAAGCGTCGCAACTGGGACGTCGAAGGCACCGTGGAGCGGATCGAATATGATCCCAACCGCACCGCCTTCATCGCGCTGGTCAACTACGGCGAAACCGATGGCAAGGCGAACGTCGCCTACATCATCGCGCCGCAGCGCCTGGGCGTCGGCGACAAGGTGATCGCGGGCAAGAAGACCGACGTGAAGCCGGGCAACGCGATGGAACTGGGCTCGATGCCGGTCGGCACGATCGTCCACAACGTCGAGATGAAGCCCGGCAAGGGCGGCCAGATCGCGCGCTCGGCAGGCACCTATGTGCAGGTCGTCGGTCGCGACAAGGGCATGGTGATCGTTCGCCTGAACTCGGGCGAGCAGCGGTACATCCACGCGAACTGCATGGCGACCGTGGGCGCGGTGTCGAACCCCGACAACCAGAACACCAACCTGGGCAAGGCCGGTCGCAACCGTTGGCTGGGCAAGCGCCCGCTGACCCGCGGCGTCGCCAAGAACCCGGTCGACCATCCGCACGGCGGCGGTGAAGGCCGGACCTCGGGCGGCCGTCATCCGGTCACCCCGTGGGGCAAGCCGACGAAGGGTGCGCGCACCCGTCACAACAAGGCGACGGACAAGATGATTATCCGCAGCCGCCACGCGAGGAAGAAGTAATGGCTCGCTCGATCTGGAAGGGTCCGTTCGTGGACCTGAGCCTTCTGAAGAAGGCGGAAACCGCGCAGGACGCAGGTACGCGTGCCGGCCCGATCAAGACCTGGTCGCGTCGCTCGACGATCCTGCCGCAGTTCGTCGGCCTGACCTTCAACGTCTATAACGGCCGCAAGTTCGTGCCGGTGTCGGTGAACGAGGACATGGTCGGCATGAAGCTGGGCGAGTTCGCTCCGACCCGCTTCTTCCCCGGTCACGCCGCTGACAAGAAGGGCAAGCGCTGATGTCTAAGCAAGCAGCTCCGCGCCGCGTGGGCGAGAAGGAAGCGCTGTCGGTCGGCACGCAGATCCGTGGTTCGGCCCAGAAGCTGAACCTGGTCGCCGCGCTGATCCGCAACCAGCCGGTGGGCAAGGCGCTCAACATCCTCGCTTTCTCCAAGAAGGCGATGGCGGTCGACGCCCGCAAGGTGCTCGCCTCGGCGATCGCCAATGCCGAGAACAACCACAACCTCGACGTCGACGCGCTCGTCGTCGCCGAGGCGTCGGTCGGCAAGTCGATCACCATGAAGCGTTTCGCGACCCGCGGCCGTGGCAAGTCCACCCGCATCCTGAAGCCCTACAGCCGTCTGCGCATCGTCGTGCGCGAGCAGGAAGAAGCATAATGGGTCACAAGAGCAACCCCATCGGTCTCCGCCTGCAGATCAACCGCACGTGGGACAGCCGCTGGTTCGCCGAGGGTGCGGACTATGGTCGCCTGCTGCTGGAAGATCTGAAGATCCGCCAGTACATCCTGAAGACGCTGCCCCAGGCCGCGATCTCGAAGGTGGTCATCGAGCGTCCGGCGAAGCTGGCGCGCATCTCGATCTACGCGGCCCGCCCCGGTGTCATCATCGGCAAGAAGGGCACCGACATCGAGAAGCTGCGCAAGACGCTCGGCAAGATGACCTCGTCGGAAGTGTCGCTGAACATCGTCGAGATCCGCAAGCCCGAGATCGATGCCAAGCTGATCGCGCAGGGTATTGCCGACCAGCTCGAGCGTCGTATAGCCTTCCGCCGTGCCATGAAGCGCGCGGTGCAGTCGGCGATGCGCCTGGGTGCCGACGGCATCCGCGTCGCTTGCGGCGGTCGTCTCGGCGGCGCCGAGATCGCGCGTTCGGAGAGCTACCGCGAGGGTCGTGTGCCGCTGCACACGCTGCGCGCGAACCTCGACTATGCCGAGGCGCAGGCCCACACCGCCTACGGCGTGTGCGGCGTGAAGGTCTGGGTGTTCAAGGGCGAGATCCTTGGCCACGACCCGATGGCGCAGGACCGGCTGATGATGGAGGCACAGACCTCCGGCGTGCGCCCGGCGCGCGATGATCGCAGGAACTAATCATGCTGCAACCGAAGAAGACCAAGTTCCGCAAGCAGTTCAAGGGCCGCATCCACGGTGATGCCAAGGGCGGGACGACGCTGAACTTCGGCTCGTACGGGCTGAAGGCGATGGAGCCGGAGCGGATCACCGCACGCCAGATCGAGGCGGCTCGCCGCGCGATCACGCGTCACATCAAGCGCCAGGGGCGTTTGTGGATCCGCATCTTCCCGGACGTCGCGGTTTCGTCGAAGCCGGCCGAAGTCCGCATGGGCTCGGGCAAGGGCGCGCCGGAATATTGGGCGGCACGCGTGAAGCCGGGCCGCATCCTGTTCGAGCTCGACGGTGTCGAGGGGCCGCTCGCCGCGGAGGCGTTCAGCCGCGCCGCGATGAAGCTGCCGATCAAGGTCAAGGTCGTGGCGCGCCTCGGCGATACGTCGCACCTGGAGGGTTGAGATAATGGCTAAGGCAACCGACTTCCGCGCGAAGACCGACGACCAGCTGGGCGAAGAGCTCGGCAACCTGAAGCGCGAGGCGTTCAACCTGCGTTTCCAGGCCGCGACCAGCCAGCTCGAGAAGCCGAGCCGGGTGCGCGAGGTCCGCAAGGATATCGCCCGTATCAAGACGTTGCAGTCCGAGCGTTCGCGCTCGGCTGCCAAGTAAAGGACGAGAGACATGCCGAAGCGCGTGCTGACCGGGGTGATCGTCTCGGACAAGACCGACAAGACGGTGGTGGTGAACGTCGAGCGCAAGGTGAAGCACCCGCTCTACGGCAAGATCATCCGCCGTTCGAAGAAGTATCATGCCCATGACGAGGGCAACGAGTACAAGGCCGGCGAGACGGTGCGGATCGAAGAGACCGCCCCGATGTCCAAGCTGAAGACGTGGAAGGTGATCGAGCGGGTGAATACCCATGCGACGCCGGAGATGATCGCGGCGGAAGCCTCGGCCTAAGTCAGTTTCGGCTCCCCGCACGGAGCCGATGTTTTGGATGGAACCACCTGGCCAGAATCGTTCTGGTCCCGGCAGGCCAGATGAGAAGGATACGGATCGATGATCCAGATGCAGTCCAATCTCGACGTCGCTGACAACAGCGGCGCGAAGCGGGTGCAGTGCATCAAGGTGCTGGGCGGCTCGAAGCGCCGCGTGGCCGGCGTGGGCGACGTCATCGTCGTCAGCGTCAAGGAAGCAGTGCCTAGGGGCCGTGTGAAGAAGGGTGACGTGCACCGTGCCGTCATCGTTCGCACCGCCAAGGACATCCGCCGCGCCGATGGCTCGGTCATCCGCTTCGACGGCAACGCCGCGGTGCTGGTCAACAAGAACGAGGAGCCGATCGGCACCCGTATCTTCGGCCCAGTGGTCCGCGAGCTGCGCTCGAAGGGGTATATGAAGATCATCAGCCTTGCGCCGGAGGTGCTGTAATGGCCGCCGCTCGTATCAAGAAGGGTGACAAGGTCATCGTCCTGTCCGGCAAGGACAAGGGCAAGACCGGCGAAGTCACCGCGTCGATGCCGAAGGACGGCAAGGTCGTGGTGTCGGGCGTGAACATCGCCGTGCGTCACACCAAGCCGTCGCAGGGCGACCCGCAGGGTGGCCTGAAGCGTTCGGAAGCGCCGATGCACGTGTCCAAGGTCGCCCACGTGACCGCGGACGGCAAGCCGACCCGCGTCCGTTTCGAGACCAAGGACGGCAAGAAGGTCCGTGTGGCCGTCAAGACCGGGGAGGCCATCAGTGGCTGACAAGTACACGCCGCGTCTGCGCAAGCAGTACGACGACAGCATCGCCAAGGCGATGACCGAGAAGTTCGGCTACAAGAACGTTATGGAAGTTCCGAAGCTCGACAAGATCGTCATCAACATGGGCGTCGGTGAAGCGACCCAGGATAAGAAGAAGGTCGAGCAGGCCGCTGCCGAGATGCAGAAGATCGCCGGCCAGAAGCCGGTCGTGACCAAGGCGAAGAAGTCGATCGCGCAGTTCAAGCTGCGTGAAGGCATGCCGATCGGTGCGAAGGTGACCCTTCGTCGCGAGCGCATGTACGAGTTCCTCGACCGCCTCGTCACGATCGCGCTGCCGCGCGTCCGCGACTTCCGTGGCCTGAACCCCAAGTCGTTCGACGGCCGCGGCAATTATGCGATGGGTCTGAAGGAACAGCTCGTGTTCCCGGAGATCAGCTATGACAGCATCGACAAGGTGCGCGGCATGGACATCATCGTCACCACCACCGCCAAGACCGATGAAGAAGCTCGCGAGCTTCTCCGTCTCTTCGGCTTCCCGTTCATCGGCATGACCGGTGAGCAGGCCCAGGCAGCGTAAGCGAAAGAGAGCTTAAGTCCGATGGCGAAACTGAGTTCGATCAACAAGAACGAGCGTCGCAAGCAGCTGGTGAAGAAGTACGCCGGCAAATATGCGAAGCTCAAGGCGCAGGCCAACGACGAGTCCCTGGACGAGTCCGAGCGACTGATGGCGCGGTTGAAGATGGCCGAGATTCCCCGCAACGGGAACCCGACGCGCATCCGCAACCGCTGCGAGCTGACCGGCCGTCCGCGCGCGTATTACCGCAAGTTCCGTCTCGCACGCGTGATGCTGCGCGATCTGGCCAACAAGGGCCTGATCCCCGGTCTCACGAAGTCGAGCTGGTAAGGGTCTGACGACATGGCATTGACCGATCCCCTGGGTGACATGCTCACCCGCATCCGCAACGGCCAGCGCGCGCGCAAGGACAGTGTCCTGACGCCGGGCAGCAAGCTGCGGACCCGTGTGCTCGACGTGCTTCAGCGCGAGGGCTATATCCGTGGCTACAGCGAAGAGCAGATGGGCCCCGCGGCCGGCATCCGCATCGAGCTGAAGTATTTCGAGGGCCAGCCGGCGATCAAGCACGTCGCGCGCATCTCGAAGCCGGGTCGCCGCGTCTATTCGGGCAGCCAGGAGCTGCCGCGGATTCGCAACGGCCTTGGCATCACGATCGTCTCGACGCCCCGCGGTGTCCTGTCCGACGCGGAAGCGCGAGAGCAGAACGTCGGTGGCGAAGTGCTGGCGGAGGTGTTCTGATGAGCCGCATCGGCAAGAAGCCGGTTTCGGTACCGGCAGGCGTCAGCGCCTCTATCGACGGCAAGACGCTGAACGTGAAGGGCCCGAAGGGCACCCTGACGCTCGCGATGCGCGACGAGATCAGCTACGCGATCGAGGACGGCAGCATTTCGGTGCAGCCGGCCAACGCAACCAAGCAGGCGCGGGCCTTCTGGGGCATGCAGCGTACGCTGGTGCAGAACCTGGTGACCGGCGTGACCGAGGGCTTCTCGAAGAAGCTGCTCATCACCGGCGTCGGTTATCGCGCGTCGGCCAACGGTCGCAAGCTGAAGCTGCAGCTGGGCTATTCGCATGATGTCGACCTCGAGGTGCCGGAAGGCGTCGAGGTGAAGACCCCCGATCAGACCACGGTCGAGATCTCGGGCAACGACAAGCAGGCGGTCGGCCAGTTTGCCGCGGAAATCCGTCGCTGGCGTAAGCCCGAGCCGTACAAGGGCAAGGGCATCAAGTACGACGGCGAGTATATCTTCCGCAAGGAAGGGAAGAAGAAGTAATGACCAAGGGTCTCTCCCTCTTCGAGAAGCGGCGCCGCCGCAACCGGACCACGCTGCGTGCGCGTGCCGGCACTCGTCCGCGCCTGTCGATCCATCGTTCGGGCAAGCACATCTACGCACAGGTCATCGACGACGCCGAGGGCAAGACCCTCGCCGCCGCATCGACGCTGGGCAAGGACAACGCCGGCAAGACCGGTGCGACGATCGACGCCGCCAAGGCCGTCGGTCAGCGCGTGGCCGAGGCGGCGAAGGCCGCGGGCGTCACCCAGGTCGTCTTCGACCGCGGTGGCTTCCTGTATCACGGTCGCGTCAAGGCGCTGGCGGATGCCGCGCGCGAGAGCGGATTGGAGTTCTAAGATGGCCGACGAGAACAACACGCCCGCCGGCGCACCGGCAGAGGCTTCGGCTCCGACCAACGACGCTCCGCAGTCCGGCGGCTATGCCGGCGGTGGTCGCGGTCGCGGCGGTCCCGGCGGCGGCGGTGGTCGCGGTCGTGGCCCGGGTGGCCCCGGCGGCAATCGCGGCGGTCGTGACGGCGGCCGCGGTCGCGACAACCGTGGCGGCCCGCGCGGCGCCGACGATGGCGGCGAAGAGCTGATCGAGAAGCTGGTCCACATCAACCGCGTCTCGAAGACGGTGAAGGGCGGCAAGCGCTTCGGTTTCGCGGCGCTGGTCGTCGTGGGCGACGGCAAGGGCCGTGTCGGCTTCGGTCATGGCAAGGCGCGCGAAGTGCCGGAAGCCATCTCGAAGGCGACGGCTGCCGCGAAGAAGGCGATGGTCCGCGTGCCGCTGAAGGACGGTCGCACGCTGCATCATGACGGCAACGGTCACTTCGGTGCCGGTCGCGTGACGATCCGGACGGCGCCTGCCGGTACCGGCATCATCGCCGGCGGTCCGATGCGCGCCATCTTCGAATCGCTCGGTGTCCATGACGTCGTGACGAAGTCGGTCGGCACGTCGAACCCGTACAACATGATCCGGGCTACGTTCGAGGCTCTGACCGAGCAGACCAGCCCCAAGTCGGTCGCGCAGCGTCGCGGCAAGAAGATCGCCGACCTGCTCGGCCGTGGTGGTTCGCAGACCGCCGAGGCCGATGCCGCAGCGATCGCGGAGTAAGACAGATGGCAACCATCAAGATCAAGCAGATCGGCTCGCCGATCCGCCGCACCAAGGATCAGCGCGCGACGCTGATCGGCCTGGGCCTCAACAAGATGCACCGGGTTTCGGAGCTTGAGGATACCCCCGAAGTCCGGGGCATGATCCGCAAGCTGCCGCACATGGTGGAAGTGGTCGAGGGCTGAACGCCCTGCTGCCACGTGACAAATGCGGGGAAGGGGGCTAACGGCCCCCTTCTTCATTAATCAGCGCGAACATAGCGAAAGCGAGTGCCTACCCATGAAACTGAACGATCTCCGCGACAACGAAGGCGCCCGTCACCGCAGGATGCGGGTCGGCCGTGGTATCGGTTCCGGTAAGGGCAAGACTTCGGGCCGCGGCCAGAAGGGTCAGTCGAGCCGCGAGGGTGTCTCGATCAACGGCTTCGAGGGCGGCCAGATGCCGCTCCACATGCGGATCCCGAAGCGCGGCTTCAACAACATCCACGCCAAGGATTATGCCGAGGTGAACCTGGGCGCGATCCAGAAGGCGATCGACGCCGGTACCATCGACGCGAGCAAGCCGGTCGATCATGACACGCTGAAGGCCGCTGGCCTGGCGCGTGGCGGCAAGGACGGCGTTCGCCTGCTGGCGAAGGGCGAGCTGACCGCGAAGCTGACGATGACCGTCGCCGGTGCGTCGAAGGGCGCGCGCGACGTGTTCGAGAAGCTGGGCGGCACGCTGACGATCCCGGAGATCGTCCCCGCCGCCGAGAAGGCGAAGGCCAAGCACCGCGTCGTCCAGAAGGCGAAGGCGGAGAAGAAGGCGTCGTTCAAGAACTGAGGCAGTCGGCTGCTTCCTAAGCCGTTCGTTTCAAGTAGGGATCGAGCCCCGTCGAGAGCCCGTATCGAGAAATTTCTCGATACGCCGTCTCGACAAGCTCGACGGCTACTCGAAACGAACGGATTGTATACACGGGGCACACCGCATCAGGTTAGACAAGCCGCTCCGGCCCCCTATATGAGCGGCGGGGGCGGGTGATCCCGCCAGTTACCGGGATACGAATCACATCATGGCATCCGCAGCCGACAACATGGCCTCCGGCCTGAACCTGTCGAAATTCGGTCAGGCGACCGATCTCAAAAAGCGCCTCTGGTTCACGCTCGGGGCGCTCATCGTGTTCCGCCTGCTGAGCTATGTGCCGCTGCCGGGGGTCGATCCGACCGCGCTCGGCCTGCTGGCCAACCAGACGCAAGGCGGCGTCCTCGATTTCTTCAACACCTTCTCGGGCGGCGCGCTGACGCGCATGTCGCTGATCGCGCTGGGCGTGATGCCCTATATCACCGCCTCGATCGTGGTACAGCTCGCAACCTCGCTGTCGCCGCAGCTCGCCGCGATCAAGAAGGAAGGTGAGAGCGGGCGCAAGAAGCTCAACCAGTATACCCGTTACGGCACGGTCGCGCTGACCGCGATCCAGGGCTGGTTCATCGCCGTCGGGCTCGAGGCCTTCGGCGCGAGCCAAGGCGTGCAGGCGGTGATCGAGCCCGGCATGGCGTTCCGCGTCGCCGCGGTCGTCTCGCTGATCGGCGGCACGATGTTCCTGATGTGGATCGGCGAGCAGATCACCAGCCGCGGCATCGGCAACGGCATTTCGCTGATCATCATGGCGGGCATCGTGGCGCATCTGCCCAAGACGCTGGTGCAGCTGTTCGAAGGCGGGCGCACCGGCACGATGGGTGCGGGCACGCTGATCGGTATCATCGTCGCGGTCGTCGGCCTGATCCTGCTGATCTGCTTCATGGAGCGCGCCCAGCGCCGCATCCTGATCCAATATCCCAAGCGCCAGACAGCGCGCGGCGTCCAGGCCGAGCGCAGCCACCTGCCGCTGAAGCTGAACACCGCCGGCGTCATCCCGCCGATCTTCGCCTCGTCGCTGCTGCTGCTGCCGCTGACGATCACCCAGTTCGCAGGGCAAGCCGCGGCGGGGGAGAGCAAGTGGGGCGATTTCGTCATCAGCCTCAACCAGTATCTCCAGCACGGCTCGCCCGTGTACATGGCGCTCTACGGCCTCGGCATCATCTTCTTCTGCTTCTTCTACACCGCGGTCGTGTTCAACCCGGAGGAGACGGCGGACAATCTGAAGCGGTACGGCGGGTTCATCCCCGGCATCCGCCCGGGCAAGAACACCGAGGCGTATTTCGATTACGTGCTGACGCGCATCACCGTCATCGGTGCGGCGTATCTGACTGTGATCTGCCTGCTGCCCGAGTATCTGGTCTCGGCGTTGTCGATCCCGTTCTACCTTGGTGGGACTAGCCTTTTGATCGTGGTCAATGTCACGATGGATACGGTAACGCAGATCCAGTCGCACCTGCTGGCGCACCAGTACGGCGACCTCATCAAGAAGGCGAAGCTGAAGGGCGGACGTCTCCGCTAAGCCACTCGACTGTGACTGCGACTTTGGGGAGCGCCGCGACGTGAACATCATCCTCCTTGGCCCTCCGGGTGCCGGCAAGGGTACCCAGGCCAGCCGTCTGGAGGCGGATCGCGGCATGGTGCAGCTGTCCACCGGCGACATGCTGCGCGCTGCGGTGAAGGCGGGTACGCCGGTCGGGCTGAAGGCAAAGGCGGTGATGGAGGCGGGCGAGCTCGTCTCCGACGCGATCGTCTCGGCGCTGATTGGCGAGCGGCTCGACATGGCCGATACCACGTCGGGCGCGATCTTCGACGGCTATCCGCGCACCGCGGCGCAGGCCGACGCACTAGACTTGCTGCTCTCGGAGCGCGGGCGCACGCTCGACGCGGTGATCGAGCTGGCGGTGGACGAAGAGGCGCTGGTCGATCGGATCACCGGGCGCTTCACCTGCGCGAAGTGCGGCGCGGGCTATCACGACCGCTACAAGCAGCCCGCGGTCGAGGGCGTCTGCGACGTCTGTGGATCGACCGACTTCAAGCGCCGCCCCGACGACAATGCCGAGACGGTGCGCACGCGGATGGCCGAGTATCGGGCCAAGACCGCGCCGATCCTGCCGATCTACGAAGCCCGCGGCATCGTCCACCGCGTCGACGGCATGGCCGACATCGCGCATGTGACCGCGGCGATCGAGGCGGTGCTGGCCGGCGTCGCCTGACGATGCGCGCGGTTGCCGGCTGAACGGCGCGCGGGCATGGACGGGCTGAGCGCATTCGGACTGTTCGCGGTCGGCATGATGCTGGTCTGCTACATGCTGGAGGCGCGGTCGCACTGGTGGACGCTGGCGTTCGCCCTCGGCTGCCTGCTGGGATCGGCCTATGGTTTCCTGCAGGGCGCCTGGCCGTTCGGTCTGGTGGAACTGGCATGGGCGGGCGTCGCGGTGGCGAAGTGGATGCGACGCCGTTCGGGCGCACCGACCGCTTGACTCGCGTAATCCGCGCGCCTAACTGACCGTCATTCCGAAACCCCGGTTGCCCGGCGGCGCTCGTCTGCGCTCGCCGCTGTCGTGCGTTTCGGATGGCAACGCTATGAGATGGGTCTGTGCAGCCATGCCGGGCCCGTGGAGCTGGGAGAAAATCTTCATGGCACGTATTGCGGGCGTCAATATCCCGACCAACAAGCGCGTTATCATCGCGCTTCAGTATATCCACGGCATCGGCGCGTCGAAGGCCGCCGAGATCGTCGAGAAGCTGGGCATCGCGACCGAGCGTCGCGTGCAGGACCTGACCGATCAGGAAGTGCTGCAGATCCGCGAGACCATCGACGCCGGCTACCGCGTCGAGGGCGACCTGCGTCGCGAGACCGCGATGAACATCAAGCGCCTGATGGACCTGGCCTGCTACCGCGGCCTGCGTCATCGCAAGGGGCTGCCGGTTCGCGGCCAGCGCACGCACACCAATGCGCGCACCCGCAAGGGCAAGGCCAAGCCGATCGCCGGCAAGAAGAAGTAAGCGCGGGGCGCTTACTTCTCCGCCGGAGGCAGGCAAGAGGCTGACAGCCCGTCGCTCTCCGGACCTAACGGCATCTTGAGATTCAGGTCAGGAACACCACATGGCACAAGCACCGCAGCGTATTCGCCGTCGCGAACGCAAGAACATCACCGCCGGCGTCGCGCACGTGAACGCCAGCTTCAACAACACCATGATCACGATCACCGACGCGCAGGGCAATGCCATCAGCTGGTCGTCGGCCGGCATGATGGGCTTCAAGGGCTCGCGCAAGTCGACCCCGTACGCGGCGCAGGTTGCAGCCGAAGACGCGGGCAAGAAGGCCGCCGAGCACGGCGTTCGCACGCTCGAGGTCGAGGTCAAGGGTCCGGGTTCGGGCCGCGAATCGGCGCTGCGCGCGCTGCAGGCGGTCGGTTTCCAGATCACCTCGATCCGCGACGTGACCTCGATCCCGCACAACGGCGTGCGCCCGTCGAAGCGTCGCCGCGTCTGATTTTCGACTGGCCCGCGCGCGGTTGATCGCGCCGCGCGGGCACGTTTCTCAATGGTTGCGGCCCGATCAGCCGCGACCCAAAAGCAAGGGGTAGCCCGTGTCCGTCAACGCAAAGAATTGGCAGGAACTGAAGAAGCCCAACGGCCTCGAGAAGAAGGGCGGCGATGGCAAGCGTAAGTCGACCTTCGTGGCCGAACCGCTGGAGCGTGGTTTCGGCCTGACGCTCGGCAACGCACTGCGTCGCGTGCTGCTGTCGTCGCTGCAGGGCGCCGCCGTCACCTCGATCAAGATCGAGAACGTGCTGCACGAATTCTCGTCGCTGGCCGGCGTCCGCGAGGACGTGACCGACATCGTCCTGAACGTGAAGCAGGTCGCGATCCGCATGACCGGCGAGGGGCCGAAGCGCCTCCAGCTGTCGGCGACCGGCCCTGGTGAAGTGAAGGCCGGCGACATCGCCGTATCGGGCGACATCGAGATCATGAACCCGTCGCTGGTGCTGTGCCACCTGGACGACGGCGCGACGCTGAACATGGAACTGACCGCCGATACGGGCAAGGGCTATGTCCCCGCTGCGAACAACCGTCCGGCCGATGCGCCGATCGGCCTGATCCCGGTCGACGCGCTGTATTCGCCGGTACGCCAGGTGTCGTACAAGGTCGACCCGACCCGCGTCGGTCAGGACCTGGATTACGACAAGCTGACGCTGCAGGTCGAAACCGACGGCACGATCACGCCCGAGGACGCGGTGGCCTATGCCGGTCGCATCCTGCAGGACCAGCTCGCGCTGTTCGTGCACTTCGACGATTCGAGCGTGACCCGTTCGGCGCCGATCGGCGTGGCGGCTCCCTCGGCTCAGCCCGAGGCGACCGGCGACACCGCGACGATCAACCGCTTCCTCCTCAAGAAGGTGGACGAGCTGGAGCTGTCGGTGCGTTCGGCGAACTGCCTGAAGAACGACAACATTATCTACATCGGCGATCTGGTCCAGAAGACCGAAGCCGAGATGCTGCGCACCCCGAACTTCGGCCGCAAGTCCTTGAACGAGATCAAGGAAGTGCTGTCGTCGATGGGCCTGCGCCTGGGCATGGAAATCCCGGGCTGGCCGCCTGAGAACATCGAAGAGATGGCGAAGCGGCTCGAGCAGGAAATTCTCGGCTGATCGCAGACGATTAGCGCAAGCTAATCGGCGTCGCGGCGATCAGCACGGCCGGCGGGCGCAGCCCGACCGACGACATCGGCTTTGCCGCTGTCAGGCTGTCCTGAGCGCCTGCCTTGGCAGGCAGTCGAAGGGTGGCATTGCCGCGGCGAGCACAGCGTTACTGGACCCCGGCCTTCGCCGGGGTGACGGTTTATTTGGGTGGGCCACCGTCCCCACCTGGTCTGGGGTTTCCGTGAAACGGCCCCTTAACGAACGAAGGAAAATACCATGCGCCATCGCGTAGGCGGCCGTAAGCTTCAGCGGACTTCGGCTCACCGCACCGCCCTGTTCCGCAACATGTCGGCGGCACTCATCAAGCACGAGCAGATCACGACCACCCTCGCCAAGGCGAAGGAGCTGCGTCCGTATATCGAGAAGCTCATCACGCTGGCGAAGAAGGGAGGCCTGTCGAACCGTCGCCTGGCGCATGCCCGCCTGCTCGACGATGTGCAGCTGCAGAAGCTGTTCGATACGCTGGCCGGGCGCTACGCCGACCGCAACGGCGGCTACACCCGCGTCATCAAGGCCGGCATCCGCGCGTCGGACGCCTCGCCGATGGCGATCATCGAATTCGTGGACCGCGACGTCAGCGCCAAGGGCCAGAATTCGGGCCCGGTGATGTCGGACGCCGACTACGACGACGCCTGATCGTCCCGCCCGCTGCCGCGTTGCGGCAGTTGGCAGGATTTCGGACTTGAGAAGAAGGCCGGCCCGGATAGGGTGCGGCCTTCTTTTTCGTTTCCGGAGAAACCCGATGGCTGTCCGTGCGCTCGTCGCTGCCCTGTTCGTCGCCACCGCGCCCGTCGCCGCCTTTGCGCAGGATGCCATGCCCAAGATGACCTATCCCGCCACCGAGCGCGGCACCCAGATCGACGAACAGTTCGGCGTGAAGGTCGCCGATCCGTATCGCTGGCTCGAAAACGACGTCCGCACCAATCCCAAGGTGGCTGCCTGGGTGGCCGAGCAGAACAAGGTGACCAACGCCTATCTGTCGACTCTGCCGGGACGCGAAATCTTCAAAAACCGGATGCGCCAGCTGTACGATTACGAGCGGTTCGGCCTGCCGGTGAAGAAGGGTGGCAAGTATTTCTACAGCCGCAACTCGGGACTTCAGAACCAGTCGGTCCTCTACGTCCGCGACACGCTGAACGGCCCGGGCCGCGTGCTGATCGATCCCAACGCATGGGCGAAGGACGGCGCGACCGCGCTCGGCGGCTATGCCGCGTCGGATGACGGCACGAAGCTGCTCTATTCGATCCAGGATGGCGGCACCGACTGGCGGACCCTGAAGGTGATGGACATCGCCACCGGCAAGGATACCGGCGACCAGCTGGAATGGGTGCGGGGCCTGGGTGACTGGACGAAGGACGGGTCGGGTTTCTTCTACACGCGTTTCCCGGAGCCGCCGGCGGGGCAGAAATACCAGGCACTGACGCTCAATTCGACGGTCTATTACCACAAGCTCGGCACGCCCCAGTCCGCCGACCGTCTGGTCTATGCGACGCCCGACCTGCCCAAGCGCGGCCATTATGCGAGCGTCACCGACGACGGCCGCTACCTGCTGATCTACACCAGCGAGGGTACCGACAACCGCAACGAGCTGACGCTGATCGACCTGAAGTCGAGCGACTGGAAGCCGCGCAAGCTGATTTCCGGCCTCGACAATGAATGGTCGGTGGTCGGCAACGTCGGCACGAAATTCTACGTCCAGACCAACAAGGACGCGCCGCGCAACCGCATCGTGACGCTCGACGTGGCGCAGGCGAATCCGCAACCGGTGCAGGTAGTGGCCGAGGACAAGGCCGTGCTCGACGGCAGCGGGATCGTCGGGGGCGTGCTGGTCGCGCAATATATGGTCGACGTGAAGAGCGAAGTGCGGCGCTACGGCCTGGACGGCAAGTTGATCGGCAAGGTCGCGCTGCCGGGTATCGGCTCCGCAGGCGGGTTCGGGGGCAAGCCCGACGACGCCGAAACCTTCTTCGCCTTCACCAGCTTCGCGACGCCCTCGACCATCTATCGCTACGATGTGAAGACCGGGCAGGCGAGCGTGTGGGCAGCGCCGAAGGTCGCGTTCGATCCGGCCAATTATGAGGTGAAACAGGTCTTCTATCCGTCGAAGGACGGCACGAAGATCCCGATGTTCATCGTTCACAAAAAGGGGCTGAAGGGCCCGGCGCCGACGATCCTGTACGGTTATGGCGGGTTCAATGTGTCGTTAACCCCCAGCTTCTCGGCGACGCGCGTCGCGTGGATGGAGCAGGGCGGGGTGATCGCCCAGCCGAACCTGCGCGGCGGCGGCGAATACGGGAAGGCGTGGCACGACGCCGGGCGTCTGCAGAACAAGCAAAACGTGTTCGACGACATGATCGCGGCGGCGGAGTATCTCGACAAGGCAGGGATTTCGTCACCGCAGAAAACGGTGATCCAGGGCGGGTCGAACGGCGGTCTCCTGGTCGGCGCGGTCATCAACCAGCGCCCCGACCTGTTCGCCGCGGCGCTGCCGGCGGTGGGCGTGATGGACATGACCCGCTTCGACCGCTGGACCGCGGGGCGGTACTGGGTCGATGATTACGGCTATCCGTCGAAGGAGGCCGATTTCCGCGCGCTCATCAAATATTCGCCCTATCACAACGTGCAGGCGGGCAAGGCCTATCCGGCGATCCTGGCGACGACCGCCGACACCGACGACCGCGTGGTGCCGGGCCACACCTTCAAATATACCGCGGCGATTCAGGCCGCCGACATCGGGCCCAAGCCGCACCTCGTCCGCATCGAAACTCGCGCCGGCCACGGTTCGGGCAAGCCCACCGACAAGATCATCGAGGAAGCCGCCGACCTGTGGGCATTCTCGGCGAAATGGACGGGGATGACGGTCAGCCCGACCGCCCGCTGATCGTGCGCCTCGGCCTGTCGCTGCCCGTTCAGGCGACGGCGGGCCAGAGGTGGATGTGGCTCAGGTCGTGCGCGGCACGGACGCGGACGATTGCGGATGCCGCCGGGTGGAGCGGCGCCAGGAAGCGGTGGAAGCACACCATCCAGTGCGACTCGGAGCCGGCGCCGGGCCGATTTTCATAGGTCGCGGCGTCGTCGAGCTGGAAGCGAAGCCACAGCGCGACGCCGTCGACGGGTTCGCCGTCCGCCACGAAATCGACCGATGCCTGTGCCGCGCGCCACGGCCCCCCGCTTGACAGGTCGAAGGAGAACAGGTCGCGGGGCGGGCTGCGCAGCGTCAGATGCGGGCCGTCGGCATGGTACCGCTGCGGCACGGGGGCGAGCGCGGCGAAGGCGCTGAGGTCGAACCCCTCGATCGCGGTCATCCAACCGGTGTCCGCGCGGGCGTTGCTCGCCAGAGCCGCCACGATCTGCGCGCCGCAGGGCAGCACGCGCCCGCCGGGCCGCAACAGCCGGGCGACCGCATCCTCGGTCGCCGGCAAGACGCCTTCGCCGATGACGTCGTCGGAGAAGATTTCGCTGATGATGACATCGACGCGACCGCCCAGGTCGCGGTCGGCATCGAGCGCGGCGGAATTGACCGGCAGCACGGTCACGCGGTCGGTGAGGCCGTTGGCGGCGACGATCGTGGCCGCAACGTCCGCGACCGCCGGGTTCATTTCGCAGCTGTACACATGTCCGGCGCCCGCGCGCGCGGCGATCATCGCCAGCAGGCCAGACCCGCTGCCGATATCGAGTACCCGGTCGCCGGGCCGCACCACGCGGGCGATGGCATCGGCATACATGCGGTTGCGCGGCGCATCGCGCAGCATCGGCAGGTGGAATTTCGGCACGGCGCCCGCCAGCGGACGCTGCGTCAGCGCAGCGATCTCCACGTCGCCCGGCGCGAGCGCGCGCGCGGCGCGGGCGAGGGGGTACGCGCGGTCGCGGTGGCCCGCCGACTTCGCCGTTCGCGCCAGCCCGGCCAGCTTGCGCGCATCGCCCGCGGCGGCGCGCACCAGCCCCTCGAAGCCCGCGGATACCAGCCCGCGCACCGCCGCCCCGTCGTCGCCCATTCGAACCCCCTCGACCCTTCGCCGACCAGCCTAATGCGGGTGCGGGGCGCTGTCGCGCGCTTTACACGTCCGCGCCCGCTACCTACCGCGCGGGCATGACAGACCATCCCGATTCGATCCTGATCGTCGATTTCGGCAGCCAGGTGACCCAGCTGATCGCCCGCCGCGTGCGCGAGGCGGGGGTGTACAGCGAGATCGCCCCGTTCAATGCGGCCGCGGAAGCGTTCGAGCGGATGCAGCCGCGCGGCGTCATCCTGTCGGGCGGCCCCGCGTCGGTACTGGACGAAGGGAGCCCTCGCATCCCGCAGGCGATCCTGGACGCGGGCCTGCCGATGCTCGGCATCTGCTACGGCCAGCAGGCGCTGATGGCACAGCTGGGCGGCACGGTCGTAAAGGGCGATTCGGGCGAATTCGGCAGCGCCTTCATCGAGGTGGCCGACACGTGCAGCCTGTTCGACGGGCTGTGGGCCGAGGGCGAGACGCACCAGGTGTGGATGAGCCACGGGGACAAGGTAACGGCGCTCGCCCCCGGCTTCCGCGTCGTCGCGATGTCGGCGGGTGCGCCCAATGCAGTGATCGCCGACGACGCGCGCCGCATCTATGCGATGCAGTTCCATCCCGAGGTCGTCCACACGCCCGACGGCGCCCGGCTGATCGCCAATTTCGCGCGGCATGTCGTCGGCCTGGCTGGCGACTGGACAATGGCCGAATTCCGCGCGACCAAGATCGCCGAAATCCGCGAGCAGGTCGGCACGGGCCGCGTCATCTGCGGCCTGTCGGGCGGGGTCGATTCGGCGGTCGCCGCCGTGTTGATCCACGAGGCGATCGGCGAGCAGCTGACGTGCGTGTTCGTCGACCACGGCCTGATGCGCGCCGGGGAGGCCGATCAGGTCGTCAGCCTGTTCCGCGGTGCGTACAACATCCCGCTGATCCACGTTGACGTATCGACGCTGTTCCTGTCGGGCCTCGCGGGCATCACTGATCCGGAGGAAAAGCGGAAGTTCATCGGCAAGACCTTCATCGACGTGTTCGAGGATGAAGCGCGCAAGATCGGCGGCGCGGAATTCCTAGCGCAGGGGACGCTGTACCCGGACGTGATCGAAAGCGTCAGCTTCACCGGCGGGCCGTCGGTGACGATCAAGAGCCACCACAATGTCGGCGGCCTGCCCGAGCGGATGGACATGAAGCTGGTCGAGCCGCTGCGCGAGCTGTTCAAGGACGAGGTCCGCGAGCTCGGGCGCGAGCTGGGCCTGCCCGACATCTTCGTCGGGCGGCATCCGTTCCCGGGACCGGGCCTGGCCATCCGCATTCCCGGCGAAGTCACGCGCGAACGCTGTGATATCCTGCGCAAGGCCGACGCCATCTACCTCGAGGAAATCCGATCGGCCGGCCTGTACGACGCCATCTGGCAGGCGTTCGCGGTGCTGCTGCCGGTGCGGACGGTCGGCGTGATGGGCGACGGGCGCACCTACGACTATGTGCTGGCGCTGCGGGCGGTGACCTCGACCGACGGCATGACCGCGCAGGCGTTTGAGTTCCCCGGCGGTTTCCTGCCGCGCGTGTCCACGCGGATCGTCAACGAGGTGAAGGGCGTGAACCGCGTCACCTACGACTACACCTCGAAACCGCCGGGCACGATCGAGTGGGAGTGACGGCGGGCGACGATTGCGGGGTGCAGGGCGGCGGCCTTGCCGTCGCGCGCGCTGCCCCGCTGCACGCCTGCTTCGACTTCCGCTTCGCCTCGGACATCCCACTGGGGGAGCTCGCGCTGGCGGCGCCGGATGACGTGCGGGACGTGGTGACGATCCGCGTCGGGACGCTTCCGGACGAGCTGGCCGCCCCCGACTACGGGCTCGCGGTGGTGGGAGGAGACGTGCTGCTCTGCGTGCCGGACGTCGCGCGCTATCTGATCCGGGGCCGTAACGAGATCGTGGTCGCGCCGGTCGCCGGGGTGAGTGATGGGGCGGTGCGGCTGTTCCTGCTCGGCTCGGCGATCGGCATCCTTGCCTATCGCCGCGGTCTGCTGCCGCTGCATGCCAATGCGATCGTCGTGAATGGCGGCGCCTATGCCTTTGCCGGGCCGTCCGGCGCGGGGAAGTCGACGCTAGCGGCGCATTTTGCGGCGGCGGGGCACGAGGTGCTGTGCGACGACGTGTGCGCGCTGTCGTTCGCGCAGGACGGCCAGCCCTGCGCCTGGCCCGGCCTGCCGCGCGTCAAGCTGTGGGAGGATGCCGCGCGGTCGCTGGGGCATGATCCGGCGACGCTCGATCGGGTGGTCGATGGTCACCAGAAATTCCACGTGGCGATTCCCGCGGCGCATGCCGCACGGGCGCTGCCCCTGAAGCGCCTGTACGTCCTGTCACGCGCGGCGGATGGCGAAGCCGGCACGATCGCGCGGCTGACCGGAACGCAGGCGATGGCGGCGGTGATGGAGAACAGCTACCGCCACGAATATCTCCCGACGCTCGGGCTGACGACGTGGCATTTCCAGCGCGCGGCGGCGATGCTGGCCCATGTCGAGGTCTATGCCGTGTCGCGCGCCTGGGGCTTCGACGTGTTCGAGCGGGAGGCGCAACGGCTCGCCGCGCATGTGGCGGCGCGATGATCGACGCGGCGACCGCCCGCGATCGCGCCGCCGTGGTGGTGCTGTGGGAGGCGTGCGGCCTGACCCGCCCGTGGAACGACCCCGCCGCCGATTTCGACCGTGCGCAGGCGGGTGCGACATCGGCAGTGCTGGTCGCGCGCGGCGGGTCGGATATCACCGGCAGCGTGATGGTCGGCGACGACGGGCACCGCGGCTGGGTCTATTATCTCGCGGTGGCGCCGGATGCGCGGCGCGGCGGCGTCGGACGGGCGCTGATGGCCGCGGCGGAGGACTGGCTGCGGGCGCGGGGGTGCGTCAAGATCCAGCTGATGGTCCGCGGCGACAACGTCGCGGCGGCGGCCTTCTACGAATCCCTCGGCCTGGAGCCGCAGCCGGTCGCGACCTATGGGCGCTTCCTGAAGGACGAAGAATGACGATCCTCTACGGCATTCGCAACTGCGACACGGTGAAGAAGGCGCGGGCGTGGCTCGATGCGCACGGCATCGCCCACACTTTCCACGACTACAAGACTGCGGGTGTCGACCCCGATCGGCTGGCCGGCTGGGCGGACGCGGTCGGGTGGGAGGCGCTGCTCAACCGCGCGGGCACGACGTTCCGCAAGCTGGCCGAAGCCGACCGCGCCGATATCGACCGGGCGAAGGCGCTGGCGCTGATGGCGGCGTCTCCATCGCTCATCAAGCGACCGGTGGTCGAGCATGGCGGCGCGGTCCTGGTCGGGTTCAAGCCGGATCGCTACGCCGCCGCCTTTTCCTGAACCGCTGGCACATCCCCCGATAATCCTTTATCCTGTCGCCATAATATCTGGGGAGGGGTGTGCGATGGCGTCCTATCTTCGGCAAAAGCCGCCGGTGTGGTTCTGGATCGTCGCGATCGTGTTGCTGCTGTGGGGGGCCATGGGCTGTTATGCCTGCCTGCAGCAATTCCGGCTGGGCGCCGACGCGATGGGGCCGGCGGATGCCTATTACCGCACGCTCTATGCGACGCTCCCGGCGTGGTACAATTGGGTTTATGCGGTGGCGGTCGGCGCCGGCTTCCTCGGCGCGATCGCGCTGCTTATGCGATTGGCGACGGCGCGGCTGCTGTTCATCGTGTCGTTGATCGCGGTCGTCGTCCAGTTCGGCTGGCTGTTTGCAACTACCGACATGATCGCGGTGCGCGGCGCGGGGGCGACGGTACCGTTCCCGCTGTTCATCGTCGCGGTGGCGGCGTTCGCGATCTGGCTGTCGGGCCATGCGCGGCGCCGCGGCTGGATCGGCTAAGCTGGCGCTCTCCCGCCGGAGCGCGTAGGGCGGCGGCCATGTCCACGACCTTCACGATCGATACCTCGACCAGCCGCGCGACGCCGACCCCGGCGCCGATGAAGCGACTGACGATCCCCGCGATCCAGGGGCGAAAGGGCGGCGAGCCGATCGTCATGCTGACCGCCTATACCGCGCGGATGGCGCAGCTGCTCGATCCGCACTGCGACATGCTGCTGGTCGGCGACAGCCTGGGGCAGGTGATCTACGGTCTGCCGTCCACCCTGCCGGTAACGCTCGACATGATGTGCGCGCACGGGGCCGCGGTGGTCCGGGGCAGCTATCATTCTGTCGTCATCATCGACATGCCCTTCGGCAGCTACGAGGCGTCGCCGGAACAGGCGTTCGCCAGCGCCTCGCGGATCATGGCCGAAACCGGCGCGGCAGGCGTGAAGCTGGAGGGCGGGGAGGCGATGGCGCCGACCGTCGCCTTCCTGTCGGCGCGCGGCATCCCGGTATGCGGCCACGTCGGTTTGACGCCTCAGGCGGTGAACGCGCTCGGCGGCTACGGCGCACGCGGGCGCAGCAACGCCGAACACGCGAAAATCCTGTCCGACGCGCGCGCGATCGACGCCGCCGGCGCCTTTGCGATGGTGGTGGAGGGAGTGATGGAATCGCTTGCCAATGCGATCGTCGCAGAGGTCGGCTGTCCCGTCATCGGCATCGGCGCGTCGGCGGAGTGCGACGGGCAGGTTCTGGTGACTGAGGATATGCTCGGCCTGTTCGAGCGCACGCCGCGGTTCGTGAAGACCTACGGCGACATGGCTGGCCGCATTTCCGCCGCGGTCGCCGACTATGCGGGCGAAGTGCGCTCGCGCGCCTTTCCGGGCGACGCACAGGTCTATCGCCCCAAGGCGTGAGGCACTTTCGTTTCGCATCGCGCGCGGCTAAAGGCTGGCGCGACGAAAATTCCCCCGACAGCTTCGGAGTAACTGAGTTTTGGCGCTGACCCCGCAACCCAACGAAGCCTTCCTGCGCGAGGTGGACGAGGAACTGCGCAAGGACCAGGCGGTCGCGCTGTGGAAACGCTGGGGCAAGATCGCAATCGCGGTCGTGCTGGCGGCGCTGGCGGCGCTCGCCGGGTGGCTGTGGTGGCAGCAGCACCGCGTCAACGTCGCGGGCGAGCAGGGCGAACGCTTCAACCAGGCGATCGACGCGCTCGGTGCCGATCAGGATGCGAAGGCGCAGCCGATCCTGGCCGACCTCGCGAAGTCCGGCACGCAAGGCTATGCGGTGATGGCGGCCTTCACCGAGGCCGACCTGCTGCTCAAGAAGGACGATCTGAAGGGTGCCGCGGCGAAATTCGCGGGCATCGCGGGCGATACGGGCGTCGCGCAGCCGCTGCGCGACCTAGCGCTGGTGCGCCAGACATCGGCAGAATATGATACGCTGCAGCCGCAAGTCGTGATCGACCGGCTCCGCCCGCTGGCGGTGAAGGGCCAGCCGTGGTTCGGTTCGGCGGGTGAGATGACTGCGGTCGCGCATCTGCGCATGGGCCGGCGCGACCTGGCCGGGCGGATGTTCGGTGAGATCGCGGCGGACGAGCAGGTTCCGCAATCGATCCGTCAACGCGCGGTTCAGATGGCCGGTGTTCTGGGGGTCGACGCGGTCGACCAATCTGGGGAAAAGAAGGCGGGATGAGGAAGTTTGTAACGGCGACCGCGGCGCTTGCGCTGGCGGCGGGCCTTGGCGGGTGCGGTATCTTTAAGGGCGGCGGCACCAAGACGCCGGTGCTGGGCGACCGCGTGCCCATCCTGATGTCGGAAAATTCGATCGCGGTGGACAAGTCGCTGGCGGCGGTCGAGGTCGTGTTGCCTCCCGCGGCGGCGAACGCCGACTGGAACCAGCCGGGCGGCAACGAATCGAAGTCGATGGGCCATCTGGCGCTCGGCGCCTCGGTGGCGCAGGCGTGGCGCGTCGTAATCCCGGGCGGCGACCAGCGCGTGCGCCTCGCCGCTGCGCCGGTGATCGAGGGCGGCAAGCTGTTCGTCAGCGACACCAACGGCGCCGTGCATGCGTACGCCGCCGATACCGGTGCGGCGCTGTGGACGGCGCAGACCAGCAAGACCGGCGATGCCAACGCCCGCGCCCGCTTCGGCGGCGGCGTGAGTGCGGACGGCGGACGTGCCTTTGCGACCAACGGCCTGGGCGAAGTCGTCGCGTTCGACGCCGCGACCGGTGCCGAGGTGTGGCGCACGAAGCCCGGCGGCCCGCTGCGCGGTGCGCCGACGCTGTCGGACGGCAATGCCTATGTGCTGAGCCAGGACAACCAGCTGTTCGCGCTCAATCAGGCCGACGGCAGGGTGATCTGGACTCAGTCGGGCAGCCTGGAGACGCAGGGCGTGTTCGGCGTGGCCGCCCCCGCCGTGGCGCAGGGCACCGTGGTCGCGGGCTTCTCGTCGGGCGAGCTGAACGCCTATCGTTACGAGAACGGACGCACCCTGTGGGCCGACGCCCTGTCGCGGACCAGCACCGTCGCGTCGGTGTCCAGCCTGTCGGACATCGATGCCGAGCCGGTGATCGACCAGGGCCGCGCCTATGCCATCGGGCAGGGCGGTCGCATGGTTGCGCTCGACGTCACCACCGGCCAGCGTCTGTGGGAACAGAATCTCGCCGGCATCTCGACGCCGTGGGTGTCGGGTGAGTGGATCTTTGTCGTCACCGACGACGCACGCCTGATCTGTCTTTCGCGCGCCAGCGGGCAGGTCCGCTGGATCAGCCAGCTGCGCAAGTTCCGGGTCGAAAAGGAAAAGAACCCGAAGGATCCGGTGTCCTGGGTCGGCCCGGTGCTGGCCGGCGGACGGCTGTGGCTGGCCAATTCGCTCGGCCAGATCGCGTCGGTCTCGCCGACCGACGGGACCGTCGGCACGACTATCGAGACCAAGGGCAAGTTTGGCCTGTCGCCGGTCGTCGCCAACCAGACGCTATACATGCTGAGCGACGAGGGCGTGCTGACCGCCTACCGCTGATCCAAAGTCGCGCGCCGACAGGGCGCGCGACTTTTGTGGCGGGAGGCGCTAGGGGGGCGCCATGCCTCATCCTACCGTTGCCATTATCGGCCGTCCCAATGTCGGCAAGTCGACGCTGTTCAATCGCCTGGTCGGCAAACGGCTGGCGCTGGTCGACGATCAGCCCGGCGTGACGCGCGACCGGCGCGAGGGTGATGCCAACCTCCTCGGCCTCGAATTCCGCATCGTCGATACCGCCGGGTTCGAGGATCAGGACGTCGCGACGCTGCCCGGTCGGATGCGCGTGCAGACCGAGGCCGCGGTCGAGGATGCCGATGTCGCGCTGTTCATGGTCGATGCCCGCGCCGGGATCGTGCCGCTGGACGAGGAGATCGCCCGCTGGCTGCGCGTCACCTCCACCCCAGTGATCCTGGTCGCCAACAAGGCCGAGGGGCGGGCGGGCGAGACCGGCGTGATCGAGGCGATGGCGCTCGGCTTCGGCGATCCCATCCCGCTGTCGGCGGAGCATGGCGAGGGTGTGGTCGATCTGTTCGACGCGCTGCGCCCCTATGTCGACCGTGAGGACGGATCGCCCGAGGAGTCGGAGGAACAGGCCGAGGACGGGCCGCTGAAGCTCGCCATCGTCGGGCGCCCGAACGCGGGCAAATCGACGCTCATCAACCGGATGCTGGGGCAGGACCGGCTCATCACCGGGCCGGAAGCCGGCATCACCCGCGATTCGATCGCGATCGACTGGTCGTGGACCGACGGCGACGGCAACGAGCGCCCGGTTCGCCTGATCGACACCGCCGGCATGCGCAAGAAGGCGCGCGTGCAGGAAAAGCTGGAAAAGCTGTCGGTGATGGATGCCCTGCGCGCGATCGACTTCGCCGAGGTCATCGTGCTGCTGATCGACGCCACCCGCGGGCTGGAGGTGCAGGATCTGAAGATCGCCGACCGCGCGCTTCAGGAAGGGCGCGCCCTCGTCATCGCGCTCAACAAATGGGACGTCGCCGAAAATGCGTCGAGCCTGTTCAACGGCGTGAAGGGCGCGCTCGACGAGGGGCTGGCGCAGGTGAAAGGCGTGCCGCTGATGACCGTGTCGGGGGCGACCGGCAAGGGTATCGACCAGCTCATCAAGGTCGCGTTCGAGACGCGCGACGCCTGGTCGCGGCGGATTTCGACCGGCCAGCTCAACCGCTGGTTCGAACGCGCGATCGAGGCGAATCCGCCGCCCGCACCCGGCGGCAAGCGGATCAAGGCGCGTTACGTCACCCAGGTCAAATCGCGCCCGCCGAGCTTCGTGCTGTTCGGCACGCGCGTTGACCAGATCCCCGAAAGCTACCGCCGCTATCTGGTCAACAGCATGCGCAAGGAATTCGGATTCGGCGCGGTGCCGGTACGCCTGACGATGCGCGCGCCGAAAAATCCGTTCGACCACGACAAGAACTGAGGCGGGGCGTGATCCGGCTCGATACCCGCGGCATGCGCTGTCCGTGGCCGGCGCTGCGGCTGGCGCGGACGCTCAGGGAGGGTGCATCGGCGGTCGAGGTGCTGGCCGACGATCCGGTCGCACCGGGCGAGCTTGCGGCGGTGGCCGCGGCGCGGGGCCTGTCCTTCGAAACGATGGCTCCGCACGTGTTTCGCATCGGGAACTGAAGCAATCTCAACACCCTGTTTACGCTTGTCGGCCTAAAGATACGGCGAAACCCGTACGGACGGGGCAAGCAGGGAATGGGGAATGCCGGGCTTGGATACGGGACAACCACTCATCGACTGGGCGGTGCTTTCCGCCGCGCGGATCGAACTGGGCGCCAATTTCGTCCGCATCCTCGGTTACTTCCGTGAGGATGGCGAAAAGTCGGTGGCCGCGATCGAGGCGGCGATGCGCAGCGGTTCGGCAGCGGCACTGGTGTTGCCCGCGCACACGCTGAAGGGCGAATCGCGTCAATTCGGTGCCGAAGTGCTGGCCGCGTCGGCCGAAGCGATCGAGGTGATCGCGCGCGATTGCGTGGAAAGCCGCGATGCGCCCGCGGACGCGTTGCAGCATGTCGTCGGCCTGCGCGCGCTGTTCGACCAGACGCTGATCCTGCTGGAACAGGAAACCAACCCGCTGGTCGAGCGCCGGCCCGCCGCCTTCGGACGCCGCAGCCTCTGACGCTGCGGCGCATCGTTCAGGCGTCGGCTTCGCTTTCCGAATTGAGCTGGATGTAATTGGCGATCCCCATCCGCTCGATCATCTCGAACTGACGCTCGAGCGTATCGACATGCTCTTCCTCGCTGTCGAGGATGCGGCGGAACAGGTCGCGGCTGACATAGTCGCGCACGCTTTCGCAATGCTCGATCGCGTTCTTCAGCTGGGCGACCGCCTCATATTCCAGCTCCAGGTCGCCGCGGATCGCTTCCTCGACGGTCTCGCCGACGCGCAGGCGCCCGAGCAGCTGGAAATTGGGCAGGCCGTCGAGGAACAGTATGCGCTCCGCCACCCAATCGGCGTGCTTCATCTCGTCGATCGATTCCTCGCGCTCGAACTTGGCGAGTTTCTTGACGCCCCAGTGATCGAACAGGCGGTAGTGCAACCAATATTGGTTGATCGCGGTCAGCTCGTTGCGGAGCGTCTCGTTCAGATATTCGATGACTTTCGCATCGCCCTTCATGGCTGTTCCCCGTGTTCTCTGTCAGGCAGAGCGATAGCGCGAATGGCGCGGTCGGAACAGTATGAAAATGGCGGAATTCTGCGGATTTCTGGCCTTGCGAATGCTACGCAGCCGCGCGTTCCGCGTCGATGATGGCGCGCGCGAAGGGCACGCACTGTCCGCATTTGGCCTGGCAGCCGAGCGACCGGTACGCCTGGCACGCACTCATTGCGCCGTCGCGGGCGGCGGCGCGCACATCGCGCTCTCGGATCGCATTGCAAACGCAGACAACCATAGGAATCCCTCACGCTCTGCGCATCATGTACCGCTAGTGAGAGTGATTCGCAAACACTATTGCGGATGCCTCGCAATAACTGCCGTCGTGACTTCGCGGGACTGGCGGCAGGGACTGGGGTCGGCGATATGCGTCGAACGCGTTGCTCCGGAGTCGCGCGCGCTCTACGGAACGGGGCAAGGGCGACGAAACGGGGCGATGACGATGCGGCTGATGACGATTGTGGCGACGGCGGTGGTGCTGAGCGCCTGTTCGGGGCGGATCGTGCCGCCTACCGTCGGTACCGGCGTGCCGGCAGCGAGCGACCGTCCGGCGACCTCGGCGGTGCATCCCTCGACCAATGTCGCGGTGCGGCGCCCGACCGCCGCGACGCCGATCGCACCGATCGCGACCGCGCCGACGCCTGCCGGAGTGACGACGGCGGCGGCGGCGGGCGTGCTGGCCGGGCCGCCGGTCGCGTCGCTGCCGATGACGCGTGAGGATGCCGCGGTGGCGCTCGCCGCGTTCCGCACCTCCTGCCCGGGCCTGACGAAGCGCGCCGATGTGTCGGGGCTGACCCGCCCCGCCGACTGGCAGCCGGCGTGCGACGCCGCGCGCGCGACGGGCGACGGCGGTGCCCCTGCGTTCTTCGCGCGCTGGCTGGAGGCGGTGCAGATCGGCGACGGCAAGGCGTTCGCGACCGGATATTACGAGCCTGAGATTGCCGGCTCGCGGACGCGGGGCGGGGCGTATCAGACCCCGATCTACGCCCGCCCGCGCGATCTGGTCGAAGTCGACCTCGGCCTGTTCGCGACCGACCTGAAGGGCAAGAAGATCCGCGGCAAGGTGTCGGGCAACAGCTTCGTCCCTTATGACGACCGCACCGCCATCGAGCAGGGGGCGCTCGACGGGCGCGCGCCGGTGCTGGCGTGGGCGGCGGACCCGGTCGAGATATTCTTCCTGCAGATCCAGGGATCGGGCCGCCTGCGCCTGCCCGACGGCAATGTCATGCGGATTGGCTACGACACGCAGAACGGGCGCGAATACACCGGCATCGGCGCGCTTATGCGCCAGCGCGGGCTGCTCCAGCCGGGGCAGACGTCGATGCAGGGGCTGATGGGCTATCTGCGCGCCAACCCAGAGGAAGGCCGCGCGATCATGCGCGAGAACAAGAGCTTCGTCTTCTTCCGCGAACTGACGGGCGCCGGGCCGCTCGGGGCGATGGGCTATCCGGTCACCGGCGGCGGGACCGTGGCGGTCGACGTGAAGTTCGTGCCGCTGGGCGCGCCGGTGCTGCTGTCGATGGACCGCGCCGATGCCAACGGCATCTGGGTGGCGCAGGATACCGGCGGCGCGATCAAGGGCGCCAACCGCTTCGATACCTTCTGGGGCGCGGGGGACGATGCCCGCGCGATCGCCGGTGGCATGGCCGCGCGAGGCACCGCATTCCTGCTGCTGCCGATCGGGACGGCCGCGCGGCTGACGTCGGGGGCGGCATATGGCGGACCGGCGACTAAGCCCTGACGAGGCCGCGCTGTGGCGGCGCGTGATGGCAAGCGTTCGCCCGATCGAGGGCCGCGCACCGCCGGCCGCCGTGGCCGCCCCCGCCACGCAGCGCGCGCACGCCGTCACCCTCTCCGCTGTACCGCAGCCGGCACCGCCGCGGCCACATCGCCCCGTGGCGCCCGGCGTGACGCTCGATGGCGGCTGGGATCGGCGACTGTCGCGCGGGATGGTCGCGCCCGACCGCACGATCGACCTGCACGGCCATACGCTCCAGTCGGCCTATAGCCTGCTCGACCACGCGCTCGACCGTGCGATCCGCGACGGCAGCCGCGTGATCCTGCTGGTGACCGGCAAACCACCGCGCAAGGAATCCGAGCGGCCCCACGCCCGCGGTGCGATCCGGGCGGCAGTTGGCGACTGGCTGGCGGCATCGCGCCATGCCGACCGCATCGCCGCGGTCCGCGGCGCGCATCCGCGCCACGGCGGCACCGGCGCCCTGTATATCGTTCTGCGGCGCGACCGGCAGGCGCCTTAACCCTCTTCGTCCACGGCTTCCTAACCCTGCGACGCCATATCGGCGGGTCAGATGGCAGCGGTGCGTCGATGCGCCGCGCGAGGGGTGGGGCAAGCACGTCGAACGCATGAACGCAGTCTCGCTCAAAAGCAGAGCCGTGGCGTTCGCGCTGGGGGCGGGCATGATCGCGTTCGTGCTGGCGCTGGCGGCGACGTCGGCGGGGCGTCTCGACGCGCTGGGCGCCGCACATGCGCTGATCCCGGCGATCGTGTGCGCGGTAATGTGCTGGGCCTGCGCCGAACGCGCGCTCGCATCGACGGCGGCGGCGATCGATGCCGCGATCGCACGCCTGACGCAGGCCGCGAACGGCGACCTGGAAAGCGAGATTCCCGACGAGGTGGCCGCGGCGGTGCCCCCGCTTGCTGGCGCGATGACCGGTCTGTTCGGGCAGCTCCACACCCAGCTCGACATCGTTCAGCAGCTGGCGATGTTCGACCAGGTGACCGGCCTTGCCAACCGCACCAATTTCCGCCGCAGTGCCGAACGCGTGCTGGCGGCGATGCCGGGCGATGGCGCGGCGGCGATCTTCTTCATCGATCTCGACCGGTTCAAGGCGGTGAACGACACGCTGGGCCACGCGGTCGGCGATGCTCTGCTGGGCATGGTCGCCGACCGGCTGTGCGCGGTGGCCGAACGCTTCGCGCCGGCGGACGGCGCCGCACCGGCGGTGATCGGGCGGCTGGCCGGGGACGAATTCGCGATGCTCTTCCCCGCGGTCGGGTGCCCGACGGAGGCCACGCGGATCGGGCGCGGCATCCTGTTCGCGCTCAGCGAGCCGTTCGACCTGGTCGAGCAGGCGGTGTCGGTGGGCGCGTCGATCGGCATCGCGCTGCGCCCGCGCCACGGCCACGCACTGACCGACCTGATGCGCGCCGCCGACACCGCCATGTACCACGCCAAGGCGAGCGGGCGCGGCCGCGCGGAGCTGTTCAGCGAGGCGCTGGCGACCGAGATCGCGACCCGCAGCCAGCTGGAGACGGACCTGCGCGCCGCCATCGAGCGCGGCGAATTCGCACTTGTGTACCAGCCGCAGATCGCGCTGACCGGCAATCGGCTGGTCGCGGTGGAGGCGTTGCTGCGCTGGCGGCATCCGTCGGGCGCGCTGCGGTTGCCGGGCAGCTTCCTCCAGCGCGCGGAGGACACCGGCCTGATCGTCGATATCGGGGAATGGGTGATCGCGGCGGTCGCCGACACGATCCGGCGGTGGGGGCGAATGGGGATCGCGCAGCGGCTTGCCATCAACATCTCCGCCCGACAGCTCGATCACGGATCGTTCTTCAGGGGCTTGCGCAACGCCATGCGGGCCGCCGACGCGCCGGCGCACCTGTTGGAGCTGGAGATCACCGAAACGCTGGCGATGCAGTGTTCGCGCGAGGTGATCGACGCGATCGCCGCGCTGCGCGCCGACGGCGCGACGATCGCGATCGACGATTTCGGCACGGGATACTCGAACCTCGCTCGCCTGCGCGACCTGCCGGTGGACCGGGTGAAGATCGACCCCTGCCTGATCCGCGACATCGCCGAGGCCCACCACGCGCGCGTCATCGTGCAGGCGGTCATCGGCCTGATCCACGGCCTCGGCATGGAAGCGGTGGCGGAGGGGATCGAGACGCGCGCGCAGATCGACGTGCTTCGCGTGCTGGGCTGCGACGTGATCCAGGGGTTCGCCATCGCCGAACCGATGGACGAGGCGGCGTTCCTCGACTGGGCGCGGACCGAGCCGGCGCGAATTACCGCCTGATCGCGCGGGCGATGACCTCGGCATAGATTGCGGTCAGGGCGTGCAGGTCGGCGGTCGCCACCGCCTCGTCCAGCTTGTGCATCGTCGCGTTGACCAGACCGAATTCGACCGTGGGACAGACCGCCGACAGGAAACGCGCATCGGAGGTGCCGCCGGTGGTCGACAGCTCTGGGGTCAGCCCGGTGACATGCGTGATTGCTCCCGACACCAGCGCCGACAAATCGCCGGGCGGAGTCAGGAAAGCCTCTCCCGACACGATCCCGCGGACCCCGGCGCCGGGGGCGTGGCGATCGACGACCGCGCGGATGCGCGCGACGAGCGCCTCGCCCGACTGTTCGTCGTTGAACCGGATGCTCAGGCGCGCGCGGGCATGCGCGGGGATGACGTTGGTCGCCGGATTGCCGACGTCCAGGTCGGTGACCTCGATGTTCGACGGCTGGAACCAGGCATTGCCCTGGTCGAGGGCGATTGCGTCGATCTCCGCGAGGATCGCGACCAGACGCGGGATCGGATTGTCGGCAAGGTGGGGGTAGGCGACGTGGCCCTGACGCCCGGGGACGTCGATCCAGATGTTGACCGACCCGCGCCGTCCGATCTTCACCATGTCGCCGAGCCGCGTGGTCGAGGTCGGTTCGCCGACCAGGCACATGTCCGGGCGGATGCCGCGCGCGGCCATGCGATCGATCAGCGCGCGGGTGCCGTGGATCGCCGGGCCTTCCTCGTCGCCGGTGACGATCAGGCTGATCGTGCCGCTGTCGGGCGCCGTCGCACACGCCGCGACGAAGGCGGCGATCGCGCCCTTCATGTCGACGGCGCCGCGCCCGTAGAGCAGGTCGCCGCGCACCTCCGCAACGAACGGATCGCCGGTCCAGCCGGCGCCGGGCGGCACGACGTCGAGGTGCCCGGCGAAGGCGAGGTGCGGCCCGCCCGATCCGCGCACCGCGAGCAGATTCTCGACCGGACCGTCGGGCGCCTCGCCGACCACGAAGCGATCGACCGCGAAGCCGAGCGGCACGATCGCCGCCTCCAGCACGTCGAACACGCCCCCGCGCGCGGGCGTCACGCTTTCCTGCGTGATGAGCGCGCCCGCGAGCGCTACAACGTCGATCGACCCAGTCATGGAGAGGCGCATTGCCCAAGCTCGACCTCGACGCAATCCCGCAGACCAATGCGACCGGCTATCCGCCCGAATATGCCGGGCAGGTGCAGGGGCGGCATTATCGCCGGCTGGGACCGGCAGGCGGCTTGACCGAATATGGCGTCAGTCACGTCGTGCTCGATCCCGGCGCCTGGTCGGCGCACCGCCACTGGCATGAGGGCGAAGACGAGTTCGTGGTGATGCTGTCGGGCGAGGCGGTGCTGGTCGACGACAGCGGCGAGACGGCGATGCGCGCGGGCGACTGCGCGGCGTTTCCGATGGGCGATGGCAATGGCCACGTCCTCCAGAACCGCAGCGATGCGCCGTGCGTGTTCATCGCGGTCGGGCGGTCGGGCGATACCGATTGCCATTATCCCGACATCGACATGCACCTGTTCGCCGGAAAAGGCTTTCGGCGGAAGGACGGGTCCGCGTTCTGACACATCGACCGGGGGAGCGTTACGCGAGCGCCTTGCCCATCCGGATGAGCGGCACGCCGACGGGGCCGCTCTCATCCACGATCCGCTCGATTTCGGCATAGCCCGCCGCGCTGTACAGCGGCTCCCCGGCCAGTGTCGCCATCAGTTCCGCGCGTCTGAAGCCCTCGACTGCGGCGGCGGCCTCGCAGGCGGATAGGATCGCCCGCCCGATCCCGCGGCGGACGTGGTCGGGATCGGTGTACATCGCCCGCACGCGCGCGGCCTCGCTGGCGGGATCGAGCAGGCGCGGTTCGCGCAAGCCTGCGCTGTGGTCGCCGCCGTAGAGCGTGGCGCGCCGGCTCCACCCGCCGCAGCCGGCGATCCGGTCGCCCGTCTCGACCACGAAATAGGTGCCGTCCGCGATCAGCTGCGTGTCGAGGCCCATGACCAGCCGGCTCGCCGCGACCTGGTCGGCGGACAGATAGCTCGACTGCAACGCATCGATCGCGCGCGCCATCAGCCGCCTGAGCGCGGGCAGGTCCGCCGCGGTCGCCGGGCGCAGTTCGTGCATCAAATCTCCATCCGGTATCAATCGACACGTCCCGCAGGCTCGGGTAAACGGGGGCATGTCCGATACTCCCGCAACGCCCCTGCTCGATACGGTGGCGACGCCGCACGACCTCCGCAAGCTCGATCACAAGCAACTGCGCCAACTGGCCGACGAGCTGCGCGCCGAAACCATTTCCGCGGTCGGCACGACCGGCGGGCATCTCGGCTCCGGCCTCGGCGTGGTCGAGCTGACCACCGCGATCCACTATGTCTTCAACACGCCCGACGACCGGCTGGTGTGGGACGTCGGCCACCAATGCTATCCGCACAAGATTCTGACCGGGCGCCGCGACCGCATCCGCACGCTGCGGCAGGGCGGGGGCCTTTCGGGCTTCACCAAGCGTAGCGAGAGCGAATACGACCCGTTCGGCGCGGCGCATTCCTCGACGTCGATCTCGGCGGCGCTGGGCTTTGCCATCGCCAACAAGCTGACCGGCGCGCCCGGCAAGGCGATCGCGGTGATCGGCGACGGATCGATGTCCGCCGGCATGGCCTATGAGGCGATGAACAACGCCGAGGCCGCGGGCAATCGGCTGGTGGTGATCCTGAACGACAACGACATGTCGATCGCTCCGCCGGTGGGCGGGCTGTCGGCGTACCTTGCGCGCATGGTGTCGAGTTCCGAGTATCTCGGCCTGCGCAGTCTTGCATCGAAGCTGACCGCGAAGCTCTCCCGCCGCGTCCACAAGACTGCGCGCAAGGCCGAGGAATATACCCGCGGCATGGTGACCGGGGGCACGCTCTTCGAGGAGCTCGGCTTCTACTATGTCGGGCCGATCGACGGGCACAACCTCGATCACCTCATCCCGGTGCTGGAGAATGTCCGCGACGCCGAGCAGGGGCCGGTGCTGGTCCATGTCGTGACCAAGAAGGGCAAGGGCTATGCCCCGGCCGAGGCGTCGGCGGACAAATATCATGGCGTCCAGAAATTCGACGTCATCACCGGCACGCAGGCGACCGCCCCACCGGGACCGCCGAGTTACCAGAACGTGTTCGGCGACGCGCTGGTGCGCGAGGCGGCTACGGATGATCGGATCGTCGCGATCACCGCGGCGATGCCATCGGGCACCGGCGTCGATCGCTTCGCCAAGGCCTATCCCGACCGTGCGTTCGATGTCGGCATCGCCGAGCAGCATGCGGTGACCTTCGCCGCGGGGCTGGCGGCGCAGGGGATGCGACCATTCTGTGCGATCTACTCGACGTTCCTGCAACGCGCCTATGATCAGGTCGTGCATGACGTCGCCATCCAGAATTTACCCGTCCGGTTCGCGATCGACCGCGCTGGTCTGGTCGGCGCCGATGGTGCGACCCATGCCGGCAGCTTCGACGTAACCTATCTGGCTACTCTCCCGAACTTTGTGGTGATGGCGGCGGCGGACGAGGCGGAGCTGGTCCATATGACCCATACCGCGGTGCTGCACGATAGCGGGCCGATCGCGGTGCGCTATCCACGCGGCAACGGCACCGGCGTCGCACTCCCCGAGGTTCCGCAGGCGCTCGAGATCGGCAAGGGCCGCATCGTGCGCGAGGGCAAGAAAGTGGCGATCCTGTCGCTCGGCACCCGCCTGGCCGAGGCGCTCAAGGCCGCCGACGCGCTGGAGGCGAAGGGCCTGTCGACCACGGTCGCCGACCTGCGTTTCGTTAAGCCTTTGGACGAGGCGCTGATCCGCAAGCTGCTGACCACGCATGAAGTCGCCGTGACGATCGAGGAAGCCGCGGTCGGCGGGCTCGGCGCGCATGTGTTGACCTTCGCCAGCGACGCCGGGCTGATCGATGCGGGGCTGAAGCTGCGCACGATGCGCCTGCCCGATGTGTTTCAGGACCAGGACAAGCCCGACGCGCAGTACGACACCGCCCGGCTGAACGCCGAGCACATCGTCGACACCGTGCTGAAGGCGCTGCGCCACAACAGCGATGCCATTGCGGAGGGCGCGCGCGCTTGAGCGGATGGACGGCGGTCGTCACGATCGTCGGCCTGATGGTGGTCGCGACGATCGGCTTCAACGCGTCACTTTGGATGCGGCACAAATCGGTCGCGGCGGCGCGCGGTGGGTGGAACGACGATGATTTCCGCGCGGCGCTCGCCGGGCAGGGGTGCTCGGCGGAGGTGATAGACGCTGTCCGTGGCGAACTGGCGCCCCATTATTACGCCGACCTCGCGCCGCGGCCTGAGGACGATCTGGCGGAACTGCTGCGGATCGATGTGGACGAACTGACGGAGATCGTCGCGCGCCTGTTCGACCGGCTCGGGGTAACCCCGGTCGAGCAGGAGCAGATCCCGCCGCTCGCTACCGTCGCCGACCTTGCCGATTACATCAAACGAGGCCGCGCTCACCTGACGGAGGCGTGAGTGCGCGCCCAGGCGAGGAACAACTCCGGCCATAGATGCGCCGACAGCCCCGCGGTGCGCCGTCCCCAGCCGAAGCCGTGGCCGCCGCGTTCGAACAGGTGCATCTCCACCGGCACGCCCGCGTCGCGCAAGGCGGCGTGCAGCGCGATGCTGTTGGCGACCGGCACCGTCTTATCGTCGGCGGCATGCGACAGGAACATCGGCGGCGTCGCGCGGGTCACCTGCAGGTCGGGCGAATGTTCGGTCACGAAGCTGTCGGCGGGCGACGCCCCGATCAGCGCGTCGCGCGATCCGGCGTGGGCGATCGCCGCGTCCATCGACACCACCGGATAGATCGGCGCGGCGAGCATCGGGCGCGCGTCGAGCGTGTCGGCGGCATCGACCGGCGTATAGACCCGACGCATGTGGCGGACGGCCAAGTCCGCGCAGAGATGCCCGCCAGCGGAAAACCCCATCGCGCCGACGCGGGTAGGGTCGATCGCATATTCGCTCGCCCGCGCCCGGATCAGCCGCATCGCCCGCTGTGCGTCCGCAAGCGGCGTGTTGGCCGGATCGCGCCACCCCTCGCCCGGCAGGCGGTAGAACAGAACGAAGGCAGTGATCCCGCGCTCGGCCAGCCACGGGCCGATCTCATACCCTTCCTTGTCGATCACGACGCGCTGGTAGCCGCCGCCAGGGATGACGAGCATCGCCGCGCCGTTCGGACGCGCGGGGCGGAAGACGTCGAGGCGGGGGCGCCGGATGTTGGTCAGCGCGCGGTCGCGGACGGCTGGATTCTTGCTGCGTTCCAGCACGATTTCGGTCAGGCTGCGGTTTATCAGGCCCGGCGCCTCGCCCGGCCACAGCGCGATGGTGGTAGCCGGGGTGACGCTTGCTGCTGCGGCACTTGCGGGGACGGCGGCCAGTGAGGCGGCAAGCAGGGTGCGGCGGTCGATCGTCATCGCCACAAGGATGGCACAGGCAGTACGGTTGCGAAACGGCCCTTCACGCGCCGATGCGTGGCTCCCGCGCCAGTCGCTCGGCGAGCAGCGCGCGGCCCTGCGACGGGGTGTGGGCCAGACCCACGCCGTCGATCAGCTCGGCGAGCAGATCCTGTCCCTCACGCCAGTCGCCGATCCCGCTCAGCGCGTTGATGTGGCCGACGGCGCCGGCACCCACGAAATGGCTGCCCCAGCCGCCGGCGAGGGCGCGGGCGCGCTCCAGCGTGATCCAGGGGTCGTCGCTGCTCGCCACCACCAGCGAGGGGAAGGGCAGCGGCGTCGTCGGGGCGGGGGCGAAGCCGGCGAGTTCGGGCGGCGCGCCGTGGCGATCGACGTCGGCCGGAGCGACCAGTAACGCACCCGCCACCGGCCAGCCATAGGGTTGGCCCGACAACGCCGCCCACCATGCGACGGCCAGGCATCCCAACGAATGCGCGACGAGCACCACCGGTGCTTGCGCGGTGCGGATCGCCTGGTCGAGCTTCGTCATCCAGCTGTTGCGGTGCGGCGCGTCCCACATGCCAAGCTCGGCGCGGACCGTATCGGCGCGCGCCTGCTCCCACAGGGTCTGCCAGTGGCTGTCGCCCGATCCGCCGAGGCCAGGCACGGTCAGGATGGTCGGAACGATCGCCGTATCGGTCGCGAAAGACGCCATGTCGGTCACTCCATTGCCAGTCCCCGATGCCACTCAAAATATTCCTACCCATTGACTAGGCAATAGCGATGCGACGACCGGACGGCGGGCGGCGCCGATCCGAAAAGGGTTTGCCGATCGGGCGCGCAAACCCTTCCGCCCGACGCGCGGGCGTGGCAAAGGGCGGAACATATGCTGACCGCGCTGGCCATTCGCGACGTTGTGCTGATCGAGGCGCTCGACCTCGATTTCACGCGCGGGCTCGGCGTGCTGACCGGGGAGACGGGGGCGGGCAAGTCGATCCTGCTCGACGCGCTGGGGCTGGCGCTGGGCGCGCGGGCGGATAGCGGGCTGGTCCGGCATGGGGCGACGCAGGCGAGCGTCGCCGCGACCTTCGAGCTGCCCGACGACCATGCCGTCGCCTCGCTGATGGCGCAGAACGGGCTGGACCGCGATGCCGGCGAACCGCTCATCATCCGCCGCATCGTCAAGGCCGACGGCGGCAGCCGCGCGTTCGTCAACGACCAGCCGGCGTCCGCCGGGCTGCTGCGCGAACTCGGCCGCCATCTGGTCGAGATCCACGGCCAACACGACGACCGCGGGCTGCTGGCACCCGCCGGCCACCGCGCGCTGCTCGACGTGTTCGGCAAGGTCGATACAGGGTCGGTCGCTGTCGCTCACCGGGCGTGGCGCGATGCCGAGGGGGTACTGGCGGCGGCGCGCGCGGAGATCGCGACAGCGGCGCGGGACCGCGACTGGCTCGAACATGCGGTCAGCGAACTCGACGCCCTGGCGCCCGAAGCCGGGGAGGAGGAGACGCTCGCCGATCGGCGACGGCTGATGCAGCGATCGGAAAAGATCGCCGACGACCTGTCCACGATCGACACGCTGGTGAGCGACGGGGAGGGCGGGCTGTCGAAGTTGCGTCAGGCGGCGCGCTATCTCGAACGGGTCGCTCCCGACCACCCGGCTCTCGCCGACGCGCTGGGCGCGATCGATCGCGCGATCATCGAGGGCGCGATGGCCGAGCATCGGCTGGCCGAGGCGGCACGGGCGTTGAGCTTCGATCCACGCAGCCTGGAGGATGACGAGGCGCGGCTGTTCGAGCTGCGCGCGATGGCGCGCAAGCACCGCGTGCAGCCCGACGACCTCGCCGCGCTGGCGGACGAGTTGCGCGGGCGGCTGGAACGGCTCGACAATGGCGAGGCGGGGCTGGGCGCGCTGGAGGCCGACCTGGCGGCGAAGGCGCGCGCCTATGAAGCCGCCGCCGCGGCAGTGTCGGCGGCGCGCGAGGCGGCAGCGGAACGACTCGACGCGGTGGTCGCGACCGAATTCGCGCCGCTGAAGCTCGACGCCGCGCGCTTCCGCACCCAGGTCGCCCGCCTGCCGGACGATCAGTGGAGCGCCAGCGGGCGCGACCGGGTGGAATTCTTGGTGTCGACCAATCCGGGCGCGCCGTTCGCACCGCTTATCAAGATCGCCAGCGGCGGCGAATTGTCGCGCTTCGTGCTGGCGCTGAAGGTCGCGCTGGCCGAGGAAGGCGGGGCGGCGACGTTGATCTTCGACGAGATCGACCGCGGCGTCGGCGGCGCGGTGGCGAGCGCGATCGGCGACCGGCTGGCGCGGCTCGCGCAGGGGGCGCAGCTACTGGTGGTGACGCACAGCCCGCAAGTTGCGGCGCGGGGCGACGGCCATTTCCTGATCGCCAAGCGCCACGACGGCATCGTCACCCGCACCGGCGTCCGCACCCTGGGGGACGACGAGCGCCGCGAGGAAATCGCGCGGATGCTCTCGGGCGCGGAAGTGACCGACGAAGCGCGCGCGCAGGCAGAACGGCTGCTCGCGGCCTGACGCGCCATTAAGCAAGGGGCGGTCGGTGCGCCTTAGCCGAAATCCGTACCGCCAAATCCCGTTCGTGCTGAGCTTGTCGAAACAACTGCCCCCGGCACGCCCTTCGACACGCTTAGGGCGAGCGGCCCGATTATGGCGCCCGGCACTCTACGCCGTCGGCTGCTCGAACTGCTCGATCACCCATTCTTCCTCGTTCGCAGCGGCGATCCAGTCCTGCATGAAGGGATGCTGGAGCACCGCGTTCATGTAGGCCGGCGCGAAGCGCGCGACGGGGAGCGAATAGGTGACGATGCGCGTCACCACGGGCGCGAACATGATGTCGACCGCGCCGAATTCGCCGAACAGGAACTGGCCGTCGCCGCCGTACCGGGCGCGGGCCTGTGCCCACAGCTCCATGATGCGCGTCAGGTCGGCGAGGACATCCGAGTCGGGCTGTTGCGGCGCATAGACCTGACGGATGTTCATGCTGTGCTTGCGACGCAGCGCGGCGAAGCCGGAATGCATTTCCGCCGCCATCGACCGCGCCATCGCGCGCGCCGCGGTATCCTGCGGCCAGAATTTGTCGCCGCCGCTCGCTTCGTTCAGGAATTCGATGATCGCCAGCGAATCCCAGACCACGCAGTCGCCGTCCCAAAGGATCGGCACCTTGCCCGAGGATGGCGCGAATTCGTCGCCCTCACGCCGCTTCTCCCAGTCCTGGTCGTACAGCGGCACGACCATTTCCTCGAATGGCAACCCGGCCTGCTTGCATGCGAGCCAGCCGCGCAGCGACCAGGAGGAATAGGCCTTGTTACCGATGATGAGCTTGAGCATGGCGGCGGGGTAGCCGCCACGGCGCGGTCGGGCAACCGGCGCGCGTCAGATGCGCCGCTTCTGCGCCATCGGTGCCAGCGCGAATTTGCGGGTGGCGGGGCTCCAGACCAGCTCGCGCGAGCAGAATTGCCAGTTGGCGAACGGAACGCCGCGCGCGTTCTGGCCGCAGTCCATCGCGGCCAGGTCTATCCACAGGCGGTTGCGGCCGCCCGCCGTCTCCACCTTAGCGCCGTACACGCTGTTGCCATAGGCGCTGACTGCGGCATTGCCGCGCAGACCGACCAGCACCTCGATCGCGCTACCGTCCTGGCCGTTGGCCATCGCCGATGCCGCGCCGACGCAGTCGTACTGCGACCAGTCAACGAGGTAATCGGCGATGCCGTCGCCGGTCAGGTCGACGGTCTTGACGAGCTCGGGCGATCGTCCGGGTCGCCCGCCCGCCTCACGGCAGACCTGCGTCGCCTTGGCGACCGCACCACGGACCGCGGCGGGCCACGGCGACGGCTGGGCGATGGCACAGGACGTCCACAGCAGCGCGGCGACGGCGGGCAGGTACCTCATGGCGGGTCTCCTCGGACGCGCCGTGCCTACACGATTCGCGCGGTGGTGTCAGCCGATCGCCTCGACTACCGCGGCGCGCAGGTCGGGCAGGCCCATGCCCTTTTCGCTCGAGGTGAGGATCAGGTCGGGATGCGCGGCGGGGCGCTTGCGCGCTTCCTCGGCGGTGCGCTCGGCCACCGCGGTCAGCTCGGTCGCCTTGATCTTGTCGGCCTTGGTCAGGACGATGCGGTAGCTGGCGGCAGCGGCGTCGAGCATGTCCATGATCTCGCGGTCCACCGGCTTGATACCGTGGCGGCTGTCGATCAGCACCAGCGTGCGCTTCAGCACCACCCGCCCGCGCAGGAAGTCGTTGATGAGGAAGCGCCACTTCTTGACGAGATCCTTTGGCGCCTCGGCAAAGCCGTAGCCGGGCATGTCGACCAGCCGGAAGCGCAGTGGCTCGCCCACGTCGAAGAAGTTCAGCTCCTGCGTGCGCCCCGGCGTGTTCGACGTTCGGGCGAGTGCGTTGCGGTTGGTCAGCGCATTCAGCAGCGACGACTTGCCGACGTTCGATCGCCCGGCGAACGCGACCTCCGGCACCACCGGGTCGGGCAGATGCTGCAGCGCGGGCGCCGACTTCAGGAAGGTGACCGGCCCGGAAAACAGCTTCCGGGCGGCCTCCACCAGTTCGGGATCGAACGGGGCGTCGGTCACTTGGCCGGCGCCGTTTTCAGCGCCGGGTGGCGCGAATACAGCCACTGCTGCTGCGCGATCGTCAGCAGGTTCGACGTGATCCAGTACACCTGCAGACCCACCGCGAACGGCGCCATGACGAACATCAGCACCCACGGCATCAGGCCGAAAATCTGCTTTTGCGTGTCGTCCATCGGTGCCGGATTCAGCTTGAACTGGAAGTACATGCTGATGCCGAGCAGGATCGGCACGACGCCGATCGCGATGAAGTGCGGGGGCGTGAAGGCGAGCAGGCCGAACAGGTTGACCGGGGTCAGCGGATCGGGCGCGGACAGATCCTTGATCCAGGCAACGAACGGCTGGTGCCGCATCTCGATCGTCAGCATCAGCACCTTGTACAGCGCATAGAAGATCGGGATCTGGAGCAATGTCGGCGCGCATCCGGCGAGCGGATTGACCTTCTCGGTCTTGTACAGCGCCATCATCTCCTGCTGCAGGCGCGGTTTGTCGTCCTTGTACTTCTCCTGCAGCGTCTTCAGCTTCGGCTGGATCGCGCGCATCGACGCCATCGACGCAAACTGCTTCTGCGCGATCGGGAACATGATGAGGCGGACGGTGAAGGTCAGCAGGATGATCGCGACGCCGAAGTTGCCGATCATGCGGAACAGCCAGTCGAGATATTTGAAGATCGGCTTCTCGATGATCTCGAACCAGCCCCAGTCGATCGCCTTGCCGAAATGGGTGATGCCGAAGCGGTCCTCGTAGTTGTCGAGAAGGTTCACTTCCTTGGCGCCCGCAAAGAAGCGCGCGGTGGTGGTGATCGCGGCGCCCGGGGCCAGCGGCTTGGCGGCGACGGTGTAATCGGCCTGATAGCTCTTGTTCGCGCCGGCGCGGAATTGGGCGGTAACGTCCGATCCCTGATCGGGGATCGCCGCGGTCAGCCAGTATTTGTCGACGAAGCCGTACCAGCCGCCCTTCGACATAAGGTTCGCAGGCGCCTTGTCGATGTCCTTGAAATTGATGCCGTAGTCGGCAGCGCCGCCGTGCGACGCCATCGGCCCGGTATGGATGGTCCAGCTGTCCGGATCCTTCGACACGCCGGTGCGATTGACGAAGCTGTAGGGGGCGACCGGGACCGCGGTGGTGCCGGCGTTGGCGACGGTCTGCGTCACCGTGAACATATAGTTCTGGTCAACAGCAATCCGGATCGCGAACCGCTGGCCGGTCGCGTTCGACGCGGTGAGCGTCACCGGCGACGACGGGGTGAGCACGGTGCCGCTCGCCTGCCAGACGGCATCGGCGGCAGGCGGTGCGAAGCTGCCCGCGCCGCGCCAGCCGAAGCCGGCGAAATAGGCGTCCTGCGTGCCCGACGGCGACAGCAGGCGGATCGGCGCCGAATCCTTCGCGATCGTCTCGTCGTACTTGGTCAGGATCAGGTCGTCGATGCGGGGGCCGCGCAGGTTGATCGAACCTTTGAGCGTCGGCGTCTCGATCCGCACGCGCGGGGCTTCGGCCAGCACGACGTTGCGGTCGCGGATGGCGGCGGGCGAATAGGCGGTCGGGTCTGCGCTCGGGTTGGCGATAGCCTTCGTCTTGCCACCCTCGATCTTCGTCACCGGCGGATTGGCGGCGGGGAAGAAGGTGCGGGTGATGTACGGCCAGCCGAACAGGATCAGCGCCGCGAACACCGCGAACAGCACGAAATTGTTTTTGTCGTTGTTCAAGCGTCTTCCCCGAAAATCCTAGGGCACCGGATCATGGCCATGTCCGCCCCACGGGTGGCACCGCGCGATCCGCTTCGCCGCGAGCCAGCCACCCTTGGCCGCGCCATAGCGGCGAAGCGCCTCGATTGCATAGGCCGAACATGACGGGTTGTACCGGCACGATGGCGGCAGGATGAGCGACGGCCCAAGCTGCCACCCGCGCGCGAGGAGGATCAGCAGGCGCGCGATCACGGGCGTGGATCGCGGGGCGGGGCAGGGCGGCGCAGCTTCGCGCACGCCTTCACCAGATCGGCCTGAAGGTCCGCCCAGTCGCGCTCGATCCCGCTCGCGCGACCGATCAGGACGTGATCGGCGCCGGCGACGCCCTGTTCGGGCAGGATCGCGCGGGCGAGTTCGCGAAACCGGCGCTTCATGCGCGACCGCACGACCGATCCGCCGACCTTCTTCGACACGGTTATGCCGATTCGCATTGTGGGGTCGCCATCGCCACGCGGGCGCGCCAACAGCACGAAGCCGGGCATCGCTGCCCGGCGTCCGGTATTCGCTTTCAGATAGTCGGCGCGCTTCGTGAGTCGCGCCAGCGCGGTCGTGCTTACGCCGACAGCTTCTTGCGACCGCGGGCGCGGCGGGCGCGAATCACGTTGCGACCGCCCACCGTCGCCATGCGCGAGCGGAAGCCGTGACGGCGTGCACGCACCAGGTTGCTCGGCTGAAAGGTCCGCTTCATCGGTCATTCCCAATTCAAATGTCAAAAGGCCGCCACGCCCTTTGGCAAGGGGGACGACCGCGTCGGCGGACCCCATAGGCGAGGGGGCCGTCCTAGTCAACGGACGCGTCCGCCGCCGCTTCGCGCTGGCCCGCCGCATGCCGCGATCCGCCAGGTTGCCGATCCGCGGATACCGCCGCTTGTGCCGCACGAACTGCCTCCGTGCCCACAGCGAATTCTGGAGCACCAGACCGAGCCCTCCGGCGAACGTGAAGATGCCGCCTGGCCACGGCAGCAAGGCAACCGCTGGCGTCGCGACGATTAGCAGGGCGCCGATGACGAGAAATGCGGTGCGCAGGGCGGGGTGACGGGGGGACGAACGGGCCACACGCGCCATGTGGGCTCAGCGTGTTGCCGATGCAAGACACGTGGCAGGTACGCTGGCGCGCCGCGCAGGATCGGTTATGCAACGCAGGTCGGGGCAACGGCCTGATGACGCAGGGGGAACAGGCTTGGTCGCGATCGTCTCGACAGTGGCGTATCTTGGGCTGGAGGCGCGCGGGGTCGAGGTGCAGTGCACGCTCGTCGCCGGGCTGCCCGCGTTCGTCGTCGTCGGCCTGCCCGACAAGGCGGTCGCCGAAAGCCGCGAGCGGGTGCGCGGGGCGATCGCCGCGCTCGGCCTGTCGCTGCCGCCCAAGCGCATCACGATCAACCTGTCGCCCGCTGATCTGCCGAAGGAGGGATCGCACTTCGACCTGCCGATCGCGCTGGCGTTGCTGGCGGCGATGGGTGTCGTCGATGCCGAGGCGATCAGCGAGTATGTCGTCGTCGGCGAACTCGGCCTCGATGCGCGCGTGCAGCCGTCGCCCGGTGTGTTGCTCGCGGCGATCCATGCCGGGGCGGAAGGCAAGGGCCTGATCTGCCCCGCCGCGCAAGGGGCGGAGGCAGCGTGGGCGGGCTCTGTGGAAGTGCTGGCGGCTGCCGACCTGATCGGCTTGCTGAACCATCTGAAGGGCCAGCAACTGCTGTCGCCGCCGTCTGCGGGGGTTGTCGAGGAAGCGGGCTTCGGCCCCGATCTGGCGCAGGTGAAGGGGCAGGAGACCGCCAAGCGCGCGCTGGAGATCGCGGCGGCGGGTGGGCACAATCTGCTGATGGTCGGACCACCCGGCGCCGGCAAATCGCTGCTCGCATCGTGCCTACCCGGCATCCTCCCGCCGCTGGATGCCGCGGAGGCGCTCGAGGTGTCGATGGTGCAGTCGGTCGCGGGAACGCTGACCGGCGGGCGGCTGACGCGGACGCGACCGTTCCGTTCGCCGCATCATTCGGCGTCGATGGCGGCGCTGACCGGCGGCGGCCTCAGGGTTAAGCCGGGCGAGGTCAGCCTTGCGCATCTCGGTGTGCTGTTCCTCGACGAGCTGCCCGAGTTTCAGCGCGCGGTGCTCGATTCGCTGCGCCAGCCGCTCGAAACCGGCACGGTCAGCGTCGCGCGGGCGAATGCGCACGTCACGTTCCCCGCGAACGTCCAGCTGGTCGCGGCGATGAACCCGTGCCGGTGCGGGCATCTGGGCGACCCCGCGCTCGCCTGCTCGCGCGCGCCGAAATGCGCGGCGGACTATCAGGCGAAGGTGTCGGGGCCGCTGCTCGACCGCATCGATTTGCACGTCGAGGTCGCCGCGGTGAGCGCCGCCGACCTGATCCTGCCCCCGCCGACCGAATCCTCCGCCGACGTCGCGGCTCGGGTGGCCACGGCACGCCGCGTACAGTCCGCGCGCTACGCCGGCGACGATGCCCGCACCAACGCCGAAGCGAACGGCCCGGTGCTCGACGCGCACGCCACCCCGGACGAGGCGGGCCGCAAGCTGCTGGCGCAGGCCGCAGAGGCGATGCGCCTGTCCGCACGCGGCTACACCCGCGTCCTCCGCGTCGCGCGCACCATCGCCGATCTGGCGGGCGCCGAAACTATCGGGCGCATCCACGTGGCCGAGGCGCTCAGCTATCGCCGCCAGGCGCCGCGCAATTGACCGGGCAGGTCGGCGAGTCCCGATCGACTGTGTGATTGCCGTCCTCATCGACATTCTGGTGCGGGCGGTGGGAATCGAACCCACACTCCTTTCGGAACCGGATTTTGAGTCCGGCGCGTCTACCAGTTCCACCACGCCCGCATCGCGATCATCGGAGCGCGCGGCTCTCGATCGACGTGCGTGCCTATACGCAGGCAGATTGCGGAGTGCCAGACCGCAATTGCGCAGGGCTGCACGATGCAGACTAGGCCACCGGCAGGTCGATCGCGAAGGCCGCGCCGGTCGCTGAGGGCGTGAGGCCGATCGTGCCGCCGCTCGCCGACAGGAGCGAGCGGGCGATGGCGAGGCCGATGCCGGTGCCGCCCTGTTCGCGGCGGTCGGTGAAGAAGGGCAGGAAGATGCGGTCGCGGTCGCCGGGGGGCACGCCGGGGCCGTCGTCGTGCCACGTCAGTGTGATCCGATCCCCGAGCGGGACGATCCCGACCGCGACCGACCCGGCGCCCGCCTGGCGGCTGTTGTCGGCGAGCACCGCCAGCACCGTCGCCAGCGCCTCGGCGGCGATGCCGGCGCGCGGTGCCTCTCCGGTGACGGTAACGGTCAGGCCCGGCACGCCCGCCTGACGTGCCACCGCCGCCGGATCGCAATGCGCATCCGACGCATCGGCCATGTCGGCGCGGGCGAGATCGAGGAGGCGTTGGACCAGCCGCGACAGCCGCTCGGTATCGGCGGTCGCGTTGGCGAGAAAGCGGCGGCGGTCGTCCTCGCCCATGTCATGCTCGGCCAGCAGCTCCAGCGCGCCGCGGATGCCGGTCAGCGGCGTCTTGAATTCGTGGCTGACTGCGGTGGCGAAGTCGCGGAGGTAGCGGTTCCGCGCGTCGATGCGCTCGGCCATCACCGCGAAGTTCGAATACAGCTCGCGAATCTCGATCGCGGCGGTCGCGGGCGACTCCGGGATCGACACCTGGCCGCGCGCCACCGCGTCGCTGGCGCGGGTGAGCGCGCGGATCGGGCGGGCGATACCGCGCGACAGTAGCCCGGCGAGCACCATCAAAGTCGCGAAGATCAGGACGATGCCGATCGCGATCTTGCCGCCGTCCTGCGCAATGCCGACGAACAGGCCGCGCGGCGACCGCCACGCCATCACCATGCCGATCACCGCGCCGTCGGCGGTCACCGGCTGGACGTGGTGGACGCGGATATTGACCGCGCGGCTGAGCCATTCGAGCGGCGAGTGCAGGTTGTAGGGGTCGTCGAAGCGCGTCCGCAGCACGGTGGCGGGCCGTCCGGATGCGGCGCGGCGCACTTCGACCAGCCCTGCGTAGCTCAGACCAACGTCGCCGCGCCCGGCGACCACCACGCCCGCCGCGTCGAGGATGCGGGTCGACGCCAGCGTCATCGCGGCGGCGTCGCGGACGATGGGGGCCAACTGTGCCCCGACGCGCGCCGCGCGGGGATCGGCCGGCCGGGTGCGGACCGGGGCGGGCGCGGCGGGAAGGACGGGATCGGCGCGCAGGTCGATGCGCGGCGGATCGGCGACGGGATCGTCGCGCGGCGCGGCGGGCGCCCCCCATGCGGCGCGATAGGCGGCGGCGAGTACGGCTCCTTGCGCGGTCAGCTCCGCCTCGGTCTGCTGGACGAGCGTGTTTTCGTACACGCGCAAGAACACCGCGCCGACGCCCGGCAGGGCGGCCACGAACACGAATGTCGCGAGCAGGATCGCGCGGATCGACAGCGCCGGCCAGTGGCGCTTCGCCAGCCGCTTGAGTGCAGCGATCAACCGCAGCGCCCGATGCGGTAGCCGACCCCGCTGCGCGTCTCGATCAGTTCGTCCAGGCCCGCCGCGGCGAATTTCGCGCGCAGGTTGCGGACGTGGCTGTCGATCGTGCGGTCGGTGATCGCGAAGCCGGGGCCGTGCAGCCGGTCGATGATCGCGTCGCGGCTGAACACCTTCGTCGGCAGGCTGGCGAGGAGTGCCAGCATCTGGAATTCGGTGGCGGTGGTGGCGACGGCGGCGTCGCCGACCCGCGCTTCCCACGCGTCGGTGTCGAGCGTCAGGCGTCCGTGGCGGATGGTGGGGGCAAGCAGCGGGGGCGGCGCGGGGACGCCGCGCTTCAATATGGCGCCGACCCGCGCGACCACTTCGCGCGGGGAAAACGGCTTCACGACATAATCGTCGCCGCCGATCTCGATCCCGACGATGCGGTCGATCTCGTCGTCGCGCGAGGACAGGAACAGGATCGGCAATGCCGCGCCCGGCCCGCCACCGGCGCGCAGGCGGCGGCACACCTCCAGCCCGTCGAGCCGCGGCATGGTGATGTCGAGGATCATCAGGTCGGGCATCGCCGCGGCGACCGATGCGAGTGCGGCTTCCCCGTCGGCGGCCTCGGCGACGGTCATCCCCGCCTTGCCGAGCGCGAAGGCGAGCAGGTCGCGGATGTGCGGATCGTCATCGACGACGAGGATGTGGTGGGTCATCGCGTACATTGCTGGCGCCTGCGTGAGGGATTCGTCAACCGGTGCGCTCGACCGTCATCGCCGCCAGCCAAGGCCCGGTGCTGGCGCCGGTGAGCGCGGGCCAGTACCAGCCGGGAACGTCGGAGAAGACGCGCGCCCGGGCGTCGGTAATGCGTTCGCAGACCCGGAGCGTGACGCCGCCGCGCCGTGCGGCGAAGCACGACGCCAGGCCGCCCGCGACGCGCTGCATCGGCAGGGGATCGATCGCGTAGCCGAGTGCTGCAAAACAGTCGCGGGGCGGGTGGAGCTGGCGGGTGGCGCGGGCGACCTGGCGCAGCACGACCTGCCGCCGCCCGTCGCTGAACCGCGCGACATGGCCGGGAAAACCGCGCGCGAGCATCGCGTCGCCGGGGCCGGGCGGAACAGGGACGATCGCGCGACCGTCAAATCGGGCCGGCCAGGGGCGCAGCACCGTGCTGGCCTGCGGCTTGCTCGGCAGCAGGGGCATGGCCGCCGCGAGGAGTGCGATGCCGGCGATCAGGCGGATCATGTGCGGGCGCTCCGGCGCATCGGCAGCGCCATCGCGGCCGCGGCGACGAGGGCGAAGGCGGCGAGGCCGACGACCTCGTGCATCGCGGCGTCGCCGGGCAGGGCGACGAAACCTTCCTCGAGGTAGAACAGGCTCGCGGCGCGGAGCGCATTGCCGAGGATCGCGACGCCGACTGCCCCGGCCAGGATCGCGGCAAAGGCAGCGGGGCGCGCGCGCCGCACCATCGCGAGCACGCACGCAAGCACCAGCGTCGCCCACAGCATCCGCACCCCGCTGCACGGCCCGTCGAACAGCAGCTCGCGCCCGTGCCATCGGAGCGCGACGCCCTCCAGCCCGACGCCGATGCCGTTCAGCCGCAGCATCGCGACCGTCAGCATCGCCGACACCCGGCGCAGCGGATAGGCGGCGAGCACGTCGAGCGTCGGCAGGATCGGCAGCGCCAGCAAGGCGAGCGCCAGCGCCGGCCAGCGCAGACGCGGCATCGCGCACCACAGCAAAGCGGCGACCACCGCGCCGATCTCGACCAGAGCAACGCCGGTGAGCGGCGCGGCGGCGATCAGCAGCAGGCCCGCGACCAGGCGGGCGGGCGCCACATCGTGCCGCGCGCGCACCGAGAGCCAGCCGAGCGCGGCGCCCAGCGCCAGCGTCGTTGCCAGCCCGACCCCCTCCGCCCGACCAGCAAGCAGCACGATGCCGTGCCAGCCCGCGCCGGCGATGAGCAGCATCGCCCACCGCGCGGCGATCACGCCCACGCCTCCGCGCGGCGACGGCGGTGGAGCATCCACGCCGCGGCGAAGGCGACGCAGATCAGCAGCGCCCAGGTCTCAGGCTCGGGCACGGTCGGCACGGCATCGGCATCGGGGACGGGCAGGCCGTTCGCGCGGTAGTCCTTGTCGGTTTCCAGCACCACCGCGCCGCTGACCGGGGTGACGATGTTCAGCCGATGGGCGAGGTCGATCGACGCGTCGCGCGCCTTACCTCGCTCGCCCGACGCCGCGGTGAGGCGGTCGGCGGCCCAGAGGCGGACGATGTGTTCGGAGCCGGTCGCAGGCGCGCTCGCCATCCCGCGCGCAACCTGCCAGCGCGGTGCCGCTCCGGCGGCGTCGGCAACGATCGCGCGCAGGTCCGCCACCGGGTCGCCGCTGGCGCGCGGCATCCGGGCGGTGTCGAACCAGCCGTGGTCGGCGACCGTCATCGCGCGGCCCGGCACCGTTTGATAGCGGATCAGACGGGGGAGCGCCGCCGAGCGATCGAGCACCTGCTCCAGCGCCGGTTCGGGGCGGGCGAAGCGCACCGGCTGTGCGCCGTGGACCCACAGCAATGTCGCATCACGGTCCGGCATTGCCGCGACCGCGCGGGCGAGGGCAGCGCGGCTGTCCGCCCCGCCGACGAATCTGGCTTGGGCAAGCGCCGTGCGAATGCGGCTCGCCTGGTCCGGCGACCACGGGCGCGGATCGACCAACGTCACTGCGTCGCCCGCTATCGCCAGCCCGACCGGAACGCCGGGCGCCACGCCGTTGAGGGCAGAGGGCAGCGCCGCGGCGGCTTGCGCCGTATCGGTCGCGGCATCGACCACGATCATCAACGGCGCGGGCCGGGCAGCGACGCGGGCGACGCGCTGCTCGACCGCCAGCGCCGGCGCGGTCCCGCTCGCGGGGGAGCCGCCGACGACCGACCAAGGCGCGGCGGCGCGCAGCAGCGTGACGACCGGGCGGCGCGCCAGCAGGTCGGCGTCGCGGATGCTGCCGTGCGCGGCGCCTCCGATCGGCTGGTCGCCGTCGATCCATACGGCATGGGTGACCGTGTCGGGGATATCGAAGTTGCGCTCGACGATCGCGGGCAGGGCGAGCGACCGCGCGCCGTCCGCACCGATCGCGAAGGGCGCGGTGATGCCGATCCGCAGCCGCAGGCTGGCGTTCGCGGGGATCGGGAACGCCTGCACCAGCAGCCGCTGCGCGCCGTCGGTGGTGACGAGCAGCGGGTCGCGCGATGCGCGGACCACGCTGGTGTAGGCGGCGCGCGCGGTGGCGCGGCGGGCGATGCTCGCCTCGCGCGGTTCGCCGTTCACCCACAGCGTCGCGCGCGACGCCACCGCACCTTCGGGCAGGGCCAGCGTGAAGCGCCCCTCGCGCACCACCGGTTGCGCGTTGGCGAGGTCGATCGTCCATTCGAGATAGGCGAGGTTGTCGCGCCCCGCGACCGAGCCGTCGATGCGCGACCCGGCGAGCGTCAGCCCCTCCACCCGGCCGCCCACCGCCTCGCCGCCCTGATCCTCGTCCCAGCCCGACCAGCGCATGCGGTCGGCGGGGCCGTGGCCGGGTCGCGGGGCGACGTTGAACGCGGTGCCGGTGACCCGGTAGTAGAGTTCGCGCGCCGGCGCGGTCGGCGGCAGGGTGTTGCCGAACGGCCCGTCGCTCCACACCGTGACCAGCAGGCTGGCGATGCCGGTCGCCCGCGCGGCATCGCCGTAGGAAAGGCGTAGCAGCAGCTCGCGGTCGCCGAGCCGGCGCATGAGCCCGACCGCGCTCGCCTGTTCGGCGTCGTCGCCGGCGTAGCGGGCAAGCGCGATCTGGGTGGCGGTGGCGGGCAGGTCGACGATGCTGAGCGCGACGATCCCGATCGAAACCCCCGCGGAAACGCGGCGCCAGGCATGGGCGTGACACACGCTCAGTTCCGCGATCCAACGCCATGCGCACACCAGCGCCGCCAGCGGGGCGAACGGCAACAGACCGATGCCGAGCAACAGGATCGCGATCAGCGCGAACGGCAGCATCGGCAGGAACAGCAGCGCATAGCTGATCGCGATGGCAATGCCCGCGCCGCCGGCGACGAGCAGCCACGCCGGCCCGCCGTCCTCACGCCCCGCGGCGCGCCACAGCAGGAAATTCACCCCCGGCACCGCCGCGACGAGCAGCAGGTGACCGAGCGTCGGCATCGGATCGAAGAAGGCGTCGGCGCAGATGCCGGTCGCGAACTCGATCGCGATGACCAGCGCGGGGAAAAGGACGGCGACGACCAGCGACGCGGTGCGGGCCGGGACGAACGGGTTGCGATAGGACATGGGCGCTCCTGTGACGGAGGCTGGATGCGCCGCTGGTGAGGACCGGGTATCGCGCGCGGATGGTTATGCGGTGGCGGGTTCGTGCAGGAACCGTGCAGGCGGCCCGTGCCCCCTAGTCGTCAGACCGGACGGCTTCGCCGACCCGCTGCCCGACGCGGCGTCTTCTCATCGTGCTCACGCACGCCGGGGGCGCCCGTCACGTCGACTGGCGCACCACCAGCCGCACCGGCAGCGCGCGCGTTTCCGCCGCATTGCCCGCGATCTGCGCGACGAGCGCATCGACCAGCACCGATCCGGCGTGGCCGTAATCCTGCGCGACCGTGGTCAGCGGCGGGCTGGCGAGGCCGGCGGCGGGGACGTCGTCGAAGCCGATGACGGCGACGTCGCGCGGCACCTGCCGTCCTGCATCGGCGAGCGCGCGCATCGCGCCGACCGCAATCAGATCCGATGCCGCGAAGATCGCGTCGAAGGCGATGCCGCGCGCGATCAGGCGTTGCGCGGCGACATAGCCCTCATGCTCGAACGCGGCGACATCGACCTGCAGGCCGATGTCGGGCGACAGGCCGGCGTCGCGCATGCCGAGGCAAAGGCCGCGGTAGCGGTCGGCATATTCGGGATAATGTTCGGACGCGTCGCCCAGGAACGCGATCCGGGTGCGCCCCTGCGCGATCAGGTGCTCCGCGGCCAGCCGCCCGCCCTGGATATTGTCGCAGCCGATCGTGGCGCGCGGCTGGCCGGGCTCGCCGCTGCGCACAGCCCCCCAGCGCACGAAATGCGTGCCCTGTTCGACCAGCTGGTCGATGCGCGCGCGATACGTCTCGAAATCGCCGTAGCCGAGCAGGATGATGCCGTCGGCCTTGCGGCTGTCCTCGTAATCGACGTGCCAGTTGGCCGACAGCTGCTGCGTGGACACCAGCAGGTCGTAGCCGCGCCGGGCGCACGTGCGCGTGATCGACCCCAGCATCGACAGGAAGAACGGGTTGATTCCCGAATCGTCCGATGTCGGATCCTCGAAGAACAGCAGCGCCAGCGTGCGCGTCTGCCCGCGGCGCAGGGACGATGCGTTCTTGTCGACCTTGTAGTTCAGCTGCAGCGCGATCGCCTCGATCCGCTTGCGCGTCGCCTCGCTGACGGTGCGGTCGCCGCGCAGCGCCCGGCTGACCGTCGGCTGCGAGACGCCGGCGCGTTCGGCGATGTCGAAGGATGTCGGCTTGTCGGTCGACATTGGTGTTGCTGTGCGTCCCTGCCCGGCACCGGTTCGTTGCGCGGCCGCTACAGGCTGTACCGCGAATGTCACGCCGGGGGAACCGCATGGCTGAATACGTATGCCGTCCGCTTCCTTTGCAGCGCGCCTGGACCCAGACAGGATCGCGAGGCCGTCCTGTGCGGACGGCGCCCCACCGCGCGGTACGACGCGGGACGGGCAATGGGGAGGACATGATGACCGTTTTCAACCGCCTTTCGGCCCGCAGCCGCAACCGCCTGTCGATCGGCTCCAGCGCCGCGACGCTGGCCGTGCTGCTCGTCGGCGCCGCGCCCGCATTCGCGCAGGACGCCACGAACGTGCCCGCGGAATCGCCCAGCACCGGCCCGGTCGCGCCCGGCACGACGCAGGACGACGGCGAGATCGTCGTCACCGGTATCCGCGCCTCGCTCGACGCATCGGCACGGACCAAGCGCACCTCGGCGATGATCGTCGATTCGGTGTCGGCGGAAGATGTCGGCAAGCTGCCCGACGTCTCGATCGCCGACTCGCTCGCGCGCATTCCGGGCGTCACCGCCCAGCGTCTGGAGGGTCGCGACCAGCGCCTGTCGATCCGCGGCCTCGGCCCCGATTTCTCGACCACGCTGCTGAACGGGCGCGAACAGGTGACCGTCGGCGATAACCGCGGCGTCGAATACGACCAGTATCCCTCGGAATTCTTCCAGAACGTCAATGTGTACAAGTCGGCCGACGCCGGCCTGATCGCGGCGGGCATTTCCGGCACGGTCGATCTGCGCATGTTGCGCCCGCTCGACCAGCGCAACCGCACCATCGTCCTGTCCGCGCGCGGCCAGATGAACGAGAAGGACAAGCTGAACCCCGACGGCACGCGCTACGGCTATCGCGGCTCGGCGACGTTCGTCGACAAGTTCGCCAACGACACGCTCGGCATCGCCATCGGCGTCTCGGCGACGCAGACCCCGACCCAAATCGAACGCTACAACGCCTGGGGCTTCCCCTCTGCGCCCGAGGTCGGCAACAACCTGATCCTCGGCGGCGCCAAGCCCTACGTCCAGTCGAACCTGCTCAAGCGCTACGGCGGTGTCGCCACGCTGGAATGGCAGCCGAGCGACAATTTCCACTCGACCTTCGACGCGCTCTATTCGAACTTCGAAGAAACGCAGCGCCTGCGCGGCATCGAATTCCCGATCAATCCGGGCTGGGGCGCGAACACCACGATCGCGCCGGGCTACACCGTGACCAACGGTCTGGTGACGGCGGCGACGATCAACAACGTCGTCGCGGTGCAGCGCAACGACTACAACCAGCGCAAGGCGGAGAATCTGTCGCTCGGCTGGAACAACGACATCACGATCGGCGAGACCACGCATCTGAAGATCGATGCGAGCTGGAGCCGCGCGACGCGCACCGACTTCCTGCTCGAGACCTATTCGGGCACCGGCTACAACCAGACGGGCGCGAAGGATTCGATCCGCATCACCCAGAACGGCGACGGCACCTTCGATATCGTCCCGACGCTCGACTACACCAACACCAGCATCATCCGCCTGACCGATCCGCGCGGCTGGGGCTATAACGGCACCACCGCCGTCGTGCAGGCCGGCTTCCTCAACCGTCCGGACTTCACCGACGACCTGAAGTCGCTGCGTGCCAGCCTGGACGGCGAATTCGGCAACCTGGGCGTCATCAAGGGTTGGGAAGTCGGCGCCAACTACAGCCAGCGCAAGAAGGAAAGCCGCTACACCTCCTACTTCCTGTGCCCGAAGGGTGGTGGGACGAATTGCACCGTGTCGAGCGGGACGCCGACCAGCCTGGCGGTGCCGTCCGACGTGCTGCTGAAGGAGCAGGTGGCGCTCGCCTATCTCGGCGTGCCCAAGATGCTGACCTACGACCCGCTGAAGGTGTACGGCCTGCTGAATTCGGTGTTCGACAACCGTCCGGACTCGCTGGTCCGCGACAACGACGTGACCGAGAAGGTGTGGACCGGCTACGCCAAGCTGGTGATCGACGGTCTGGCCGGGGGCAAGCCGCTGAAGGGCTCGCTCGGCGTGCAGGTCGTGCACACCGACCAGAGTTCCGACGGCGCGATCGCCAGCCTGCTGAACGGCGTGGTCACCACCGCCAACGTCAGCGGCAAGACCAAATACACGCATGTCCTGCCGTCGGCGACGATGTCGGTCGAGCTCCAGCCGAACTTCTACGTAAAGCTCGGCGCCGCACAGACGATGGTGCGTCCGCGTCTGGACCAGGAGCGGATCAACCAGGCAGTCGGCATCAACACCGCCAACATCGGTCGCGGCAGCCTGCCCCAGAACAGCCCGTTCAGCTCGAACGGCGGCAACGTGAACCTGCGTCCGTACCAGTCGACCAACGTCGACATCTCGCTGGAAAAATACTTCAACGAGGGCGGCTATGTCGCGCTGACCGGCTTCTACAAGCACCTGACCGATTTCGTCGATCCGAGCAGCAGCGAGTTGTACGACTTCTCGGCGCTGCTGTCGGCCCTGACGCCCGCGCAGCAGGCGACGGTGCGCAGCCAGAACGCGCAGTTCGGCCTGTTCTCTCGGCCGACCAACTCGGGCGGCGGCGACGTGATGGGCGTGGAGGCGACGGCATCGCTGCCGTTCCGGATGTTCAGCCGCAGCCTCGACGGGTTCGGCATCTTCGCGACCGGCACCTATGTCGACAGCCAGATCAAATACGGGTCGAACCCGTCGCAGACGATCACGCTGCCCGGCCAGTCGAAATGGGTCGCCTCCGGCACCGCCTATTTCGAGAAATGGGGCTTCCAGGCGCGGGCGACGTACCGCTATCGCTCGGACTTCCTGGCGGAGCTCGCCGGCCTGTCGGCGAACCCGGAATTCCGCACCGGCAAGGCAGAGGGCATCCTCGACGCGCAGATCGGTTACGAGTTCAAGTCGGGTCCGCTGACCGGCCTGTCGATCCTGGCGCAGGGCAAGAACCTGACCGACCAGCCGTTCGTCACGACCGAGGCGGGCGACCAGCGCCTGGTCCGCGAATACCAGCGCTACGGCCGGGACTATTATGTCGGCGTGACCTACAAGTTCTGATTGCGGCATCCCGCCCGCCCGCGGCACAGGTCGCGGGCGGGCGGAGGCTTGTGGGAGATTGCGCGTGGCGCCCGACACACCGATCACAATCGTCGTCGCGGGCGGGGGTGCTGCCGGATGGATGACCGCGGCGGCGCTCGGGCATTTCCTGGGCCAGGGCTTCCGCATCCGGCTGGTCGAATCCGAGGAGATCGGCATCGTCGGCGTGGGCGAGGCGACGATCCCGCAGATCCGGCTGTTCAATCAGGCGCTGGGCATCGACGAGGACGCCTTCGTCCGCGCGACGCAGGCGACGTTCAAGCTGGGCATCGAGTTCCTCGACTGGCTGCGTCCTGACAGCCGTTACATGCACGCGTTCGGCAACATCGGGCGCGATTCCGGGCTGCTCGCTTTTCACCACAGCTGGCTGCGGGGGCGGCGTGAGGGCGTGGCGGCGGACCTCGGCGCCTATTCGCTGAACAACCAGGCGGCGCTTGCCGGACGGATGCAGCGCGGGCCTGCGCGCACGGCGCAGGTGCTGCCCGACATGCCCTATGCCTTCCATTTCGACGCCGGCCTGTACGCCGCGTTCCTGCGCCGCTTCGCCGAGGGCAAGGGCGTCGAGCGGATCGAGGGGAAGATCGGCGAAGTCGTGCGCGACGGCGAGACCGGCGACGTGGCCGCGCTCGTGCTCGACGGCGATCGCCGGGTCGAGGGCGACGTCTTCATCGACTGCACCGGTTTTCGCGGGTTGCTGATCGAGGGCGCGCTGAAGGCCGGGTATGAGGACTGGACGCACTGGCTGCCGTGCGACCGGGCGATGGCGGTGCCCTCCGCACGCGCCGCCGACCTGACCCCCTACACCCGCGCCACCGCGCACGATGCCGGGTGGCAGTGGCGTATCCCGCTGCAGCATCGCACCGGCAACGGCATCGTCTATTCGAGCGCGCATCTGAGCGATGACGAGGCGGCGGCGCGGTTGCTCGCCAACCTCGATACCGCCCCGCTCGCAGAACCCCGTCCGCTGCGCTTCACCACCGGCAAGCGGCGTGAATTGTGGAAGGCGAACGTCATCGCGGTCGGCCTTGCTTCGGGCTTCATGGAGCCGCTGGAATCGACCAGCATCCACATGATCCAGTCGGCGATCGAGCGCATCCTGAAGCTGCTCCCCGGACGTTGCATCCGCCAGGCCGACCGCGACGAGTACAACCGCCAAGCCGACTTCGAATATGCCCGTATCCGCGATTTCCTGATCCTCCATTACGTCGCCAACGATCGCGAGGCGCCGTTCTGGCGCGAGCGGCGGGCGACCGAACTGCCCGACACGCTGCGCGCGAAGCTCGAGCTGTGGCGCGGTTCGGGCCACATCGTGCGCGAGCATGAGGAACTCTTCACCGAAGTCGGCTGGCTTCAGGTGCTGGTGGGGCAGGGGATCATGCCGGAGGGCAACCACCCGCTCGCCGACACCCCGCCGCGCGCGCAGATCGCGGAGTATCTCGATATCCTGGCCCAGTTGAACATGCGGGAGGTGGCGCAGATGCCGACCCACGCCGATTTCATTGTCGCGCACTGTGCGGCGCCGACGGCGGTGGCGGCATGAGCCTGCTGCTGGCGCTGCTCGCCGCCGCCGCCACACCCGCACCCGCGCAGGATTTCCGCGCGCGCCTGCCGGAAGACGAGGTCATCTACTTCGTGCTGCCAGACCGGTTCGAGAACGGCGATCGGTCGAACGATCGCGGCGGGCTGTCTGGCGACCGGCTGACCACCGGCTACGACCCGACGCACAAGGGCTTCTACCACGGCGGCGACCTGAAGGGGCTGACCGCGCGGCTCGACTATATCCAGGCGCTCGGCGCGACGGCGATCTGGGTCGGCCCGATCTTCAAGAACAAGGCGGTGCAGGGTGGGCCGGGTCGCGAGACCGCGGGCTATCACGGATACTGGATCACCGATTTCACCCGCGTCGACCCGCATCTGGGCACCGCCGAGGATTTCCGCGCGCTGGTCGCTGCGGCGCATGCGCGGGGGATGAAGGTCTATATGGACATCATCGCCAACCACACCGCCGACGTGATTCAGAACCGCGAATGCGTGGGGAAGACGGAGTGCGTCTATCGCAGCCGCGCCGATTATCCCTACCAGCGGCGCGGTAAGACGATGATCAACCGCGGGTTTGCCGGCGATGGCGTGCAGACGGCGGAAAATTTCGCGAAGCTGACCGATCCCACTTACGCCTACACCCCCTTCGTGCCGGCGGCGGAGCGGACCGTGAAGGTGCCGGCGTGGCTGAACGACGTCACGCTCTACCACAATCGCGGCGACACGACGTACCGGAACGAAAGCTCGACGATGGGCGATTTCGTCGGGCTCGACGACCTGATGACCGAAAATCCGCGGGTGCTGGCGGGCATGATCGACATTTTCGGCGGGTGGATCGACCGCTATGGCATCGACGGCTTCCGCATCGATACCGCCAAGCATGTGAATCCGGAATTCTGGGCAGCGTTCGTGCCGGCGATGCAGGCGCGTGCCGTGGCCAGGGGCATCCCGAACTTCCACATCTTCGGCGAAGTGTCGGAGCATGACATTCGCCCCGCAGCACTGGCGCAGCATACGATTGTCGACAAGCTGCCGTCCGTCCTCGACTTCGCGTTCAAGGAAGCGGTGGTGGCGACGGTCGCCGGCACGCGCGGCACCGACATTTTCGAGGCTCTGTTCGACGGCGACGTGCTGTATGCCAAGGGGTACGACACGGCGCGTATCCTGCCAACCTTCACCGGCAACCATGACGATGGCCGCTTCGCCACGTCGGTACGCTGGGCATTCCCGCAGGCAAGCGATGCCGAGATCCTCGACCGGGTGAAGCTGTCGAACGCGATGCTGCTGACCCTGCGCGGCGTGCCGACGATCTATTCGGGCGACGAACAGGGTTTCGTCGGCGACGGCGGCGATCAGGACGCGCGCGAGGACATGTTCGCCAGCCGGGTCGCGACGTACAACGACAATCGCCTGATCGGGACGAGCGCGACGACGGCGACGGCAAACTTCGGACGCGACAATCCCCTGTTCCGCGACCTAGCGACGTTGGCGAAGCTGCGCACGCGGACACCGGCGCTGACCCGCGGGCGGCAAATGCTGCGCGCGCGGCAGGAGACGCCGGGGCTGCTCGCGATCTCTCGGTTCGATCCCGTGACCGGGGCGGAGGTGCTGCTGGCGTTCAACACGTCCACCGCGCCGCTCTCCCGCGCGGTCGAGGTCGATGTGACGTCCGCGAAGTTCGAGACCCTCGCCGGTGCCCGCTGCGCAGCCCGCGCGACCGCGCCCGGCAGCGTCACCGTGACTCTGCCGCCGCTCGGCTATGCAGTTTGCGCCGCGGAGCGTGCCCGATGACCGATCCGCAGCGCGTGCCCGCGACCGCGCCGACCCGCGAATGGTGGCGCGGCGCGGCGATCTATCAGATCTATCCGCGCAGCTTCGCCGATTCGAACGGCGACGGCATCGGCGACCTGCCCGGCATCACCGGGCATCTCGACTATGTCGCGGCGCTGGGAGTCGATGCGATCTGGCTGTCGCCGTTCTTCACCTCGCCGATGAAGGATTTCGGCTACGACGTGGCCGACTACTGCGGGGTCGACCCGATCTTCGGCACGCTCGACGATTTCGACGCGCTGGTCGCGCGGGCGCATGACCTGCGGCTGAAGGTGATCGTCGACCAGGTCTATTCGCACACCAGCGACGAGCACCCGTGGTTTACCGAAAGCCGCGCGAGCCGCACCAACGCGCGGGCCGACTGGTACGTCTGGGCCGATGCGAAGGCGGACGGCGCGCCGCCCAACAACTGGCAGTCGGTGTTCGGCGGCCCGGCGTGGACGTGGGACGCGCGGCGCGGGCAATATTATCTGCACAATTTCCTCAGCAGCCAGCCGCAGCTGAACGGGCATAACCCCGACGTGCAGGCGGCGTTGCTGAACGTCGCGCGCTTCTGGCTGGATCGCGGCGTCGACGGGTTCCGTGTCGACGCGATCAACTTCGCGATGCATGACCCTGCGCTCACCGACAATCCGCCGGCGCCGACCGGCAACGGAGTCCGCACGCGGCCGTTCGATTTCCAGCTGCACGTCCACAACCAGTCGCATCCCGACATCCCGTTGTTCCTCGAACGGCTCCGCGCGCTGCTCGACAGCTATGGCGGCAAGTTCACCGTGGCCGAAGTCGGCGGGGCGGACAGCGACCGCGAGATGAAGGCGTTCACGTCCGATCGCCGGCGGCTCGACAGCGCCTATGGCTTCGACTTCCTCTACGCCGCCGAACTGAACCCGAAAGTGGTGGCCGAGGCGGTCGAGAACTGGCCCGACACGCCCGGCACCGGCTGGCCGAGCTGGGCGTTCGAGAACCACGACGCGCCGCGCGCGATCTCGCGCTGGGCGGCGCCCGACCAGCGCGAGGCGTTCGCCGCGGTCAAGATGCTGCTGCTGGTCTGCCTGCGGGGGTCGATCATCCTCTATTACGGCGAGGAGCTGGGCCTGACTCAGGTCGACGTGCCGTTCGAAAGCCTGCAGGATCCCGAGGCGATCGCGAACTGGCCGCTCACCTTGTCGCGCGACGGCGCGCGCACGCCGATGCCGTGGCGGTCGGATGCGGCGGGGTTGGGCTTTTCGGGGGCGACGCCGTGGCTGCCGACCGGGCCGGACCACGCCGCGCTGGCCGTCGATGTGCAGCAGGGCGATGCGGGCTCGATGCTGGCGCTGACGCGGCGGTTGTTGGCGTTCCGGAACACCAACGACGCGTTGCTGACCGGCGGCATCACCGTCCGGGTTGCGACCGACACGCTGCTGGTGTTCGAACGCGCGAGCGCCGACGAGGTGCTGCTGTGCGCGTTCAACCTGGGAAGCGAGGCCGCCGACTGCACGCCCGCGCAGCCGGGGCGCTGGCGCGTGGTAGAGCAAGTCGGCACAGTCGATCGATGGAATCTGGCCGGCCTGTCGGGCCTGGTCGCGAGGAGAATGGCATGATGATGCGGATGATGGCGAGCGTGCTCGCGCTGGTGGCGGCGACGCCCGCGTTGGCGGAAGTGGTCGCGAAGGCGGAATCGCCCGACAAGTCGATCAGCGTCGCGGTGTCGATCGATAACGATGGGCGCCCGACCTATGCCATTACGCGCAAGGGCAAGCCGCTGGTGAACGACAGCGCGCTCGGCTTCCTGTTCACCGACGCGCCCAAGCTCGACCGCTATTTCGCGCTGGTCGATGCGAAGACCGCGAAGTCAGATACCAGCTGGACCCAGCCGTTCGGCGAATGGACGACGATCCGCGACAACCACGTCGACCTGACTGTGCGCCTCAAGGAAAAGGTGCGCCAGCAGCGCGAGATGACGGTCACCTTCCGCGTCTTCGATGACGGCGTCGGCTTTCGCTACACGCTGCCCGACCAGCCGAATTTGCACCACGCCAACATCGCCGAGGAGCTGACCGAGTTCGCGATCGCCGAGGAGGGCACCGCGTGGTGGAAGCCTGCATACGGCTGGAACCGCGAGGAATATCTCTACAATACGACGCCGATCAGCAGCATCGGCACCGCCCAGACCGTGCTGACGATGAAGCTCGCGTCGGGCACCCACTTGGCCATCCATGAAGCGGCGCTGGTGGATTATTCGGCGATGAACCTTGCGCGGTTCGAGGGCACGAAGCTGCGCGCGAACCTGACGCCCGGATCGGGCGCGCCGAAGGTCAGCCGCGACGCCGGCTTCTCGACGCCGTGGCGGACCATCGCGATCGCCGACGATGCGCCGGGGCTCTACAAGGCCAGCCAGATCACGCTAAACCTGAACGAGCCGAACAAGCTCGGCAACGTGTCGAGCTGGATCAAGCCGGGGAAGTTCGCGGGCGTCTGGTGGAACATGATTACCGGTCGCTGGAGCTGGGCGCGTGGGCCGCAGCACGGCGCGACGAACGCGCACGTCCGCCAGTACATCGACTTCGCCGCCGCGAACGGCATCCCCGGCGTGCTGGTCGAGGGCTGGAACGTCGGCTGGGACGGCGACTGGTTCGGCAACGGCAACGACATGAACTTTGCCCAGCCGACCGCCGATTTCGACGCCGCGGGCCTCGCCGCCTACGCCAAGTCGAAGGGCGTGTACCTGATCGGTCATCACGAAACCGGCGGGTCGGCGAGCCACTACGACAAGCAGCTCGACACCGCGTTCAAATTCGCGGCCGACCACGGCGAGCCGGTGGTGAAGACCGGCTACGTCACCGACGCCGGCCAGATCGAGCGGGTGGACGCCGACGGCACGACGCACCGCGAATGGCATGAGGGGCAGTGGATGGTGAACCACTACCTGCGCGTCGTGCAGGCCGCAGCGAAGTACAAGGTGTCGATCGACAGCCACGAACCGGTCAAGGACACGGGGCTCCGCCGCACCTATCCCAACTGGGTCGCGCGCGAGGGCGGGCGCGGCATGGAATATATGAGCTGGGCGGGGAAGAACCCGCCCGAGCATGAAGCCAATATGGTCTTCACCCAGCTGCTCGGTGGGCCGATGGACTTCACCCCCGGCATCGTCAGCCTGAAGGGGTCGGAGAATTCGGACCTGCCCTCCACGCTCGCCAAGCAGCTGGCGAATTACGTCGTGATCTACTCGCCGGTGGTGATGGTCGCCGACACGCCCGCAGCCTATGCCAAGGTGCCGGGCGCGTTCCAGTTCATCAAGGACGTGCCAACCGACTGGTCGGAGACGCGCGTTCTGAACGGCGAGGTCGGCGACTATGTCACGATCGTTCGCAAGCAGAAGGGATCGAGCGACTGGTTCCTGGGCGCGGTCGGCGATGAGCAGGCGCGCGCCAGCACGATCGCGCTCGATTTCCTCGATGCGGGCAAGACCTATACCGCGCAGATCTATCGCGACGGGCCGGGCGCCGATTACCGCACGCCGACGCGCCATGCGATCACGATCGAGAGCAAGCCTGTGCGCAAGGGCGACACGCTGAAGCTGGCCTTGGCGCCGGGCGGTGGGCAGGCGATCCGTTTCGTCGCGCCGGGCAAGCGCCGCAAGTGATGCGCTGGATCGCCGCCCTGCTGCTCGCGTTCGCCTCTGCCGGCAGCGCGCAGGCGCAGCAGGGCGGGCGGTTCGACGAGATGTTCGTGACCGCGGGCGCGCCGATCGGCGAGGTCCATGCGACGGTGTGGCTGCCGCCCGGCTATGACGCGGGCAAGCAGCGCTACGGCGTCGTGTACATGCAGGATGGGCAGAATGTGTTCGTGCCCGCGCGGTCGGGCTTCAACAAGGTGTGGGGCGCGGACAAGGCGGTCACGCGGCTGGTCGCGGCGGGCCGCATCGCGCCGCTGATCGTCGTCGCGATCGATCATCCCGGCAAGGCGCGCTATCGCCAGTATTTTCCGCAGGCGCTGTACGCGGCGGCGACGCCCGCGGTGCGCGCGGTGTTCGACAAGGCAGCGGAGGGGCCGATCACGGGCGACGCCTACGTCGATCTCCTCGCGCACACGCTGAAGCCGATGATCGACCGCGCCTACCGCACCCGCCGCGATGCTGCGCACACCGGCATCATAGGGTCGAGCATGGGTGGGCTGATCTCGTGCTACGCCTTCGTTCGCAGGCCCAGGGTGTTCGGGCGGGCGGGGTGCGTATCGACCCACTGGCTGTTGACGATGCCGGCCGACCTGCCGCCCGACGCCGACGTGCTGGGGTTGTGGGAGACATATCTTGCCGCGAACCTCGGCAAGACGGCGGGGCGGCGGTTGTGGATGGACCACGGCACCGAGACGCTCGACGCAAACTACGCCCCGTGGCAGGCGCGGATCGACGCGGCGGTGACGCGGGCCGGCTGGGTCCGTGACCGTGACTTCGCGAGCCGCGAATACAAGGGCGCGGCGCATGAGGAGAACGCCTGGGCGGCGCGGCTCGACGACATCCTCGCCTGGTTGTTCGCGTGAGTGAGCCGCACCCTAGAATCGCGATCTTGGGCGGCGGCACGGCGGGGTGGATGACCGCGTGCCTGATGGCAAAGGCGTGGCCCGCCGCCGACATCACCGTCATCGAAAGCCCCGACATCGGCATCGTCGGGGTGGGCGAGGGATCGACCCCGCAACTCCGCCAGTTCTTCCGCGACCTGGGCATCGCGGAGAGCGAATGGATGCCGGCGTGCAACGCCACGTACAAGGCGGGCATCCGCTTCGTCGGCTGGTCCGATGCAAGCGGCTTCGGCGACTACATCCACCCCTTCGCCAGCGACGTCGATGTCCATAGCGAGGGCGCGTTCCACCACGCCGCCCGCGCGCGTCGGACGGGGCATGACGTGCCCGCGCATCCCGATGCGTTCTTCCTCAACAGCTGGCTGATCGCCAACGCCCGCGCGCCGCTGCCGGCGGCAAATTTTCCGTTCGATGCGAGCTACGGCTATCATTTCGATGCGCATCTGGTCGGCGCGTTCCTGCGCGACCACGCGGTCGGGCGCGGGGTGACGCACGTGGCGCGCACCGTGACCGAGGTCGTGGTGGGGGAGGACGGCGCGGTCCGCCATTTGGCGCTCGACGGCGGCGACACGGTCGCGGCGGACATGTTCGTCGATTGCAGCGGCTTCCGATCGGTGATCGCGCAGGCGGCGCTGGGTGCCAAGTTCCTGCCGTTCGCGTCGAACCTGTTCAACGACCGCGCGGTCGTGATGCCGACGCCGTCCGACCCGACCGGCACCAACGTCCACACGACGTCCACCGCGTTGTCGAGCGGTTGGGCGTGGCACATTCCGCTGACCAGCCGGGTCGGCAACGGATATGTCTATTCCAGCCGCTACATCGACGCCGATGCCGCGGAGGCGGAGCTGCGCGCGCAACTGGGCGTCGGCGATGCCGGGACTGCGCGTCACCTGACGATGAAGGTCGGGCGGATCGAGACGACGTGGACCGGCAACTGCCTGGCGGTCGGCCTGTCGCAGGGGTTCATCGAACCGCTGGAGGCGACCGCGCTGCACATCGTCCAGGCGACCGTCGAGGGCTTCATCGCGGCATGGGAAGGCGGCGGCTTCACGCCGGCACACCGCGACCAGTTCAACACCGTCATTGCCCGCCGGTACGAGGGTATCCGCGATTACATCGTCGCGCACTACCGGCTGAACCAGCGCGGCGGCGGCGAGTATTGGCGCGATGCCGCGGCGATGGACACGCTGAGTGATAGCCTGAAATCGATCATGACCTGCTGGTTCACCGGCGGCGACCTGGTCGCGGAAATCGCGGCGCAGGACATCGGTAAATATTATGCGCCGCTGTCCTGGGGATGCCTGTTCGCCGGATACGGCACCTATCCTGATGCCGCACGGTTGCGCGCGGTTGCCGAGCCTGATGACCCGGCGCGGATCGCGCGTTTCCTGAGCGCGTGCGGATCGAATTTTGCCGGCCATGATGCGGTGCTCGCGTCGCAACGCGTGAGGGAGGACGCATGACCGCAGCGGCGATCGATCTCGGCAACCCGGTCTATGTCGGCGTGCCCAAGCCGCGCCTGTCGCTGGCGCGCATCGTCCAGATGAACATCGGGTTCTTCGGGCTGCAGTTCAGCTTCGGACTGCAACAGGCGAACATGGGGCCGATCTACAGCTTCCTCGGCGCGGACGAGGCGACGATGCCGCTGCTGTGGCTGGCAGGGCCGATGACCGGCCTGCTGGTGCAGCCGTTCATCGGCGCGCTGAGCGACCGTACGGTGACGCGCTGGGGGCGGCGGACGCCGTATTTCCTGATCGGCGCGGTGTTGTGCAGCCTGTGCCTGCTGGCGATGCCCTACAGTCCGGCGCTGTGGGTCGCGGCTAGCCTGTTGTGGATTCTGGACGCGGCCAACAATGTGACGATGGAGCCGTACCGCGCCTATGTCGGCGATCGGCTCGACGCGTCGCAGCGTCCGATCGGCTTCATGACGCAGAGTGCGTTCACCGGCCTTGCGCAGACATTGTCCTACCTGTCGCCGTCGATCCTGGTGTGGTGGGGAATGGACCTGAACGCGGTCGATCCCAACGGCATCCCGCACGTGACGCGCATCGCGTTCCTGATCGGTGCGGTGCTGTCGCTGGGGTCGATCCTGTGGTCGGTGATCCGCGTGCCCGAACTGCCGCTGACGCCCGCGGAAGTCGCCGAGATGCAGAGCCGCCGCCTGTCGTTCGGCGCGGCGCTGGCCGACATTCGCGATGCGGTGGTCGAGATGCCGCCGGCGATGCGCAAGCTGGCGGTGGCGATGCTGTTCCAATGGTATGCGATGTTCGCGTACTGGCAGTACATCAGCCACGCGCTGTCGCGGTCGCTGTTCGGCACGGCGGATGCTGGGTCGGAGGGGTTTCGCCAGGCGGTGCTCGCGACCGGGCAGTTGGGCGGGCTCTATAATTTCGTCGCGTTCGTCGCCGCCTTCGCGCTGATCCCGCTGACCCGCGCGGTCGGCCCGCGGCGAGTGCACGCGGTGTGCGTCGCGTGCTCGGGTTGCGCGATGCTGGCGATCCCGCACATGACTACGCAAGCGGCGCTGGTGCTGCCGATGATCGGCATCGGCCTCGGCTGGGCGAGCCTGATGGGGTGCCCGTACATCATGCTGGCGAACAGCATCCCGCCGGCGCGGACGGGCATCTATATGGGCATCTTCAACATGTTCATCGTCCTGCCGATGCTGGTCGAGACGCTGACCATGCCGCTGATCTACGGCCCGCTGCTGGGCGGCGATGCGCGGAACGTGCTGATGCTCGGCGGCGTGTTCATGCTGATCGCCGGCGGCGCGACGCTGCTGGTCGGGCGCACGCGGACGAGTCAAGATAGCTAAACCCGTTCGTGCTGAGCGTGTCGAAGCACATGATCCGGGCGCCGCGCTCGATCACACGCACTTCGACACGCTCAGTGCGAACGGGGAATAAGGGGAGGGATAGGATGGACCAAGCAACGCGCCGACCGCGCCAGGGATGGGCGGGGCTGTTCAACATCTCGTTCGGATTCTTCGGCATCCAGATCGGCTTCGCGCTCCAGAACGCGAACATGAGCCGCATCTTCCAGTCGCTGGGGGAGAGCCTCGACAACCTCGCCATCCTGTGGATCGCGGCGCCGCTGACCGGGCTGCTGGTGCAGCCGATCATCGGCCATTATTCGGACCGGACCTGGGGCCGGTTCGGGCGGCGGCGGCCGTATTTCTTTGCGGGCGCGGTGCTCGCCGCAGCGGCGCTGATCGGCATGCCGAACGCGGGCGGATTGCTCGCCGCCGCGCTACTGCTGTGGATGCTCGACGCGTCGCTCAACATCTCGATGGAGCCGTTCCGCGCCTTCGTCGGCGACATGCTCGACAAGGACCAGCATACCGCCGGCTATGCGATCCAGACCGCGTTCATCGGCGTCGGCGCGGTGGTGGGATCGGTGACGCCCTATGTCCTCGACCACTTGGGCGTCGCCAACGTTGCGAGCGGCGGCGGGGTGCCCGATACCGTGCGCTACAGCTTCTATTTCGGCGGCGCGGCGCTGTTCGCGGCGGTGTTGTGGACGGTGCTGACGACGCGCGAATATGCGCCTGAGGAAGTCGCGGCGTTCGACGGGCGCGATCCCGCGGTCCACGACGCGCCGCCGGTGCCGCCGGCCTCGACCGGCGCGGGCCTCGCGTGGATCGGCGCGGGGCTCGCGATCGCCGCCGTCGTCTATGTCGCCGACGTCGAGAAAGAGCTTTACCTGCTGGGTGGGTTGGTCGCGCTATACGGCGTCGCCCGCATCGCGGCGGGGGTGCTGTATGCGCGCGGACATACCGACACGCTGCTGACCAACATCGTCGGCGATTTCGCGGGGATGCCGGCGATCATGAAGAAGCTGGCGCTGGTCCAGTTCTTCACCTGGTCGGCGCTGTTCATCATGTGGATCTATACCACGCCGGTCGTCGCCCAATATGCGTTCGGATCGGCCGATCCGGCGAGCGCGGCCTACAACGCCGGCGGCAACTGGGTCGGCATCATGTTCGCGACGTACAATGCGGTCGCCGCCATCGCCGCGCTGTTCGTGCTGCAACCGCTGGCGCGTCGGATCGGGAAGGTGCGCACGCACGCGCTGTGCCTGGGGATCGGCGCGCTCGGCTACTGCTCGTTCCTGGTGGTGCGCGATCCGTATGCGTTGCTGGTCAGCGAGATCGCGATCGGCATCGCCTGGGCGTCGATCCTCGCCATGCCCTACGCGATCCTGGCGTCGGCGCTGCCGCAGGCGAAGCTCGGCATCTACATGGGGCTGTTCAACGTCTTCATCGTCGTGCCGCAGCTGCTGGTCGCGACCGTGATGGGCACGATCGTGCGCCATTTCTTTCCGACCGAGCCGGTGTGGACAATGGCCTTCGCGGCGGGGGTGATGGGGCTGGCGGCGGTCGCGATGCTGCGGGTTCGGGAGGAGTAGGCAGGGGGTTCAGGGAAGGCGCGAAGGCGCTAAGGTGTCTCGCGTTATGCCAGCGTCTCGCGCCAGCGAGACCTTCTCGCACTGAAGCCCGCTTGCGCGGGGAAGGTCACGCGAGACGCAACACCTTCGCGCCTTCGCGCCTTCCCCGAACCATTGCCTCCCTAAACCTTCCCCCGCCGCAGCATCGGGGAGACGACGGGAATCGTCAGCATCGTGCTCGCCACCGCCATCAGCAGCAGCGCGGTGAAGGTCGCACTCGTGATGATGCCCTTGTCGAGCAGGATGTTGGCGAAGATTATCATGATGAGCGCCTTCGTCTGGAGCAGCCAGCCGATCGCCCACGCTTCGCGCTTCGGCCAGCCGAGGATACGCCCGGCGATGCCGACACCGACCAGCTTGCCGCCGACGCTGGCCACCAGCAGCAGCGCGGCGGCGCCGAACACGACCAGGCCGCCGCCCTCCCAACTGGTGCGCAGGCCGGTCGAGAGGAAGAACACCGGCATCACCGCGAGCAGGATGTTGCCGCGGAAGCCGTCCATTTCGCGCTGGTCGAACCATTCGGCATCCAGAATCGCTCCGGACAGGAACGCGCCGACCATGAAGTGCAGGCCGGACCAGTCGGCCCCGAACCCGCACAGCGCCAGCCAGATCAGCCCGACGTACCAGCGGTCACGCTCGGCCAGCCGCCGCATCAGCTTTCGCACCAGCACGGCGGCGACCGCGAAGGCGGCGAGGAAGGCGAGCTGGCGACCCATTCGCTCCCAATCGAGCAGGATGACGGCGAGCACGCCCCAGATCGCGATGTCGTCGACACTCGCATAGCGCAGGATCCGCTGGCCGAGCGGTTCGCGCAGAATCTCGAGCTTCTCCATCAGCAAAATCAGGATCGGCAGCGCGGTGACCGCACACGCCATGCCGATGCCCAGCACGACCTGCCACCGCGCGCCGTTGACGCCCGCCCAGCCCGGCCATTGCAGCAGGATCATCGCGGCAAGGCTGCCTGCGACCAGCGGCACCGCGAGCGCGAGGCCCGCCGTCACGCCCGTCTCGCGCCGCCGCGTCCACGCCTGACGCAGATCGAGTTCGATCCCGGCGACCCACACGAACAGCATCACCGCCCACCACGCGATGCCGTTCAGCGCGCCGATAACCTGCGGCGTGAACACATAGGCGTAATAGGCGGGAAACGCCGCGCCGAGCACGCCGGGGCCGAGGATGATCCCGCCGACGATCTGCACCACTACCAGCGGTGCCCAGTAATCGGTACGCCCCAGCCGCCACACCAGATAGGGCGCGGCAAAGATGATGAGGATCGCGATCAGGAAGATTTCGGCGGTGTTCATGGGAGGGGACCGTCTTCGTTCCGCCCGCGAAACGCAAGTGTCGTCAGCGGTCGATCCGCGTGCGTTTCGTGCCCGTTCCGCGAACGGTCCAGACGTCGCCGAAATCGGGGTGGGTGAGCGGTGCGGGGCGCGTCCCGCCCAAACCCTCGACGATGTCGGGCACGGTGTTGCTGTGGCCGACGATCAGGACGGGCCCGCGCTCGGCGCGGACGGCGGCGAGCAGGTCGGCGGTCCTGGCGGGATCGTAGAGAGTCGGTGTGATCCGTCGCGCGGCAGCAAGCGGCGCCGCGGTCTGGCGCGTGCGGCGAAAATCGCTGACGTAGATCGCGGTCAGGCGCTTGCCGCGAAACCAGCGCACCAGTTTCCGTGCAGAGGCCTGGCCGTTCGGCAACAGGTCGGGATCGCGCTGGCCCTCGGGCGTGTCGAGGTGCCGCATGACATAGGTCTGCGCGGTCGCGGGCGCCGCCGTCAGCACCGCGGCGGCGAGCAGCAGGACGTGTCTCATGGCGCAGCTGTGCGGGATAGGCCCGCAGCCTGCAAGCGCGCCGGCATCAGTCCGCGCAGCGAGTTCCCGATCAGGAACCCGCCCGCGAGATCGGCGGGTGTCAGTTCGGCCTCGACCGCGCGGCCTTCGTCGATCAGCACCCGGCGCAGCACGCCCGGCAGCAGGCCGCGCCCGAGCGGCGGGGTGAGCAGGCGACCGTCGCGCTCGACGAAGGCGGTGGTGAAGCTGCCCTCGGTCAGGAAGCCGTCGCGGTCAACGAACACGACTTCGGGTGCGCCGGCGGCGGTGCGGGCGTCGTCGTAGAAGGCGCGATCGGTGGTCTTGTGGCGCAGGCGGAAGTCGTCGGGCGCGACGGGAAGGGGGGCAAGCGCGACCTCGACCGGGTTCGGCATCGGCGGCGGCAGCGGCGCGGTCTCGATCGCCGTGGTGCCGTCGCGCGACAGCAGCAGGCGCAGGCGGCAGTCCTCCCCCAGTCCCGCGACGGCGGCGTCGAGGGCTGCGTCCACGTCGCCCCACGCGAAGCCCAGCGCCTGCGCCGACGCACGCAGGCGGGCGAGGTGCGCCGCGCGGTACCGCACGCCGCCGTCCGCACCGCAGAACATCGTCTCGATCAGGTCGAATACGGGCATGTCGCGCGTGACGAAGCCGCCCTTGGCGAGACACTCGGCCCATTCGCCATCGGCGCGGCTGTCCGCCACCACCGCCGATCCCAGCCCGACGCTGGCGCGCCCGTCCCGGATCGACAGCGTGCGGATCAGCACGTTGAACGCGGCGTCGCCGTCCGGCGCCAGCCAGCCCATCGACCCGGTGTAGGCGCCGCGGGCATCGCCTTCGACCTCGGCGATGATGCCCATCGCGCGGATTTTCGGCGCGCCGGTGATCGATCCGCAGGGGAAGGTCGCGGCGATCACGTCGATTGCGTCGCGCCCCTCGGCGATGCGCGCGGTGACGGTCGAGGTGAGGGTGTGGAGCGTCGGATAGGTCTCGACCTCGAACAGCGCGGGCACTGCGACGCTGCCGGCCTCGGCGATGCGCGACAGGTCGTTGCGCAGCAGGTCGACGATCATCAGATTCTCGGCGCGCTCCTTTGGATCGGCGACCAGCGCGGCGATGCGGTCGCGGTCCTCCACCGCGGTGCGCCCGCGTGGCGCGGTGCCCTTCATCGGGCGCGCGGTCAGCGCACCGCCTTCGAGCGTGAAGAACAGCTCGGGCGACGTCGAGAGCAGCCACGCGTCCCCGGTGCCGACGATGCCGCCCCAGCCGCCGCTCCCCGCCGTGCGCAGCCGGGCGTAGAGCGCCGCGGGATGCCCCGCGAACGGCACGTCGGCGCGGAAGCTGAGGTTCGCCTGATAGATGTCGCCCGCGACGATATAGTCGGCGACGCGGGCGAAGGCGGCGCGATAGGCGTCGGCGTCGATGCGCGGTACCGGTGCGCCGGCATAGGCGCCTGCCGGGTCGGGCAGCCACGCCGCGACCTCGCCCGGCGACAGCAGCGTGACGCCCTCGAACACGCCGCACCAGACCAGCGGCCCTTCGGGCGCGACCGTTTCGATGCCGGCCAGCCCGGGTTCGAGCGCGAAGCCGGCTTCATAGGCCATATAGCCCGCGGCGTGCCGCCCCTCGGCCAGCGCCGCGCGCAGGCGGGCGAGCGCCGGTGGCACCGACGCCATGTCGGCGGCGACGATGATTTCGATGGGCGCGCGGTACAGCCGCGCCGGTCCGCCCGACGGGCGCAGATCGTCGAGCAGGACGAACGGCATGTCGTCGTTCAGCATGGGACCCTTTGCGGCGCACGCGCGAAGATGGTGGTGCCGGCTGCAGGAATCGAACCCGCGACATCCAGTTTACAAAACTGGCGCTCTACCAACTGAGCTAAGCCGGCATCCGGCGTCCCCATGCGTCAGGTCACGCCGAAGGTCCAGCCCTCGGTCGCCGCAATCGCTGGCGTCAGGGCCGGCGGATGCCAGAGTTCGGCGCGGTGGGCGTTCGCGCGCAGCCACGCGGCGGTCAGGAGCGCGTCGCTGCTGTGGTCGTCGATTTCGCCGGTTCCGGGCACGGCTTCGCTGCCGAGTACGGCGAGCGCGGCGTTGAGCGCGGCGATATCGCGCATCTTGCTGCGGCCCTTCGGACGGCCGGCGTCGCGGGCGGCGATGCTGGTGTAGATTTCCACGACCAGCGATCCGTGGCCGGGATCGGCATCGAACGGCCACACCGGTAGCCGTCCGTCGAGGCGGTGAAGCAGGCGCATGCCGGTCAGGCTCGACTTGCCGACCTGCGCCGCGCCGACCAGGTTCATGTTGCTGTACGGGCTCATCCCTTGCGCGCGCTGGGCGTGTTCGGTCACGCGCAACCGCCCGCGGCCCGTGCCGAAGCGGTCGCCGGTGCGCCCGCCGTGGCGGCGGAAATGGCGCGATGCCTCGACGTGATCGACGAAGGATGTGGCGGCGAGGTGCGGGTCTTCGGCGCAGAGGCGATCGACCAGCGCCCAGAGTGCCTTGGCGTCGGGCGGGCTGTCGTCCCAGCCGGGGAAGAAGGCTCCGGCATCCCGGAAGGGAAGCGACGGGCCGAGATCGAAACCGATCAGGCTGGCGGCGGGAGCGGCCAAGACCCATTCGAGCACGTCGTGACGCGACCAGATGTGTCCGGGGCGGACGAGCGACGGTGCGGCGGTTCCGGGCGTACACTCCGCCACCGCGATGCCGCGCTGGCGCGCGCCGACCGCGCCCGACCAGTCGATCGCGACGAAGCGGGCGAAACGATCAGGGGCGATCACCGAACCTCGCGCGCTGCGGTTTCTTCGCGCGGTCCCACCACGCCCGGGCGATGACGCTGCGGACCCGATCGGGGTCGTCGGAGCCGTAGCGGACAAGCAGGCCCGGCCAGTTCCTGTAATGATCGGTCTGCCAGAAAGTGTCGGGATCGGTCTCGATCAGCACCGCTTTCTCCTCGTGCTGGCTCATCACGTGGAAGCTGCCGGGCTCGCGACCCTGCGACACGAACGCCTTGCCGTTCACCTTCGGACAGGGCGTGCCGTAGAAGTTCTCCATCGCCACGTCGGGCAAGGCGCAGGCGAAGGCGACGACTTCGGCCCAGTCCTTCACCGGATCGCCGCCGCGACGTCGGCGGCGAATTTCGCGATGTCGAAGCGCGCGGGGCCGGGGTCTTCGCCGCGGCGGACCACGACCAGCCGCCGGGATGGGATGACCATGATGTACTGGCCGCGGTTGCCCTGCGCGGCGTAGCTGCCCGCGGGCAAGCCCTGCGCCGGGCCGAACAGCCACATCGTTGCGCCATAGCCGGGGCCGGACGCCGGCTGCGGTCCGCTGGGGCGGGTCATGTACTGCATCCAGCCCGCCGGCAGGATGCGCCGGCCCTGCCAGACGCCGTCCTGCAACCAGAACTGCCCCAGCCGGGCGAAATCGCGCGCGGTGCTCCAGACCTGGCTGGAGATGACGAAATTGCCGCCCCAGTCACGCTCCGCGACGGTGTGGGTCATGCCGAGCGGCGCGAACAGCGCACTGGTCGGGAAGTCGCCGAAGCCGGCGCCCATTACCCGTCCGAGCGACAGCATAGCCAGCAATATGTCGTTGTTGGCATAGCGGAAGCGCGTGCCCACCGGCGCCTCCAGCGGCCAGCCCGGCGCCTGCTCGGCCACCGTCGTGCCGCCGAAATAGATCGCGTCGGTGCGGTTGCCGGCGGTGTCGCTGTGCAGCCCGCTGGCCATGCGCAGCGCGTGATCGTAGGTGATGCCCGCGCGAGGGTCGCCCTCGCCGCTCCAGAGTGCAAGCGGGGTTTTGGTGCCGATGTTCTTTTGCGCGAGACCGGTGCCCATGAGGCTGCCGGTGATGCTCTTGGCGACCGACCATGTGCGATTGGCGACGAACGGGCCGAAGCCCGACCGGTAGCGTTCGGCGACGATGCGGCCATCCTGCACCACGACGACGCCGACCGTCTCGGAATCCTTGCCGTAGGTCGCGCGGTCGAAGGCGGCGGCGACGGTGCGATCGAGCGCCGGAGCGGGACGCGGGGCGATGCCGCGGTCGCCCATCGGCCACGGACGCGGATCGGAGGCAGGCGCGGGTGGCGCGACTGGGCGGGCGCGCGCGGACGCCGGCGCGCCGATGGGCAATGTCGTGCAGCCCCGGCCTCGCGCCCATTCCGCGCGCCGCGGCGGCAGTTTTGGGTCGAATGCGACCGTGACGCTGGCGGTGCGCCGATCTACGCTTGCCGCCAGTGTCGGGACGATTGCGTCATATTCGGGGTAGATGCCGCGCAGTTCGTCGCGGTCGATGTCGGCGGGCGTGCGACCGGCGTTGAAGATCGCCGAGCAATAGGTCGCCGCCTTGTACCCCGCAGCGACGGCGCGCTGATAGGGGG